>JAERMQ010000066.1 GCA_016844745.1 Ignavibacteria bacterium | reverse complement strand
AATAAGGAAAATTAGCACATATCGCTGAAATTAAAAAATTTGTATAAAAATCAGGCTAATTCTATCATCTGATTTTTACTCACTGATTAAGGTATTATTCAGAAGATGACTATACTAAAATTAATGGTACTTCTACTTGTAATTTGATTTATATTTATTATGGTAACAATAAAAAGCTTGATAAACTTTTTTATGTTGCTAACCGTCCATATTATCATGAAGAATATATGATTTCAAATTCAAAAAATAGTAAATATTTGGTAATATATGATAATTGGTATTCTTATTTAAATATTTATAAAAATTACAACGAGCTAATTTATAAGGGAAATATTGATTCAAACGCCAAAACAATTTCATCAGCCTTCATTCCCACCAGTACAGATATATATATCGGTATGTCAAATGGAATGCTGCTCAGAAAGAAAATGGAGGATTTAAATAAGACCGATACTATTTTTACAGGTAAAATCAATTTCGAGAATATTGTATTTTCGCCAAACGGCAGACAAATTTTCACTTACCATTCGGATAGAACAATTGATATATTCGATTTGGAGCAGAGAAAATTTGTTGACCACGCCAAGCTTCCTTCCGCAATCACAGCCCTTGCTGTTTCGCCGGACGGAATACACTTCGCAACCGGATGCGCCGACGGCAGCGTCTGGGTGTGGAAATCGGATTATTTGACCGATGTTGATTACATTCCAAAGCCCGATAATACAGAACCATTGGTTTATCCCAATCCCTTTTCTGGTACTACAAATATCAGGTATTTTCTTTCAAAATCTGCATTGGTAAAGCTCACTATTTATGACGCATTGGGCAATGAAGCGGCTGCTATTGTCAATTCTGTTCAGGAAACAGGCGAACACATTGCCGAATTCGATGCTGCCGGTTTAGCGCCGGGATTTTATTTTTATAAGCTGCAGGCAGGGGAAAGAGTACATACCGGTAAGTTGATTTCGGTGAAATAGGTTAATTATATAATTGATTAATAAATTAATTACACTTAAAAAGAAAAGATAGCTTAGCGGCTTGTATTTCTATGCGGCTTTGCGAAAAAAAGAATTTCACGCAAAGCCGCAAAGAAAAAATGGTCTTGTAAGTAGATAAATTTTTCACGCAAAGCCGCAAAGTATGATGAGAATTTGAAAAGAAGAAAATTATTTCACGCAAAGCCGCAAAGAAAGAATTTAAAGGCGCAAAGAGCAGGAAATATTCTTCAAAATTTGATTTTCCTTTATTAAACTATTGATTTCTCAAATCCTAATTTAAATAATGTAACTTTTTCTGTTGCTACTTAGTAGATTTCAACCCAAATTTTCGTAATTTTGTAATTGTTGAAATTGTGACTTTGTAAAACAAATAGGATATTATATGGACGTCTGTCAATGGTTAATGGTCAATTGTTAATGGTTAATGGAGAATTAAGAAAATTAAATCCTATAATCCTTTAATCCTAATAGTCCTAATTCAAAGACTTTCATTAGCAATTAACAATTGACCATTGACAATTAACAATTGACCATTGACTAAGGAGGATGCGAAATGGCTTCGATTTCCACAATTTATTTAAGTCGTATAATCGGTAATCCGGTACTCTCCGGCAACCGGGAGCGTATCGGCAGGTTTCAGGATTTCATAGTTGACCTATCGTTCGAGCGCCCCAAAGTTATTGCAGCAAAAATTAAATTCGGCTGGTCAAGTTTAATCGTTGACTTCGCGAATATCTCTATTACCAAAGTCAATACAAAATACACAATAATCTGCCACCATATCGAAGAAATCACAGTTCCCGAAGATAACACCTGCCTGCTTGGAAAGTATATATTAGATAAACAAATCGTCGATTTGGACGGGCGTAAATTAGTAAGGGTTAATGATATAAGATTAGCAATAATATCAACCGGCGCATTCCTTATTGCCGTGGATGTAGGTATCGAAGGATTGTTCCGGCGTCTGGCAATAGCCAAACCAATCAAAAAATTGCTTAAGCCCTTTGGAAAGAGTATGCCAAGCAAAATGATTCTTTGGGATGATGTTTCAACAATTAATTTTGGGCAACGAGGCATTCAACTTTCGAAAAGCCAGGAAAAACTTTCAATGCTGCATCCATCCGATTTGGCAGATATTATCGAAGACCTCGACCGCAAAACACAGCTTGCACTTTTCTCATCGCTTGATGAAGAGAAAGCCGCCGATGTTCTGGAAGAATTAGAAACGGAAGCACAGGTGCATTTGTTAGAGCATCTTCCGGTAGGTAAAGCAGCCGACCTGCTTGAAAAAATGCCTGCCGACGAGGTTGCAGATATTTTAGATGATTTGGAAGAAGAAAGAGCTGAAGAATTGTTAGATGAAATGGAGGAAGAAGCATCGGAAGAAGTTCGGGAATTGATGGAATATCCAGAAAATACGGTTGGAAGCCTTATGACAACTGATTTCATTTCATTCAAAGAGGAAATGACGGTTGACGATACAATTAACGAATTACGTCGCGAAAAGCCCGAATCCGACATGATATATTATCTTTATGTATTAGACAAAAATGAAAAGCTGATTGCATCCGTTTCATTACGTGATTTGATTACTGCGGATTCTATGACACCGCTTAAAACCATCATGCGACGTGATATAGTTAAAGTCCGGGATTACGAAAAGCTTGATTCCTTAGCTGAGATTATTTCCAAATATAATTTATTAGCAATTCCCGTTGTTGATATTGAAAATAAATTATTGGGAATGGTTATTATAGATGATGTTGTATTTACGTTGCTTAAAACACGAAGAAGGAAGATGAAGGAATAGGATTCAATGGTCAATGGTTAATGGTCAATGGTTAATTGTAATTAAGAAATAAATCCTAAAATCCATTAATCCTAAAAATCCTAATTCGGACACTTTAATTAACAATTAATAAATGTTAAAGAGAATAAAAAAACTACCATTTGTCAGGAATATTTTTTTCTTTCTGATGATATTAGGACCTGGGATAATAACCGGCAGCGTAGATAATGACGCAGGCGGTATTACGACCTATTCCGTAGCAGGAGCAAAGTATGGTTATCATTTACTTTGGTCGCTTATACCTGCTTTTATTGTATTGGTAGTAATTCAGGAAATGAATGCCCGAATGGGTATCGTTACCGGCAAAGGCTTGGCAGACCTGATACGCGAAAATGCAGGTGTAAAGCTAACATTCTTCATTTTTTTCGGATTATTGATTGCAGACATTGGCAACACTACAACTGAATTCGCCGGAATTGCGGGCAGCGCTTATGTTTTCGGGGTTGATAAATATATTTCAGTGCCGATTGCCGGAATCGCTGTCTGGCTCTTGGTTGTCAAAGGAACATATAAATTTGTTGAAAAAATATTTTTACTATTCAGCGTATTTTTACTTTCGTATGTAATATCAGCAATAATGGGAAAACCAAACTGGGGCGAGATTGGCACGGCAATTATTGCTCCTAAAATAGAAATGAATTTCTTCTATATATCCATGGTTATAGGAATAGTCGGTACTACGATTGCACCCTGGATGCAGTTTTATATGCAGGCATCCGTTATTGAAAAGGGATTACGAATTGAAGATTATAAATACACTTTGATAGATGTTGTGTTTGGATGCGCTATTACGGTTATAGTAGCTTTTTTTATAATGGTAGCTTGCGGCGCAACATTATTTAAGAACGGCATTCACATCAACGAAGCTAAAGATGCTGCCATGGCTTTGGAACCACTTGCAGGGGAACTTGCCAAATATGTATTCGCATTTGGTTTATTTGTGGCATCTATATTTTCTGCATGTATCTTACCCGTAGCGTCATCTTTTTATATCTGCGAAGCTTTCGGATTTGAAGCCGGTATTGATAAACGATATAAGGAAGCTCCTCAGTTCTACACCCTTTTCACAGGTATATTAATTATTTCAATGGGTATAATATTAATACCTGATGCACCGCTTATCAAAATAATGTTAAGTTCACAGATTTTGAATGGAATTCTTCTGCCTGTTGTATTGATATGCATGATTTTACTTGTCAATAATAAAGACATTATGGGTGAATACGTAAATAAGCCATTTAATAATATTATATCCTGGACTACAATAATTGTTATGATAGCGCTATCCTTAATTTTATTAGGTTTGACATTATTTACATAAGAGTTTGTTGAAAAACTTATTAAATGAAGGAATGATATTCCTCCTGATTTTTTCAAACTACTCTTAACTCATTTTTAAAATTTTATAATTAATTTACAATTATTAATTAGCGAAATGAAAAAAATAAATTATAATGAACCGGGAACAAGCAGAACAAATATTAAGTAAAACATTTTGTATCGATAAATTCTACGATACTCAATGGGAGGTAATCAAAAGATTGTTAATTGGCGAACGTATTCTGCTAATTGAAAAAACCGGCTTCGGAAAATCACTCTGTTTCCAGTTTACTGCGACACAGCTTTCCGGCACTACAATTATCTTCTCGCCATTAATAGCATTGATGCGCGACCAGGTCAATAAACTCAATTCTTTAGGTATTCCTGTCAGGTGTATTAATTCCAATCAGGAATTAGAGGAAAATAATGAAATCATTGCAGAAGCAATCGCAGGGAATATTAAAATCCTTTACATTGCTCCGGAACGCATGGAGAATATCGATTGGCTTGCTTCCACACGCCAAATGAATATATCGATGGTAGTTATCGATGAAGCCCACTGCATTTCAAATTGGGGACATGATTTCCGTCCTGCATACAGAAGAATTATCAATCTGGTCAATTTGCTGCCGATATCATTTCCGGTATTAGCATGCACTGCCACTGCTACACTACGCGTTGAAGAAGATATCAAGAACCAAATCGGCAATATTAATTATACATATAGAGGCAATTTACTTCGTGAGAATTTCCGTTTATTTGTAATTAAGGTCGAAACGGAAGAGGAGAAAATGGCTTGGCTTGGAAAGAATTTGAATAATCTACCGGGAACCGGATTAATTTATACAGGTACACGAGTTAATACTGAAATATATTCCAGATGGTTGAAATATTTAGGAATCGAATCAAAAAACTACAGCGCTGATTTGGATGCAGACCAGCGCAAAGAGGTCGAGCTGGGCTTGCTCGAGAATAGATGGAAGTGTATTGTATCGACAAATGCCCTCGGAATGGGTATCGATAAACCCGACATCGGATTTATAATTCATACTCAAATTCCGGAATCACCAATTCATTACTACCAGGAAATAGGTCGTGCAGGTCGTAATGGCGATAAAACTTTTATCATTTTATTTTACAATCCGAATGCCGACGATGATTTGCCAATATATTTCATCGAGAATCACAAACCTGTAATTACTAAATATTACAAAGTCATAGAAGCATTGAAAAGAAGCCGTTTGGGAGAGAATGATATTATTAGAGAAGCGAACCTTAAGAAAACAGAAATACGTGTTATCAAAGCAGATTTAATAGACCAAAGTATAATTAACGAAGTCTTAGACGGTCGTTCAAAGAAATATGAATATCGATTTGATGCGCCTGAGTTAAACTATTCCGCATTTGATGAGATTATGCAGCACAAGCAAAGAGATTTTCGAAAAATACGTGAATATATTTATACTTATGACTGCCGTATGAAATATTTAACCGACTATTTAGGCGATAATCTTAAAGGGAAATGTAATAAATGCGATAATGATACAAATAATGTAAAGGTGGTTGATTTTTATGAAGACTGGAAGGAAAAAATCGAAACATTCCAGGAGTCATATTATCCGCAGCTCGAAGTTAAAGCTTTACATACTAAATTGCAGTCTGGCTTTGCTGCTGCTTATTATGGATTCTCTAATGTCGGCAAAACGATTCATAAATGCAAATATAAGAATAAAGGTGATTTCCCGGATAGTTTATTAAACATAACAATTAAAGCTTTCAATGCTAATTTTAAATCAACCGATTTTGATTTGCTGTTATATGTTCCACCTACCGAATCCGGTGATTTGGTAAGGAATTTTGCAAGTAAATTAGCCCGTGAGCTTAAAATAAAGATTTCACATTCTTTGCACAAATCCAAACCAACAAAACCTCAGAAAATCTTTCAAAGCTCACTTATGAAATCTGAAAATTTGAAAGGTGTTTTTATTTATGAGAATCAAAGTGAAATTAATGGTAAGAAGATATTACTTATTGATGATATATGGGATTCCGGAGCTAGCATGAAGGAAATCGGTAAATATTTAACATCGTTAGGAGCCGAAAAAATAGTTCCGTTGGTTATCGCAAAAACGGTGGGAGGGGATGTCTGAAAGTGTTTAATGGTCAATGGTCAATGGTCAATGGTCAATGGTCAATGGTCAATGGTCAATGGTCAATGGTCAATGGTCAATGGTCAATGGTCAATGATTAATGAAGAATTAAGAATTAAAAATTAAAATGGAAAATAATTGTTCAGTTTTTTTTTATAATTAGTAATTAGTAATTTATTAAGAAGATGAGGTATTTTTGATTATAAACGAGTGGACATATTGGATTGCAATTACCCAGCTTAAGGGCTGGAGGATTGAAGCAGTCAATAAATTAGTTGTTAATATCTTCCATGAACAGAAAAGTTCGTTCGAAGAAATTTTCTCTTTGGAAAGAAATGAATTATCAAATAGATATAACCTGAATGAAAAAGAATGTCTTGATATTATCAATTTAAAAGAGGAGTTGCCGAACTATAGTTTCTTAGCCGAAGATTTGAAATCACAGGGCTTTGAAATTATACCGATTAATTCTCCGGATTATTCTCCTACATTAAAAGAAAATCTTAAGCTTAAAAGCTCTCCAACAGTTATTTACATCAAAGGTAACAGAAAAATATTAATGGAGAAATCAATAGCTATTGTCGGTTCCCGTGAAGCTGATGATATTTCATTAGAATTTACAGATAACGTAGCAAAGAAAGCATCCAAAGAATTCAAAGTAATTGTAAGCGGATTTGCAAAAGGTGTCGATAGGCAAGCACTCGAATCTGCTATGAAATATACTGGTCAGAGCATTATTGTTTTACCTCAGGGAGTCTTGACGTTTGGTTCAGGTTATCAAAAATATTATCAGCAAATTGTGAATGGCGATGTACTCGTATTAAGCGTTTTTCATCCGAAGGCTCAATGGGCTTCCGGATTGGCGATGGCACGCAATCCGATAATATATGCATTGGCTCACGAAATTTATGTTGCTCAGTCATCAGATTCAGGAGGAACATGGCATGGAGTAATTGATGGTTTAAGAAAAGGAAGGGAAATATTTGTACGCAAACCGGAGCCTAATGAGAAAAATGCAAATCAGTTATTGATTCAACGTGGAGCCATACCTGTTGATTTACATGGAGAAATCCAGGAAAGTAAAAAATATATTGAAAATGCTATAGAAGAAAAATATATTTTTAAGGAACATCATAAAACAAAAGCTGTTGCAGAGCCGGATATCGTTGAGAAAATATTCGGGATTCTGAAAACCGGTTCATATACTTCAGCGGAAATCATTCAAAAAGCACAGTTGAATTGGAAACCAGGGCAGCTTACAAAATTTCTTAAGGAGCAGAATAATGTCAGGATGAGTGATTCTACACCAAAGAGGTTTACTATTGTTGGTGAACAATCGGAAACTTTGTTTTAGGCTTTAAGGTATAGAGTATAGGTGTTAAGGGATTTATGAGTTTTAAAATCAGGATTCCTGAAAAATTGAGGAAAATATGCTATCATTTAATAGATTTATAATAAAGGAAATTTATCATATCTTTCGGGATAAACGAACTTTGTTAGTTATGTTCGGAATGCCTATAGCGCAGCTAATAATATTCGGTTTTGCTATAAGAACAGAAATTAATGATATTAATATCGCTGTATTGGATTATTCAAAAGATAACATTACACAAAAAATTACGAATCGACTAATTTCTTCGGGATATTTTAAACTTCACAGCATACTAAATAACACCGGTGAAATCGAAAAGGGCTTTCGTGCAGCCCATTTCAAGGAAGTAGTTGTTTTCGAGCAGAATTTTGCAAAGAAGGCAGAGCATGAGGGAGAAGCCAATATCCAACTAATAATAGATGCCAGCGCCCCCAATGTTGCTACTTTAATTAATGCTTATACAATATCAATCATTCAGGAAGCATCAAATGATTTGAAGAAATCATCAATTGTACCAAGTTTCATAGTTCAACCTGAATTCAAAATGATGTACAATCCGGAATTAAAGAGTGTATATTTGTTCGTGCCGGGGCTGCTGGCAATCATTATGATGTTAGTATGCGCGCTTATGACATCTATAACAATAACAAGGGAGAAAGAACTCGGCACAATGGAAATATTATTAGTTTCACCATTAAAACCGGTAACAATAATTATTGGAAAAGTTACACCTTATGCTATTTTATCATTGATTAATGCAACAACTATTCTTATTTTAGGAATTGTAATATTTAAATTACCTTTCAATGGTAGCATTATATTTTTCTACTTAGAAACATTTTTATTTATTATAACAACATTAGCTCTTGGAATATTAATATCAACTTTCTCCTCATCACAGCAGGTTGCATTGATGATATCTTTAGCTGGCTTAATGATGCCTACTTTACTTCTATCAGGATTTATTTTTCCAATAGAAAACATGCCATACCCATTGCAATTATTGAGTTGTATCATTCCTGCACGATGGTATTTAATTATAGTAAAAGGAATAATGCTAAAAGGAGTTGGGATTGAATATTTATGGAAAGAGACAATTTACCTGGCTTTATTTGCAATATTTTTCATTGTTATCAGCATAAAAAAGTTTAAGATTAGGTTAGAATAAATTTTATTAAAAATGTACAATTACATGTTCCACGTGGAACTATAAATAAATAAAAAAATTGTTTCACGTGGAACATTTTAATGATGAAATAATAATAAATTAAATCATTTATCATTAATATTTCATTTACACTTCACCTTTTAATTTTAAAATTTAATATATCTGTTTTTTGTTATTTATTTTTTTTTGTATTGATATTTTCATTAATTTTAAATATCTTTATTTTTTATTATGGATTCTTTGTATATGGCAAACGGTAAAAAAGTTATAGTAGTTGAAGACGAATTAACCAATGCTATTCTACTTAAAAGAATATTGCTGCGGGAAGGGTATGTCGTAGTTGTAGCTCATAACGGAATTGATGCATTGAAGCATTTGGAGCGGGAGAAATTCGATGCTATCCTAACCGACTGGATGATGCCCCAAGTCGATGGAATCGAACTGATAAGACAAGTTCGTGGTATGGTTCAGCCTGCACCTTATATTATTATGATTACTGCTTTAGTATCCGACGGCGCCCGGACGTATGCGCTCGAATCCGGAGCAGATGATTATATCGCAAAGCCAATCGAAGTCGACGAACTTTTAGTTCGATTAAAAGACGGATTGGATAGATATAGTCAGTCATTACCGGATAAATTTGGAACAATAAAGGAAGCTAAAGCTGAAATAATCCCCAGATATGTCGGCGTATTTATCGCAACAAGTACCGGTGGACCTCCAACTTTAGTCGAAATATTTAAAGATATTCCCGATACAACAAGAGCTTCATTCTTTATCGTTCAGCATGGGCCTGCCTGGATGCTTGAAACTTTCTCACAGCGTTTGAAGAAAGAATCAAATTTCGATGTCATTCTGGTAACTACTAAAATGCCTACTAAACAAGGCTGCATCTATATTGCTTCAGGCGATAAACACATGATAATTGAAAAAGATACTTTAAATGTATTGCCGGATGACGGACCCAAAGAGAATTTCGTAAAACCGGCAGCCGACCCATTGTTCAGAAGCGGCGCCGAAGCATTCGGCAAATATAGTGTGGGTGTGGTTTTAACGGGTTTAGGTCGTGACGGAGCTATGGGTGCAGCTCAAATTGCTGCATCAAAAGGAACGGTAATAGTTCAGGACCCAACAACTGCCATTGCTCCGGCTATGCCGAATACGGTGATTCAATCCGGCATTACACATAAACTATATCCTTTGAAAGAATTGTCGAAGGCTATTCAGGAAACTATTTTTCCTTTGTCGGCTCAACTTAAAATGAAGAATATGTGATTCAGAATTTATAGCTTAGATTCAGCATAGGTGAGGGTCTGGAGTAGATTCCATCCGGTGTCCATGATTTCCGGAAAATTGAAGCTACCCCAAACGGATTAATGTCAATATTCAGACTTGACCTATACGCCGGGTCAACGGCTTTTTCGGAAGCGTAATCGTACATAATGTAATAACCTGATGCAGCACCTAAAGCACTTAAGCCTACAAATGTTTTCATTGTAGCAATATCACTGGAACCGGCAGTAATAATATAAGCTAATGCAGCTCCGGTCAGTCCGCCTGCAATTGTACTCAGTGTTATAAAACTTCCCTGACTGTTTGAGAAGTTTTTACCTACAACTAGCCTATCGCCAGCGTAAATAGATGCTGCTCCGCCAATTAAAATTCCACCTAAAAAAGATTGTGAATCATCTACCTCAGCCATTACCATCGCAGCCAAGGAAATATAAGCTCCCAAGCCGCCTGCAGTTGACATAACCGCAGCATCACCACGTGAATAATTCTGGGAATTTGCCATTAAATTTCCGATAAGATACCCCGCACCGGTTCCAATCAATGCGCCTGCGGAAATTTGTTCTGTATCATAACCATCCAAAACATAAGCAGTACCGCAGCCATAGCCAAGACCAAAGGTTGCCATGGCAGTTAATACATCCGCTTTTCCTTCAGATATTTGCCAGTTTGAGGCTATTTGATAGCCGGCATAAGATTCGGCAAGGCTGGTTAAGAGTAAAACAACTGTTGGATATTGATTCCCTGAACGAAAAATGTTATTCAGGAATAATCCGTGTGCTATTCCGCTTATACCTCCATATACACTCAAACGTGCCATTCCATCAGTAACTACAGAGTTTTGTGTAAGTAAAAACGGAGCAAAAAAACTGGCTGCGCCTGCTAATAAGTATGTAGCAACAAAACTTCTCGAATCTTCGATATCCAGTGCAACAGGAAGCATCCAACCCCATGCGCCAATACCCAACAAGGTTGTTCCTAATACAAGCTCTGTTCTCCCTTCCTGGTCAAGGAGGACAATCGGGCATTTATCGGCAATACATTGCGAGACTTTTTTTCTAAACTCCTGAACCTGTGATTCAGTCATTGGTTCGCGAAGCCTATTCATTTTTTTATCGATTTTATAAGAAATTTCAAGAAAGTATGAATTATCAGACGATTTGAATAGTTTGGCTTCGACAAATTCCTGGTATTTTGTAAATAAAGCAAGTTTGGCTTCGAGCTGGCTGTCAATCACATCGACCTTACTATCAAGGTCCATTGGTACCTGTGTTTCCTGAGCATACACAGTAAATAAAGAGAATAGATTAATAATCCCAAGAGCGACGAGTAATTTTATTTTTATATTATACCCCAACTAATATTATAATTAGTTGTGACTAACGTTTGGATGATATATTTATTGTTAAAGGTGGTTTTAAAACCTACTGAATTGTAATTCCTGCAGATGCAGTAATCCCCTCCCATAGCCATTCATTAGATTCCTGCATCAGGAAGCGAAGAATCCAGTTTTCTTTAAAATCAACAAGATAGATTCTTCGCTTCGCTCAGAATGACAGCCTAAATTGAATTTTTAGAACCCACCTTAATTAGAATTACTTTTATTATTTTAAGATATCATAAATTTCATTGAGTTTTTCAATAATCTCGCTATCTATTTCTTCCGGTTCCAGAAATTTTATTAACTCAAAATATCTTCCTTTGTTAAATTCATTTTTTATTCCGAGTTTTGAATAAAATTCACTAAAAATATTCTCAAGGTAATCATCCGATAATTTTGTATCGAACCACCATTTATCACTTGAATTTTTTAAAGCTCTTGGGGGTGTATTATTTCTAATGGCTACTTCAATAATATCCATATTACTTTGATTAAACAAGTCCAAATTATGTGGTTCAATAAACCTTCTTATCACAGAAGGAAAGGCAAAGTAATTTTCAAATTCTTTTTTCTTCCAGGTTAAAATCTTTAAATTTGGCTCATCAGTTTCTCTATCAAGCCTGTCAAAGAGGGCTACTCCTTTTAAATCTTTTATTACTTGTTTTAATCCGTAAAAGTGTTTAATCGCATCATTAGGCAAATTATTTGATAAAAAATGTACATTAACTCTGCCAAGCAATTCATATAGCGGATGATTCAATAATTTTGAAAATTCATTAAGCATTAAAAAATCTGTTGAATCTTCCATGTAAAGTATGTGTCCGGTTAGTTTGGCGTAATAATATTTATCCCAACCTATTTCTGTCAATGACTTTTTAAATTGAGATATTTCCTGATTATTATTTAAATTCTGGGTTTCATTTCCATAAATGGCAACTACAGTATCTGCATCTCCGGCTTGCTGCAGAACAACCTCCGAATGACTTGCCATGATTAGTTGCGAGCTTTGTTCTTTAGCAACCTCAACAAGTAAATTATATATTTCCCTTTGTCTAATAACCTCAAGATGAGCATCAGGTTCATCAATTAGAATAATTCTCCCTGGATATGAATAAAGATATGATAATAATAATAAAGTTTGATGGAAACCTCTGCCTCCGGAAGATAAATCGTATTTTATACCATTCTCAAAATAATTCATAGAGATTAAACCGGTATCCGGCAGGAACTCCGGTTTATTTATTTCAATTAGGAATTTTGATTTTATATGTCTCTTCAATTTATCCCAATTTTGTTCACTTAATCCATTATTTGAACCACTTCTTTCAGGATTTATTAATTGAAATATTATATTTCTAAGAACATCTGCCGTTTTACCCATTCCAACCCTTACATCGATGGACCCTGGTGTTAATTTATCTTCTTCTAAAGCAAGCCCAGACATTGGTTGAAGGTATGCTATTCTTTCATTATATGATATATCATCAATTATTTCATTTTCTGATACTGAATTGCCAAAATTTAAAGGACGGCAATAAATTGACTCGGAGTTTGAAAAATCGAATTCTAAAAAACTTTTCCAATTTCTATAATTCAATATTCCTTCAACTTTAATTTCTATTTTTACATTCGAAGTTTTTTTGGTCCCTGATGAAGTATCCATCTCCCTTACATGTTGCTTGAACCACATTAGCTTTGAATCGGGAATTGGTAAGCTGAATAAATCTTTTCTATTAATAGCCACTCCCGTTCTTTTGGATTTAGGATTCGCTTTTTTATCCTTTCTTTTTTCGGACCATTTCCTCATACCGATATCCCATAGTGATAATGCTTGTAGGATAGTGGTTTTACCTGAGTTATTCGGTCCGATTAATACAACAGGATTTCCAAGTTCAAAACTTACGTTTTCTAACTTTTTGAAATTTCGTATATTTATTTTTGTTATCATTTACATACAAAATTAAAAATAAGTAATTTATCAGGTAATAATAAATACAATCTTTTATACAATCCAATAAAATCTGGATTCTTAAATATTCTAATTTCAATAATTTTTAATGAATTCATAATATTAAAATAATGAATCTTCGTTTTGGTCTTTAAAATCATTTAGCCTAATAATTGCTTTGTTGAGGCTATATGAATTTTTTCTGGCTTCCTCAATGTTCCATTTATTTTTAATAAAAGGAAGAAGTGCAAAATTATATTCTGAACCTTTTTTTGCTCTGTCTCTTGGCTGTAGCATTTGTTTAAGTTTTATATTTGAAGAATTACCAATCAATTCCCGGATTAAAAATAATGATGGCTTATAAGGAAAATATAATTCGATATTTTCCGGATTTCTTTTATCAACATTTTTTACTATAGGGATTAATTCGGATTTCAAACCAAAATATTTAGAAAAACCAATTCTATCGGAAATCAACCATGCTTCCGCTTCTGGACATGCAACTCGAAAAATCATTTTGGGACTTATAGCAATATTGGGGAGCCAGTCATTTATTAGTGTTGGAGGACAATCATAAGTATCAAGGTCTGTTAGTAGAAAAATAAAAGAATTCAATTTGTTATACTTTAAAGCGAGACTTTTTATTTGTCCACCCCTAACAGGTTCAGGTCTGCAATTACAGAGTTCGTTGGTAAAAACAAAACTGATAAGTTTTTTTATAATCTCTTGGGTGACAGCGTCTTCACCAACAACGACAAAATCCATAAAATTCTTATAACGAAATTTCTAATAATCTTGTGATATTTTCTGGTGTTACTTTGGGGATTACTGATTCGGCAATTGTAAATCCGGAATCTAAATAATTTAATATTTCAGGATAATTTAGGGCTGATTTTATTTGAGTACCTTCACTATCTGGCTTTAGAATTATTATTTCGTCCGGTTCCATACTATTATTATCTAATAAATCATAGCTATGTGTAGTTATTATTACCTGCCTTGTTTTATTCTTTTTTCTTTGAAATCTGCTTATCATACCAGGAATTTGTTTTATAATTTCAGTATTCAAATATAGCTCCGGTTCTTCCAAAAGAATTGTTTCATTACCATCGAGCAAAGCCCACATAAACCCAATTAATCTTAAAGTTCCATCCGAAAATTGAGTCTCCTGCTGTTTTGCGCCTTTTGCCCGCCAATGTTCGTAAACAGCTTGTAAATGTGGAATACCCATATCGTCATTAATAAGATTGAGTTCTTTTAGCTGAGGAACAGCAATTTTTAAAAATTCATTTATTTTTCTAAAATATGATGTTTTTATTTTTTCTGGAGTTTTGGACATTTTCTCAATCAGATTCCTACCATAATAATCCTCTTTATCTACTGTTAACATATAAGAATTGCTTTCGCGAATAAGCTGAGGTATAATGTGAAGATATTGAATTTCTTTAAAAAAATTATATATTTCTCTGAATTTAGTATTTGAGTTTATTTGCTCAAGGTGTGTAAATTTTTTAGTTTCATTATCTTCTGAGGAGTCTGTATCAGTTCTATTTAATATTTGTTTTTTGCTTTTTTCACTCAAATCACATACCGATTCTTCAACTATTGTTGCTTCATTTTTAAAAATTCCACCACCAGTGTGTTTAAATGAAAGCTTATAATTCCATAACAGCTTTTCATCAATACTATCAGCTAAATCGATTTCAATTGAAATATTTGACACTTTTCGTGCAGACAGGCATCTAATTTTTGATATACCGCCTCGTACATCCACAGCATGTTGCAAGCCACCAGATTGTTTTACAACATCTCTTAAAAACCGAATGACATCAATCAGATTTGACTTACCCGAAGCATTAGCACCAACTATAAAGGCTCTTGATTTAAGTTGAAAATCAACATTTTGGAAATTCTTCCAATTTGTCAATTTTATTCTGCTTATCATCATGTTATTACTCGTAATTAATTATGAATATTCAAAATTAATAAAAATTTGCTTTCATAATCATCATGATATTATAATATCAATTTTTTTAATTATTACTATTAAGGTTGAAATACCTTTTAATTATACTTCTACAGTCAGAATTTCCTTCTGACTGTAGGTGATTTTACATTGACCATTAAACATTTACCCTTGTTTTCAACTCTTCAACAAATAAATCCGAACTGTGCATAGCAGGTTTTGTGGACTTAAAAGCAGCCAATTCAACTGTATATTTCAAATAATCAACTTTTTTGAGTTTGTTCAAGGTTTTGAGATTATTTTCGTTTTGATTGAAGTAGTCTCCATCCTTGCATCCGGAGAATATGCGGTTAATTTCATTTATTTCATTTGTTAATTCTTCGAATGATGAAAATTCAAATCCGGAACCGAAGTTTGCTGCAAATTTGGAAATTACCTGCCAGTTCTCTAATCCGGATTTGTTTTTGAAAACCGGTTCGACGTATTGAATCTTGGTATCGAATGAAGTATAGCTTCCATGCTGCTCGATGCAATTGCCCATTGGCAAGGCAGCAGTGGCGGCTTTGACTGTCTCGGTATCGAAATTATCAAATACAATCAAACATTCCAGACCGGAAAAACAAGGGAGCATGCTCCCTTGTTCATTTTCTTGTTGTGATAATGGATTCTCCCCGAAAACGACAGCAGCTTTGATTTTGCTGTTCTGCAAATCATTGAGTAACAAGTGAGCATGCTCACTTGTTCTAAATATATTTGAGAGGTCGGAATTCCATACCTGAGCTATTCTATTTATTTCCGAGCTTTCTGTCAATCCGACGTATCCGGGTAGATATTCGGGATTGAGACCCATAACATCGGCACCGACAGAATTGGAGAATTCCCTGATTAATAACAATCCATTTCCGGCTTTATTTAATCTACCGGTAAGAGATAAATAATTTCCTATTGCCTGCAGGTCACCGGTTGATTTTTCCTTATTGTTATCCAAATTATATACAAATGATATATTTGTATCTGCACCATTGAGCAATTGTAAAAACTCATTGAATTTGATTTGCGATGTCCCGGTCAATTGTGCAACATTTTGCGAAGAAAACTTTCCGAAAGTTTCCGAACTTTCGGAAAGTTCAGGAATAGAGATATTTTTTTCTGTTAATAAAGAATTAATTACACCGCTCATTAATGCAGCATTCGTTCCGCGGCGGGTATCCAGCCATAAATCGGCAGTCTTCGCTAAATTCGATTCGTAGGAGCTTATTACGACTAATTTTGTTCCGGTCTTTAAGGCATCTTTTATTTTAAGCTCCATTATGAGATTATCTTCCGTCAGGTCTGCATTAATAACAACAATTACATCAGAATATTTCACATCCTGCATTGTCATTGTTGAAACCGTTACTCCTAATAAATCGTTCAGCCAGTTGCCATCTGTGTTATAAAGCAAATTTGATAAGCTGCCGACATTGTTGGTTTTTAAACCTGCACGCGCAAACTTCTGAATAAGGTATAGCTCTTCATTTGTGGATTTAGGCGAACCAAAGACTGCTACTGAATCATTACCATATTTTGCTATAATATCTTTCAGTTGTTTTCCTGCAATTGTCAATGCTTCATCAGTTGATACTTCCATTAAAGTGCCGTTTTCTTTTACCATAGCAGATTTCAAAGTATTTTCATTTTGTAGGAATCTGTGTCCGAATCTCCCTTTCAAGCATAAATAGCCGGTATTCGGTGAGTCCTGGATTTCATCATTGGAATTTTGAACCCAATACATTTTCTCGTCTATTACCTTATAATTTACATTGCAGCCGATTGAGCAGAAGTTGCACACAGAGCGGAAATTCATCTTCGGCATTGTGCCTAAGAATTTGAATGGGAATATATCAGCAATAGCTCCAGTCGGGCATACATCGATACAGTTGCCGCAATTGATGCAATTTGTCTCCAACAGCGGTTTTTCCATCGCCGGCTTTACTACAGATTTGAATCCTCGCTGAACAAATCCCAAAGCCGATACATCTAATACTTCCGAGCAGATGCGAACGCATTTACCGCAATTGATACACTTATTGGGGTCAATTTGAATTAAGGGATGTCGCTTATCAATTTTGAATTTGCGGACATCGCCCAAATAACTGTCTATATTAATGTGGAATTCATCTCCATACTTACGGAAGGAACAATCGGTATATTCGGAGCAGCCACATTCCAAACAGCGGAATGCCTCTGCCATAGCCGCTTCTTCGGATAATCCCAACTCGACTTCATCGAAATTATTAACTCTTGTTTTAATTCCCAATTCCGGCATTTTCGAGCGCTCTTCCTTTGTGAAAGAAGTAAATTCGCTATCGGGTATTGTTCCGAACCGATGCTTGAAGCTGTAAAATTTCCCATTCTTTCCGGAAGGTTTACCAGTCTTCAAGTAAGCATCAATAGATGTTGCTGCTTTCTTTCCATGTCCGATAGCATTAACTGCAGTTAGCGGACCATCGACTACGTCACCTCCTGCGAAGACACCGGGAATTGATGTTTCAAAGGAACTGCGGTCAACAACAACGGTTCCCCATTTTTCAAGTTTGCAGTCTTTTTCATTTTCGATAAATGATAAATCTACCTGCTGTCCGATTGCACTTATAAGATAATCACAATCGATAAAGAAATCGGAATTGGGAATTGGTACCGGTCTCGGGCGCTGACCGGGGGTAGTTTCTTCCAATTGCATTTTAATACATTCGATGCCTTTAATTTTGCCGTTTTCCGTAACCATCGATTTTGGAAGTGTGAGAATATTGATTTCTACGCCTTCTTCGTGGGCAGCCTCAATCTCCATTGGATGTGCAGGCATTTCTTTAATCGAGCGACGATATACTATTTTCACTTTGTCAGCGCCGCACCGCAGTGCAGTCCTTGCAGCATCGATTGCAGTGTTGCCACCTCCGACTATTATTGCAGTGCCTTTCATTACCGGAGCGCCCTGAGCTTCGACCTCCCTTAAATAATCTATACCTCGCCATACGCCTTGCGTAACATTCTCCCCGTCCAATCCCATAGAAGTAGCTTTGTGAGCTCCGACACTTAAATAAATTGCATCGAATCCGCGTGACTTCAAATCTGCAATAGTATAATCTTTACCCATCTCGGAATTGCAATGAATCTCAACTCCTAAATCAGTTATCCATTTGATTTCTGCATCTAAAACTTCCTTCGGCAGACGGTATTCAGGAATGCCGTATTTAAGCATACCGCCAAGCTCAGGTAACTTTTCGAATATTTCTGTTTTATGACCATCTAAAGTTAAGTAATAAGCACAAGTTAGTCCGGCTGGACCTCCGCCGATTATAGCAATCTTCTTGCCCGTTGCAGGCTTACATTCAGGCGTCCAGGTATTATAATCCAAATCGGCAACGAAGCGTTTCAGGTAATTTATAGCAACAGGTGAATCGACATAGCAGCGACGGCAGGCATCTTCGCAGTTTCGAACGCAAACCCTACCGATTGATAAAGGCAGTGGATTAGTCTTCTTGATAAGCTTCAATGCTTCTTCGTACCTGCCCATTGCTATTAATGCCAAATACCCTTGTGCATCAACGCTTGCCGGGCAACTGCTAATGCAAGGTCCAATGCAGTCTGCATAATGATTAGACATCAATAATTCAATTACAGATTTGCGCGATTCGAATATTTTTTCGCTATTTGTCGTGACCACCATTCCTTCATTAATAGGAGTAGCGCAGGACGGCACAAGTTTATTCAATCCTTTCACTTCGACTACACATAAATAACACGAAGCATAAGGCTCTAAGCGTTTGTCATGGCAAAGAGTAGGTATTTTATCGATTTTATATTGCTCAACTACCTGCAGAATTGTTTGTCCGCTTTCGCTGGTTACCTGCTGACCATTTATAGTTAAATTTATATTTCCCATTTATTTATTTCTCCCTCGGATTAATTTCTTATTATTGCATCGAAATTACATACTTCATAACATTTGCCGCACTTGGTGCAGAGCGATTGGTCTAAAGTGTGCAGTTTCTTGAGTTCACCTGTTATTGCTTTTGATTCGCACTTCCTTACGCAAAGAGTGCAGCCGTTGCATTTATCATCATCGATTGTATAAGTTAGCAATGCCGAGCAATTTAAAGCCGGGCATTTCTTGCGATAAATATGGGCTTCATATTCTTCACGGAAGTATTTGATTGTTGTTAGAACGGGATTAGGCGCTGTCTGTCCCAAACCGCAAAGGCTTCCGATGTTGATTTTTTGAGCTAAATCTTCCAATAATTCTATATCGCCATCTTTTCCTTCGCCAATCGTAATCCTATCTAAGATTTCCAACATACGCTTAGTGCCAATGCGGCAGAAGGTGCATTTTCCGCATGATTCGTTTTGTGTAAAATTCAGGAAGAATTTCGCCAAATCGACCATACAGGTAGTTTCATCTAATACGATTAAGCCACCGGAACCCATTATTGCTCCGGTTTTATTGATTTCATCATAATCTATTCTCAAATCGCCCATCGTTGCAGGAATACAACCACCGGAAGGACCGCCTATCTGGATTGCTTTAAATTGATGTCCTCCCTTAATGCCGCCGCCAACTTCATAAACTATTTCGTTGATAGTAATTCCCATTGGAACTTCAGCGAGTCCGCTGCGTGCAATCTTACCGGCTAAAGCGAATACCTTAGTGCCTTTACTCTTTTCAGTGCCATAAGAGGCATAAGCTTCTGCGCCATTCAGGATAATCCAGGGTACATTGGCGAATGTTTCAACGTTATTAATGTTTGTTGGTTTGCCCCATAAACCTTTTTGAGCAGGGAAAGGAGGACGCAATTTCGGGACACCACGTTTACCTTCTATTGAAGCCATTAAAGCTGTTTCCTCGCCGCAAACGAAAGCGCCTGCGCCTTCCTTAATTTTTATTTTAAAGTCAAAATTCGAACCGAAGATGCCATGACCTAAATAGCCACGCTCTTCGCATTGTTGAATAGCCCGCTTTAATCTTTTGATTGCATGAGGATATTCGGCGCGGCAATAAATATAAGCTTCGTCGGCTCCGATAGCGAAAGCCGCTATCATCATTCCTTCCAGTACTGCATGTGGGTCGCCTTCCAGAACGCTTCTGTCCATAAAAGCGCCCGGGTCGCCCTCGTCTGCATTGCATATCAGATATTTTTTATCACTTTGAGCTTCCTTTGCAAATTTCCATTTCATACCTGATGAGAAACCTGCTCCTCCTCTGCCGCGTAAGCCTGACCTGATGACAGTATCGATAATTTCATTAGGAGTAAGTTGCTTTAATGCTTTTTCGATAGCTTTATAACCGCCTGTTTCAATGTATTCGTCTATTGATTGAGGGTCTATTTTACCGCAATTCCTTAGAACAATTCGGACTTGCTTGGGAAATAAATCTTCAAGTTCGCCAGTAGGTGTGTGGTTAATAATCCATTCATCTATAGGATTATTTTCTACTAAATGTTCTGTTATGATTCGTTTTGCTTTTTCCGGTGTAACGTTAGCATATAAAGAACTTGGCAGTCCGTCTTCGATTACTTCAACTAATACTTCGTCAAAGCAGCGACCCATACACCCCGTTCCAACGACTCTTGCATCCAATCCGGCGGTTTGAATCTGGTTGAGCAATTCCTTGTAAACACTTTCTCCGCCGGCTGAAATTCCGCAGGTTCCTAATCCAACTTTGATTTGTATCATAATATTATACTAAATTAGTTTTTACGATTTTTGTACGTTTTTAATACTCTTTTTATTTTATCGGGAGCTAAGCTTCCGTGTGTGTCGTCGTTGACCATGATAACAGGTGAAAGCGAGCAGCATCCGATACACGCAACTGATAGAAGGGTGAAAAAACCGTCATCGGTCGTATCGTCAACACCGCAACCGAGTTCGTCCTCTAAAGCAGATAAAATTCTTTTTGCACCATTAACATGGCAGGCAGTACCTTCGCAAATGCGAATCAGATTCTTGCCAAGCGGCTTCAAGCGAAATTGAGCATAGAATGTTATAACTCCGTATATATCTGCTGCCGGAACGCTTGTCATTTCGCTTATGTAGTAAATTGCCTGCTCGGGAATATAGCCGTAGGAATCCTGGGCAGATTGAAGAAGCGGAATAAGTGAACCTTGCATATCCTTCTTTTCGAATAAATCAACTTTGAAATTTTTGATTTCTTTTTCAAATTTTATTTTTTCGTTCTGTTCCATTTTTATTTTATTGTTAGTTAAATAAATATATTTCCATGTATTATTTTAATTGTCAAAAAAGAAGAATGTCATTCTGAGCGAAGCGAAGAATCTTCTTGCAAATTCTGATATATTCAATTTATTCACCAACTTCTATCATTGTATTAATTAATATAGTATAAATATAGTACTTATGCGCTTCTCGAATAATAATCAATTATTTTTACCTCAAATTTATTTTCATCTTATATTAAAGAAGATTCTTCGCTTCGCTCAGAATGACATTCTTCCGAACTTTTTAAATATACTCATCCGCAGGAATGACATTTCGATTAATTGATAAATCATTATTTATACTCATAAATATCAATTACGGGATATTCTTTTACCTTCAGTATTCCATCCAACGATGAAACTTTATAGCGGATAAATTTGTCAATATCGGTAAATTGATTGCCTGATACAAGTAAAATCAGGGTCGAAGCGCTTTCCGAATAATAGTAAATTAATATATTTTCATGGGATGTTATCTCAGTTAAGATTTTATCCAATTGGGTTGAATCAATATCTGCAAATACATAAGACATAACCTCTGAATTCTTTGTAGTAGCGTCATCTGAAGTTAAAGGAGCTTCTCCGGTTTGTTTGTTTAAATAATGCTCTTCCATATATGCTAACGATATTTTCATTATTTTAATATCGGTAATGCCTTGGTAAGTTTTCTTATAATTATCGCAAATCTCCAAACAATCTTCATATGTTTCAGCCTCAATCATGACAATTATCTGATATTCGCCCTTAATAGCCTGGCATTTAAGGCAAAAACCCTCCGAATGAATCTTTCTGAATATTGCAATAAAATCGACATTTTTATCAATTTTAACCAAAGCATAAATTGTATTTGGTCCAAAGCCTATATCAAAATAATTATTTTTCATAGCTAATTATTTATTTGTTTTTAAAAATTTTTATTTTCAATAACCTTATAACTTAAAAAACAAAATTAAGGAGATATTTCCTTATAACATTATTTTTAGTTAAGTTTAAATTTCTATTATTCGTTTTTGTATCTATTATGTTTTAATACGCATGTAATCAGGTTATACAATAAAATCGGCAAATTATAAGTCTATCTGATTCGTAAATTGTAAAAATTGGTCGGAAGGAAAAGAGTTGGGAAAGTTAAATGATATAAGGCAATTTGATTATCTGATAGGTATTAAAAAACTGGTAGAATGTCATTGGCAACGAAGTGAAGAATCCAGTCCCAATGCTACCACTGGATTCTTCACTTCGTTCAGAATGACATTCTACCAGTTTTTAAACTTTATAATTCGCAGGAATGACAATCTTATTTTATATAGATTTTCCCTCATTTTTTTATTAATACTTGCTAATACCATCCCTTCACTCGCCCAGCAGGATTATAATTATAAAATGCTCAATTCAATTATCGAAAATCCCCATATTTTAAAGAATATCGGCGCTGATACTTCATTTGTTTCCCTAAATAGCCGTCTTTCATTCAAAATGGCTCAATCAAGACAGAATCCGGCTGATTACCATGCTGAAATAGCTGCTATTGCAGCATATATTAATAATTACTTTAGAGGTATTTCGACATTTTCGGGAGATAACGCTTTTGAAGGCTCAGTTCCTGAAACCGGCAAGACTGTCCGTTTCAGAATAATTAAATTCAAGAATCCAAAGGATATGCTCCTTTCATTTCTTTTTATCAATGAGGTGAAGGGAATTGAGATTTGGAAGCTGTATGAAATAATGAATTATGATTTATTGGATTATTATAGCCGGTATATAAGCAACAAAAACGATTCAACTGATAATATTCAATTTGTGAAGCGGGTTATTTTGCATCCTGATTCACTTATTTATTTTTTGAACGATTCAGTACCACCGAAAATCAAAAGAGAACATTTTCCTTATTCGGTCAGTGATATTGAATTATTCAAAGGATACGTTACCCATAATTTTTCTAACGGATATTCTTTCTCCGGTAACAAGGTTTTTACTTCCATTTCGAATGATTTTATATTCCATGGTTATGGTTGCAATATTATTTTGAAAAGCACTGCAAACAGCCGGGAAATTATGTTTGAACTGCATTCCCATGGGGGTGGGAAATGGAAGATTGATAAAATCGCTTATCCCGAATTATTGGTCAAACCAAAGGATTCATCCGAAACCATGCAAAGCAGCATCGCTAATCAATTGGATTTGCACCCTTCGATTCGCGAGGAAGTTATCCCAAATTATTTATTAGCAGATTCAATCCTTGAAAATCCGGCTTTTCTGATGGACATTGCAAATGACCGCAATCGTACAACGGCTACATTCGGTAAAATTTTCGGCAAACCGGGAATGAAAAAGTTATTCAAATTCCTGGGTAAGGAATTCGGTAAGGATTGCTCTATGTACAGCGATGTTGTTTATTCAAATTATGAAAACGATAGTACAAAAAATCTGCTCCATAATAGTCATCTTGTTATTTACATAAATCAAAAGAAGAACACTAAAATCAGCTTTATTTTTTCTGATATTGGGAAGTTATATACGTGGAAGTTAGATAAAATCATTTCGGGTATAAAAGATATTGATGAATATTGGAAATGAGTTCATAAAGTTTGTAAATTAAGCTTTAACGCAATAGTATAGGGGAGGGAATAAGAGTTATACACGGAAATTCCTTCACATTATTAAACTACTCTAATCTTCATATTTATAGATTAAGTGTGTTCTCTCCATATTCCCGGTTTTAATTTGAAGTAAATAAGGTCCTTGGGCTAATTGACGAAGATTTAAATAATAATTTGTTTCTAAAATAAATTTCACTTCTTTAAATAGCAATCTTCCTAAAAAATCGAAAATTTTTACTTCAATTTCATCAATAGGAATAGTGTTGAATTGAATCGCCAATTCCTGTAAAAATGGATTGGGAGCAAAATTAACTTGTATTGAAGTAGTGTCTTCAGGTTGTGGAATTACTATTTTTTTTGCATAATAGAATGCAAAAGTAGTAAATGAATGTTCCTTCAGTGTATAAATACTGTTATTAGGTAGTTTATATTGAGTTATGCAGGTTTTTTCAGGGAAATTAGGGTCGCTTCTGGTAAGGATATCGTCGGAGTAATATTCATAAACTGATACAGAATCCTTAGTAGGAGTAAAATCCATATTTATTTTCAAATTAACTTTTTTATCCCGATACCTGTTAAAAGCAGTAACGAAGACTGTATCATCGGATTTTGTAGAAGTAATATCTACCCAAGGGGTTTCGTTTATCCAGGGTCTGCCATCAGTTGCATGAAGATAATAAGTATCACATGAAGTAGAATTTCGAATTACTTTGTTACCGATGTGATGGCTAACCATATTCATTAAGTGATATGGATAGGTTCCATAAATAATTCTATCACCTCTCTTATTTGTATCGGAAGCAATGAAATCAACTTTGAAAGTACGAACTCCCAAATCTACAAAATCAGAACTTCGTGCCATAAAATTAAAAACCATACCACTATAAAATCCACTAAAAAATGTACGGTTTAATCTACCGGTATCAAGAAAATTTATACCATTTGAGCCATGCAAAGAACACCATTCAGTTAAGGCAACAGTGACTTTTCCTGATAAATTACTTTTGATTATATCTTCCCTATATCTAATATGCATTTCTGTTTTACCTTGTAAAAAAGCTAAATAATGTAAGCTATCCAAAACTCCCGCATCGATACCGGCACCAGGATGGTAGCTGAAAATATCATATTTTAAATTATCTGTTAATATTTTAAATGAATTTACATCCCATAGATTTCCGTCAGCAATTAGTTTTATTGTACTATCCTTTTCTTTCATAGATTTATAAAACGCAGGTACTTCTTTAATATACCTTGGAACCCTGTCATTCCACATTTCATTGCCTACTTCAAAATATTTAATATTGTATGGTTCGGAGTGCCCTAAATCAGCTCTTATCTTACCGAACTTTGAATCCACAGAACCATTACAAAATTCAACTAAATTGGCTGCACTTTCAGGAGTACCAGCCCAAAAATTTACAGATAAAAGAGGAACAATATCCATTATTCTGCAAATCTCAAGATATTCAAACATACCTAAATCCATTCTTTGAAATCCAGAACTCCATATAACATTTGGTGAATTTCTTTTATCCATAGGCTCAATCGAATTAATCCAATCATTAGTTGGAGAGTCAGCAAACCATCCACCAGGATATCTGAATACACCTGTATTTAATTTCTTGAACAATAAATAATATTCATAACGTATTCCCATAAAATTATTAGCCGGCATTAATGATGCTTCGTCAATGAAGACAGTATCAATGCCATTATTTGCAATATGAAAATTAATTTTTCCGTGCTTATGCAATGCCGGAATTGAAATTTCGTATTTCCTCCATACAGTATCTTTAATGCTAATGCTTTGGCTGAAAAATTCTTTTGAGTTGGCTTCATCAGTAAAAAAGATTCTTATTGAACCACTGGGATTATTGGACCTGGCATAAATATAAAAGTTCAATCCAACAGAATCGCAGATTCTAATTGTTTGGCTTATTCTGACACTTTTGCCAAATGTCGGTAGAAGTAAGACTGAGTTCACTCCGTTTGGATTATACATATCCTTTGATAACTTAATATATTGTGTAGCATCAATACCGGGTTCGGAAGTAATTTTCCAATATTTCAAAGCTTCGGGATTTGATTCCATATTATAATCAAAGCCGCGGTCTAAAAGCTCCTGCGCCCATAAACCATTTTCTCCATCAACAAAATCATATAAAAATTCGACAAAAATACCATTGTACATTCTCGGGTTGGTATGGAAAAGTACATCATTTGAGTAGATATTTGTCGTAACATCTATATTTGCTAAAGATGATGTAATAAACAGGAAAAAAAAATGACACAAGAAGAAAAACCCCCTAACCCGGTTATAGAAGTAGAACATAGAAGTAGAAATAGAAGTAGTAAGAAACCCCCTAATCCCCTTTAAAAAAGGTGGGATATTTATTCCCCCTTTTTCAAAGGGGGTTAGGGGGTTTCTCTTCTTGTGATAATACGTCATAGCTTGTTAAAAATTTTCATTATATAAAAACAAAGAAAATTTACATTTTTAAATTTCTCAAATATACGATTTCATTCGTAATTCAAAAAAGAAAATCTTTTTACAACAATATAAATAAATCGAAATTTAATTCTTAATTTTGTAATCTGTATTTATTACGATGAAAAGAAATTATGAGAGCTGTTATACCGGTAGCCGGAGTTGGAACAAGATTGAGACCGCATACGTATTCATTGCCGAAAGTGCTGCTGAACGTGGCAGGCAAGCCTATTTTAGCGCATATTCTCGATGCTTTGAAACAATATGGCATCAGTAAAGTTACCATTATCACTGGCTATATGGGCAAATTAGTCGAGGAATATGTAACCGAACACTACGATTTCGATGTTTCCTTCGTGGAACAGGAAGAGCGTCACGGTCTAGGTCATGCAATTTGGTTAGCCGCTCCTACTTTCGATTCCGAGCCGCTAATGATAATATTAGGTGATACGATTTTCGATGTGGATTTGAACTCGGCTATTGAAAACGGTGTTAGCAGTCTTGGTGTCAAAGCAGTCGAAGACCCAAGACGGTTCGGCGTTGTTGTTACAAATGAAAATGGGATAATAACCAAACTGGTAGAAAAGCCTCAGGACCCGATTTCAAATTTGGTAATTGTTGGTATTTACCATATAACTAATTCGAAACTTCTAAAATCATGTTTGGATGAGCTTATTCAAAAAGATATTAGAACAGCCGGCGAATACCAATTAACCGACGCTATGCAGCTTATGATTGAAAAGGGAGAACCTTTCAAAACATTCCCGGTTGAAGGCTGGTACGATTGCGGTAAGCCGGAGACATTGCTTTCTACAAACAGATTCCTGCTCGAAAAGAATAATATTACACAGAGCTATCCTGATACGATTATAATTCCACCTGTTTATATAGCCGAGAATGCCGTTGTAGAGCGCTGCATACTCGGACCTTATACATCTGTAGCAGAGGGCGCTATTGTAACGGACAGCGTGATTAGGGATTCTATTATCAGCGAAGGCGCTAAAGTCTCTTTGTCTTTATTGGAACGGTCAATAATAGGAACAAATGCCGTTATGAAAGGGCAGTTCCACAGATTGAATGTTGGTGATTCAAGTGAAATAAAATATGCGTAAAAATAAATTAGATTTGAAGAAAGAATTGTTTTAAAATTGAACCGAGAAATCTCCCTAACCCCCTTTTTCAAAGGGGGATAAAGAAATTCCCCCTTTGAAAAAGGGGGTTAGGGGGATTTCTTTTTATATTATAACGATATTTATCAATAAAAATAAAAGGAACTCAATGGAACAGAACAACACATATTTATTTACTTCGGAGTCCGTCTCGGAGGGACATCCGGATAAAATTTGCGACCAGGTATCCGACGCGGTACTCGATGCTATGATTGCCGAAGACCCGATGAGCCGCGTTGCATGCGAATGTTTTGCTTCTACAGGAATGATTCTCGTCGGAGGTGAAATAACAACTAAAACATACATAAACCTTCAGGATTTAGTGCGTAGTGTAATTCGCGAAATCGGTTATACAAAATCCGGATACCGCTTTGATTCTTACTCCTGCAGCGTTATTAACGTAATCAATCATCAATCCCCTGATATTGCAATGGGAGTCGATACCGGTGGAGCCGGAGACCAGGGAATGATGTTTGGATATGCCTGTACCGAAACCGAAGAGTATATGCCAGCGCCTATTATGTTTGCTCATAAATTGATGAAAAAACTTGCCGAAATTCGCAAAACAAGCATCGAACTAATGCCGTATTTGCGTCCGGATTCTAAATCACAGGTAACACTTGAATACAAAGAAAACGGCGACATTCTGCGTGCTCATACAATTGTTATATCAACCCAGCACGACCCGGACGTAACGCAGGAGAAAATCCGTACCGATGTTATCGAAAACGTTATTAAAAAAGTAATACCCTCCGAATACATAGATGACAGGACTATTTATCACGTTAATCCGACAGGTAAATTTGAAATCGGCGGACCTCATGGCGATACAGGGCTTACCGGAAGAAAAATTATTGTCGATACTTATGGTGGGCGTGCTCCTCACGGCGGCGGCGCTTTTTCAGGCAAAGACCCTACAAAGGTTGACCGCTCTGCTGCTTATGCTGCCCGTTATATTGCAAAGAATTTGGTTGCAGCAGGAGTTGCCAATCAATGCACGATTCAATTATCTTATGCTATCGGAATTGCCGAACCTGTCTCGATTCATACTAATACTCACGGTAGTTCTAAATTCAAAGATGCAGATATTTCGCACTTTATATCGAAGCATTTTGATTTATCGCCCCATGGCATTATCGAGCGATTCCGTTTGCGCAGACCTATTTATCGAATGACTGCCGCCTATGGACACTTCGGTAAACCAGAATTGCCCTGGGAAGAATTGGATGCAGTTGATGTTTTCAAGAAATTGTAAATAAAAATAAATAATCTAATTACCACCCCCTACCCCCTCCTAAAATAGGAGGGGATTAATTTCCCCTCCTATTTAGGAGGGGGTAGGGGGTGGTAATAAGAAATAACCACAGAATAGTCTTAATGTATAACTTCAAAATAATTTATAAGTATCTACGTTTCTTTTTTTTTGAATAAAGGATTATGACAATGCGAGATATTCAATATCTTTCTGATACTAAAGGCAAGATTAAAAGCGTTCTTGTACCTTTAAAATTATGGGAATCTCTGGTTTCAGAAAGTGAAACCCGATATATTATGAAAAGTAATAAAATGAAATCAAGACTCGATGAATCAAGAAGTAGAAAATCTTACCAAAAAAAAGAAGAAGTTTATGAAAAGCTTGGTATTTGAGTTAAACGCTATAGAAGATTTGGAATATTGGATTAAAAATAATAAGCGAATAGCTCAAAAAGTTATTAAAATTATTAAGGAATTAGATAGAGAACCTTTTGGCGGATTAAACAAACCCGAACCTTTAAAATATAATTACCAAGGCTGCTGGTCAAAAAGAATAGATGAAGAACATAGATTGATTTATGAAGTTTTTGATGATAAAATAGTAATTCTTGCTTGTCGTTATCATTATGATGATTAATATCTATTATAATGCCTGCTAACCTAATCTAATTTTTTGACTTTAAATAAATAAATAAATGACAAACTCAAAAAAAATATATATAGAAACCTACGGCTGCCAGATGAATGTCAGCGATACTGAAATTGTTCGCTCGATTCTTTCCAAAGACGGCTATCAATTTATCAATTCACCTGAAGCTGCCGACGTTATACTGCTCAATACATGCTCGATTCGCGAAAATGCCGAAACAACAATTCATAAACGCCTTGCTAATCTCAATACGATTAAAAAAGAAAATGAGAATCTGGTGGTCGGCATTCTTGGCTGTATGGCAAAGCAATCCGGCAGGAAGCTTCTCCAAACAAATGATATGGTCGGTATTGTTGCCGGACCTGATGAATACCGCAAACTCCCTGAATTAATCACGAATTGCTTCGAGGGGATTAAAGGTATGGCAGTGAATTTAAGCCGTATTGAAACCTATGACGATATTACTCCATTGCGAACCGAAGGCGTTTCAGCATGGCTTACAATTATGCGTGGATGTGATAATTTCTGCTCATACTGCGTTGTGCCTTTTGCACGGGGACGCGAACGCTCCCGTGTATCTTCATCATTGATTAGTGAAATCGAAAAGCTGACTGAACAAGGCTTTCGTGAAATTACACTATTAGGTCAGAACGTCAACAGCTATAAATGTCCTGAGTCGGGCGATAGTTTTTCGACTTTACTTGAGAAATCTGCCGCTGCCGGTCAGGGAATGAGAATCCGTTATGTAACTTCCCATCCGAAGGACATGAGTCCGGAGTTAATTGAAGCTATGGCTCGGAATCATAAAATCTGCAACCATATTCATCTACCCGTGCAATCAGGCTCAAATGATGTTCTGAAAGCCATGAGACGCGATTATACCAAAGAAAGATTCTTAGAATTAACTAAACTGATTCGCTCCAACATACCTGATGCCTCAATCACAACCGATATAATTGCCGGATATCCGGGAGAAACGCAGCAGGACCACGAAGAAACACTTGAATTAATGCAGGAAGTACAATTCGACGGCGCTTTCATGTTTAAATACTCTCCGCGCGAAGGAACCAAAGCATTCAAGGTTGAAGATTCTGTGCCGGAAGAAGAGAAAGCTCACCGGTTAAATGAAATCATCCAGCTACAGAGCGAGATATCCAAATTATCCAATCTAAATGAGATTGGCAGGCTCCATGAAATTCTCGTTGAAAAACCCAGCAAGCGTAATCGGGATGAATGGGTCGGCAGGACAGATACTAATAAGACAACGATTTTCCCCAATAAGGAAGGCTCCTACAAAGCGGGTGATTTTGTGAATTTAAAGATTACGCGCTCAACTTCGGCAACTTTGTTTGGGGAAGTAGTTCAAGTTTAAAGTTAAAAGTTCATAAAGTTGAGTCCACTCTAAAAATAAAAAAATGAATTCCAAAGTACAACTTTGAAATTAGTAAGCCCTTGAAAAAGCTCATTCCAAAAATCCGATTTTGGAATGGAATTTTCATAAATAATGCTTTCTAGAGTAGACTCAAATTTGAAATCAAATAAATGAACTTTACAGACTTTGAGTCCTCTCTAAATACCGAAAAATGAATTCCAAAGTACAACTTTGGAATTAGTAAGTCCTTGATATATCTCATTCCAAAATTCCGATTTTGGAATGTAATTTTCACTAAAAATGCTTTTTAGATAAGACTCAACTTGATAAACTTTATGAACTTATCGGACTTCCGCCAGTTCGACCTGCGCCTCGGTCGCTGGCTAAGCTGCGCGACCCCATCTTCAAGGAGTGGGAGAGCCCGTATGCCGGATTTGCGGGGCTTGATTCCCTCTCGTTATGAGTTGCGAATGGTACGATGTGAAATAATAATTTTTGTTTATCGTTAATTGTGATTATTTTTGTTCTTTTAAATATGGAAATTAAAATGCAAAGTACACAGGGAAATGATTACGACTCAATATTAAATAAAATCTATAAACTACCTTTACCATTGGCTATGGAAGCTAATAATTATATTGACTTTTTACTTGCAAAGCGAAATAAAACTATACCAGATGATTTAGAAAAAAAACAACTAAAAGCCGGATTTGCTAAAGGTTTTTTTGAAATGAGCCCTGATTTCGATGAACCGTTGGATGATTTCAAGGATTATATGCCATGAACCTTTTGCTTGATACTCATGTTTTGATATGGTTAGCTGAAAACGATGCTAAACTTTCTAAAGCCGCAAGAAAAGAAATTGAAAACCCTGACAATATCAAATATATCAGTATTGCAAGTTTTTGGGAGATGGGAATAAAAATCAGGGGTCAGATGCAAAATTTGGGGAGAAGAGTTAATTGAGCATAAAAAGAAGGGGAAAATGGAAAAGGAAATAATAGAATATTTTTTACCATCAGAATTGCTGAAGTATTTCACAATAACCAATGTATTAGAAAAAGAAGAATCAAAAACTAAAGAAAAAGAAAAATCTCTGTAATAATTGGTAACCCGCCATACAATGCCAATCAAATGAATGAAAATGAAAATAATAAAAACCGCGAATATCCAATAATTGACAGAAGAATAAAAGAAACTTACATAAAAAACAGTACTGCACAGAAAACCAAGCTCTATGATATGTAT
>JAERMQ010000065.1 GCA_016844745.1 Ignavibacteria bacterium | reverse complement strand
CTCAATTTGCTTTAGTTTAATTGTGTATCGTACCATAATGCCTTTTTAGGTACAAAATTACAATTTATTTACGTCATATCCTAATTAACTTAACACTAGCAATTTTAACAAATATTAAGTTAGTCCCATTTTGGGTAAAACGAGAAGAAACAAAGAAAGATATTATTAAATTTATAAATGAATTAGAAAAAGCAAGAGTTGCTAAAGGCATTCAACTTGATGATAAAATTTTGAATATAATAAAAGAAGAATATCCTAAATTATATAGAAGAATTTATCCTGGTGGAGAATAGAAAAAATAATTTGATGAAATTGAACTTATTTTTGAAATATTATTTTCTTAATTTGAAGATTCAGATTTATGATTTGAATGAATAGATTTATGATTTGAATGCATAGATTTATGATTTGAATGAATAGAATTATAATTTGAATGAATAGAATTATAATTTGAGAGCTTAGAATGTTGATTTGATTAGTCAAAAGTTGAATATTTGGTTTAAAATAATAAATTAATTTACTTATTTGTCTGTTCATTATAGGAGTTAAGCAAAATGAAAGAAATTCTGAGAAATTATACGATGTCAAATGCAGAATTAATGACCTAAGTAAAAAAAATAATGAAAATGCCTAAAGAAAATCAATATAACGAAAATGGATTTATTCCTCTTCATGGCGGCTATAAAAAACTACTGTCATATAAGAAATCCGAAATTGTTTATGATGGCACTGTTTATTTTTGCAACAGATTCTTTTCGAAGTATGACAGAACTGTTTCCCAAATGGTGCAGGCAGCCCGTTCGGGTAAACAAAATATTGTAGAAGCAAGTATGGCATCAGGAACTTCAAAAGAAACCGAAATTAAACTTACTAACGTGGCGCGAGCCAGTCTTGAAGAATTATTGATTGATTATCGTGATTTTCTCAGAACCAATAATTATATAGAATGGGAAACTACACATCCTTATGTTGCCCGATTAAAAGAATTAAACAAAGACCCCAACGGGAATTACGAGACTTTTCGCAAAGGAATAGAAAATGAGAACCCTGAAATTTGTGCTAATATTATGATAGGTCTAATAAAAGTAACAACCTACCTGCTTGACCGCCAATTAAAGCGATTGGAAGAAGATTTTATCAAAAAAGGCGGCTTGCGTGAAAGAATGGCCCGTGCCAGGTTGAATGAAAGAAGAAAAGAAGGGGAATGAAATAGAGTTCTTTATTCTGCTGGACTAAAAGGACACTGAGGACAATATTTTTTTTGTTGTTAATGTCCTTTTTGTCAAAGGAGAAGAGAAAAATTGAAAATTGAAAATTATTTTATACTTTGTTGGCGCTTGGCTTTACAGATGCCGCGGAACTAACGAAAATGGAAACGGCGAGTGGTCGGATGAGATTCCGGTGCTGTTATAATTGATTAGAAATTCTACTCTGACTTTTTATTATTTAATAGAATATATTATTAAACATTTTCTATCATCTATAAAAAGTCAGAATAGAACTACAATTATAATTTTTGAAGTTATAAATTACCTAATAATAGTCATCATTCCAACCGATGACTGGTTCTTCATGTTCAATATATAATAATAAACACCATTTGGCAGTTCGGACGGCTCCCAGGAAAAAGAATGAATCCCGGGTTCGTAATATAAAGCGCGGAATTCCTCAACTAATACGCCCTCCATGTTGTAAACTAACACTTGTGCCAATCCGGTTTCATTCGATTTTATTTCGAAAGTCAGATTCGTGGATACAGGGTTTGGATAATGGGAAATCGAAACATTATTATTTTCTTTAGGAGTATTATTGATAGCTGATGTTGGGCTAATTATAAAATAATACCTGTTAAGCGATAAAAGTTCGGGATGATTCTTCACAGTTAATCTTATTTGATAAGTTGTATCGGTTTCAATACTGTCGGGGATTACCCAATTATAAGAACGGTTGAAACTGTACGCAGATTTTGCTACCGTATCAATTATAGAACCCATACGCATAAGCTCAATAAAAACCGAATCTTTAATGGAATTGCTCCAGCGAATGGTTTTCGGCTTTTTATCTTTATGCCAAATATCACCGGATTTAGGACTGATTAAATCAATGAAATTCTGTTTTAATTGAAATTTCGATACATCAGACCAAGGTGATAATTTTGGACCATCAGTTACCGATACACGCCAATAATAAGTTGAATCGGGCAATGAATCAGTAAACATATAATAAGAAAACATTTCCTTTGGAGCATCAATGATAATATTTTTAAACGAACTGTCATAAGCTAATTGGAATGAGTAAAAGTCAATATCATCAATTGAAAACCAATTGAATTTTATTTTGGATGTTGTCATTATAGAATATTTAGCCGGGTAATATAAAGTAGGTTTGCCAAGCTGAGTAGTAAATTTTATTGCTTCAGTCCATGTACCCGTACTATCCGCTGCAATTGGTTTGATACTCCACCAATATGTATGTTTACTTTCAAGGAAATAATATTTAAATGTTGTATCATAAATTTTTGTGTAAATATGAAAGTTCTCTTTAAAAAGAGAATCCTCAGCTATTCTAAAATAATATCTGGTACAACCGGGTTTGGCATACCATTTGAAATTCACGGGAACTGAAACATTGAGTTCGTTTAGTTTTGGATATAATAGCTGGCGTTGAGTTAAGAATTTAAATACATCGGACCATGAACTATAATACTTACCATCGAAAGCACGAACCCTCCAGTAATATTGCGAATTGAAATCAAAATTCGAATAAGAATAATTCAAAACTGCCGTTATTGTATCAATAACGATATTTGCAAAATCCTTCTGTTTGGAAATCTGAACATGATAATAGTTAGAAGCCTTAACCTTTTGCCATGCAATCTCAGCATTTATGGGTAAGTTTTCAGCATTATTTGTTGGACTTAATAGTTTAGGAACAGCAATCTCAGTTGAAAAATACCATACATTTGACCAGGGTGTCGATGTATCACGGAAAACTCCACGTACACTCCAATAATAATAAGTTGAATTTTTAAGTCCTGAAATACTAACCTCGTTTTTAGAAATTTTGTTTGAATCAATCATCAACGTTTTGAACGACGGGTCGGTAGATAATTGAAAATGATAATATTTCATAGAATTAATACTATCCCAAATAAAAGTAATATCTAATGGAAGATTATCAGCTCTGTGCGTTGGTTCCTTTAATTCAATAATTGCGTTTGAGGTAGTAAAATTCCATACGCCCGACCAATTTCCATAGCCGGAATTAGCAGCAGCAACAACTTTCCAATAATATTTGGTTAAAGGTTTCAAATTCTTGCAAATATAGACAGTATCTCCCGTAAGGATTTCATCGGCATGAATTTTCATAAATAAAGAATCTTCGGCTAAATGGATTTTATAAAGCTCAGCGCCTGTTATTCCATTCCATTTTAAATTACCTGAAAGAGGAACTTCCCTGGTTTTATTTTCCGGAAATGAAAGCGTTGGACTTCCGATAACGGTAATAAATGAATAAACGCTCGACCAATTGCTTGTACATGTGCCGTTAGTTGCTTTAACTCTCCAAAAATAACGGGTAAGATGTTTTAAGTTATTTAATTTGTATTCATTTAATAAGAGACTATCGATATCAATAATAATATTACTGAAATCCTGTGTTGTAGAAACTTGTAAATGCGACATATCGTTTGTAAATGCAACCTTCCATTTCAGGGATGAATTTAGCTGCAAACTCGAATAATTATTTGTCGGATAAATCAGGGTTGGTTCCTGTAGAATAGCAAAACCAAGAAAGAATTCCCCAAATTGATTTATTTGTGTTTCCAACCTATTTTCAGTTTCGTTATATGCAGTTGGTAGAAGAGTAAAATCGCCCGAACCTTCGATTTGACGGAAGAATACTTTTAATTCTGACTTTCGTTGTACATATCCTAAAACGCCAGGGTCAATGCTAAGTTTAGAATTAAAATTCGTTATCCCCCTGTTGTTGATAACCCAGCGAAAAGGTAAATAAGTGCAATGGTTCGAGCTTGAATAAGTAATATTATGAGGTGCATATTTATGCATTTCGACCGAAGTTAGTCCATTTCCGGTTATTGAAGTAAAATTCAAGCTGATTCCGGTATAATTAACGACATCGTTAAAACTATACAAACCGGAATAGGAGACATCATGTATGAATGATTTCATCTTATAGGATTTTCTATGAACCTGGTAATTACCGGTATATCCAAACAAAGATAATTCAAATACAGTCTGACCGCCGTATGTAACTTCAGTACCAACTGTGTTAAATGGTTTATCCTCGTTTGCACCCCAGCCAATCATTGTATTTCCATTGGGTAATCTTTGGGCATTTCCCATCCATTTGGCGTAAATATCAGGATTGTGTCGATATTCCCAAACCTTTGTAGCTGTTTTTGCTGATTCATTAATTTCGTATTCGACAGCTCTCGAGTATTGATTGGTTTTCAGATTACCATTATCGAATAGAAGAATATTACCGTTACTCAATCGGTTTGGGTCGTGCTGGTGCGAAAAGCCTGAGAAATTATCGCGAGTATCATTAATAAAAGTGAATTGATTTCTTCGTGATTTCGTACCGCCCATTATCCAGATAATTTCGCCTGTTGAACGGCTGATTTTATAAACGGCATCAAGATTTCTAAAACTTATTAAAATATTACCGTCAAAGTCATAAACAACCTGATTAATATGGTAAGGGTCAATTGTGGTTGCAGTAAGGTTCACATCTTCAGTTGCATCGGTAACATCTATATGATCAGAACAATCCCATTGAAAAACTACACTATTGTAAACATCAATTTCCTGGATAATTAAATTTTTAAGTGTTGCATTAGTCTTCCCGTTAGGAACTTTCTGGCTCATATCAATTGTTTTATTCTTATTGCCGAGTAATAAATAACTACCAGTTGATGATACATGCAAAGTATGAAAATTGGTAACATATTCACTCGAGACTTTCACCTTTCTTGAAATAGATAAATCTTCTTCCATGACAATCCATTCCTTTGTAGAAATCGAATAACAGGCAAACTTCCCGTTTTCTAGTATTCGCAAGGCAGTAAAATCCTGTCCTATTGATGTTAAATCCGTAAAATATGCGGGCTGTCCGGAATTATCATAAATTGTTGCATAACCACTTGTTATAGGGTCTGTCAGGATATAACCCGGAGCAGGATTATCTAAATTGGAAACTGTATATGACCGTAAATTTTGTGAATATGCCGGCATAGCAAACATGGCAAAAAAGATTGCTATTATTGTACAGAACTGTATTTTCATATTTGAATTTATGCTATACATAAACTTAAACTATAATAAATAATCTAATTGATGAAATCAAAATTATAATCTGACGACTTCATCCTATTTTACAAAATAAAAATAATCAAAAAAAATTATATTTCATAATATTATTTTATAGAAAGGAAAAATTTAATGAGGTCTTTGTGTTTTTAATTGGTAGAGACGTTGCATGCAACGTCTCCATCAATTATTTGAAACAATTAATTAGTTTCGATAATTTCATCGGATTTGATTACTTTATTTAGGTCTAGCAGAATCAGTAATCTGTTTTCCAACTTAGCAACCGATGTAATAAATTCGCTTCCTATTTCTGTTGTCATAGGAGGGGGCGGCTCGGTTATTGATTTTTTGATACGCAATACTTCATTGACATTATCGACAACAAATCCAATAACCTTCGATGAGAGTTCAACAACAATAATTCTTGTCGAAGAATCATATTCTTTCCTTTCCAATCCGAGCCGGAGTCTGAAATCAATTATCGGAACAACTTTGCCACGCAAATTTATAACGCCAACAACGAAATTCCATGTATTGGGTACACGGGTTATATCAACCATTCTGATAATTTCCTGGACAAGTAAAATGTCGATTCCATATTCTTCTTCGCCAATATTGAAACTAACCAACTGAAGAATTTCATCCTTGGAATTAGTGTCTTCAGTTTTAGTTTTTATCCCAAAATCAATTTCAGGCATTTGCTGTACCTATTGTTTTTTATCAAATTAGTTCTAATAAATTCCTTTAATTTAAATTCAAAAAGACAATATACTTATAATTTTAAAAAAATCAAACTACAATAATGGTCAATTAACCATTGACCATTAACCATTGACCATTAACCATTGACCATTAACCATTAACCATTTCCATTAACCATTTCCATTAACCATTAATTTAATCAACGAGCCTGTTTTTAATTGCATAGTGCGTTAGTTCGGCATTGGTTTTCATATTCATCTTTTCAAGAATCCTGTTTCGATATGTGCTGATTGTATTGATGCTAAGCATAAGCAAGTTTGCAATTTCCGTTACGGTTTTACCCGATGCTATCAGACACATAACCTGGAATTCCCTGTCGGAGAGAGCATCATGCATAGGCTGTTCGCCGCCGCCATCAATATTTGAAGCGAGTATTTCTGCAAGATTAAGCGATATATACTTCCTGCCGCGGGCAACTTTTCTAATAGCATCGATTAGCTCTTCAGGGCTGCTTTCCTTATTGATATAGCCTGCTGCTCCGGCTTTTAGCAACCTGATAGCATATTGCTCTTCGGGATATACAGTAAAAATCAGAACAGGTAATTCCGGTTTTTCCATTTTTATATCTTTCAAAGTATCCAAACCGTCTTTACCGGGCATAGAAATATCGAGTAAAACAACATCATAAGTGTTAATTTTGAGTTTTTCGAGTAGTTCTAATCCTGAGCCTGCTTCATCGACTACTTTTAAATCGGGAGTTTCATCGAGAATTTGCTTCAATCCTTTTCGTACGACTGCATGGTCGTCAACTATAATAATTTGAATCATTTTATTTCCCTTTTTGAACTACCCTTTATTTGAATCAAAATAATCCAAAATTAGCAGTTCGAACAATATTAGTAGTGACGTTACATATATATCTAATATTATTTTATTATTCGGTGTTCTTTTCAAGATTCAAACGTCTCTGCAATTCTTATAGCAAAATAACAAAAATAATTTGAAAAATTTGTTCCAAATTATAGAAATGTAAATAGAGTCCACCGAAAAATAATGTATTATTCAGGATAGTCATTCGTAAGCGAAGTGAAGAATCCAGTCCCAATGCTGCTTATGGATTCTTCACTTCGCTTACGAATGACATTTTTTAGATGTCTCAAATAAGTAAAAAATCCCTTCTATCAAGAGATAAAAGGGATTTTTCAATGTTTACCAATTTGAAAAAATAACAAGAATGTTATTTATGTGGATTTGCTTCCGGAGGCGGTTCCGGAGCTGATTCATTAACTTTAATCAATTCCACATCGAAAATTAAAGCTTCATTTGGACCAATATCTGCACCTGCGCCACGGTCAACATAGCCAAGTTCGGAAGGAATATAAAGAGTCCATTTATCGCCCTCTTTCATAAGCTGCAATGCCTCAGTCCACCCCTTAATAACACCGTTAACCGTTAGGTCGAGCGGTTCTTTGCCTTCTGAACTATCGAACACTTTACCATTGATTAAAGTCCCTTTATAATGAACTTTAACGCTGCTTGTTGCTCCGGGAGTTTTGCCGCTGCCCGATTTAACGACTTTGTATTGTAAGCCGCTTGGAAGGGTTACTACTCCGGATTTCTTTTTATTTTCCGTCAAATAATCCTCGCCTATTTTTTTATTGCCCTCGGATGCCTTCATTCTTTTCTCCATTTGTTTCTTCTGCATTTCGGTCTGCCATGACTGTAAAACCTTCATCATCTGGTCTTTTGTTAAAACCGTTACTGTGTCGTACAAAGCATCTCTCATACCGGCTTTCACTGCGTCGAGATTCAACATAACGGAATCAGTCTTCAAATTCGTACCGATGCTCATACCAATCGAGTATGACACGGAATCTTCAAGTGTTTTTAAAGTTACTTTTTCTTTAGATTGAGCCGAGCAGGCAAGCAAGCCGATAAAGACCGGTACAATCAAAATTCCACGAAATTTCATATTTTCTCCTAATAAGAAATATTTTAAAATTGTTCAATTATAATTTACAAAATTATGAAATTTTTTTGAAGAACAATATAGAAATAAATATTTTCTTTTTCATTCTGTTTATATTTTGTAACCTTTTCGTATTTTAATGCTACCTCCTGTTTGTTTCGGAATTAATTTGAGATTGAAATTGACAAAGCAAGAAAGGTATATGTGTTTGTTGGAGCCGGTATATAATAAATTGGAGAGATTTGCTTTATCAATATCCAATTCCGGGGCAGATGCAAAGGAAATTGTTCAGGAAACATTGATTGCATCTTATCAAAATTTCGATTCCATCAAAGATGAGAAAGCTTTCTTGAGTTTTATATTCACTATAGCCAGACGACAGAAAATAAAGCTTTACAGACGATATTCAAGGGAAACACCTGTAGAACCGGAATCATTCGATTATTTAATTGCTCCCGGTTCAAGTCCTGAAACAGCAGCAGATATTTCATTCCTGCACACAGCAATAACCAAGCTCGGGGAAAATGAAAGAGAAGCTTTGGTATTGAAAGAATTCCTTGGACTTACCCTGAAGGAAATTGCCGTGATACAGACTACAACTATTATCAATATCAAGCTAAGAATTTTCAGGGCAAAAAAGAAATTAGAAAAATTATTAAAATGATTGAAATTGAAAGGTTAAGCAAATGAAAAAGAATTTAGCAGAAAAAATGATAACTTATAAGCAAAATCTTGAAAAAACAATGCTTTTTTCAAACGAGGAATTAACAAATTTTTTGGATAAAATTTCATCCTCAGATTATGAACAAATTGAATATTCCGTTACTAAGCATCCGAAATCAAAAATGTTTTATGCTTCTATCGGAAGTTGTTTATTGGCAGCATTGTTTTATTTGATTTCTACGGAAAAATTGCCATTTGGGCAAAACGTTAAGTTGACTGATATTCGAGAAAAGAACCAAATTGCAAAAACGAATTCTTTAAAAAATGAAAATATTGATGATAGAAAATATTTTAACTGGACTAATCTTAGAATCATAGAATTAACTGACGAAGAACTTGAAAAAATCGGGATTGTAAAAACAGATTCCGGTTATATCGTCATAACTGAGCGGTATTTCCATAAGAAAATGCATGGAGAATTGAAGTTAAGAAAAGATTTATATAATAAAAAATATGTTTCTTATAATAAGGCAGGTTATCCAAAGGTAGATAAATTTCTTTTAAAAGAAGAGAATTTTCTTAAATTAAATAATATAAGAACAAAAATAATTCCATATAAAGGTTGGTCTAATGAAGAATTTTCATTGACTGCTCCTATAGCCATTACAAGCAACCATTATAAAGGTAAATATAATGGATTCTCAATAGGAATGCATATCAATAAATCGCCAATATTAAAAGGTTCTAACAATATAGGAGAAAATCTTCTTGACGATTTTGCCAATCTTACGCCAACGAAAAATATCAGGGAAGTTCCGGTTCTGACAAAACTTGTTTCGTTAAAAATTAAAATCGGCTTTAAATCCGACGTGCCGGATTTAGACCCTAAAAACAGATATCAGGAATTTCGAAATGCTAAAGTCAATTATGCTGAATTTATTCTTTGGTACTACCCTACCGAGGAGTTTCTGGATGCTATCCCTATACGATTTTCTAAGCCTCTTAGAAAAGAATTGGGAATTTTCAAAAAAATTGAAACGGGCGAAATAAAACCTAATGATGCTTGCAAAGAATTAAACGGGGAACAGTCATTTTTCGGACTTTGTAATTTTGCATCCGGAGGTATTCATGAAATCACATTATATCCGAATCCTGCATCCGGTGCAACATCCCTGAAGTTACATTTAATCGAATCAAGAAAAATAGATATTTCCATTTATGACCAATCCGGCAGGATGGTACGGAGTATAGAGCAAAATATGCAATTATTAATAGGTACTCAGGAGTATAATATTGATTTATCAGGCTTCAATCCCGGCTTTTATATTATTTCCATTAAATCCGATAAAGGTGAGGAGGTCATACAAAAGTTGTTCGTAAATTAATATCACTATCGGGTAATATAAGAATATTTCCAAAATGATTACTGGTAAAATACTCACTTTCGTGGTTCCCCCTACATTCAGGAGTTTCTTCTGACTGTAGGGGAAAAATAATAATTCATCATTAATCATTAATCATTCAGCATTCAGAATTCAGCATTCAGCATTCAGCATTCAGAATTACCTTGCAATAACTACCTTCTCAGTAATAACACCACTTCCTCCCCGCACAACGCATAAATACACGCCGCTGCGCCATGCCGAAACATCGATATTCAATGGATTTTCGGCTTCGATTTTGCTTTCAAAAACTTTCTCACCGAGAAGGTTGTAGAAAGCTGCTGTGCCGCTCTGTAAGCCGTGAATAATTGTAATGTGGTCGCCGGCGGGATTGGGAATAATTTTGATTTCATTGTTCGACAAAATCTGCGGCTGTTCCTCAACTGCGGTCGTTAGCGTATCTACTCTCTTCGGACAGAACCACCAATTCAATATATCATGATTTTCATAGCTTTCACCGGTTGCCGATGTAAAACCAACGTAAGCACGCTCCCCACCTGCTAAATCGAGCAATTTCGATAATTCAAAATTATCAAGTTCCAGAATTGGTTTGTCATCGTATCTGCCGGTAGAATCGAGCCAGACACGCAGCTTGCCGGGAACGATATTGTAATCTATTTGAGCATAATACACTGTTGAATCGGAGCGAATGGGAATAATATTCATATTTGTTTGCAAGCAGGCTTTTGAATTATGGTCGGCAGTGTTGTTGATTCGACCGTTGCAGAAAATTGCAGCATGATTACCGTTCGGGTCATTCAAATTATTGTTATTGTTATTGTTATAATATGTATCGAATTCAATTGCAAGTGAGTTTGGGATTCCCTCGAAGCCAATTCCACCGCCAATAGCTCCAATAGAAGAATTATTATTATTCTGCACAACGAAAGCAATCCCGTCAGCGCCGGGTAACGATCCATCATAGTTTTCGTTATACCCTAGAGTGAAGCGAAATGCAAATTGTGTACGGAAGCCTTTTTTAACCGGAAACAAATCTTTTCGCCATAAAGCACCTTTTGTTTCAGGTTTTGATTGAGTAAGTCGAATTGACGAATCAAATTTTTCCACACCTTGAATTAATTTGAGATTATCGATATTCGCAAAGTAAGGATAATCGAAATTCTGATTATTGCATGGTACTACTTTGTTTTCTGATATAATAGTCTGTAAGTTGCTTTGCAATATATATGGTAAAGATGCAATATTTATTCCACTTTTCAAATCTACTGCTTTCTTAACGAAATTACAACCCGGACAAAATCTATCAGGTGAGTTAACAACAGCTAAATAATCCTTATTAGCTACAGAAATATATAATTTTCCATCGGGACCTAATTGCATTGCTTTATATTGAGGATAAATAGTATCTCTTGGATATTTTTCAATTATTCTTTCGGAGTTAATTATATCGTTTGGGCTACCTGCCATAAGGTCGAATTGTGACAACCATTGATAATTAAATTCATAAAAAGGAACATATAATTTTGTTCCATCGGGAGAAATTTCGAAGTTCTGGAGAAAAATCCCTTTTCCGGTTTTTTTGAAATTTAAAACTAAAGGATTAGTTGCCAAACCTGTGGAATCATCAAAATCAAGAATTAGAATTTGATATGAATCTGAAAAGACAATTGCTATTTTAGTTCCTGTAATATTGGATTTCATAATACTTGAGTAAATGTCATTAATCCCACCTTGTGGATGGCTAATTGTATCAATATCTTTATTACAATATACAGGTTTTATTGATAATCCTGTATCAGTTAATAAATATGCTTTAAGATAAGGACTTGGTAGTGCATAAGTTAAAATCCAAAAAAAATTATCATTTTTATGTTTAATAGCAGTTATTCTGGAGGAAGGATTTTCTGAGATACCTGTTTTAATTATAACACTCTTTTTAATTACACTTCCAAAAGAACTATCTTCATTCATATTGATAATTGTATATTTAAAACCCCTTGGATTAAATAATGATGATACGGTAAATAAATAATACAAACTATCAGATAGGGGTTTTTTTATTGCAAAGCAAGCTATATATGAGTCAAAATTCAATTCCAATGAATCGCCATTTTTCATTATTTTATGCCTTCGATTCCAAATTTGATTGCCATTGGTATAAAAAAGTAGGTTTCCATCCTTATCCGATATCGAAGTACAATAAACAATTGCATTCATTTTTCCATCTGTAAGTGCAGTTGGATATTTAGAGTTTGTATTGAATGTAATACCTGCGTATTTGCCAAAATACCAGTTGCTTGCTTCTTTTTGGCAGAACAAATTACCTGATATTAAAATGAGGATGATAATTATTTGTATTGTTTTCATAGATGCTCCATGATTAAAAATATAAATAATATGCTCCGGTTTTGAAGCCGGAGCATAATACAAACTACTTAATGTTATGAATGAATCCCTTAGAAATGACTTTATCCTTAGTTTGAATTCTGAATAAATATAATCCATCAGGAAAATTATTTAAATCGGCATCAATTGAATTTTTACCAACTCTTAAAGATACAGAACTTTTAATTATGGATTTGCCGTTTAAATCAGAAATAAGAAAATCAGCATTCTCTTTTTCCTGAGCGCCAAATGTTATAGTCAATTTACTGCTTGTTGGATTTGGTATTACTTCAGTTTCAATGCTTTTGAAGTTCGAATTTTTTTCTATCGGATTAAAATTAGCCGATACTTTCTGTCCAGTAGCGAATAAATTTACATTTGCTATTAGTCCGCACATTGGAAAGCTGCCGGGACAAGCTTGTTGGTCGCATAGATATGGTTCCCCAGGATAGTGAGGTGGCGCGCCATACATCCTATATAACGAACTAAACAAATATTCCATAGATACTATTATACCATCATCTCTAAAACAAACACTGAACCATTCAGAGCAACAGTAATAATCCCCAACACAACGGGTTCTAACCTGGTTTTCATCAATATAAAAGCAGGAACCGATTGTTACCCGATGGCTTTGAGTTATACAATGTATAGTGCCATTAGGATTTCCATCGTTCCAAAGATACTCAAATAAATCGCTGTTTTCCTGGAAAACCTCTTCAAAACACCTTTGAAGAATTTCTGTTATTGCTGCAGGATGTTCGGTTAAACAATCGCTGCATAATACGTCTGGGGGATTTGGAGTTATTTCGCGAATTTGTATATCAAACCAATCAACATCACCGTCCAGATCATAGTCTATGGCTCTGGTATAATAAGTAATTGTAAATTCGCATTCTGGACAATCTCCTGTTCTATAATTTCTTGTAAAGGGACCATCCCAAGGAACTAAACGTTCATTGTGCCCATTGTAATCCGTTGTACACGGAGGTAATGGGTCAACGGATTTTGCTACCTGAAAAATTGAAGTTAAAAGGATAACTACTAATTGTAACCAAAATAGCCCCTTTATTATTTTCTTTGTAAACATTTTCTTTTCCTTTCAAATTATTATTTAATTTTGAATTGAATGGAAGCTGCTATGCAAACTTTTGTAAACGTTCTATGCATGGCAGCGGCTAACCATTCCTCAGGGAGTCGGCAGGCATTGCTGTCTGTCGGCTTCTGTTTATATTGCTTACGCCCTCTCCCTGTGCAGGTTTGAATAAATCAAACGTCACAGGGTAATTTAAGGGAATTTTCTTCGCAGCATGGCTCCTCCGGCTAACTTCTTATGATTATTTTTTTCATTATAAAAGATGCAATAAAATTTTACATCATATATCGAAGGCAATATAAATAATAGTTTTTGAAATTTGGTTAATGAACGGTTAATGGAAAAAATATTTTTTTTATTTTTAAAAAATATAGCCTTCGCTCCTGTGACATTCGATTGATTCCGGGTTCCCTCCTGCTCTTTCAATTTTCTGCCTTATATAATGAACAGCAACTTTTAAATTATCTTTATCACATGAATAACCTTTTTCACAGAGGAAATCTAATATTTCATCATACATCATCAATTTTCCCCTATTTACAGCCAATATTTCGAGAATTTTATATTGCTGTACCGTCAATTTTATTTCCTCATCCTTTACTTTGACATTATGAGCATCGTAATCAATGCAGAGGTTTCCTGCCCGCAGTACTTTTCCGGTACTATTTCGTTTTTGTAATAAATTATTAATTACTGAACGAAGAGTCTCTAAAAACCAGGGTTTTGGAAGGAAATAATCGGCGCCTAAATCCAATACAATGGAGTGTTCGGTAAGAGCTTCCCTTCCCGTGATTACGATTATGGGGACATCGCTTAGTTCCCTGATAAGCCGAATAATATCCCTGCCGTCAATATCCGGCAGTTTCATATCGAGAATAATCAAATCGGGTTCTTCCTTTTTAAAAAGTTCAAAACCCTCCAAACCTTTTTCTGCTGCTATTGCCTTGTAACCGAATATTTCATTTTGAATAACAAGGTTATCTCTTGTATCCGGTTCATCTTCAATGATAAGAATTTTTTCCATAGCTCAATTGAAAACTGCAAAAAAATTATTGCAACAAGAATAAAAATAATTTAAATAAACTTTTTTGATTTTTCAAAATAAATTTCATTTTAAAGATTGAGTCCACTTAAAAAGCATTAGCAGGAATGACAGAATTCAAATAAATATTACTACCCAATATTAATATTATTTTTTGCTCAAAACTTAATTTCATAATTTTGTAATAAAGAGAAAATATATTGGAAGAAAACAAAAATAGAAATATTCCTCTTTGCGTTGATTTGGACGGCACTTTAATAGCTACCGATACACTCTATGAATCGGCTCTTTTATTGCTAAAAAAATCTCCCCTGACAGCATTACAACTACCTTTTTGGTTGTTGGGCGGTAAAGCAAAACTAAAAGCTCATATTTCAAATAGAGTAGAATTGAATCCTGCAACTCTACCCTACAAACAAAAGGTATTGGATTACCTGGCAAATGAGAAACAATCAGGGAGAAAGCTCGCCCTCGTAACAGCATCCAATCAAAAAATTGCCAATGCCATCGCCGAACATGTCGGTTTATTCGATGAAATTATCTCCAGCACCGACAGTAGAAATATCTTCGGTAAGGAAAAATTAAATACTTTAATTGAAACCTACGGCGAAAGAGGATTCGATTATGTTGGCGACAGTTCTGCCGATTTGCCCGCATTTTCCGCTGCACGGAATGCAATTTTAGTCGATGCCAAAGCTTCTGTCAAACGTAAAGCGAAAAGTAACGGCAATGTATCGGATTTCATAGATACACAAAAATCAAAAGTTAAAGTCTTCATCTCTGAAATAAGAGTATATCAGTGGGTTAAAAACATATTAATTTTCATCCCATTATTATTAGCTCATAAATTATTCGATTTCGCATTATGGGGTCAAGCTTTTGCCGGATTCGCTGCTTTTTGCTTTTGCGCATCTTCTGTTTATGTTCTAAATGATATGTTAGACCTCGAAAGTGACCGGCACCATCCTACAAAACGCAACAGACCTCTTGCTTCCGGAAGATTTTCTATTCTTCTCGCACTTTTCATCGTACCCTTATTTTTCATTTCCGGATTTCTGCTATCAATATATTTTCTACCCTTAAAATTCACAATCATACTTGCTATCTATATCATTGTTACGACGGCATACTCATTTCATCTAAAGAAAATCTATATCCTCGATATAATGCTGCTTGCCGGTCTTTATACAATTCGATTATTATCCGGCGCTCTGGCTGTAGAAGTAGAAATATCTCCATGGCTGCCCGCATTCTCAATGTTCTTATTCATTAGTCTTGCAAGTATCAAACGCTTTACCGAGCTTAAGATGTTGGAGGCAAATAATAAATCCGAAACAAAGGGACGTGATTATTTGGTCGCCGATTCCTTCCTGATTCAAAATGTCGGTATTATAAGCGGATACATGGCAGTTCTCGTATTTTCCCTTTATATCAATAGCCAGGAAGTTCTTAAACTCTACAATCACCCAAAACTATTATGGGGAATAGCGCCGCTAATGCTCTATTGGGTTACCCGAATATGGTTTTTGGCAAATCGCGGTAAAATGCACGACGACCCGATTTTCTTTACCGTTAAAGATCCGGCAAGCTATTTCATTGGTTTGTTGATTTTAATACTTATCTCAGGTGCGGCTTTATGAGCGCTGTTCATTATGAGTCATGGGGTCGCTATCCAAAACATAATCCTGCCGGAGTGATTAAATTATTCTGGAAGGATGAAATTCCACGATTAGATAATATTGAAGGCTCGGTTCTGCCGTATGGCTGCGGTAAAAGTTATGGCGATAGCTGCCAGAATTCCGGCGGCATCCTGCTCGATACCAGGGGATTAAACAGATTAATCTCATTCGACGAAAAGGAAGGTGTATTAAAATGCGAGGCTGGAGTTACTCTTTCTGCAATACTTGATTTTGCCGTACCGAGAGGTTGGTTCTTAGCTGTAACTCCCGGTACGAAGCATATCACTATTGCAGGGGCTATAGCAAATGATGTGCATGGTAAGAATCATCATCGCGCGGGTTCCTTCGGTTGTTGGGTGAATTGTTTCGAATTATTGCGTTCCAATGGCGAACGATTTCTTTGCTCTAATGAAGAGAATCCCGATTTATTCCGCGCAACTATTGGCGGATTAGGTATTACCGGGCTAATTACATGGGTAGAAATAAGGTTGAAACCTTGCCCCAGCGCTTTCTTTTATTATGAATCCATAAAATTCGACAACCTTGATGAATTTTTCCTGATTAATGCAGATTCAGACAGTGAATTCGAATATACCGTTTCATGGGTAGATACTTCTGCAACGGATGGCAGCCTCGGGCGTGGGATTTACATGCGCGGTAATCATGCGAGTCCCGATAAATTCAAACTGCCCGATTTACCGAAGCCAAAGCAGATTCCAATGCCAATCCAAGCGCCGTTCATCAATTCCTGTTCGGTTAACTTATTCAATCTCCTTTATTATCATAAGCAGTTTGAGCGGAAAATATCGCAGGTGGCGCACTACGACCCATTTTTCTATCCGCTTGATGCCATCTCAAACTGGAATTTGGCTTATGGCAAGAACGGTTTCCTGCAATATCAATTCGTTGTGCCTTTCGGCAGCGAGCGCGATTCCCTGAAACGAATGCTTCGTATAATAGCGCGTTCCGGCATGTCGTCATTTCTTACCGTGCTGAAAACCATGGGTGATAAGCCATCCCCTGGGATGATGTCATTCCCACGTCCCGGAGTGATTATGGCAATCGACTTCCGCATGACGGGCGAACCAGCGCTGAAGCTCTTGAGCACATTGGATGAAATCGTAGTCGATGTGGGTGGTATATTATATCCGGCAAAGGATGCCCGTATGTCTGCCCGGGATTTCCAATTATTTTATCCGCAATGGAGGGAATTCTCGAAATTCATCGACCCCAAATTTTCTTCCAGCTTTTGGCGAAGAGTGATTGGAAATTAATTACGAATTACTAATTAATAATTACGAATTAAAACCGTGACCTCTGATATGGCAATGTTAGGACCTAACATTTATCTTTTCCAACATCAACCTTCCAAAATTAGAGTCATCCGATGACTCCAAGTCATCGGATGACTTCTTTGAAATTGAACATTTAATCTGTGTAATCCCGTAATCCGTTTAATCAGTGGTTCAGACAAATAATCATTATAATCAGCTTAATCAGCGGTTCAGACATTATTTACAACATATTACCTCTATTTGCGTCAATTCTTTATTAAACTATGTTTTTGGGCTATAAGTTAGGTTCGATAATTCTAATAACTTAAATACTATCAGCCTAATAGCCTAATAGCCTAAACACCTAATGAGAGAAAAGGGAAATTTATGAAACGCGAAAAAGATGAAACTACTACGGAATATATGGAAAAGTTTCATGCAAGAATTTTAAAGAATCTGAAAACTAAATCCGTTAAATTTAAATCAAGCGATATTATTAAAGCTTCGGAATATGACTATGCAGAAGTGGTCTTTATCAATGAATATGGAACCCTGCCATTTACCTTCGACGATAAAGAGCGGGAATACTACCACGTAAGAAATAGCGAAAATGAGAATCCCTTTATTTTGGAATTTGTCTTAGAGGAACTTCTTGCAATATACCCCGGATTAAGCATAATTCAAAAAATGTTCAAATATAATAACGGAAAGACCAATTATATTTTTGAAATAATACCGGGACTATTACTTTCGATTTTTGCTTCCGAGTTGGTTAATCTGAAGAATCATAAAATCGACAAGGAATTACCAACTGAAGAAATGCTTTGCTTCTATAATTTCCAGTTGCTTTATATGCCGGAATTGGAAGATGAATTTTTGAAAATCGTTCGGATTATCCAGTCAAACAAAACAACCTTCGATAATAATGCAGAAGTATTTTTAGGTGTTATTTCCTATGAGCCGGACTCTTTTTATTATGTTAAGCATCTGAAAATTACCGATAATATTGAAAAATTCGTAGAACCCGACCTTCATTATAAACCTGGCTTCAACGACTTCTATTCAGGATTAATCGAACGATTCAGGAATAACAACAAAGGTCTTGCGCTTTTCTATGGTCCGCCGGGAACAGGCAAAACATATTGCATAAGGAATATAATATCGGATTTGAGAAAAGACAGGTTCTTTATTTATGTGCCTTCGAATATGCTTAATAACATACTCGAGCCGAGTTTCATATCTTTTCTGACTGAATATATTGTTGATAATAAAGATAAGAAAATAATCCTGATAATCGAAGATGCTGAAGTATTGCTGCGGGACAGGGAAGAAAACGGCAATCAGGGAATATCCAATTTACTTAATCTAACCGACGGATTATTGAATGATATTCTCGGATTCCAGGTTATCGCTACCTTCAATATGGAAATCGAGAATCTTGACAAGGCAATTCTTCGTGACGGCAGGTTATTAGCCCGTAAGGAATTCAGCCGCTTATCAATTGATGAAGCGAAAACACTTAAAACATTTTTGGGATTAAACGGCGAAGTCACGAAAGAGATGTCGTTAGCTGAAATATATACGCAAAAGATGGAGAAGGAAATCCTTGTTCATAACGTTAAGCCTGATAAGGAAAAAGGAATTTTGGGCTTTTTTGCCTGAAATATTAATGTCACCTATACTATCGCTTGCAGCGCTAAGATAGGAAATTTCGTTTGCTATCCTATCGCTCCCAGCGATAGAATGGCTGAAAAAAGATATAAGTACCTAAAAGATAATTTATAATAATAATAATGAGTTTAATTCCCTTGCGGAGTGAAATACTGTTAATATATCAATTTGTTTACTGTTGACAATACGGTAAATTATCCTGTAATTACCAAAGATTAGTTCTCTTATTTGTTCATTTTCAATTTCAGGAACAATCCTGCCTGATTTTGGATAATCTTTAATTAACCTTGCTTTTGTTTTATTCTATTAACATGAATAGCCGCATATTTTGGAGAATCCTGAGCAATAAATCCCCTTATATTTATTAAATCGTTTGCAGCCTGTTCAGTCCAATTTAGCTGTACCATTTCCCATCCAATTATCTAATTCATTATCTGGAATCACTATTCCTTTTGCTGATTGTTCCAGACCAATTTCAATTTTTTCCAATAATAATATTTTGTCAAGCACATCATCAATTGAGATTGGGTCTTGCAAGCTGTTAATTCCTGAAATAATCTTTTCCTTTGTTATCATTACATTTCCTTTATTATTTACAAAAAATTTAATCACGATTATTGAACCTGAAAATTGTAATCAATATATTCCCTCCACAACCCATACCATTGCCTTCGGCGTTTAGCATGGGAATAAATTGCCATCCCATTCCACCCATACCATCAACTTCGTCGCTAACATGGGAAAAAATTTACCATCCTATCGCTCCCGGCGATAGAATGACTGAAAAGAATGTTGGAAAAAATATTGGAGACAATCTGAATAAAATTTACTAAATTACATTATTGAATAGAACCTAATTGTAAAGAATTTGTTTTCGGTGATTCATGGGCAAATTTTCAGATAAGGAAAAGATATGAAAATTAAATACCAAATATTTGTTAGCTCTACTTATGAAGATTTAATTGAAGAGAGAAATGCGGTAATGAAAGCCATTCAAGAGATGGGACATATGCCTGTTGGAATGGAATTATTTAATGCAAGTGATAAGACACAATGGGAATTAATTAAAAATCAAATTGATGATTCGGATTATTATGTTATAATTGCAGCGCATAGATATGGAAGTACGGATGGAAATATTAGTTATACAGAAAAAGAATATGATTATGCAGTTAAATGTGGTATTCCTAAAATCCCTTTAATTATTGATAAAAATGTTCATTGGGAACCAAAATTTATTGATGATGGAGAAAAGAAAAAATGTTTAGAAAAATTCAAAGAAAAAATAAAAGAAAAACATTGTAAATTTTGGAAGAATAAAGATGATTTAGCAGGTAAAGTATTTATTGGATTATATAAAGCATTTGAAGATTTTCCACGTCCGGGATGGATTAAAAATCCTATCAATCAAGTTACAAGTGAAATTAATTTAACTAAATTAATTGAAAAAGGTATGGTTGATGCTAAAAAACAATTACAAAAAATTAAAAATGAATTTATAGGGGAATTAAACAAAGAAAAAGAAAATATAATAAAAGATTCGAATTTTAAGAATATTGATATTACGAAACATAAAGAAATATCTGTAGATACAAAAAGTCAATTATCAGAATTAACAGCAAATATAGAACAAAGAAAAGAATTAGGAGAAAAATTATCTGCTGATGATTATTTTTATCAAGGATTGGCATTTTATAATTATAAAAAATATCAAATTGCTATTGATTTATTGGATAAAGTATTAAGAATAAATCCAAAATATTATGATGCATGGAATAATAAAGGAACTGCTCTTAGTCAATTAGGAAAAAATAAAGAAGCAATAAAATGTTATGACAAAGCTATTGAATTGAAATCTAATTATTATGAA
>JAERMQ010000101.1 GCA_016844745.1 Ignavibacteria bacterium | reverse complement strand
GAAGCAGTCCGGTCGTTTCTTTTTTTAACATTTTTGACTCCTTAAAATTAGTTAATTTTGGAGTCAACTTATTTCAGGATTAGACAGTCAATGGTTAATGGTTAATGGTTAATGGTTAATGGTCAATTTTGTCTGAATTAGGATTTATAGGATTTATAGGATTAAAGGATTATAGGATTATAGGATAAAAAAAATCAAGGTAATCATTTAATCAGGTAAATCCAGGTTCAGACAATTAGAGAAATTTATGAGAAAAATAATTTACATATTTGTTTTATTATTCTCCGGCTCAGCTTACGGGCAGAGCTTATCAGTATTTGATATTGACCCATCGGGCTTTCCTAATATAAGAGCAAAATTCTTTGCATTTGATGTTATCGGATACCAATTAACTAATCTTTCAATACCGGATTTCGAAGTGAGAGAAAATGGTGAGTTACGACAAGTTATTAAAGTCTCCTGTCCGGGGAAAAAGCCTGCTGTTATTTCATCTGTACTTGTAATGGATGTATCAACATCGATGTGCGAAGATGATAACCGGCTCGATTTGGCAAAGGCTGCCGGTAATATCTGGATTGATATGTTACCATTCAATGAATCGGAATGTGCTATTACAAGTTTTAGTAATTATAATTATATTAACCAGGATTTTACAACAAAAAGGGCGAAACTTCAGAAAGGTTTACATAGTTTAACTTGTATAAGCGGTACAAATTACAATGCTGCATTGCTGGACCCTGCTGCCGGCGGAATCATAATAGCAAAGACCGGTAAATACAAACGTATTATTGTATTCCTTACAGATGGAGCACCTAATTTCCCTCCTAAAACAAAGGAAATAATTGATTCGGCAAAATCCAACAATATTACCATCTACTGTGTTTCAATCGCTATGAAGGCTCATCAAAGTATGAAGGATATTGCCGCTCAAACCGGAGGATTATGTTTTGAAAATATCAAAACAAAGGAAGAAATTGTAGATTGCTACCGGAAGATTTATGTAATGGCTCAGGGTGGCGAACCTTGCGAAATTGAGTGGTTAAGCGAAAATGTGTGCAAAACCGGGAATATAAATACCGTAATCACTCTTCTTCCAATAATGAGAACCGTTAAAACAAGCTACCGGCTTCCTGCAAATGTTCAACTTTTATTAGAATTTGAACCACCTTCAGTAAATTTCCTTAATGCCCAGCCCGGAATTGAAGTAGATACTGTTATTAAAGTTACGGCAATAAATAAAGACATACAGGTATCAAATATAATAAGTTCAAACCCGGCTTTTTATTTTTCTCCTTCAAGTTTTACCCTGTCAATCGGACAGAGCATGGATTTAAAGCTAAGTTTCGTACCTGTTGATAGTGGTTATACTTATGCCAAATTTAATTTTGAAAATAGTATTTGTCCTGTTCAATACACAGCCAGCGGTGGTTTTACATATAAAAAACCAAAGATTCGGACAATAAAACTCATTCATCCAAATGGAGGCGAAGAATTTGTTGTCGGGAGCGATACCATAATTACATGGGATGGGGTATTGAAAGAAGAAAAAGTCAAAATCGAATACACAATAAACAAGGGTAAGGATTGGATAAAAATTGGCGATTCACTAACCGGATTAATCTATTATTGGCATGTACCGAATACACCAAGCAGGGAATGTTTGGCGAGGGTAACTGCTAAAATGCCATTTTCGCCGATTTGTCCCGGAGGTGATGTTAATATTTGCAAACAAATTTGGATGGTGTGTAATCTTGATGTGGAATATTACAGGAATGGTGATAGAATCAAGAATTGCGCCACCAATGCCGAATGGAGCGATGCCAATGACAGGAAAGAGGGCGCATGGTGCTATTACGATAATGACCCTGGAAATGGTCCAATTTATGGTAAATTATACAACTGGTATGCAGTAATAGACCCAAGAGGAATTGCTCCAATAGGCTGGCACATCCCGACAAATAAGGAACTCCTTAGTTTAGATACCTGTCTTAATGATTCATTAAATGGTGGAGGTAAACTAAAAACAACCGGATTCTTTGAAGATGGAGAGGGGTTATGGAAAAAACCGAATACAGGAGCTACAAACAAAACCGGATTTTCAGCTATTCCTGCCGGTTATCGTTCAATAAATGGAGCCTTTTACGATTTGGGTTTAAGTGGTAACTGGTGGACTTCAACAGAATTCAATGTTTTATTAGCATGTAACTTTCGTCTTTATTATGATATTTCTTTTTTTCATAAGAGTATTATCAATAAAGATTACGGATATTCGGTTCGTTGTGTGAGTGATTAGAAAATAATAAAAAGATGTCCAACATCTGACAGATGTTGGACATCTAAAGGATAAAATTTATGAAAAAAATAATAGTAATGTTCTTTTTACTTTTTAGCTGTTCAATCTATGGGCAGAGCTTATCTGTTTTTGATATTGATACATCGGCATTTCCAACAATTAAGGCAAAGTTTTTTGCTTTTGATAGTAATGGCAATCAATTAACTAATCTGAAAATATCGGATTTCGAGGTGTTCGAGAACGGAAAACCTCGTAATACTACATTAGTTTCTTGCCCAGGCGCTAAGCCTCCACAAAATGTATCATTAGCTATGAGCTTTGATATTTCAGGCTCCATGAGATATAGTAACTTTGGTGAAATACCAATTGAGCTTGGGAAGGCAACGGCTAATATGTTATGCAATATTGTTCCATTGCCACCATCGGAATTTGCATTACAAACCAGTAATGAAAAACCTATGATATTGCAGGATTTCACAACGGATAAAAATACATTATTACAAAAAATTCCATTTATAAATGCCGGAGGCGGTAATAACTTCCCTGAGCAATTGTTAAATAAATTAACAGGATTGTTAAATATTGCAAAAAATGGTAAGTTCAAACGGGTTGCAGTTTTATTTACGGATGCTTTTTGGTTTGCCTTAACACCTGATGAATTACAGAAATGCATTGATACATGCAAAAAGCATAATATTCTTTTTTTTGGGATTTTATATTCCAAGCCGGAAGCGGAACCATTAGGAATTAAATCGTCATTAGGGGCATTAGCATTAGCAACAGGAGGATTTATATATGATGGAATACTTTCTTTGGATGCTGCAAAAAATATTGGATATATTATACAACAGAATTCTCAGGGTGGCGAACCCTGCAGAATCGAGTGGCAAAGCGACATTTCCTGTTCGGAAGAAAAAAGGAATGTTGAAATAAAACTTATTCAAATTAATACTAAAGTAAAAGAAAGTTATTTTTCTCCAAAAAGCACCATAGCATTTTTGGAATTCAATCCTACTACCCTCAAATTCCTCAACGTAAAGCCAGGGATAAAGCTGGATTTACCAATAAAAGTTACTGCAAGAAATTCAGGATTTATCGTAACAGGCATCAAAAGTTCTAATCCGGCATTCTATATAACTCCATCAAGTTTTACCTTAACTGCAGGTGAGACAATAAATTTGACAGTCAGTTTTGTGCCGGTTGATAGTGGTTATACGATGACGGAATTTACTTTTTATAATAATTTATGTCCGGTAAAATACTTAGCAAGTGGCGGTTTCCAAGGGAGAAAGCCAAAAAATCAAACATTGAATATAATCCATCCCAATGGTGGTGATGAGTTTGTCGTTGGTAGCGATTCTCTCATTACCTGGGAGGGTGTATTACCTGATGATAAGGTAATTATTGATTACAGTACTAATAATGGTGATAATTGGACTATTATAACAGATTCTGCAACAGGCTTAAATTATAAATGGCATATTCCCAATACCCCGGGTAAAAATTGCTTAGCACGGGTAACTACGAAGGTTCCCTTTTCACCAATTTGCGAGGATGATGAAGTCAGGATTTGTAACCAGATTTGGAAGACTTGTAATCTAAGGGTTGACCGTTATCGCAATGGTGACCCAATACCTCAGGTAGGCGACCCCAAGCAGTGGGAAAATTATAAAACCGGAGCATGGTGCTATTACAATAATGACCCTTCTAACGAACAGATTTATGGCAAGCTATACAATTGGTATGCAATAAACGACTCTCGTGGGTTAGCCCCCGTTGGCTGGCATGTTGCGAGTAATGCAGAATGGGATACATTGATTAATTGCCTACCTAACACAATATTTTCGGTTGGACAACTTAAAGGAACAGGTACTTTAGAGGGGAAAAATGGTTTATGGAGAGCGCCCAACACCGGAGCTACAAATGAAACCGGCTTTTCGGCTCAGCCGGGGGGTTATCGTGATGCCTATGGTATGTTCTTCAGGATTGAATATTATGGATATTGGTGGACTTCAACACAGGAAAATTCAGTGGAAACCTGGTGCAGAAGCCTGGTTTACAATTTTGCCTTTATTTATCAAGAATACAGGAATAATAATTATGGCTTTTCGGTTAGATGCTTGAAAGACTAATGGTTAATGGTTAATGGTTAATGGTTAATGGTTAATGGTCAATGGTCAATGGTTAATGGTCAATGGTCAATGGTCAATAGTCAATGGTCAATGGTCAATGGTAGAATGTCTGAATTAGGATTTTTAGGATTAAAGGATTATAGGATAAGTAAAAATCATGTTAATCATTTAATCAAGTAAATCAAGGTTCAGACAAATTATCAAGGTTCAGAAGATTTGGAGGAAATTATGAGAAAAATAATTTACATATTAGCTCTGATAATATGCTACCCGGCTTATGGGCAGAGCTTATCTGTATTTGATATTGACCCATTAGGCTTTCCGACAATAAGGGCAAAATTCTTTGCATTCGATACCATTGGAAACCAAATTACTATTCTATCATCTTCTGATTTTGAGGTTAAGGAAAACGGGCAAGTACGAAAAGTAACTTTGGTTTCTTGTCCCAGTAGATCCCAGATACCTCTGTCTTCTGTGCTTGTAATGGATGTATCAGGTTCAATGTGTGATGACAGGCTTGAAATTGCAAAAGCGGCGGCTAATGCGTGGATTACGACACTTCCCCTAAATAATTCAGAATGTGCTATTACAAGTTTCAGCGATAATAACTATGTTAATCAGGATTTTTCATCAGATAAAACTAAGCTTATTAATGGGATTAATAGTTTAGAATGTAAAAGTGGAACAAATTACAATGCCGCATTACTTGACCCGGCTGCCGGCGGTATTTTAATTGCAAAAACCGGGAAATACAAACGTGTAATAGTTTTCCTGACCGATGGAGGACCTAATTTCCCACCGAATACAGCCCAAATCATCAGTCAGGCTTTAGAAAACGACATTGCAATTTACAGTGTTACTATCGCTATGCCGGCGCCTCAATGTATGAAGGATTTTGCAAATCAAACCGGTGGATTATTTTTTGAATATATCAGAACAAAGGAAGAAGCTGAAGAATGTTACCGCAAAATATTTGTTATTGCTCAAGGTGGCGGACCTTGTTTAATCGAGTGGCAGAGCGAACTTTCCTGTTTAGCTGGAATAAAAAATGTAGATGTTAAACTACTTCCTATTAATAAAACAGTTCAAACAAGCTATTTGCTTCCAAAAAATTCTGTTGCATCATTAGAATTCAATCCGGCATCAATAAAATTTATTAATATAATACCTGGAATTAAAAAAGATACAATAATATCTATAACTGCAAGAAATTCAAATTTCAAGGTAACAAACATCAAGAGTTCAAATACAGCATTCATGATAACACCGGCAAGTTTCACTCTTACCTCCGGTCAGAGTACAAATTTAACGGTCAGCTATGTTCCGGCAGATAGCGGCTATACGATTACAATATATACAATTGAAAATGATATTTGTCCTGCTCAATACTTTGCAAGCGGAGGTTTTGACGGCATAAAACCTAAGATTAAAACATTAAAACTTATTCTACCGAACGGTGGGGAGGAATTTGTTGTTGGAAGCGATACGCTCATAACTTGGGAAGGAGTATTACCGGAGGAAAAAGTTACAATAGATTACAGTATAAATAATGGTACCAACTGGATTAAAATAGCTGACTCAGCAACTGGTTTATGTTATCCATGGCATGTTCCCAAAACACCAAGCAAACAGTGTCTTGCAAGAGTGACAGCCAAGGCTCCTTATACAAAAATTTGTGAAGGTGGGGAAATTCAGATTTGCAAACAAACATGGATGAAATGCAATCTTAATGTTGACCATTACCGCAATGGTGACCCTATTCCGCAGGTGAAGAATGCCGCAAATTGGATTTTTTTGAAAACTGGCGCCTGGACTTATTACAACAATGATCCGGCAATGGGAGCAATTTACGGTAAGTTATACAATTGGTACGCAGTGAACGACTCACGTGGTTTGGCTCCGTCAGGGTGGCATATTCCTACAGATGAAGAATGGAATGAATTGGAAAAATACCTGGGAGGCGATTCGATTGCTGGGGGTAAATTAAAAGAAGCAGAATTTGAACATTGGAAAATTCCGAACATCGGAGCAACCAACGAGAGTGGTTTTAGTGCCATTCCCGGAGGCTGGTGCGGCGCAAACGATGGTACATTCAACCTAATTGGAATCAGTGGAGTCTGGTGGTCTGCAACAGCATATCCACCAACTCTTGCCTGGACTAGGATTTTGCTTTACAATAGCCCTAATCTTTATAGGAACAATAATTTTAAAGGCTTTGGATATTCGGTTAGATGTGTTAAGAATTAGGAGACAGAAATAGATGTCCAACATCTTTCAGATGTTGGACATCTATCAGGAGAAAAAATATGCAATTTTATGAAAATGAATATTATCATCTTTATAACCGGACAAACAATGATGAAGCGTTGTTTAGGTCGAGGGAAAATTATTCGTATTTTTTGAAGAAATATAGATATTTTTTGGATGATTTATTTGATACAATTGCTTATTGTCTAATGCCAACGCATTTTCATTTTTTAGTACGTGTTAAGGAAAGAAGTAAAACAGATGTCCAACATCATCAGGAAAAAGATGTCCAACATCATCAGGAAAAAGATGTCCAACATCATCAGGAAAAAGATGTCCAAATCAGGAAAAAGATGTCCAACATCATCAGGAAAAAGATGTCCAACATCATCAGGAAAAAGATGTCCAACATCTGGTAGATGTTGGACATCTGATTAGCAAAGCAATGCAGACTTTCCAAAGCTCATATACCAAAGCTATAAATATAAGATACGATAGGCATGGCTCTTTGTTTCAGTCGCATTTTAAGGCTAAGCATGTAAAAGATGAGAAATTTTATTTGGCACTTGCAACTTATATTCATCAAAATCCCATCAGAAGTAAACTTGTTGATAAAGCAGAAGATTGGGAATTCTCAAGCTATCAAGACTATATTGAATTAAGAAGAGGAAGTCTGCCTAATAAAGAATTTCTATTAAATAAATATACGATAAATGAAATTTTAGAAATTACTTGTAATAAATTAGATGTCCAACATCTGCCAGATGTTGGACATCTGCTCTTCTAAAGGAGAAATACTATGAAAAAATTACTTATTATTTCGCTTCTTTTGTCGGTTATACTGATTCCGGCAAAAGCACAGCTCCAGTCCGACCAATCCGATTCTCTTTGGGCAATAGTTATGCCAATTGCGGCAAGCACCGATGTCGATATGAAGCAGGTATTGGTTGGCAATGTCAGGGATTCACTTGTTGGTGGTTTTGTGCGCAATATTGGTGGATGGAAATTCAGGGTGGACTCAATCTATTTTCAGGGACCAGACTATAAGGCATTTAAGTTAGTCTCCGGTTTCCCTAAATACATTGTCGAAAAGGGTGATTCGAATTACTGTGAATTCCGGTTTATTCCTACTAAAGTTGGGATGCATCAGTCTCAAATAGTAATTATTACCCAGGCAGATACTTTATATCAAAATATTCAGGGTGAAGGTGTTCAGCCTCAGATTGATTTAATAGCCGATATAATTGATTTCGGAAAAGTTGAAATAGGGGAATGGAAAGATACTCTTCAAGCCGTAACAATTAAAAACGGTTCTGCCCCCCTTACAATTAATTATACAAAGCATAATAAACCAAATGATTTGGATTTTACCACAATAACCGGCGGCGGACAATTTACTATGATACCGGGCGAAACAAAAAGAATGGACTTGCGCTTTAAACCGGGCGATGTAGGAAGAACGAGTGGTACACTTGAGTTCCATTATAATGGAGTTGGAAGTCCAGCAGTTGTTCAACTGTTCGGTGAGGGAATCGCCAGGAAGAATCCTATTATATTATCAGGTTTTACAGCTTTACCTGATTTGATTTGCAAGAATAATTCGAACAGCGAATTGGTTATATCGAACAAAGGAGGTAATGATTTAATCGTTAATGATATTAAGCTAAAAGGAACCAATCCGGCTGATTTTTCTTATTCAGCAACCCTGCCAATAACCATTAAACCTGATAGTACAAAGAAATGTACTGTATCATTCAAACCAACTTCAATTGGTCAGAAAAATGCTGTTTTGGAAATTTATTCGAATGCAGTCCCGGATTCTTTAATTACTATATCTCTCACTGCTAAGAAGGATAGTATCTCGCTCATACCTCAAACATTTATGATTGATATTGGATTTTTATGTCCTGATGAAACTAAGGATACTACTTTAATCATTAGAAATGCCGGTACTTTAAAATCCGGCGCCAAATTAAAAGCATCGGGAAATATTATATTTTCAACAAATCCGTTAATTATTGATACTGCCCAAACAGGAATTGCAAATATTCATTTTAATGGCTTATCAACAACAGGAAGAATTGATGAGACTATTTCCGTTACTGATACGATATGCGGTAATACGAGTTTTGTTAAAATTGTCGGTGAAGTGATTTTACCTGAGATACATTTAAATGATGTTTCCATTGTAGCTTTAGTTGGTGCAAGTCAGGATGGAAAGCTAAGAATTGATAATACAAAGAAAACAGATGTAATTTTAAATAGTGCGCCAACTATTCCGTCACCGTTTTCTTTTACCGGAAATCCTTACCCAATAACCATCCCTGCCGGCAAAAGCGTTGATGTTGATTTCAGATATACTCCACCTGACTTAACTCCGGATACCATTTCAATTACATTTAACGGACAGCCATGTAATATAAATGCTTCTGCCAATATATTCGGGATACCTGCATTGGCTTCTGTTACTTTAAAAACCGATACTATTTCGGCATATCCTGGCGATATAATAGAAGTTCCGATAATTCTCGAAAACCAGAAAAACCTGAATTTATCCGGTGCGACAAGTCTGAATATGGATTTTTCCTATAACTCTACTTTACTTTGGTCTGTGGATTATCCAAAGCAGGTAATTGACGAGTCAACAGCAAAAATTACCATTGAGAAACTGGCAATAGACACTGTTAAAGGAAGAGTCCTTACAAAGATAAAATTTAAGGTTGGATTGGGAAATTCGGATGAGTGTGATTTAAAATTATCAAACGGTAAAGTAGTAGGCGGATTATCAGATATTCAATTAATCAGCGGCAAATTCCGGCTTCTTGGCGTTTGCAGGGAAGGTGGAGCCAGATTAGTAAATCCGCAATCCCAGGCTGGAAGAATGATTGTTTCTCCAAATCCCGCTGAAGATATAATAAATTTTGAATTTTCTTTATCCGAAAAAGGTTATACCGAAATAGGCATTTACAATTTTATGGGTCAGAAACAAAAGGTTCTGTTCTCTGAGTATGTAAATGAATTCTATACAAGGAATATTAAGTATAATTTGTCGGAATTAAATTCGGGGAAGTATTGGTTATTACTGAAAACGCCAACTTATACGGAAAGCATTGAAGTAATAATAATAAAATAAAATTTATTTTTGTCAGCGGTCCCGGCGGGACTCGAACCCACGACACCCAGTTTAGGAAACTGGTGTTCTATCCTGCTGAACTACGGAACCGGTTTTAGAAGTAGAACATAGAAGTAGAAAATGGTAAATTTATTAAAAATTGGATTTTTCATTGACCATTAACCATTAACCATTGACCATTAACCATTGACCATTAACCATTGACCATTGACCATTGACCATTGACCATTGACCATTGACCATTAACCATTGACCATTGACCATTGACCATTGACCATTAACCATTGACCATTGACCATTAACCATTAACCATTAACCATTATTAATTGATTGTGTCATTGCCGTTCAACATGAAACGACTGTTTTGATTGCTATTGGATTCTGCATTGAAAACTAACATAGCAACGAATGATTTAAGATTTCCGCTGTCGATTTTCCTTATCCCTAACATCATTGCCCGCTCGATTATTGATTCGATATGCTCGTTTGTCAGCAGTCTGAGCGAATGTAAAGATACCAAATCTCCCCACGCTTCGGTAGTGAATAAATCTTTCTCTGCTTCATGCAAAATCCGGAAGGATTCTTCATTTGAAAAGGACTCGACAACAAAAGTAGTATCGGAAAATTCAATTCTATCGACTAACCATGAAAACGCCGTTGAAATCTCTGCATTGGTATATCCCCGGCTAAGTAACTCATCAATATTGATATCGGATATTTTTTTATTCTGTCGAAGCTCAGATATCACATAAACTATAATATCTATGATTTTCTCGTACATTTCATCAGGAATTTAGTTGCAAATATTTGTTTTCAAGTTCAGTCATTTTAGCTCTTTTTTCATCGGTAATATCGTCGTAATCAAGTAAATGTAATGCACCATGTATGGCAAGCCTTAATATTTCATTCCGAAAGGGTACTTGATACTCTTTTGCCTGCCGCAAAGCAGTATCGACCGATATATAGATTTCGCCATCCATAATATCTTCTTCCATCGGGAATGTGAGTACATCAGTATTCCAATCATGGTTTAAATATTTTTTATTCATTTCCAGCATCTTTGCATCATCGAGAAATATGATACTTACATTAGCATCATTGGCTCCATGAGCTTTGAATACCTTACTTAATATTTCAATGAGCTTTTTTCCAGGTAGGTTTTTCTTACCTGAATCGTTGTATATCTTTATTTCCGGCATCTGAACATTTATTTTTTTCAACCGAATTATCTTAGAGAACAACGACGAATCAAATCAAATAATAGTATGCAATTTCAACAGGAAATTATACTTACTCACTCAAAATTCCTTCGGTTAAAGATAGTTGCATAGCCGCAAGCAACACAGGTGGGTCGAGTGTTGCGAAGTCCGAATTCAATAATTTACGGCTCACATTGGAATAAAGCGAACAATTACATTCCTTACCCACGGTGAGGCAATGCAAATAGTCAGTTTGCGAGCTGACAAATAAAATTTCATCAGGCTCGAAAGGTATTATTCCTTCGCAGTCATGCAGTTCATAATAACCATAAGTAGTTTGGACGCTAATCAGGCTGCCTGCGGTGTCCCCGGCAAGATTTATATTATTATAGATTGAAAGAATGAGTGTCTGACGTGTAACTTTATTTGTCAATTGCCACACCCATGAATTGTCCTTGGAATCCGGTTCGGTTCCTAACAAACCCGAAATCAATTCTATATCATGAATACTAAAATTATAGCTCATATCTGAAATTAAAAAAAATTCAAATTTTCCTACTATTTACACAATCAAATACTCATTGTAACAAGTAAGTATGAACAATATTACGAATAATTTTCCATAAATCAAGGGAAATCGGTATTGAACTTATTTTATAGCTTCGATTAAATCCGCCATGATAATAAGAATGCCACCCTTTTGGAATATCTTTCCGTCAACACCGATTTGCTTATCGGCAAGTTCTGCCAATTGTTTCGATGTAGAACTACCGTCTGTATTGGAAATAAGGTATATTTTCGATAGTTTGCCGCTTCCGGATAGTAAACCTAAAAGTCTTCCTTTCATAACCAAGTCGACAGCTTTTTCTTTATTGACCCTTCCCTGCCCGCCTGTTGCATAATCTACAACGTCGATAACATAACCTTTAATTGCTTTAGCAGAGAGATTACCTTTAGCGGTTGTTTGTTTAGCTCCCGGTTCCTTTGTTTTCTTTTGGGTTGCAGCTTCTTGAGCGTTTGAAATAAGAAAGGATATAAGAATAAATATTACTGTTAGACTCAATATTTTTTTCATGATTTCACCTTATTTTAAAAAATAATATTTTACAGATTGACATTTTTAACAAGGATAAGAATCCACTCGAAATGTAGGGATTCTTCTTTTAATATTTAATTACATCATTACTACTTAATTCTTTGAGTTCTCTGCGAACTTTGCGAGAAAATTCTTTCACGCAAAGCCCGCAAAGGAAAATAATTTTCAAATCGAATTTTGCGGTAAAATTTTCACGCAAAGCCGCAAAATATGTAGTTTCAAAAAAAAACTCCGGTATGCTTTAAAAAACCTGTTGCCGTTTATTCAGCTAAACATACTAACAATTTTTTAGCAAATTTTTGTACAAATTACTTATTTCCGGGAACAACTTTTTTCGATGTCGATACTACCAAACCGGGAATATCTGGCATTTCGCCTTTGCCACCAAACAAAGCATAAGGAATGCCTGACGTCATCTGATATGAAATGTCAACCACTACATAACGATTTGGAGAAGCCCCCTGGAGAAGTTTGCCGCCGTTAGCTTTTACAAACACCTTGGCAAAATTTCCATCAGCAGTTTTAACTGCAAAAACGAAGCCGGTTGTTACGTCTGTAAAATCATAATATCTTGCAATATCAGGAGCCAGAATGTCGGTATCATAAACATCGTCTATATTTGTAATATTATTTGTTGCTTCGTAGTTAGTCTTTTGTTGAGTCAAGGTTGTTCTTGTGCCACTGGGGTAATTATAAGACAACAAAGATGGCGAGCCAATATCCCATTCATCATTAGTACCGACTTTTCTTGTATCTAATCCTATGTCCCACTTATCTCCGTTGGCAACTTTATAATTTTTGGCTCCTCCGGTTGTTGCATCGTAAAGAGCCAATCCACTGCCATAAGATGAAGCGGTCTCATACAACATAGCATCTTTAATTCGTTTTGCAGTTGCCCACATAATAGATGGTGGATTCGTGCATTTTGAACCACCCGAGTATTTTGAATATACGGTGAATGTATATTTGTTTCCGGGTTTAAGTGTTGTGAATACCCAACTGTGCTGGCTTTTGTTGGCTGTGACAGGAGCAATAACATCGCTTCCCGTACTTGATATTTCGATGTAATAAACCATGGTATCGGATTCGGAAGCAGAAGCATCCCATTTAATAGCAATAGAAGCTTCGTCGCGGGCATTAGCGCGTAGATTTTTAGGGGCTGATGGTATATCCGGTGTTTCAACTGGATTAGTTTCCTCGCATGATACTAACATTAATAAAGTTAATAAAAGCATGGCAAAAGTTTGAGTGAGTTTTTTCATTTGTATTCCTTTGTTAATTTCAACATATTTTTATTTATAATTAATTTTGAATTATAAAAATACAAATAATTTTTTTTAATCCGAAATGTAAACAAAAATTAATTTAAAATTAAATATATTTAATTAAATTTGTAATCTGTTTTTTAATTTTTTTGAGAGATATGAAATCCGGAAAAAAGAGCTATAAAAGAATAATCCCGGCTCGTGAGGAAGATTCATTAATTCATAAACCAGATTCTTCACTTCGCAATAACGGCAATCCGCTAGGTTCATCAATTAAAAGTATTCAACAAAACAAAATTGTGGTTTCTGTTGACAAGGTTGTAAAAAAATTTCCAATTTACCACCAGAAGTACTCTTCGCTGAAAGAAGAATTATTTAATACTTTCAGGAAAAGCAAAGTTGAAATGCTAACCGCGCTTAATAAGGTAACATTCAATGTTGAACAGGGTGAATTTTTTGGAGTAATAGGTCGTAACGGAGGCGGGAAGTCAACACTCCTGAAAATGTTGTCGGGTGTTTATTTAGCCGACAGTGGAAATATTACGATTGACGGAAATATTTCGTCATTTCTGGAACTCGGTGTTGGGATGAATCCGGATTTGACGGCAAGGGAAAACATTTTTATCTGCGGATTGGTTCTTGGATTGACACTTGATGAGATAAAATCCAAATTCGATGATATTATTAATTTTTCAGAACTCGGAAATTTTGTTGACGTTAAAGTAAAAAACTTTTCTAGCGGTATGTATGTAAGGTTGGCGTTCTCGATTGCTATTTATGCTCATAATAACGATATATTATTTATTGACGAGGTATTGGCAGTCGGCGATGATAATTTTAAATTGAAATGCGTTGAAGAATTCAGAAGTATTAAGGAGAATAAAAATAAGACGGTAGTATTTGTAAGCCATGATTTATACTCGATTGAAAGATTTTGCGATAGAGTAATGGTTATGGAAAAAGGAATGGTAAAATTTATCGGTACATCTTATGATGCCATTGAGGTTTATAAAGAAATTCTTTTAAAAAATAAAGAAATATAAATAATACCTTAATCAGTGAAAATAAATGAAATTGCAATTATAAACGTCATAACAAATTATAAGTTAAACAATTTTAACCACTTCACCGAACAAAAA
>JAERMQ010000064.1 GCA_016844745.1 Ignavibacteria bacterium | reverse complement strand
AAGAATAAGGAAAATTAGCACATATCGCTGAAATTAAAAAATTTGTATAAAAATCAGGCTAATTCTATCATCTGATTTTTACTCACTGATTAAGGTAAAGATAAAAACGACAGCTATATTACAGGTTATAGAGATAATTCTTCTTTTATTGAATTGGATAAAATTAGTAATCAATTCGTAAATATATTCAACTATCTACCTGCCAGAGAATCAACAAAATCATTAGAATTAGCAAACAAAATAAAGGGAAATAGTTGTTCATTAAATTCAGTATATGATAATATTGCCGGAGTACCTTATCAAAAGCATATAAGTACAGATGGGGATTTTAACATGGTTGGTGGAGCAGAATTTGATAGAATCAGGATAAAATCAATAAAAGGGCACATTGATAAAAAATGGGTCAAATCGAATAATGCATTCATTAAAGCTAATACATTAATAGTTCAGAATATTATTGCACATATTATTTATCCTATAGAACATATTAAAATAACAGCTTGTATCCCATCTAACGAGCATATTGGTACTACTACTTTATCAAATACAGTAAATCAATTGATTCTCAAAGATCTCGATAATATTAAAATTTCAAACAAATATACTTGGTGTATTCTTAATTCCAAACTGATTAATTGGTATGTTTATAGATTTGTTTTTTCTTTAGCAATAAGAACCATGCATTTCTATTCTCCAATTAGTGAAAAAGTACCATTTATATTTCAGGATGTTAACCAGCAGCCCTTCATCACACTTGCAGATACTATGCTCGAAAAGAAAAAGGAATTACATCAGATTAGAAATGCCTTCCTTGAGTTTGTCATTGGGCAGTTCGTTATTACCAAGCAATCAACAAAGCTTCAGGACTGGTATATTCTCAGCTTTGAAGACTTTTTGAAGGAATTAGAGAAAGCAAAAGTAAAGCTGACAGCTACACAGAAGTTCGACCTTAATCCATTATTCGAACGAGAGAAAACCAAAGCTCTTGAAATAAAATTAATAATTGACAAAACCGATAAGGAAATAGACAAGATGGTCTATGAGATTTATGGATTGACGGAAGAGGAGATTAAGATTGTGGAGGGTGTTTGAACAGGGATTTAACTGATTTGAATGATTATTTCCCCTACAGTCAGAAGTTCCTTCTGAATGCGAGGTCTTGAAAGTCAGATTGTTCTTCTGATTGTAGGCAATCTATTGTATTTATCGATGCCAGTCAGAAGGAACTTCTGACTGGAGGGAAACTTCAATTACCCTCCTGCAAACCTCTATCATCTTCTCTGCCGAAACATCCCATGAAAAGCTTTTTGCCCACTTTACAGCGCCTTCCGAGAGTTTTTGTCGCAAATCCTCATTAGTAATTACATCTAAAATCTTTTGGGCTAAAATATCAATATTCCCATACTCATATAATAGCCCGGAAGAGTCTTTATTTACCGAATCGCGCAATCCCGGTACATCGGAGGAAATTACTGCTGTTCCACAGGCATTAGCTTCGATATTCGTTATCCCCCAGCCTTCTTTCATAGAAGTATTCACCATGCACCAGGACTTGCTGAGAAGACTCTTTTTATCCTCCTCGCTGACAAATCCGAAAAAAGTAACTTTTCCTGAAATGCCAAGTTGTACGGAAAGTCGCTCCAATTCAGGTTGGAAGGAACCCCTGCCCATAATGTATAATTTTATTTCAGGAATTTTTTCTGAAACCTTTGCAAATGCATAAAACAGATGGTCGACACTCTTATACTTTTTTAGTCTGCCGAAATAAGCAACCACAGGCACTTCCTCCTTTTCCCCAACTGCCATTGGAAATTCGCTTTGCGTAATTGCATTCCCAACAATAGAGAAATTAGCCGGTTTATAACCACGCTCGAGGAATTCGGATTTTGTGCTTTCCGATACAACCACGAATGGAATTTTCTTATAAATATAATCCATTAATTTCTCAGAAAAATATACATACGATGCACTGATTAACCCGGCTTCACGGAATATACTCTTCCCGAAAAAGTGATGGCTGAGTCCAATGAGTGGTTCCTTTATATATAATGGAGTATAAAATGGAATTTTATTTATATCATCTATTATAACATCATATCCCTGTTTACTGAAATACTTTTTATACCAGGCCGGAACATAAAAATTGAATAAACTTCGTCCGCCTTTCCTGATTACACGAATACCATCGATATTCTCTTCCGATAGTGAACCTTCGAAGCTGCAACAAAACAGCGTTACAGAATGACCATGAGCAGCTATTCGCTTGAATATTTCATGCAAATGTACTTCAGCGCCGCCACTCATTGGATTTTTTATGCATTGCCAATTGATTACCAATATTTTCATATTTCTATTTTGTCGATTGTGTAAATATTACTTAAAACTTGGCATAAACTTTGAAAAAGTAATGTTAATTAAGTATGTAATAAAAATGTAAGTAATTGAAATACAACATGAAAAGCAATATCATACAAAAAATTAGCCAAAAATTCTGGCGAATATTAAACCTTTGGTTAATATTACTATTCACTTTGTCTATTTCTATCACCGGTTGCAATTCTCTTCGCTCACCTCGAAACGGAAAAGTGCAAATGCCATCACAAAATCCCGGTGTAGATGACCTGAACCATTCCGCAAAGGAATATACAACCTCCCAAGACTTCAAAAATAACAAATCATTGGAAATTCCGGTAGAAGAAAATTCAAATGAACCGGAAACAGAGGTAGTTAACAACACAAAAGTTCCAGCTAAAAAAGATAAATACGAACGGAAAATTCCGACTTTAAGAGAACAATTAAATTCCGTAAAAGCCGACCAATCGACAATGAAACAGGATATTCGTTATATCCAGAATGATGTTGTCGAACTCAAGACATCTGTCCAGGATATAAAAGATAAATTGAAGGAAATGAAATATATTCCAAATAATGTAGCATCGAAAGGCGCTTCAAGCTTAAAGAATCAATATACAGCAAGAACCGGAGCCGAATCGGAAGACAATGAAAATATTATACTCCCTGATAATACAGAAACTCCAGTTGTAAAAACAAAATTAGTTCTTACTCCAAAACCTGTAACAAAACAAGCCAAAGCAACGTTTAAAAAAGGGCAAACAAAGAATGGCAAAGCAATTGTAATCAATACTAAAACCAGTTCAAAAACTTCCGTTCGTAAAAATTCTAAGAAATTAGCAGATGACGATTTTCAACAGGAAGAACCGGAAAAAAAGGTTAAATCAGAACCTGTAAAAAAAGTAGATACCCAAAAGGCTGCTAAAGAAGCCAAAATTGCCGAACAGAAGAAAATCAATGAAGAAGGAAACTTAACAGAAGCAAGGAAAGCCGCTGATAACAGGAAGAATACCGACAATAAAAAGACAGCAGTAGCTCAAAAAATGGCTGAAGCAAAAAGACTTGCCCAGGAAGTCAAACAATCCAAAGCATTTGCAGAGGCTATAAATGAAACTCCGAAAAAGATAGAGCAAACTATGGAATCCAATCCGGTTTTCACTGCTGCAATGGATGATTTTTCGCGTAAGGACTATAATGAAAGCATATCAAAACTAAATAAAATTGTGCGTGGAGAGAAAAATACGAACCTCGTAAATGATTGCTATTTCTGGCTTGGGCAGTCTCATTACGGCTTAAGGCAATGGGACAAAGCCATTGATTATTTCCGTAAAGTAGCAGCATCGAAAAACGGCAAACAGGATAATGCTCAGGCAATGATAGCAGAAACAAATCTGCAAGCCGGTAAAACGGATGATGCCCGCCGGGCATTCGAGCAGTTAATCGAGAAATATCCACGCAGTTCTTATGTCCCGAGAGCCAGAAAGATGCTTCAGCAGTTATAATTATTTAGAAAAATTAACCTTCCGAAGGTTTATTTACTTCGGAAGGTAATATCGATTTTTTCAAATCTATTATTTACCCGATTGATAAGTTAGTCAAAGTACAATTCCAAAAATATTCTTTTATCATTTTAAAAATTATAGTAAATTAGTTTTTTATTTTTAAATTAAGGTATGAAACTTTTTATAAAAAATATGGTTTGCATACGTTGCAAAATGGTAGTGCAATCCGAATTGGAAAAGCTCGGAATTCGTTATTCAAATTTAATATTAGGAGAAGTTGAGATTCTCGAAAGTTTTTCGCAGGAACAATTTGAAAAGTTAGATGTCGGACTTCGTGCTTTCGGGCTCGAATTAATGATTGACAAACGCGCAAAGTTAATTGAAAAAATAAAAAATATTATCATTGAGATTATTCATTATTCCGAAGAAGAGTTAAAAATCAACTTCTCCGCATATCTTAGCGAACATCTAAATTACGATTATACTTACCTATCAAACCTTTTCTCCGAGGTACATGGAACAACGATTGAACATTTCATCATTCATCAGAAAATCGAACGTGTAAAAGAAATGCTCGTTTATAATGAGTTCACTCTTTCAGAAATAGCATGGAAATTGCATTATAGCAGCGTTCAGCACTTATCAAGCCAATTTAGAAAAGTAACTGGTCTTACACCATCATTTTTCAAGAAAATAAGTATAAAAAGGCGAACAGAAATCAATAATATGTAAATTATATAACTTATTCCCGAAGTTTTATAAATTATCTTATGAATTAAATCATAAATTTACATCCGTTAATATACGGGAATATTCCCGATTCAATTTTTTTAGGAATTTTTATGAAATTATATGTGGGAAACCTACCCAACAGCATGACTGAAGACGAATTAACTGCTGAATTCAAAGAATATGGTGAAATCCAGTCTTTAAAAATTATTACAGACCGTGAAACAGGAAGGTCCCGTGGTTTCGGTTTTATTGAGATGCCTGATAGTTCAGCACAAAGTGCTATCGAAGGATTAAATAATAAGGATATGCAGGGAAGGAGCATTACTGTCAGTATTGCACAGGAAAAACCACAAGGCAATAGAAGAAATTATTAATAAAAACCTGTATTTGTTTTTATACTAAATTTTGATATAAAAGGAAATCCTCATCCCAAAATGGGGCTATGAAAAAATAATAATTCATTTCATCCTTAGAATTTAGGAATCCCCTCCCAGTGCGGTTCAGGGGATTCCTGCGTTCACAGGAAAGAATTTATCTAAAACACCACATAAATTTTCACTTTGCTTAAAATGAATAATCAATGATTCGACATTTTATTAGACTAAATAGTAGAGAAACTACAATTTAAAATATAAGCCATAGAACAATGCCTAAAGAAATTACAAATAAATCAATAAACCGTATTGCATTCATCGGTAATTACATACCACGACAATGTGGAATAGCTACGTTTACTACTGACTTGAGTGAAGCCATTGCATTAGAATTTCCTAAAACAACTTGTATTGCTTTGCCGGTCAATGACGTTGAAGAGGGCTATGATTATCCGTCACGTGTAAGATTTGAATTTACGGAAAAGGATATTGAATCGTATCTTCGTGCATCAGATTTTTTGAATATAAATAATGTCGATATTGTGAGCCTTCAATTTGAGTATGGTATTTTCGGAGGTAAGGCTGGGAGTCATATTATTGCTCTTTTGCGTGAATTACGTATGCCAATCGTAACGACTTTGCATACTATATTGCGCGACCCAAATCCTGAACAGAGGCTGGTATTGGATAAAGTTGCTTCCTTATCTGATAGATTGGTAGTTATGAGTAAGCGGGGTGCAGAATTTCTTCGTGATGTATATAATATTCCTGCAGCTAAAATTGACCTGATACACCATGGTATTCCTGATGTTCCGTTTGTTGACCCGAGTTTTCACAAAGACCTCTTTGGTGTTGAAGGCAAAATCGTTTTACTCAGCTTTGGATTACTGTCACCAAATAAAGGCATTGAGACTGTTATTTCTGCCTTGCCGAAAATATTAGAACGATATCCGAATGTTGTTTATATCGTGCTTGGAGAGACTCATCCTCATGTTAAACGTCATGAAGGTGAAACTTATCGCTTGTCCCTTCAATGGTTAGCACAGGAAAAAAACGTTGAAAGTCAGGTAATATTCTATAACCGGTTTGTCAGTTTAGATGAGCTTGTTAGGTTTATCGGAGCGACTGATATTTATATAACTCCTTATTTAAACAAAGCTCAAATAACTTCCGGCACTTTAGCTTACACATTAGGAGCAGGTAAAGCCGTCATTTCAACCCCATATTGGTATGCCGAAGAAATGCTTGCCGATGAAAGGGGAGTGCTTGTACCTTTTAAAGACCCGGACTCACTTTCTGACCAAGTAATTAGGTTATTGGACGATGAACAAAGCCGTCATGCAATGCGCAAACGTGCATATATGTTTGGTCGCGATATGATTTGGTCTAAAGTGGCTGAGCATTACATGGAGAGTTTTCAACGAGCCAGAACCGAACGTATGCACACAACCAAACTTCCAGTGCGAATAGTAAAACCATTGGATGAAAGACCCGGGGAACTCCCTCCACTCAAACTTGACCACTTATTGAGGATGACTGACGATACCGGTATGTTGCAGCATGCAATATTTACAATTCCTAACTTTAATGAAGGTTATTCAATTGATGACAATGCCCGGGCATTAATAGTTAGTGTTTTAATGGAAGCCATATTTGACGGAGAAGCTACTAAGTTGGCTTCAGGATATCTGGCATTTATTTTATACGCTTTCAATTCTGAAAACCAACACTTCAGAAATTTCCTGAATTACAGGCGGGAATGGTTGGAGTCGAGTGGTTCGGATGACAGCCACGGCAGAACGATATGGGCTTTAGGAACCGTATTAGGACGTTCTAAAACTCCTTCTTTTCAAAGTATTGCCGGACGGCTATTTGAGCAATCATTGCCGGCAATTGTTAAAATGAAAAGCCCCCGTGCATGGTCTTTTGCTCTTATGGGAATTCATGAATATTCATTCAGGTTTGCCGGAGATAGCAAGGTGAGTCATGTTCGGTTGGAGTTGGCTGAAAGATTATTGACATTATATAAAAAAAATCGTACTGATGACTGGCGATGGTTCGAAAACAGTTTAAGCTATTGTAATGCTGCTTTGCCTCATGCATTAATGATTTGTGGCAATTCTATACCGAATGCTGAAATGACAGAATTCGGAATTGAAGCTTTAAGTTGGTTAGCCGCATTACAGAAATCAGATTCGGTTGGAGGTCATTTCATTTCTATTGGCTCCAATGGATTTTATACTAAGAATGGAGTACGTGCAAGGTTCGACCAACAACCAGTAGAAGCTCAAACCATGGTCTCTGCTTGCCTTGAGGCTTACAGGATTACCGGCGATGGAAAATGGCGAAAGGAAGCCCGTCGTGCATTCGAATGGTTCCTTGGACGGAATGATTTGAATCTTTCGATTTATGACCCCATATCCGGTGGTTGCAGGGATGGATTACATTCCGACCGGTTGAACGAGAATCAGGGTGCCGAATCTACTCTTGCTTTCCTTCAAGCCTTACTTGAGCTTCGATTAACTGAGACTACAATTTTATCTTTGGAGACTGAAATTAAATGACAAATCAATATAAGGAATTATTTAAAAGGTATAAAAAGAATCCTATTCTTTCTGCTTCCGACTGGACTTATCCTATTAACAGTGTTTTTAATGCCGGGGCAACACTTTTGAAGGATGGGACAACCCTTCTGTTGTGTCGTGTCGAGTTAAGGAATGGTCAGTCTCATCTGTGTGCTGCACGTTCATTAAATGGTATTGATAATTGGATTATAGATAAAGAGCCAACATTATTGCCTGACCCGGAAAATTATCCCGAAGAAATTTGGGGTATTGAAGACCCTCGCATCACGTACATTCCAGAATTGCGCAAGTATGCAATAGTTTACACCGCTTATACACGCGATGGACCCGGAGTAGCATTAGCATTCACCGAAGATTTTCATTCTTTTGAACGTTTCGGAATTATTATGCAGCCGGATGACAAAGATGCAGCATTGCTACCACATCGAATAGGAGATTATTGGGCTTTAATTCACCGCCCGGTGAGTTCCAACAGGGCTCATATCTGGATTTCTTATTCACCTGACCTGCGTCATTGGGGCAGCCACAAACTAATTATGGAAGCCCGCCTCGGCGGATGGTGGGATGCTAATAAAATTGGTATGTCCCCGCCGCCAATTGAAACTCCCCAAGGTTGGCTAATGATTTATCATGGTGTGAAACAAAATTCTGCCGGATGTATATATAGATTGGGGCTCGCATTATTTGATTTGAAAAAACCGGAACTCTGCCTAAAAAGAAGCAATGAATGGATATTTGGACCACAAGAACCTTATGAATTGGATGGAGATGTGAATAAAGTCGTTTTTCCTTGCGGCTATACAATTGCTCCTGATGGAGATACCATCAATATATATTATGGTGCTGCAGATATGAGTATTGCCCTTGCCACGAGCAGTATCAGGGAATTACTGAAGTGGCTTGAAAATCAGGAATAAATTTGGTTAATTTAAAACTTTACTAAAATTGTAGGGGTTTATTATGCACAATATAGAAATCATTAAATCGCAACCATTAATGTTACTTGACATAATCGAATATGAATCACAATCAATTGTTAGCAGAACAATTCTTAAAAAAAATACTGGAAATGTTTGTGTTATGTCATTCGATATTAGTGAAGGATTGGTTGAGAAAACAATTCCATTCGACACTTTTATACAGATAATAGAGGGTAGGGCAGAAATTGAAATTGACTCAAAAATATTTATCCTCGATAAAGGCAGTTCTATAGTAATTCCTGCACACTCTCCTCATATAATAAAAGCTAATGAAAAGTTTAAAATGATTTCAACGATTATCAAAGACGGATATAATTAACCTACCTCAAAGCAGCATTCAATGCCGTTTTAGCATCGGTTTTAGAATCCCGGTATTTAACAATTAAAGGTGTTGAAATTGATAATCCGTGTTCTTTACCGAAATCCGATGAAATAGCCCTGCTGCCGGGTACAAGAACAGCCGATTCGGGAACTTCCAAAGGATTATTTTCATCCGATTTTATTATTCTATTATTTACCAAATCATAAATTCTCGATGATGCCGTGAGCGCAACTCCGCTTGCCAATACTGCCCTGCGGCGAATCAAAACACCTTCATATACACCGCAATTTCCACCTATCATTACATCATCTTCGATTATTACCGGACGAGCGCCGGATGGTTCCAGTACGCCCCCGATTTGCGAGGCAGCGCTGATATGCACACACCTGCCGATTTGAGCGCATGTACCGACTAAAGCATGGGAATCAACCATAGTACCTTCATCGACGTATGCGCCGATATTTATATACATAGGCGGCATACAAATAACACCGGGTGCAATATAGCTTCCGCAGCGTATCGATGATCCACCCGGTACAATGCGTACATTTCTTGTAATATCAAATTTTTGTAATGGGATTGTATCTTTATCAAAGAAATTAAAATTGTTATCAACCGAATAATCTGTTAGCTTGCCGTATTTGAAAAGAAATAATATACCTTCCTTCACCCAGCGGTTCACTTGCCAATTACCGTCGCTATCTCTCGAAGCAGCCCTTGTTCTGCCCTGCTCCAATGCTAAAATAAATTCTTTAGCAATTTTTGAAAATTCGGATTCCTGAAATGTTCCGGGTTCGGCGCTTAATTGGGCGAAATAGTTGATTATTTCCTGCATTGATATCCCTTAATTTTGTAAAATGTAAATATAAGAATAATCTTATATTCAATCAAAAGTAAATTATTTATTTTTGTTAATGTTTGAAAAATGTATTTTTCATAATTCCGGAAAAGAAATGAAAAAGATTGTAAAATTAGTAAAGATACCTGTTATAGTTTTATTTCTTATTATATTTTATGAAACCAACAGCCAGGTTCAAAAGGAAATAGAAATCCTTCTTAATCAGCGCATACCAATGAGGAATGGATCTGACCTTAGCGCAAGAATATGGAAGCCGGCAAATGTAAATAATAAACTTCCTGCAATACTCTGGTTTACTCCTTACGTCTCCGATGAGCAGCAGACCGACGGCTCATGGTTTGCCTCGCAGGGGTATTGTTTTGTAAGCGTTGATGTGCGGGGTAGGGGAGATTCTAACGGCGAATTCTTACCGCTCGAAGCAGACGGCAGGGATGGCGCTCAGGTTGTTCAATGGATTGCAACTCAACCATGGTGCGACGGTAGAGTAGTTATGATGGGTGGTTCATATCGCGGTATGGTTCAGTGGCAAACCCTTCGGGAATTGCCACCTTCCTTAAAAGCAATTGCACCTTCGGCATCTGTCGGACCCGGAATAGACTATCCTGCGGTAAAAAATATATTTTATAGCTTTACTTCCCGATGGTTGGCATTTGTCAGCGAGGCTACAAGCAATGCCAAGCTATTCGGCGATGTGGATTATTGGTCATCGAAATTCTATAATATGCACTCAAATTATCTTCCCTTTATGAGCTTAGATACTTTTGCAGGGGCTAATGCAAAAATTTTCCGCCGATGGCTTTCCCACCCGACCTATGATAAATATTGGAAAGATATGGTTCCTCAACCGGAAGATTTTGCAAAATTTAATATCCCGATTCTAACAATTACGGGACATTTCGATGATGACCAGAACGGTGCCATGTATTATTACAAGCAGCATTTTAAGTATGCCAGTGAATTGGCAAAAGAAAAGCATTTTTTGGTAATTGGTCCTTATGACCACGGTGGTACACGAAGACCGAAAAAGGAATTGGAAGGTTTAACTTTCGGTGATAATTCTGTCATTGATATGAATAAACTACAGCTTGAATTTTTCGATTGGGTATTGAAAGATAATCCACGCCCGAAATTTTTGGAAAAGCAGGTTGCGTGCTACGTGATGGGGGATAATACCTGGAAGTATGCCGATAGAATTGAGGAATTAGCGCCTGCCAAGGAAGTTCTTTATTTTTCCTCAACTAACGAAGGAGCCGGTGATGTCTTTCATTCAGGCGTGCTTTCTTCAAATTTACTTATCAAGCAAAATCCTGATTTTTTCAACTATGACCCACTGAAAATCGTTAACCGTGAATCATATCTTAAACCTCAGCCAAATATTTATACCGACCAGAGTTCTGCTTTTGCGGATGACGTTTTAGTGTATCATACTCAACCACTTGAGAATAATCGGACGATATGCGGTTACGTGAAATTCCGTGCCTATCTTGAAGCTAACGTTCCAGATGCCGATTTCTCAGTATCATTATATGAAATAAAATCGAACGGGAATTGCATATTTCTTGGGAATGATATTATCAGGGCAAGGTACAGGAATTCTTTAGAAAAAGCAGAGCTGCTCAAACCAGGCGAAATCAATCTGTACGAATTTGCTTCATTTCCATTTTTCTGCCGGACTTTGAATAAAGGAAGCCGTATCAGATTGGTTCTTGGCTGCCTGAATTCACCTGAATATGAAAAAAATTATTGTTCCGGCGGAGCCGTCGAACTTGAAACAAAGAAGGATGCCCGAAAAGCGCTCATTAAATTTTATCATGACGAGCAGTATCCGAGTAGTCTGGAATTGCCGGTTGGGAACTAATTTTTAATTACGAATTATGAATTAAAAATTATGAGTTATGAGTTATGAGTTATGGGTTGGAGCAATTTAAAAATCCTATAATCCTTAAATCCTAATTCAGACAAATTACGAATTACGAATTATGGCTTTTGAATAAATATTGAATCATTGACCATTATTTTAAATCTTATAAATCATAATTCAGACAAATTTGAGTTTTGAGTTTTTTTAAATATGATTGGGTATTATGGAACTGAAAAAATTTGTTCGCTCCTATTGGTTCATTTTATTCATTTGGATATTAATTTATTCATGGTATCCGTTATTTTTAGGATTCTATCTTGATGATTGGTCCTATATCAGACCGGAATTGCATCCATCAAATTTTGATTTCTTTGCTCCCAATATTTTTAATTTGAATTTTTTCTCTTTAATTAATCGTCCGGTTTTAGGTATTATTTTCACTTTATGCTGCTATATCGCGGGTAATTCTAATCCGGTTTACTGGCAGGTAATCACTCAAATCATTGTCCTGCTCACGGCTTTCAGCCTTAATTACTTCTCAATCAGGTTGTTCAGAATGTTGGAATTCAAAGATGAGCGAAAGTGGGCTGTAATATTGACCGGATTATGGTTGATTCATCCTGTTCTGTTACCATTTGTTGCATGGCCACTTGGCTCCATGCTGATTCTATCTCCAATCTTTAGTCTGATTTCATTTGGTTATTTAATTGATGGTTGGAACAAAGGCAAAAAGATATGGCTTATGCCGCTTGTATTCTATCTTCTTGCATGTTTCTCGTATGAGTCGTTTTATTTTCAATTTTTTGTAATATTCATTATAGCTTATGCTAAAGGAATTCATAAAAAATTTGGTATTCGATATTTCCTGTCGATTATTTTTGGATATTTCACAATTAACCTTTTATCGATAGTCTGGAACAGGGTTTCCTCCTTATTTTCAACTGATATTGTAAATAAAGAATTTAATCCTTATTTTCTGCAAACCATTGCGGCTAATTTTTTCTCTCTTCCTTATGCCTATTTTGTAGTTTTCAGTTGGTTTTCTGTAATATTGATATGCTTCATAATTTATCTGTTCATTAAATATAGAAAAGCTACTTCAACTCATTCAAAGCCGGATAAAAGGTTAAACTTGCTAATCATTTTAAGCTTATTATTTGGAATGGGAATTTCGATTGTGATATATTCAGGCGCTGGATATACTCTTTGGAGTATCGGACCAAGAGCCAGAACATTAGCCGTTGTCAATATCTGGTTTTTATTTTTACTTATTTACATGGTTTATTATATTTATCATCATAACTTATTTAGTAAGACCATTAAAATTCTATCAATCCTGAGTATTGCCGTATTGGTTTCAACCAACCTCATCAGGGCTAATGATTGGATATATTCTTGGCAGATTCAGAAGGACATTATTTCTGCAATTCCACACGAAAAAATTAAGCAAACCAAAGAGGATTGCGTTATTATTTTTGACGGACCATTCCGTCATAATGGTGTTCCGGTTATCGACGCAGATTGGCTTGCGAGACCACTTCTGAACTATGGCATAAGATATTTACCCGGCAAAAGTTTCTATTATATTGATACGTCTGAGAAAAGGAATTACCTTATTGGAAGAAATATCATTCATTCGGTATTCGGAACCAATATTGTATTTTATTGGGACGGTAAAGTTTTAATTAAAAAGTATGATGAAGAATCCTCGTCAGTAAAATTAGCAAAAAGTAATGTTTACAATCCTGAAGAGAAGTACGCCACATCTGAGGTTTGGGTTTGGAAATATGAGACCGGACAGTTTTACAAAGTAGAACCGCCAGCCAAGCTTTCATTCGAGCCGCAAATGAATTATGATTATTGGCTTACTTATATTTATTTGAATTATATTAAGAAGAAATGATAAATTGTCAAAAATTGGCTTTATAGATAATGAAATTGTGTTTAAAATCCAAAAGAAAGTCATTCAGAATGAAGTGTAGAATCCAGTCCCAATGGTGCTTCTGGATTCTTCACTTCGTTCTGAATGACTTTCCTGTTAATTTACCACATTCTTTTTAATAATATAACACATTTACTTTTCTTTTATAAACTTTTAACTTTATAAACTGTTTTACATCTTCACAAACTTCCCAACCCATACCTGACCGTATTGAGTTGTGATTTTGATAAAGTATGTTCCGGATGTTAGATTGGTTAAATCGAATTGAATTATATCATCTCCCGAACGTAGCTTTATTTGGGAGTCCGCTTTCAAACTTCCGATTAAATCATATATTCCATAATTACAGGTTTGCTCTCCGGTCGATTTAGCCGAAATAAGTAATTTGTCCGATGGCGACTGGTCTTTCAATGCAAAAGCTGATGTTGGAATAAAAGAAAGCTTATTGTATTCACCGATTGGTTTGCAAAATGGATTGAGCTTCAAAGAGCCATCGATTTTAGTTATATTAACGATTTTGGAAATAACAGGTGTAAAATCCGAGAAATATATTAAAGTTGAATCAGGTGTGCTGAGCAAAGCATTTCCTTTGATTTTCACAACTGCATCTGGTTTTTCGAAAATTCTTAAAGCTGCATTGCCTGTAATTTCTCCCGTCACTTTACCGGGGATATAGTTAAATGGAATGATTTGCCATGATGCTCCGTACCTGAATGAGAGTTCGTTAGGATAGAAAAGTTGTTTATCAAAGCTAACCTCAACTAACACTTTTGTAGGCTTAACTCTTGGTATGGAATCCTCAACATAACCGAAAATTGAAATAGTATCACCGAATGATGCAGTGTAGTTGCCGATACGGATTTTAGCGAAGTATTCTTCTGTTGGTACGGTTGCTTTTAGGGAAGTCGAATCGGTATATTTACATTTGGATTCTTCAAGAATTATCATAATGTTGGTATGAGAGCCTTCGTGTCTGGCATTGAATTTTACAGGTATAACAAGACTGTCACCATTATTTAATTGGTATGGTAATGGAATTGTAAATATGTAATCATTTGGCTGCTGGAGTATCATTGCGCCGGTTATTGTTTTCTTATAACCGCTATTGTTAATGATAGTAACAGTACAAGCAGAACTATCATCCATCCATATTTTCCCAAGGTCATTTTCTTTAGGAGTAATTGTTAAGGTAGGTTGAATGATTTTAACTTTACCAATTACCTTTATAAGATTCTCACAAACTTTACTTTTCAGGAAAAGAGTATCGATAAAATCTCCGGTATTTGGAAAAACACCCGGATTTACAACAACCCGAAGATTAGCGCTATCCTTACTTTTTACGAATATAAATTTGTTGGGTTCATAAATAAAGCCATCAATAGCAGGATTAACTGCAATCTGCAAAGAATCATCGAGAGTTCCGGTATTTTGTAAATGAATAATTATTTCCTTCTCCGGTTCGCAGTATTCAAAAGTTCCGAAATCCAATATCGTATCGGTAGTTTGAGTGTTTGCAATCCCATACTCGCCTGATAAAGGAACCGATAGAATTTTTCCTCTTAATTTGGATGTTGAAAACTCAAGAGCAGAGGTGTATTTACCTTCGGCTAATGGAATAAATCCTATGACAATTGATGCTGATTCTCCCGGTTTAATTATCAAGGGTAGCTTTGGCGCTTGAAAGATAAAGAATGGTAATGCGTTAGGATTTATTGTTATACCGGTAATTGTATCCTGGCTTACTCCACTGTTCTTTAACTTTACGGAATCAATATATAATGCGCTTTTACAAATCTTCAATCCAAGATATATAGAATTTGAGCTTAATTCATATCTCTGGTCTATGCTTTGTAAATTTATAGGTAAACAAATTTCTTTAGGGCATTGTCCGCCTAATGTAACACATATATTGCCCTTATAAATTCCTTCAGAAAGTGATGAAATGGATAATTGGAAAGTATCTGAAGCAAGAGCATTCAAAGTCACAGGTAATGAAGGACTAAAGCTATATTGCCAATCTGTGCCGGGAGCGGGGGATAATCTTATGTCGATTATTGGAACGTCAAAGGAATCTAAGGATTGGATAATAACATCGGTAACAAATTTTTCTTCTGTGCCGAATAGTTTGTCTATGGACTTTGGAGTAGCAATGGCATTGTATTCGATGGCTTTTCCGGTTAATATCAATCTTATATATTCATCACAAGGGAAATTAACAAGAAGGATAGTATCGCGAACCGAACCGGAAATATCGGGTTGCCATTTAACCCTGCACAGGACTGAATCCGGGAAATTTAAAGCAACGGGGAAATTATTATTACCAAAGTTAAACTTATAATAATCCGGCACATTTTTGGACTGAACAAGAAAAGCTTTAAGATTCCCTGTATTTTTTATTACAAAATATTTTTCAACAGAACTGCCAAGGCAGATTGTACCGAAATCTATTATAGAATCCCTGACGCTTAATATTGATTTTGAATAGCTGCCGGTTATATTTATGTCAAGTGGAGTTTTAAGTCCGCGGGCAGTTGTCGAATCATTACTGTAAATTTTTAATATTCCGTTGTAAAGTCCCATCGATGCAGGTGTAAACAGGATAATTGCAGTATCGGATTCTTCCGGTTTCAGGGTGAATGGCATGGTTCTGCCTGCTTTCCATCCGATGAATGAAAAGCGTTGTGAAGTAGGAAAGAAAGATACGCTTTTAATTACCAGGTCGGCATTACCGGTATTTTTTACGGGAATTGAGTCATATTTTGCCGTTATACATTCCAATGGAATGAACTGTTTATTTTCTGTTGTAATGATTGGGGAATATCCATAATACTTAAATGTGATAAAAGTATCCTTTTCACAGGGCCTGATGTGGAATTTGAATCTAGCATAATTCCAGCCGGTATCAGCCGGGTTAATGGAAAATAATGTTGAGACACTTGCAGGAGTAATATTCACAGGTAATTGAAAAGAAGTGAAGACTTCATTTTTTCCACCGCTCATTTGCTCGACTGATACAATTGATTCTTTTGAATTATCAGCAGTCCATTTTACATATATATCCTTCCATTTGCCGCATCTGGCACTGTCTATGACGAACAAAGTATCTTCCGGTCTAACCGTTGAAACATTTGCGGTTCCGTTAACCTGCAAAGTATATTTTTCATCGGAATTTATGGAAACTATTAATGAGGTGGCATAAGTTCCGGTTGCATCAGGCTGGAAAATTACCACTATCATTGCAGAATCGCATGGCGCCATATTCAAAGCAGCAGAAGGTCTAATTATTCTAAATGCGGAATTCGGTGGATTGAAACTTAATTCCAGATTTGCTCCATCGAAAGAATAATTTTTAATCCATACAGTATCATTTTTATTCGATGGTATGCAAATTTCCCCGAAACTGATTTTATCTTTACTAAAGGTTTGCTTCGAGGGTGCTAGTTTATAAACTCCCTCGCCAACCAACCAACCGGTTGTATCATCGACAAACCATAAATCATCGAGGCTTCCCGAAGGAATACCGCAATTCCTCACCAACCAGCGATTCCCACCGTCGTTGGTATAATATACTTGAGTATTATAACCACATGCCCAGGCAGTTGTTTCATTGATTAGAAAAGTGCCGAACATTGGAGTATTGGCTCTGTATTGCAGCCAATTGGCGCCATTATCCATCGAGAAACGCATACCGCCGTCACCACCCTGACCGGAGCAGTTCGTTCCTGCGTAGGGGACACAAAATGATGAATTAAATTTAGTAATTTCTTCCTGCCAGATATTTGCGCCGGTAGTGGCAAAAACATTCCATGAAACTCCACCATCAGAAGTTTTCCAAATCCTTCCGCTGCTCGAAGCATACCCTTCGCCTGCAGGATTATAAATAATTGCATCGGTTAAGCCCGAATTTGCAAGATTGCCGGTAAATAAATTCCACGAAGAGCCACCGTCTGTAGTTCTCCAGAAATTTTGAGTACCATTGCAGCCTCCTCCTAACACTACACCAATATTATCATCGTAGAAATAGGAACCCCACAAATCCGTAGCGCCTGATGGAGTAATATCGAACCAGGAAGCGCCCCCATCCATTGATTTGAATAAACCGCTTACTCCTGATGTATATCCAATATTTGATGACCTGAAATGTATGCTTTCCATATGGTCTGCATTGGGAATATAAGAACCTGCCCAGGTTAATCCACCATCAGTTGTTCGAATGACCATACCCTGGAATCCGCAAACCCAGCCGAACCGGGGATTGGATTCAAGAAAATAGACATCCAACCAATAACTCGATGCAAAAGGTTCAGGAATATTGGTTATTTTTTCCCAGTATCTGCCAAAAGAAATCGTTGTACAAATCAAAAACAAAGTAGATATCATCAAAAATAATTTATAGAATCTTCTCATGGTGTTTGTTGAAAATTTGATATTTTCATCATTGTTATAAAATAACGTTATAAAAAATATAATTTAACAAAAAAAATTACACGATGAAATCGCTGCAAAGTCTTTGTTAGTATTTGAAACGAAAACTTCAATTAATTATTTTTAATAAGAAAGTTCTATCTATTTTAAATAAATTTTGTTATTTTATTTTTCGCAATGGAACAAAAACAAAAACAAAAGTTGATTTTCCCCGAGGTAATGGCAATAGCATTTATTACCGTCGGTATTTTAATTATTATTCTTTTGATGTTTGTGACCAATTTCGATATGCTTTTTTCCTTTGGCGATGGAGCCGGTCAGAAATATGGCAATTTGGGTCAGTATATCGAAGGTTTCGTCGGAAGTATGTGGAACCTGGCTTCTATCCTTTTGTTCTATGCAGCTTTGAAGTATCAAAAGGATGAATTAAGCGCTCAGGGCGACCATTTATCACAGCAATTGGACGAATTTAAAGCTCAAACCGAGCAAGCCAAGAAAAGTAATATTGTATTGGAAACTCAAAAACATGAAAATACTTTTTTTCAACTGCTACGCTTTCACACCGAAATTGTTAATTCAATGGATATTGAAGTGAACAAGTTTGGCTTGCCTAACCGTGATGACCCATCAATAATGATTAAAATAACCGGTAGAAGTTGTTTTGTGGAATATTTTAAGAGCTATAAAATTTACTTCAATTCTTATATTGAAGATTATATGACAGATGAGTTTAATATTAAAACGGCTAAGAAATTAATTAACCGCTCATATTCTGCTTTTTTCGAAGAGTATCAAGCCGACCTTGGGCATTATTTCAGGAATCTACTGAATATCGTTCACTTTATAGATAGCAAAGAATTCGAAGATAAAGATTTTTATATTGATTTGATTTGTTCACAGTTATCTAATTACGAATTACTATTAATTTATTTCCATTGTTTATCGAAACTTGGCAGGGAATTTAAATCTTTAATTGAAAAATACTCTTTATTGAGGAACACTCCCGAAGATGAGTTTGTCGTGCTAACAAAGGAATTGTACGACATTAATGCATTCTTCATTACGGAAATTGAATATGCAGATGAAGAAGAAGAAGATGGTAAATCCTTCACTGAGATGTCGGGAGGACATTCAGGGGATGATGAGGAAGAATCAGGGGATTTTGATGATTTCGGCTCGGAAGGCATGGACTTCGAAGAGCAAGACATTATGGATATGCTCGATGGAAAATCCGAATTCGAGCAAAAGGTAAAAGGCAAAGGATTCTCATCTGAAACGGAAGTGGATTTGGATTTTCTTTTCGGTGATAAGGAAAATGTTGCAAAACCTTTTAAGAAAAAACAAAGCGAAAGCAAATCAGGTATTGCAACAATTAAGGATGGTGGATTCGACCCCTTTGCTGCCGCATCGGAATTAAGTAATGTTGAAAATTTGGATTTCGATAAATTATTTGCCGAAGGTAATTTAGATGGTATGAATTTACATACAATGGAGGATAGTTTATTAGACATGGAAGGTGGAATGATTCGTGATGCAATGAATAATTCGGAAGATGACTCAGATAAAGGCGAATCTTCGGAATTCGACCTTTCTAAATTCATGAAAAAACCTCCGTCAAAATCCACAAAGCCTAAACCTAAACCAATACCCGTAAAAAAAGATATTGAACCCATTGAATCAATAGATGAAGATTCAATTAGTATAGCAGATTTCAAGAAATTTGTCGGCGCTGCAAAAGAACAAATACCTTCGACAAAAGTGGACAATAAAGCAAAATCGGAGTTTCCGGATGAGAATCCGGATTTGTCCGATTTGGAAGATTTTGAGAAATTCGCAAAATCGGAATTTCCGGATGAAAATCCGGATTTGTCCGATTTGGAAGATTTTGAGAAATTCGCTAAATCGGAGTTTCCCGAAGAGAATCCGGATCTGTCCAATTTGGAAGATTTTGAGAAATTCGTAAAATCAGAGTTTCCCGATGAGAGTCCTGAAGTATTGGGTAAGAAAATATTAGATAATTCGTCAATTGATGATGAGTTTGGCGATTTATCAGATAATTTTGAATCTGATGAATTAATGAATGAAATTGAAATACAAAAAAATGATGAAAAAATCGATAAATTAGTATTTGATGATACTTTGCCCGAAAGCGGGATTGAGGACTTTACTCCTGATGCTATTTGGCGTGATGAAAAAGATAGATTAATAGAAATAAAAGAAAATATAGATGAAAAGAACACAACACCGGGTGATAATGCTGATATTTCTAATAAAAAGAATATCGGAAAAGAGTTACTTAAAAAATGGAACACTGAAAAGAAAAGTCAACAACCTAAAAACAAATAGCTATGAATAAGGAAGAGTTATGTCAATAATTGACTCAATCTTGAACGACAAAGACTTGGTTTCATTGCCAAATGTGGCAATGCATCTACTTAATATGCTTAAAAAGGAAGATATTGATGTTAGGGAAATTTCCCGTATAATTCAATCTGACCCGGCATTAACAATGAAACTACTGAGGGTAGCAAATTCCCCATTATACGCTCAACAAAAGCAGGTCACTTCTATTCATCAGGCAATAATGATGATGGGCTTTTCAAGGCTAACGAACATAGTCCTGGGAATTTCGATTTTTTCGAGATTTTGGTTCGGCTCGAAAAAAGGCGCTTCCGAATTGATGGAGAGGTTCTGGCTGCATTCCTCAACTACCGGTACTATTAGCAAATCAATTGCTAATAAGCTAAGGACAAACTTCAAGGAACGCGAGTTTATCGGTGGATTACTTCATAAAATCGGAAAATTAGCAATGATTCAATATGATGTGAATAAATATTTGAAAGTAGCAATGGCAGTTCAAAAGTTCAATGTATCTGATATACTTGCTGAGAAAAAAATATTCGGTGTTTCCCATGTCGAGGTTGGAGAACGCCTTGCTCAATCCTGGAAGCTGCCTGAAGAATTAGTTACAATTATCACTTCATATATTAAACCCGAAACATTAGAAAGCAATAAAGAATTACCTGCATTAATCGGGGTTTCAAGCCTTCTTGCTGAAATCTATGGCGCAAGTTTTTTCAAAGGACTACCACCCGGCTATGATATTGAAAGCGATAATGCATGGAAGGTTCTCTCCGCTTCCTTCAGCACTTTAACCGAAAACGGTCTCGATTTCCTTACTGATGATATGGAAGACAACATGGTTAAGTCACAAGGTTTCTTAGATGCTATGAAAGCTTAAACCAATGGTCAATGGTCAATGGTTAATGGTTAATGGTCAATGGTTAATGGTTAATGGTTAATGGTAAATGGTTAATGGTTGTCCTGACCTAAAATAGGTTGACTAATTTAAATAAACAATGTACTTTGATATAGTCTCTTTTTAGAAAGAACATCAGCATATAAATTCATAACTGCC
>JAERMQ010000019.1 GCA_016844745.1 Ignavibacteria bacterium | reverse complement strand
CTCAATTTGCTTTAGTTTAATTGTGTATCGTACCATAATGCCTTTTTAGGTACAAAATTACAATTTATTTACGTCATATCCTAATTAACTTAACACTAGTGTATCTATTCATTGAAAAGCTGAGTATTAAAAGATGGACTCCACCTGGCAGGTGGAGTCCATCTAACAACCACATAGTCAGCTTTTCAAAGAATAGTTACACTAGTTATTCAAAATCTCCATCAATACGGATTAACTAAAATTACCAGCACAAACAAAATAATTGCCGAAACCATTATCGCACGGGCTGCTTTCATATTGTTTTGCTTAATGTAGTGCCAGCCTTTCGATAAGTAATAGCTGAAAATTGCAATTGCAAGAAATACCAAACCGGTCTGCCAGTAAACCAATTGCATATTGACATGAAAACGCAAACCTATACTAACCAGGGAACCATATACAATCAGGTTATGGAATACATAAATGAAAAGCGATTCCTGTCCGCTGATTTCAAGCATTTTAGTAAAACGCCTACCTTTGATTTTGTCCTCTATAAGATATAACAGGGAGAATACCCAAACAGCGCAACTGGTGCGGAATATGGAATGCCACGGCGAACAATACCACCAATCCTGACGACCGGGATAGGGCCAGGGCCAATAATTGGTAAAATACAGGAAATACATAACAAAGAAACCTCCAACGAAGAAAATCTGTGCAAATCTCTTTTTGTTCTCTGCTGCCATGAAAGCCGCAGTAATTGCAGCGCCAGCGAAGAAATACCCAGCCCAGGGAAATAGCGGGAATTTCGATATTTTATAAAGTGAAAATTTCATATTGGAAAAATAGGCTCCTAAAAATGCGGGCATAGAATCAATTGGTTCAGTATTCAATACTAATCCCGTTACTGAAAATATCAGGATTGCAAGAATGGCAAATATGTATGGAATATATTTTAATTTGGGTGTCAGCATCAATATTGCAAGCGCAATAAGCGATGATACAACAATTGCCTGCAGGATATCACACTCAGCAAATTGAACCTGCACATTAAATGGCAGTTTCAAGAATTTTGAAAGGGACATCACAGGTGCATGCATCCAGTATGCCAATAACATAATGAATCCCAACCGTCGCAAATAATCCCAAAGCGGAGGACGGAAATGTTTGTAGTCATCTGATTTCTTCATCGAAGCGAGCCAAAAGCCGGCTCCGGCGCAAAATAAAAAGCTTACTGCTACGAAACCGTTCGAGATGCTGAGTATATTATAAAACCAGCCTGTCTTCAGCCATTTGCCGAGACATACATCCACAACGTGGGTTTCAACCATCCAAAGAACTGCGATACCGCGCATAACATCGATAAATATTAAGCGACCTTTTTTTGCCGGAGCGGGTGTTTCAGACATACTTTTTCCTTATTTATATGAATAAAAAACAAACAATATATCAATCTAACAATTTGAAGAATATTGGGATAAAAATGGATGTCATTCTGAACGAAGTGAAGAATCTTCTTTACATAAAAGAATTTCAATATTAAAGTAACAATATCTCTCGAAAAGATTCTTCACTTCGTTCAGAATGACATTTTTTAGATTTTCCATTGTACTAATTAACTTTTAATTTCTCTCCTATTCTTTACAAGCATCTCTATAATACTCCGCCTGTTTCCTTGCTTTTTCAGCAAAATCCTTTCCATTTGAAGCATAAATTATTCCTCTCGAAACATTAATTATTGCAGGCTTTCCGTCATTAGCTTTCATTGTTGCAGCAATGTCTCCTCCCTGCGCTCCGATTCCGGGAATCAAAAAATAACTGGATGGAGCTATAGTCCTAACTTCACGTAATTCTTCCGGATGAGTAGCGCCAACTACATATCCGATTTGGGGACTGGGGACTGGGGACTGGGGACTGGGGTCTGGGATTTTATAATTCCCGACCCCCGACCCCCAAAGTTTAGACTTTTCGATAACATGCTGATATACCGGCTTGCCGCCTGATTCAAGACGCTGAAAGTCGGCTGAACCCGGATTGGATGTTAATGCGAGCAGGAACACCATTTTATCATTGAATTTTAGAAATGGAGCAACCGAGTCGCTGCCCATATAAGGATTCACTGTTATCGAGTCTGCTCCAAAGTATTCGAACACAGAGAATGCATAGCTTTCCGATGTGTTGCCAATATCTCCTCGTTTTGCATCAGCAATGGAAACGGCATCCTTAGGCAGCATTTCGAACGTTTTCTTTAAAATATTGAAACCATCAGCGCCTAATTGCTCGTAGAATGCAAAATTGATTTTATAAGCACAAGCCAAATCATGCGTCGCTTCAATGATTTCCCGATTGAAGTGCAATATACCATCTGTTGCAGACTGTAAATGATGTGGCAGTTTACTTTCGGAGGTATCCAACCCGACACAAATAATCGATTGTTTTTGCGATTGAATCTCTTTTAATTTCTGATATGTTTCGTTCATCTTTTTTCTCTTTTTAGGTATTTTAGTGTTTTGATTTTAGTCAATAGGCTTTTAGACTGTAGCCTTTTAGGTAAGAATTATAATTTTAAATTCAGAATTCAGAATTTATAACACCCTTAGCCTAAACCCCTACAGCCTTCTCGCCTTCAACCGGTTGATGCTTTTTATCAACAAAGTGCATAATAGCAAGATAAGGCGAACGCCAAATCATCTTAGGTCCGGAAAAACGCATTACCCGGCGTATTTCTTCGCGCTTATCTTTTTTGTAGCAATGAACCGTGCATTGGTTGCAAACCGGTTTATCGTATCCGAACGGACATTTCTCTAACCGGGCAGATGCATAGTCCCATAGTTCTGAACATTCGTAGCATAAGCTTTTTGTTTTGTGATTTAGCTTACAATAAAGCTCAATCATTTTGAAAATTGTTTTCCTTTCCCTTTCTATTCGCCGTTTACTGATTTTCAATCCTCATCTATATCATAAAAAAATTTAATTGATCAAGAAAAATAAAATTTGAAATGCAAGATAATAAAATTTTTCATTATACATTTCATATAATTCGTTGGTTAAATCCTTTTTTTATTATAATTTTGCTATTCTTTACGAATTTTGGATTATTATGAAAGAGACCGTTAGAGCCGAATTTAAAATAAGCGGATTAGTGCAGGGAGTCGGTTACCGATATTTCGTTTACAGGATAGCTACACAATTTGGATTGAACGGCTATGCGAAGAATTGCTATGACGGCTCGGTTGAAGTGGTTGTTGAAGGGGAAAAACAAAATATCGGAGAGTTTCATACCTATTTGCTTCAAGGTCCGCAGCTCTCTCATGTTAAAAGCTGCAAAGTAATATACGGCACTCCGACAGGCGAGTTCTTTCAATTTTCAATACGGTAAATATGCAAATACCCATGAAATGTCATTCTGAACGAAGTGAAGAATCCAGAAGCCGCATTGGGACTGGATTCTTCACTTCGTTCAGAATGACATTCTTCTTGACTTTCTATAATGTTTCTATTGCACAATTAGACATTTTAAAAATCGCACTAATCTTCATATTTTTCATTAATCTAAATACATTAGAAAGCAAATCAATTAAAATTGTAATTCCGGCAAATTCCTGTAAACCAAAGATAGCCTTAGCATTGAGCGGAGGAGGCGCACGTGGAATTGCGCAAATCGGTATTTTGGAGGAATTCGAAAAAGCAGGAATATTTCCCGATTTTATCGCCGGAACCAGCATCGGTTCTGTTATCGGAGGATTGTATGCTACCGGTTACAATGCCGCACAATTGGATACTATTTTTTCGAATGCTAACTGGGATGAGATTCTTTCATTCAGCAGCGTAAACGACCGCAATGAATTCTTCATCGACCAAAAGCAAATAATCGACAGGAGTATTCTATCGCTCCGATTCAATAATTTTAAATTCGAGCCGCAAGAAGCAATTTCAACAGGTACCAACTATAATGCCTTTCTTCGAAAGACAATATGGAACAGCATTTATCATATAGCAGGAAATTTCGATAAACTGAAGTATCCATTCAGGGCTATCTCAACAGATTTAATAACCGGTAAAACTATTTCATTAAAAGATGGTGACTTAGCAAAGGCTATGCTCGCAAGTTCGGCAGTGCCATTGCGATTTGCTCCGGTGCGGAGGGATTCGCTCGTTTTGGTAGATGGCGGTTTACATGCCAATATACCTTCCGAATCAGTTTCGGATTTCAAGCCTGATTTAATTCTTGCCATCAACACAACTTCACCTTTTTTATTGCCGGAAGAATTAAATACACCATGGAATATTGCCGACCAGTTTATTTCAATTACTATGAATTTAAATAGTTCTAAAGCAGCCAGCAAAGCCGATATAATTTTAAAGCCGGATTTGGGGCGAAGTTCCAGTCTCGATTTCACAAATATCGGAACTCTTATCGATATAGGGAAAAATGCTGCTAAAGATGCAATTCACAAAATAAAAAGCACATTACAAAATAAGTTCGATTCTTTATTAACGGTAACCTTGTCTTCCCAAGTCGGTTATTTTCCACTAAAAATAAAATCTGAAAACATAAAGTTAGACGGATTTTTTAAAAATGATTCTTTATCAATTATAAAGTCTGTAGCCATGCTGGATTCAATAACTCCTCGTGAGTTAATAAAAAATATTTTAGAGTCTAAAAATAATTCATATTATAAAAATTACGTTTGTGAAATATCAGAGATTGAAAATCTAAAAATATTAATAATACAGACTGAACCTTATTTAAAACTCAAAAATGTAAAGATAAAAAGCAAAAATGTACATTTGGATTCCATATACCCTGATTCATTTACATTGGATTACATAGCCATGCCTTATTCTCCGGATGTGGTACGGCAGTTGGAAGAAAAAATACTGCAAAAAGCAAGAGAAGCCGAATACTCATTTGCATCGATTTCTTCTGCGGAATTTGAACAGGAGCAAGGAATTTTAAATATCGAAATCGAAGAAGGAACAATCAATAATATTAGACTGAAAGGTAATCTAACAACAAATAACTACCTGATAATGCGTGAGCTGACATTCAAAACCGGCGAACCTGCTAATTCCTCAAAAATATTGGATTCATGGGAAAATTTGATTAATAGCGGATATTTTTACGATGTTGAATTTGTGCATGAACCATCACCGACAGGTAAAGGTATAGATATAATAATTTCACTTCGCGAACAGGGCTCGCAGTCAGTGAAAGTTGGTGGGCGTGTCGATAATGAAAGAAATGCCCAGATTGGTATCGATTTAATCCAGGATAACCTGTTTAGCCAGGGAGCAAGACTTTCGTTAAGGTTAGCCGGCGGTGAGCGGAATCAGAATGCAATCCTGAAATTAGAAGAGCAGCGCATCCTTACAACGACTTTCACAGGTTCGCTCTCAATGTATTGGGATTCGCGCAGAGTTAATAAGTATGTAAGTCTTGCGAATTTGCCTTCCAGCCGATATGAAAACGTTCGCGAAAGCGAATATTCCGAAGACCGTTATGGATTGAAAGCCCGGTTCGGAGCCCAAATCGAAAAGCAAGGGCTTTTATTCGCCGAATTCAGGCTCGAACGGCAGCGGGCAAATGATTTGTCTTCGCTCGAAGCCCAGCCGTTTTATGATGTTTCAACACTAAAATTTCAATTGCTTTTCGATTCCGAAGATTTGACTCACTTCCCAACCAAAGGCAGGGTTCTGGATATGTCAGTGGAATCCTACTTTATTCAAACTGCCTCATCGGTTGGATTTTCCGTCGCCAAATTGAATTACCGTGCCACTCATTCTTTAGGTAACCATACACTGCGGGTATCTACTTTCTTTGGATTTGCCGATGCTGCCTTACCACTACCGGAATTCTTCAGTCTCGGCGGGCAGGATTCGTTTTTCGGTATGCGGGAAGACGAATTCCGTGGCAGGCAGAAAGTATTAGGTTCGCTCGAATACCGCTACAAAGCTCCTTTTAAACTAATCTTCGATACATATTTTTCTATCAGGTATGATTTAGGTTCAATTGGTCAATTCACAGATAAAGTGGATTTATCAACTTTCAAACATGGCTTTGGCACTACCCTCGGATTGGATACGCCGCTTGGTCCTGCTAATTTCTCCCTCGGACGCAGCTTTTATTTTGTAAAGAAACCAACCGGAGCTTCGTGGGGACCGTATATGGTGTATTTTACAATCGGGATGAAACTTTGATTAATGGTCAATGGTTAATGGTTAATGGTCAATGGTTAATGGTCAATGGTTAATGGTCAATGGTTAATGGTCAATGGTCAATGGTCAATGGTCAATGGTTAATGGTTAATGGTTAATGGTCAATGGTCAATGGTCAATGGTTAATGGTCAATGGTCAATGGTTAATGAAAAGAATCCTGTAATCCTTTAATCCTAAAAATCTTAGTTCAGACAATTTACTGCATTTTACTATGGATTTCCAATTTTTTGAGATTTCCCCTTCACCTTTCCCCTTCACTTTTCCCCTTCACTTTTCCCCCTTCACTTTTCCCCTTCACTTTTCCCCTTCACTTTTCCCCTTCACTTTTCCCCTTCACTTTTTACTTTATGAACTTTCACCTAATTTCTACGATTTTCTTCGATTTTCTTCGATTTTCTTCGATTTTCTACGATTTTCTACATTTTTTTTCTTTGTGGTACTTTGTGCCTTTACCTTTGTGTACTTTGTCTTAAAAAAATTCTCTTTTAAATGTGAAGAAATTTTAACACAAAAGGCTCAAAGTAAGTACAAAGGGCACAAATCCTTCCATTCCGCCTTATAAAAGAACTCAACAATGCAAAAATAATATTGGAGAAATGTAATGGCATAAAAATGATTTTAAAATGATTTAAAACAAACATCCAATGTTTGCCAAACATTGGATGTTTGAGTACCCTACAGTCAGACATTACTTCAAAAAGCTAAAAATGAAGTTTCAACACAAGGAGGCATTTTGAAAAGTCAAATTTCAAAATATAATAATATAACTTTTTCTAAGAATGAAGTTGTCGGCAATATTATTTCAGATTTAAAAGATGAATACGGAGCTTTAACTTCTAATCAATTAAAGACAATTACTTCCTATATCAAGAAAATGCCCGAAATGATGACTCCCGAAGAAGCTTTGAAAGCAAAGAGAATGTATGACGGCTTAATTGCCAATACATCCTGGTCAAAAATTGTAGCCAATGCCGATCCCCAGCTATCCTTTGCCACGCAGGTTAAATATATTTTAAGGGATAATCTAAGAAAGGCTATCAATGAAAAAACAGGGGATAAAGGTATTCAAGCTATCAACACCGAATGAGTATAGCAATGGAAATGCGGGATTTAACGGCTACTCAAATGGCACGCAGAGCCAAAGAAAAAACAATATCCGGTAGTAATCCATTTGGTAAAATTATAGGTAAAATCTTTGACGATATAATTCTCAATCCTGCTATTACCACCAGAACATCGCAGGGATTGAAATCATTGGGAAGCAAGACTGGGCAAACACCATTAAGGTCATTCGGTAGGAGTGTTTTGATAAAACAAGTTACAAAATAATAATTATTTCGAAACAAAAAGCCCCGCACGTGAAATGTCCAGGGCTTTTATAATAGTTATTTTTACTTCACAGCTTACGGGATATAACTCTCCCTCCCGTCCTATTTAAATTCTTCGGCAAGGACAAAATAAGGTCTAAATTCTCGACTTTTACTATTCCTTAATTATCTTCCAGTAAGTCGGCTTACCGTCAATAAAGATATTGAGAAGGTAAACTCCGGCACTCTTTCGAGATAGGTCGAGGTTGTACAGGGTATTATTTGACTCATCGTTGTAAAAGCGAACACCTTGCAAGTCAATCATCTCGACTTTTACCTTTGAATCCTTTGGCAAGCCTTCTATCTCAACCTTAATGAAATCCATTGTCGGATTGGGAAATACTTTGATTGTAATATTCCCTGCCTTCTGCTCTTCAGGGTTTTGCTGGGACTGCTTTGCCGGTACCGGATGACGGTTAATACGGTTGCCGGCTGCGTCGTATTCAAATTGGAAGGTTTGAGAAAAAGTAACAAGAGTTTTTGATATTAGGAATAAAATTATTAAAGTTATTTTCATTATTCTACCTAATTATTTATAATTTGTTCTATGGGCAATAAATTTCTTTTACCCAATAAATTCTTTGTTAATATAACATATTCATTAAACTGTTCCTTACTATATAATCTATAATTTAATGTTTTAATTCCATAAGAAAAAACATCAATATCCAAATACGTATCAATATTAGTTGAAAAATTAGAAATTTTATTTATTTTTTCTATTCTATCAAGTTCCAACTTGAATATTTCGAAATTATCATGATTCAAGTAAATATGTTTAAAAGGAAAAAATAATTTCTCAGGATTTGAAAATTCAATACTGTCAAAAATAACGAAATAGCTTTTATTTGATGTACTGTTTTTATAAATAAAAAGAATTTCAATACTCGAACAACTATCAAAATCTGCTTTATGTAGTGTAATAAATGTAATAGCATCAATAGAATTTGAACTAAACATTTCGGTTTGATTATCTACAAAATCTTTATTTATTCTACATCCAAAATTGATGAATAAAAAGATATATAAAAAATATTTTATCATTTTTATCTTGAAATTAATTTTATATGACATTCAGGTGTTATTACTCTGTTTATTGGTGCTAATGTCAAAAAACGTTTAGCATCAATATTATAACCCCATCTAATTGTTTCTAAGATTTTCCAATTATCAGAATTATTATAACAAGCTAATATTGAAGTTGTATATCTCATACTAATATTGCTTGTATTTTGAACTATTGTTTTTCCTCCTTCTCTTAAAACATCAACAGCACAAGCAGCATCACTCAATGAAGCTGATGTTTTTAAACTTTGAGTAAGTTTACTGTCCATTGGATTACCTGAATAAAATGGTGAGAAAGCCTCATCCAATACATCAGGAAAACAATCATTTAAATCAGATGGGTATGTTTGAAGATATTGGATACCTATAACGGAAGTGTTGTTAACGTCAGAAGAAAGTACAATTCCAACTTGATCACAATCAATAATATCATATTTTTCAAATCTACTATTATAGAACCCTTCAATTGAATTAGCTTTAAATTTACCATAAAATGGTACTCGTGAAATAACGTCTGGACTAGGTACATCAGGTAAACCATCATTCCAAATTGACCATGGACTACAATTTTTTCCTTTTTGTGTACCCCACCAATAATTTAAACCCGCTTTTTTTGCTATATTATATCCTGTTATACCCCCATTAATACCACCACTTATTATATCCGGAAAATAATTGTATTTTGCTAAACCATTAGCAAAACCTTTTCCTTCAGACCAATATTTAATACCGTTTTGAATACCACCTAATGCAACTTGCACAGTAATACCCAACCCAATACCATTCCAAATACCAGCAATATCAACACAATAATAAGTTAACCATCCTTTAACTCCACCAATAATACCTTGTTGTACAGCATTCCAACCCCAATCTCCTGTTTTTATTCCATAGGATGCATAATCTATGATAAATCCAATAGCGAAAGCAATTATATCATCCCACCCCCATGTTTCACCACTGGGGTCAGTATATTTCAACGGATTATTGACACAATAAGAATACCTATTGAAAGATTGGCTAAAACCAGGGAATTGAACAAAATTATCCGGACTAAAAAAGCGTCCGACTGCCGGGTCATAGAGCCTGCCGTTCATGTTAATTATGGCGAACATTTCCAGATGCTCGTGTCCGGTATAGCCGCGGGGTATTATTGTAAGGTAAGCAGCAACAGTTTCGTATTGCCAGGTTGTTGCATTACGTATTCTTCCCCATGCATCGTAGCTGTAACGGGCAACTCGCTCCGGCTGATTATTGGAGTTTAATTTTGTCAATCCGACTATGGAACCCTGCCTGTCTGTATGAACGTAATACAAAATATCCGCCGCTCCGGTCTCTTTTACATATACGGCAATAAGACCGTTTGGCGAGGAAATATAGTGTAATTCTCGTACTTTGTTGTCTGGTAAAATTTCTTTTTCGTAGCCATTGCCGTAAAATCGTTTTGTAACGCCTGCTTGAGTATTTGTAATTACCATCATCCTTCGTTCATCATTCGGACCATAAACGAATTCGGCGGTGTTATTTCCTTCGGAAATTGAAGCTACTTTCTGGAAGGGAGTATAAGAAATTTCCTGAATATTTGATGAGAGCGAATTTTCATTTCCATTGGTTATTCCTGCTAAAGCATGTTTTTTGGTTGTATGATAACTGTAATCACCAATATCGGTTTTTGAATCAAAATTGCCGTTCGGAGCATTGTTCATTGTTTTTTTAACGCCTCCAATTTCCATTCTCGTCAGGTTTATACGATAATGGAATTAACGAGCCTGCACCGAATGAATAAAAAGTTCAAAAACTTCCTGAAGGACTTTATTTTTTTTCATCATAATGGTATCTGCAAGCTAATATTCTTACTTTATTATCGAGAACCTGATATATTAACCTATGTTCCTCATCTATTCGTCTTGACCATGAGCCGGCAAAACTCTCTTTTAAAGGTTCAGGCTTACCTAAGCCTTTGAATGGAGTTTTCTCTATATCCTTAATTAATTTGAAGATTTTTAATACTTTTTTTCTATCTTGTTTTACCCACCACTCCAAATCCTCAAATGCGTTTGAATCAAATTCCAAGCTTCTCACGAACTTCCTCAATTGAAAATCCATCGGTTCGATTTAGCGCTTCAATTAATCTTTGCTTCATCCTTTTGCTTTTCATTAAGTATTTTGTTTCATCTTGTGGAAAAACCGAATTCCAGAATTGAATGGGAAGTACAACTGCAACAGGCTTCCCGTTTGTATCCGTCAGGTATTGATATGTAACAGCCGGCATAATTTAATCCTTTTAATCTCAAAAAATCAAAATTACAATATTTTAGAGTTTATTACAAATGATTCAAAAAATTATTATTTAGCATTTCTTTTCCTGAAATAAATACGCAGCCCATCATCATACTTGCGCACTCCGAAGTCGCCTAATATGCTCTCTTTGTCCTTTTCCTTATCAATGAACGATAGGCGGCTTGTATTGCCCTGCACAGCCAAAGGTTTGCCGAACGGCTCGTAGTCGTACTGGCTGGCAATTATGGGTGGCGATGGGGTTTGGTAGTCGAACTTCATCTCAACCCTCACACTTCCCAAGTGGTCGAATATTTTGTAATATTTGTTCCAAATTCCATTCTCATCCGGTTTATACGATAAGGCAATTAACGAGCCTGCTCCGTAAGTATTGTATTCCACAGGGAAAAGATAAACGCCCTGTCCGGCAGGTTTGGTACAAGCAGCAGCATTCTCTGAAATCGGGAATTGGTCTGTGAATTCCATACCGTTATAGACTGCGAATTGTTCATTCTTCCCGCCGAGCAGATAATACACCCAGGGATAAACTCCGCCGTTAGAATTGCCGGTTGGAGTAAAGGTCATGCGCTTTTGCTCGCGCTCATTCAGTGGATTATACCAATACTGCCATTCGAAGCGCAGGCTTTCAGCCGGCTCGATATAGCAAGGAGATTTAGAGAAGTGTGGGACTTTTTCCAATTTTTTATTTTGTATATTAATAATTTCTTTTGAATTTGCATTATGGAAGGCAGTGAAAAAAAGAAAATTACAATAAGCTACGATGAGTCTTTCAAAATACTCATGGCAGGATATTTTGGTAAATTTGCAAAAGTAATTACTGATTATGAAATAATTGACTTACCTAAACGTGTTGATGTCCTTGTGATAGAAATGAATAAACCGATTGCTCCTTATGTTGAGTTGTTAACATATTTTAAGCGTTTCAATATTGTCGAATTCAAATCAGAGAAGGACAGATTCAATATATATGATGATTTATATAAACTTGGAATTTATATTTGCGGTTTACTTTTGAAAGAACCGGAGGCAAATGTAAAAAATACGACTTTTACTCTTGTATCGAGCCTTCGACCGGGAAAACTTTTGAAACAATATAAAGCCGAACATATTCGTCAAGGATTATATATTATAGAGGATATTTCTCTTATACCGGTTTATGTAGTAATACCTGAGGAATTAGAATTACGCTATGATAAGGAGATAAGCGTTCTGAAGGAATTCACAAGTAAAAAAGATCGGAGTGAATTTATTAAGGGTTTGCTAACGGGTGGTGAAACGATAGAAGAATATGAAAATTTAATGAGAATAACCTCTATTCTTTATTCGATACAATTAATAAAAATAATAAAACAGGAGGGGTTTATGAATACAATTGAAAGAAATTTCAGGAAAGCCATAAAAGAATTAGGTTTTGACCAGGAATTTATCAAAATAGGATTAGAGCAGGGAATGCAACAAGGAATGCAACAAGGAATTAATGAAGGTATCGAAAAAATTGCCAGAAATGCATTGATGCGTGGCTTTTCAATAGATGAAATTGCTCTATTAACCGGTTTGACGAAATCACAAATCAAAAAGTTGAAGAATTTATCCGGTAATTAAAATTTAGTTCATAAATATTTTACCTACAGGCAGAAGTTCCTTCTGGCTGCTGATCTCGAATCTTTATGAATTTTTTTTATTTCATTGTATTATAGAGGGTAGTCAGAAGTTCCTTCTGATTAAAGTGTATCCCTCACCCTACCCTCTCCCAAATGGAGAAGGTAGGGTGAGGGTAAAAAAAAGGTTAGCTCACAAATTGAACTAACCTTTTATTTTTTGCTGCCCCGTCAGGGCTCGAACCTGAACTCTTCTGATCCAGAGTCAGACGTGTTGCCAGTTACACCACAGGGCAGGTTTCAGAAGTAGAAAATAGAACTATATATATAAAAACAATGTCACGCTTAACTAAAAGTTATAAGTTATGAGTTATGAGTTATTATAGTATTGTTTTCACAAAGGTATTTCTTTAACAAAACAAACCTATAATAACTTATAATTCATTATTCATAACTCATAATTATTTTCTAAACCGTAAATTATAAAAATCGACCATATTCTACTTCTATTTCTAACTTCTATGTTCTACTTCTATAACCGTGGACCCGATGAGATTCGAACTCACGACCTCTAGAGTGCGATTCTAGCGCTCTCCCAACTGAGCTACGGGCCCAAAATGGGAATACAAAATTAACTAATTTATTTTTCAGTAACAAAGAAAATAATTCACCATTTTGAAAAAAGTGGCAGACTATTTGCAAAATCAGTATTGTTTGTTGATGATAATGAAATTAAAATAAAGATATATGGAATATAAAATAAGATGTAAATATTTGATAATAAATAAGTTCGGTACTGAAATAAAATTGATGAGTATTAAGAAACTAAATTGTAGAAATTAAATAAATGGCTAAAAATCAACAGTTGGCGATATTTGAAAGCGCACCCTTTAGGACGATGCGTGATAATGTATTGCCGGTATTCACAAGGAATCCCGATGTAGCTCTCGCAGCCGGTGTGCTGATGATTCTGGGATTATTGATTATCCCGCTGCCGCCTATGATGCTCGATATGCTGCTTGCAGTCAATATTGCCCTGTCGGTGCTGATTATTCTCGTAGCAGTTAATTTAGTTTCTCCATTAGAATTTTCCGCCTTCCCGACTATTTTGCTTATTACGACGCTATTCAGGCTGGGATTGAACGTAGCATCCGTGCGTTTGATTCTCTCCGAGGCTCATGCTGGTTATATTATCCAGGCATTTGGTACATTCGTTATTAAAGGAAATTATGTTGTCGGTATAATAATATTTATCATCCTGCTGGTAATCAACTTCGTAGTTATTATTAAAGGTTCGTCACGTATTGCAGAAGTAGCAGCACGTTTTACATTGGACGCATTGCCCGGCAAGCAGATGAGTATCGATGCCGATTTGAATGCCGGTTATATAGACGAACAAACAGCCCGGAGGCGGCGCGAGGAATTAACACAGGAATCAGACTTCTACGGCTCGATGGACGGAGCTGCAAAGTTCATTCGTGGCGATGCTATTGCAGGATTAGTCATTACCGGTATTAATATTTTAGGCGGATTTACAATCGGTATGGCTCAAAAAGGCATGGAGCTTACCAATGCTCTTACAACATATACAATATTAACAATAGGTGACGGATTAGTCTCGCAGATTCCGGCATTATTGGTTTCGGTTGCAGGTGGTTTGGTTGTAACCCGCTCAGGCACGCAAGCGAAATTGGATAAGCAATTAACGAAACAATTTGGCGGTCAGCCAAAAGCTATGGCAATGGCTTCCATTACCATGGTACTTATTTCTGTTCTGCCTGGTTTTCCGATGTTCCCGTTTTTAATGATGGCTGGTATTACCGGCGGTTTTGCTTATATAAAAACAAGAACAAATAGAAGGGAAGCCGATAAAAAGCTGCAAACGGAATTAATCGAAGCAGAAAAAGCTGCCAAACCGGAGGAAGCATCGGTAGAAGATTTGCTGCGAGTTGACCCTGTCGAAATAGAACTTGGCTATAGCTTAATATCATTAGTTGATGAAACGCAGGGTGGCGACGTCTTCAAGCGAATTACCAACGTGCGACGTCAACTTGCTGTCGAGCTTGGAATAATCCTGCCACCGGTGCGTGTTCGCGATAATTTGCAGCTTGAGCCGGAAGAATATGTTGTTAAAATCCGCGGCAATGAAATTTCCCGCAATGTGTTATATACAAACCGTCTGTTAGCTATGAATCCCGGAACGGCGGAAGGCGAATTAACCGGAATTAAAGTAACAGAACCAGTATTTGGTCTGCCTGCTACATGGATTGCATTCAGCGAGCGGGAAAATGCCGAAATTCTGGGCTATACTGTCGTCGAAGCAGCAACTGTGCTAACGACACATTTGACAGAGTTATTGCGGCATAATTCGGATAAATTAGTTACCCGTCAGGACGTCAGGCATCTGTTGGATAATATGAAAGTGGATTATCCTGCATTATTCGACGAAATTTCGCCTGATAACCTGCCTGTGGCTGTTATTCAAAAAGTATTGCAGAATCTATTGCGCGAAAGTATCCCGATTCGCGATTTCCCTTTAATCGTCGAATCCCTGCTTGAATATTATAAGGTTACCAAGAATATAGATGTTCTGACAGAATATGTGCGGCATAATTTATCCGAAACAATCAAGAGGCTTTATCAGGACGGCAACAGCGTTATTCATGCAATTGCACTCGACCCATCGACTGAGGCTTCGCTTACGACAGCGCTTACATCGAATAACCAGGCAACATCGAGTCCAACGCTCGGACTCTCGCCGGATATGGTAAGCGCAATACAAAGGAAATTATCCGAGGCAATTGATGAAATAACGCTTGCGGGATTCCTGCCGTTAGTGATTTGCTCGGCTCAGGTGCGACCATATTTCTATCGCATGATTCGCACTACCTATCCGATGGTAAGCGTAATCAGCTTTACTGAATTGCCACCGGAAACGGATATTGAAATTCATGGCAGAATAAGTATGGATTGATAAAATTTTTAACACACCCCTTAATCCCCTCTCAAGAGGGGAATTTCTACTTCTACTTCTATGTTCTACTTCTATAACCGGGGATTAAGGGGTGTGTTAAATTCATTCAATAATTAACAAGTTCTAAAGCATAAAATAATTGATTAAATTTGTAGTTAGAAAATAAAAAGAAAGTTACCAGAATCAGGGACGGAACTAAAGCGGACGCAACAGGATGTTACTAAAAAACTATTACAAGGTGCTCGGAATACCGAAAACCGCAACTACACGGGAAATTAAAAAGGCATATTATAAGCTTGCCAAGATGTTCCACCCGGATTTGAATCCCGGACGTAAGGAATGTTTGGTTCAGTTTATCGAATTGACCGAAGCATACAAAGTCCTGGGAGATGTAGATAATCGGATTAAGTACACAGCTATGGTCAATAAGAGTATTCCCGTGAAGCCGAAGTATCGTACTGAAAAATTATGATTACAATAAAGCAGCACATTTCCCAAAATAAAATATTCTTTATACTTTTCTTTTTATTTATTATTGCCGGCGCAATTGATACATCGGTTAATGGCAGGGAAGCATCCCTTATACTTTTGAACCGATATAATAATCCCGTTTTCGATAAATTATTTTATATTTTAACATGGCTTGGCGACGGATTATCTTCTTTACTTGTAGTGTTAATCCTAACTTTCATCAATTATCGAAAAAGCCTGTTGGTATTAATTTCATTTTTATTAAGCGGGCTGCTGGTTCAGGTAATTAAGCATATTGTTGAACTGCCGCGACCGATGGGATTAATCAGCCATGAGGTTTTCGGGAAATTGCATCAAGTGCTGCCAATATCGGATATATATACGGCAAACAGTTTTCCATCGGGTCATTCGGCAACGGCATTTTCATTATTCTTATTATTGGCACTCTTCTCGAAAAGCAGGTTAGTCGGTGCTTTCTGTTTTATCATAGCTTTTATGATTGGGGTTTCGCGGGTATATCTGCTGCAGCATTTTTTTACTGATGTATGGGCTGGTACAGTGATTGGAGTTATTTCTACCCTAATATGCGAACATTATATTATCCGGCTTAATAGCGAAAAGCACAAATGGCCGGATAGTAATTTGATGAAGAGTTTTGGTGGGAGGAGGAAGTAGAATAATAATTACGAATTACGAATTAAATAAACAAGTTAATCCTTTTATCAAACAAATAATAAATTCAGTAAACAAGCTTTCACTCGTTTTCACCTATTTTCTACACTTTTCTACGGATTTCTACCCTTTATTAAAATTTCATTTTCAAATTGATTTCTTTTTCTTTGTGCTTCTTTTTGCCTTCACTTTGTGCCCTTTGTGTTAAAATACCCTTTCTAATGAGTGAAAATTTTTACCACAAAGTACACAATGGCAGGCACAAAGGGCTCAAAGGTTTAATGCCCGATTTATCAAAGAACAAAACGATGCAAAGATAAACAACATTAATGTACCAGCAAAAAAACGATTTTAAAATGAATTTTGGAATATCATTTGATTAGATTCATAAAAATTGTAAAATCAAGGGCTGGTAGGAGTATGACAATAAAATCTTATTAAAAACGTAAATTCAGTTTGGTAAATAATAAAATAAAATCCGGAGAATAAGAAAATGATTGAAATTATAAACGAAGCAAGAAAGTAATTATAAAACCTAATTATTAAGGAAATGGAATTTGGATTAACCAATGAGTAAATCAACAAAAATACTTATGAAAGTATTAAATGGTAAGAACGATTCAAATATTAATTTTACCGATTTAGTGAATCTTTTGATATTTCTTGAATTTGATGAAAGAATCAAAGGTAGCCATCATATTTTTTCTAAGGAGGGTATAGTGGAAATAATAAATTTACAGCCGGATGAAAACAATAAAAGTAAGGCTTATCAAGTCAAACAGGTTAGAAATATTATATTAAATTATAAATTGGGAGAAACTGAAGATGAGTAGATATGAAATAATAATTTATTGGAGTGATGAAGATAACTGCTTTGTTGCCGAGGTCCCCGAACTTGCCGGCTGTATGGCAGACGGTAAGACATATAACGAAGCATTGCAACATACGGAACAGGTAATACGGGAATGGCTTGAAACTGCAAAAGAATTAGGGAGGGAAATCCCTGTCCCTAAAGGAAGATTGGTTTATGCATAAATTGTATTTTATGTAAATTTATCCGGCATATTACCCGTTTTTCACCCCGATGGGGTTTTGATTGTTGTTTAAATTATGTTTTCTATATATATTTCATCCCGATGGGATTATTTGACCCCCCTATCGCCCGTGAGTTCCTCTTGATGAAGGGTTTTCCAAATTAAGGTGAAAAAATTATTTTAAATATAATTCTTAATTCAGGCTTTTCAAATTAATAAAATTAATTTTTTCTCATTTTGAGACGTTTTGACTGTTTTTGTGTCTATATACTTTGAAGTGTGCCAAATTTTGAAAAAGTTATGGGAGAGATTATGAAAAAGTGGATGTTTGCTGCAATTTTGATGTTCCTATCGCTGAATATCTTTAGTCTAAAAGCAATGGAAACAGTCTGGTCGAAGCAAGCTTATACGGGCAGCCTGTTATTATTCAAGACCTCTCCCGATGAAAAGTATATCTATACAATCGGCGCCGATAAAACCTATAATAAGTGGGATGCCAAAACAGGAGAGATGATTGAGCAAAAGACGCTGAAATTTGATTTTAGTACAATAGATATAAACTCGGATGGATGCATAATTTATTATGGTAATTTTACCAGTACCAATTGTCACTTTTATTCTTATAATATTAAATTGGATTCAAGCGAATTGTTCGTCAAATATCAGGATTCATTATTTTATCACACATCTGATTACAATTATCATTATAGTCCAACAAAATTTTCCGGAGTAAAAATTAAATTAAGTCCTGATGATAAAATGATTGTTTTATGGCTTTCATTTAATTTTGGCAAAGGTTATTATAAATACAATGAAGAACATTTTGAAGGAAATGTAGATGTATATAATACATTAAATAAAAGTTTAATAAAAAATATCGGAAGTTTTTGGAATAAAGGATTTGTGAATTTTTCGAATGATTCAAAATTTTCAGCGTTTTCCATACAAACCTCATGGTATGATTTAGCATATTATGATAGAAAAGGTAGTTCTAAAGCATTTTATATATTTGATTCAACTTTTATTAGCATTAATTATGATGGTGAATTTTATGATTATTTCTCATTTTCGAATAATAACAGATATTTATCTGAATGTATAAGTAATAACGGTAATTATTATTTAAGAGTTTTAGATATTGAAAAAAAGAAAAATATTTATGATAATAAATTTAATCAGCAGGTTCTATCTTCAGTATTCTCTTATGATAATAAATATGTTATTTATTCACTTTCACCTTCTCAGATAAATAAAAATAATATTATTGAAATTAGGCATATATACTCTCAAAAATTGGTTGATTCTCTTCTTTATAATGAAATTAATTACTATTTAGTCCCTTCAAAAGAATCAGAGTGTTTTTATACTTATTCAACTGTTGGGAAAATAACAAAATGGACTTCAAATAGTTTGTGGTATAAGCTAATACCGGATTTTGTATCAAATATTAACGAATGTTCAAAATATACAAAAATTAAATTTACGGATAAAACAATAGGGGATTTAAAAACATATTATTGGGATTTTGGAGATGGTACGTCAGATACTTCTAAAAATCCAACTCATTTTTATAACAAAAAAGGTATTTATGATGTTAAATTAGTTGTTTATGACGGAAAAACAAAAGATTCGGTTATTAAAAAGAATTTAATAAAAATTAATGATTTTATTAAAGATAATAATTATTCCATTGATACTCTCTGGTCAACAAAAATCGGTGATAAAATGGTTCTAAATGTTGATTTTTCAGATTCAGGTGATAAGGTATATGTAGCAAGTGCTGATGGAAAGATAAAAGCTTTCGAAATAAGTGAACAAAACTTGATATTAAATAAATCTTTAAAAGAACCCGTATCTATTTTTGCATTTTCAAAGAATAAGGATAAAATAGGATATGGTAAATCAAATGGATCAATTTGCTTACAAAACATTTTCTCGGATACTTGTTATAATTCGACAATTGCTAATATGAATTATTCTCAGTCACCTGGCTTTAAGAATATAACTGGAATTACAAATAAGGTTTTATTATTTACTATAAGTGAAGATTCAATATTATTTTATACTTTTTTTACTTATTATTTTGAAATAAATGAAAATATTAAAGGTGATGCCTCTTACAACACAATTTCCGTTTTTAATAGCTTAAGTAATAAATTAAATTATCTTTATTCAATTCCTTTTATTCAAGGAACATACGGCGAATTGGGGACTGCATTTAATATTAAAGAAAAGAATCTTGCAATAGTATTAAGTGATCCAAATTACAAATATTTAATTACTTATAAAAATTATACGGAAATATTTCATAAAATAAGTATAAACAATTCATTTATACCAGCATCAATGGCTTTTAATCCAAAAGGAAGTGACCTTTATGTTTCTTTAAGAAATAATTTACTTATAAGAATTAATATGAGTTCCCTAACGACCTTAGATACTATTTATTCAGGAAACAATTATTTTGCTAATATGGTTTTCTCCCCAAATGGCAGACAAATTTTCACTTACCATTCCGATAGCACAATTGATATTTTCGATTTGGAGAAGAGAAAATTCGTTGACCATGCCAAGCTTCCTTCCGCTATTACTGCACTTGCAGTATCGGCAGATGAAAAACACTTCGCAACCGGATGCGCCGACGGCAGTGTCTGGGTGTGGAAATCCGATAATTTAAGCGATACAAAAGACAATCCATCTCCTATTCAATTAACTTCTTATGTTTATCCAAATCCCTTCGTCAGTTCAACCAATATCAGGTATTTTCTTTCAAATTCAGCAATGGTAAAGCTTATCATCTATGATGCATTGGGAAATGAAGCGGCTATAATTATCAATACTGTTCAGGAGACAGGCGAACACATTGCCGAATTCGATGCTGCGGGCTTGGCGCCGGGATTTTATTTTTATAAACTGCAGGAAGGAGATAGAGTACATTCCGGTAAGCTGGTTTTGGTTAGATAAATATGTCATCCTCATGGGATTTTGTTTTAGTTCTGACATTCAATTCTATAAATATGTCATCCTTACCGGATTCTTTTTAACATACATCATGTATCTATATTTTATAATTCGATTTTCCTTTCAGTGGTTCAGACAATTTCCGCCTTCACCTTTCACCTTCACTTTCACAACCTCATTTTCCTCTAAGTTCGGAATTATTACTTCAATGGCAATGCCCAGTAGCATTCATATTCTGAATTATAGGACTGATATACGGTATTCCAAGCGATAATCCGCGAAGAATCAACAGTATTCCCATCAATGCCAAGCCGTAAGGAATAATCTTAACTAACTTCAACCGGCTCCGCATTGGAATAAATTCTTTAGAAAGGAATATTCCAAGCATCGCAGGCGTAGTACCCAAGCCGAATCCGAACATATAAAGAGCACTTCGGAATGGGTCAGCCTGGGCAAGTGCATAAGTTAAGCCGGAATAAACCAATCCACATGGCAGCAGTCCGTTAAGTAGTCCGATTATTAGTAAAGTACCTCGTTTCCCGCGATTCAATATTTTTCGGAATAGCCTCTGAAACCGGGTATTAAAAGCTGCTGTGAGTGGGAACTTATTTAAAAATGTGTTGGTTCCCTGTGGATTAAAGAAAATCATTGCGAGCAGAAAGATACCGGCAGCAATAGAGAGGGATTCCTGCAACCCGGCAATACGAAAAGCTGCGCCAATACTGCCGAATAAAGCACCGAGTAACGTATAGGTGATAATTCTTCCAAAGCTATAAAGTGCTCCATCAGATAATTTATCTATTCCGGATTTCCCAACAGCGGGTACTGCCAAAGCAATAGGTCCGCACATCCCGATGCAATGTATGCTCAGCAAAAAAGCAAATATGAATCCGCCGATTAACTCCATATTTTCTCAATATTTAACTTATCGATTGACATTAAGCTAATCATAATTTTTTAGTAGAATTATCAATTTCCAATTTTCAATCAATTTTCAATGATTAATTTCTAAATAATAATAAATTTATGAACTTACAGCTTATAACTCATAACTTATAACTTTTAACCTTTTGTCTGAATTAGGATTTTTAGGATATTATGAATAAAGGATAAATAACAAAAATCTTAACTCATAATCCAAAATCCATAATCCATAATCCATAAAAACATATTTGATAATTAGTAATTAATTTATACATTATCCTTTTGAAAATCCATAAGTCTTTGCTCTAATAACGGGAACTGCTCCTTTTGAATTATTGAGACGCAAATACGAATTCCCTCAGCGCGCAGACTACCGGTCGAAGAAAGCGGTATAGAACTAATGCCATAATAAAGCAACCGTTCGGAAAGTTCGTCACCTTCGAATCCCGGGTAAGAGACTGTAAAGAAGAAACCGTCTGCAATAGGGTCGGGGCCGTCCCTATCGTAAACTATTGAAAAACCGTTTCTTATGAACATTTGTTTCATTATTTCGGCTTTTTCGCCATAGACCTTGGTTTCATCTAAAAAGATATACCGACCTTCATTGGCGGCACGCAGAATCCCGGTTAATTGTAATTGTACGGATTGAGACACTCCACCGGTCGTAAGCAGAATAGACCCATACACTAACGCCATTCCAAACGTATCGGTTGAATAGTGTTCCAATAAATTTGGGAATTGTCCATTATATAATGAGAGCGGAAGAGCTAAAATTGCGATGCGTTCGCCGGCATAGCTGAAAGCTTTCGAGCTGGAAATGAGAACCATGCAATTATCAGTATAATTTGCAATCGTTGGCGGATATGGTGGTGCGCCGGGATGGGCAAAATCCTTGCGGAAGTCCATACCGAAATAAGCTAAATCCTCTATGGCAATCACATTGAATTCATCAGCCAATTCGGCAATGATTTTCAACTCCTCCTCTGTAAAGCAAATCCATGCAGGATTATTTGGATTGGAATATAGAAGAGCCGCGATATTACCCTTCGAGAGCTTATAGTACAAAATAGCACGCAATTTTTCGCCTCTGTATTCATAAGCATCAAAAGTCTCCTGATTAAAACCGAGCATACGAGCCATTGATTTATGTGCCGGAAAACCGGGGTCGATAAACAGAATTGTGTCCTGTCCTTTTATTCTTTTGGTACTTGTCATAAAAGACGCATAACATCCGTTTAACGAGCCAACTGTCGGAATGCAGCACAGAGGGGGAATATCGATATCTAAAAAGGATTTAAGGAATTTCGACATCTCGGTTTTAAGAACAGGTAATCCGTCCGGCGGGGGATAGGAAGAAACATTTTTTTTCATTTCGGCTAATTCGGGACTAAGCTCTATTTCCAAAGGTCTTATGCCGGGTTCGCCTACTTCCATACGAATATATTTCTCGTCTGTTTCTGCTTCGATTAAATCGACCATTCGTCTAATCATGCGGGTATTGCCGGCTCGAATGAATTTCTTTCCGACCAATTCCACATTTTTCGCAACTATATTTTTATCTATAGGTGTTTCAGTATTTATATCTATTTCCATTTATTTTTCTTTATGTTATTTATAATTGTTAATTACAAGGGTAAATTGTTAATAAAATTTTCATTAACCATTAACCATTGCTCATTGACCATTAAAAATGTTCCTCCTTCTCCAAAACGCTTTTGCTTATATTATACAGAACCCTTTTGCGGTACCATGCAGAGCCGCGGATATCGGAAATCGGATTGGAGTATGATAATACCTTATTGGCAAATTCATTGATTTCCTCCTGAGTAAAGCTATCGATATTCTTACCAATTATGAAATCGCAGGCGGATTGGGCGTACATCACTGTCGGAGCTGATGAACCTATTGCTATGCCGGCTTGTAGAATGGTACCGTTAGCATCGATGCAAAAATGATATGCCAGCGAAACAACAGAACATTCCATTGATTTCCTGGTTCCTATTTTGATGAAATCAGACCTAATATTGTTTTTTAGATGTCCAACATCCGGCAGATGTCCAAAGTCTTGTAGATGTCCAACATCTGACAGATGTTGGACATCTCCTGTCTTCTGAGTTGCGTATTGAGAATTCCCCTTAAGCTTTATACTTCTCAATACTTCATTTTTATTCAATGCAATTTTGCGAACGCCAAGCAGGAAATCCTTTAATGGTATTAGACGGATTGCTTTATTGGTAGAAAGTAATTCACATTCGGCATCGAGCGCGACCAATGCAGTCAGAATATCCCCGGCTGGTGAAGCTGTGCAAATATTACCGCCGACGGTTGCCACATGCCGGATTTGGCGCGATGCAAGTGAAACTGCTGCACGGTTCAAAACAGGAAAAGCGTCGGATAATTCTTTGTTAGCACCTACTTCCGCAGCGGTAGCCAATGCGCCGATAATAAAGTCATCGCCATGCCTTACGATAGATTTGAAGCTGTCGCCGCTGACTTTAGCAAGATTAATCACATTGATTTTAGCGCCGTTAGAATTCTTTTTTAATTCCGGCACTAAATCGGTAAATCCGGCGCCGAAGCGGAAGGGTGCATCCTGATTAGCTGCTATAGCATCTAACAGTTCATTTTCATTTCTCGGAGTAATAACATCGAATTCAGTCATTTTTTTTCTATTTATTGTTATTCATATAATTTCATTCAGTAACGCTTTCAAATCTATAATCTAAAATTACAAAAAATATTTTAATGAACCATGATTATTGTCTGAATTAGGAATTTTAGGATTAGCATAATTTTTTTTGGGAAATCCGTGGAATCAGTAAATCCGTGTCAATCCGTGATTCTGACGGTGTTAGAAAGATGTCTGAACCTTGATTAAGCTGATTAATGGATTAATTTGATTTTTTAGGGAATCAGTGTAATCATTTAATCAGTGTCAATCAGTGGTTCGGACAGTATTTGCTTTTTATGTTCCTTTTGGTTATATTTCTTTTTTTCAATCAGGAATTAATAAATAATATAAATGATTGTTTTGAATTTTAAGATGAAAAGGGATTATGAGTATGTGAATTACATTTTTAGTAAATATACTTTATTTATATCTAAATTGAAAATAAAATGAAAAACCAAAACAAAGAGTTATCACCGTCAAGGAAATTAGCCGCCAAAGTGATTTTTGCTGCCTTAACCGCATTAAAAGAGAATAATGGAGAATTATCATCAAAAGAAGTTGTGAATGAAGTCGAAAGAAGAGTTCAATTTAATGAATGGGAAAAAGAAATATATGAAAAAACCGGTTACACAAGATGGAAGGTTTTTTTGCATTTTAATAGTTCTGGTTGTACAAAAGCAGGATTTATTATTAAAAAGAAGGGAAGATGGTATTTAACGCCAGAAGGAGAAAAAGCATTAAAATTAGGAGATGAAAAACTCTTGTTTGAAATGAATAAGGCTTATCGGTTATGGGATGATAATAGAAAATCAGAAACTAATATTGATGATGAAGTTCATTATGAACAAAAAAATTTGGGTGGCACCTCGATAGATGAAATCGAAAGCCTCGCAATCGAACAGATAAAAGATTTTATAAATAAAATGAATCCTTATGAATTTCAGGAAATTGTTGCCGCATTATTAAGAGCTATGGGATATTATACACCATTTGTAGCTCCAAAAGGAAAAGACGGGGGGATTGATGTTATTGCTTATCGTGACCCTTTAGGTACAATTTCTCCAAGAATTAAAGTTCAGGTAAAACACAGGGACCAAACTTCTAACGTACAAGAAATAAGGCAATTAATGGGATTGTTGCAGAAAGACGGTGATGTAGGTATTTTCATATCAACTGGCGGATTTACATCGGATGCTAAAATAACAGCACAAAGTTCACATGTTCATGTTGAATTAATTGATTTGGACAGATTCATCAATTTATGGCAGGAATTTTACAATAAAATGCCAGATGACGACAAAATAAGATTACCGTTGAATTCTATTTATTTTTTGGCGTCGCAGATATAATTGGTTTAGTTAATTACTTAAATTTCAATATTTTTATTCAATGTAGATAAAACAATATTCTAAAAATAAAAAAGGTGAAAATATGAACGAAAAACAAATAACACATATAATTTCAAATCCTGATGTATTAAGATTTATAAATCATCAAATAGAATTAGAATATAATGAAAAAGATATTATAGATAATATTCTTTTCATTGGTGTGTCAGTGTTAGAAAGAGTTCAATCTTCAAGAGATATTGAATTTATAAAAAAGGAAGCTGATAAAATTGTATTAAACTTTCAACAAAACTTAGCTACAATTGAAAAGAATTTTCAAGATAATATTGAGAAGAAATTAGAATCAAAATTTGACCCCGATAAAGATAATTCTTATTTAAGAAGGTCATTTAATTATTTTAAGAATAATTCGGAAATTATTATTAAAGATTTAAAAAATAATATAGGTAATCTTGTTGAAAATGTTAATAAAATATCAACTCAGAAAATCGGAGAAATTGAAAAAGGAATAAAAGAGGCTTCTAATAATTTTGACCCAAATCTTGAAAATTCTTATCTCGGTAAAATGAAGAAAGTTATAATTGAAGTAGAAGAAAGAATTAATGATTTATTAGATGAAACAAGAGAAGGAACATTTGCAAAAAACCTGAAAGATGATACAGAAAAATATTTCGGTGAAGATTCTCCTATTATTTTAGAAATAAAAAATATTATTAATGAATACACTGAAACTTTTTCAAAAGAAATTCAAGAATTAAGGGATTCAATTACTAAAAAGATTACTCAAAAAGAAATGATTGAGAAATCAACAATAAAAGGTACTGATTTTGAGGAAGATGTTTACCTAAAGTTACAAGAAATTGCCAGACCAATTGGCGATATAGTTGATGATTTGTCAAAAATAGTTGGTATTAATGCTTATTCAAAAAAAGGTGATTATACATATAAATTGAAAGAAGGTCATCAAATTGTTATTGAAGCTAAAAATACTGAAATGACATCTTTAAGGCAAAGTATTGAATATTTGAATAAATCAATGATGAATCGCAATGCTATATTTGCCATATATGTTACTAAAAGTGAAAATCAACTTCAAGATCAAGTTGGAATTTTTGGATTTCGTGATGACAATAAAATTTTTACCACAATCGAATATTTAGAATATGCAATCATTTGGACAAGATTGTTTTTAACAAAAATCAATCAATCAAATATTGAAGGAATAAATAAAGATTTTGTAAATGAATATTTAAATCAAATTATCAATAAGATAAAGGAATTTACAAATATAAAAACAAAATTAAAAAAAATACAAAATACAGTTGAAGAAAATATAAAAGATATTCAAGATAATTTAGATAATATTAAAACAGATATCGACAATTATATAAAGCAAATAGTAACTGAATTAACTGAAAATGATGAAAATATTATAGAAAATAGTCAAAATACAATTAATGAAGAATTAGATGAAATTGCATTTTAATAAATATTTTTAAATAAAATGGACAATTGATTATTCAACAATCTAAAATTATAATTCGGAGAATCACCATAATATAACACCTACGGTGTATTTTTCTCTTGCCTCGATATTCTTTCTACCATAATATAACACCTACGGTGTATTTTTCTCTTGCCTCGATATTCTTTCTACCATAATATAACACCTACGGTGTATTTTCATTTTATCACGAAGTGATTAAATGTCCGTAGCAACAATTAATGAATTGAAGAATAATATCGCGTAGCGATTAAATTATGGTAGAAAATGGTATCAAAAATCAAAAAAAATATCGCGTAGCGATTGAATATTTTAGTTCCAAAATCAAATCCTTGAACCAATAAACGAACTATCAACAACATTCAAACCAAAAACGGTAATCAAGTGCTTCCGAAGTAGTTAAATGGAAAACTTTCCGAAAGTTGGGAAACTTTCGGAAAGTATAAATGCTTAAAAATCAAATCCTAATGAAAATAGATATTCCGGCGAAGATGTCCAGCCATCAATTCTCTTGGGCCATGCAATATCTATTTTCCAGGGCAATCCGAGAAAATATGTACGAATTCCGATACCCATACTCATTCGTAAATTTCCAAGTTGTTGCTGACCGTTATCGTCATATACAACAGCATTAAACTTATCATTCCATGCACCGCCTATATCGAAGAAGAAGCTACCACCAATTCCCTGGAACAATATAGGTATAGGTCCGGCAAGCAAAGCACGAAACAATGGAAACCGGAGTTCGGCATTAACCAAAAAATATTTCGAGCCTTCAATTTCATCCATCATAAAACCTCTAAGCGGATATACGAATCTATCGTGCATAAATGCAAAATCCTGTGGATTCTTCAAATAAACTAATTTTCTGTTATATGAAAAATTTAACCAGTTTTCCGTCCCACCTAAAGCATAGCGCTGCGGGTCGGGACCAAAACTGCCGGCAAATGCGCCACGTACTGCTAATCCAAGATAATCCCAGAATTTAATATACTCCCTGACATCGCCAGAAACAGTAGCAAAGCCTACACCATCAGCGCCGATTTTAGGAGAAGCCTTAATCCCGACAAATAATCTTGTACCGCGCTCCGGTGCAAAATTCCCATATAAAACGTCGTCATGAACATATCTTATACCCGGAGCTATAATTGTAGAGGATTGAATTGGGTCGGTAGGAATATCCAGATTTTGTTTTGATACGTACATGAAATCTGTTGTGCCTTCGAAGCGATTGAAAAAATCAAGTGGTAATGAAGCACCTCCGGTGATACCCATATTTCGAAACCGAAATAAATAAGGGTCAGGTATATTGTTGGGGTCAGTTAAATCGGGTATATAAATCAGAATTGCGCTATGGTATAAACTAACCGAATAATCAATTAGCTTAGGCAGATAATTATAGGTAGCGAATATGGAACTGTTCTGTAAATCAAATAATAAATTTGCCTGCAGGAAAATCTGGTGGTCGCCCAAAACATCGGAGAATAAGAACTGAGCTATTCCCTGAACGCTCCATAAGTTGGAATATCCCGGATTACCCATCACCAAATCGGTTGAAAATTTTATTTTATAATCATGCTCGGCAAACACGGTATCTGAAAGTACCGATGTCAGGTTTTTTGATTTTACAAGATTATCAGTAATATGAATTTCAGTATCCTTGCTTGGAGTAACAACCTGCTGCCTGCTGAAATCAACGGCAAAGTTACCGTAACTTTTGGGTTGGGATTTATCCTGGATTGTACTATCCTCAATTTCCTTGGCAGCAAGTGAGGAATTTTCCTCATCATTTATGAGTTTCCTAAGCTTGGTCAAAGGCAATGTCTCGATATCGAGTTTCTTCTCCATAGGAAAACTTATATAAAAAACATCATAACCACCGCCGTTTTGAACGGCAAACACCAATTTACTTGCATCCTTGGCAAGTGATAGATGAGTAATTTCGGCAATGGAATTAGTTTTTGGTTTTATTACCCCTGTTGCAAATTCAAGTTCATATATATTACCGATACCGTTTTTATTTGAAACGAAAAGAAGTTTATCGCCACCTGGAGTAACAGCAAGCGATGACTTGGTATATTGTTCGTCGAAAGTAATTCTTTTTATTTCCTTGGTTGATATATCTATAGAAAATACATCGGATGAATTAAGATTATGCTGCCACATTTTTTTATATGGATATTTCATATCCCTATCGGAAATGAAATATAATTTTTTGCAGTCAGGCGACCAGGTCGGATGAAAATCGGAATAAATATCATCGGTCAGGTTATCATAATTATTTGTTGATAAATTATATAGATATACATCACTTTTTCCCTGGTCGGAAGCAACAAAAGACATATAGTTGCCGTCAGGTGACCAGACAACGGAAGATATGGATTTGAAACCGAATTTTATTTTTTCATAATCCCCGGAAGCTGCATCGACTATAAAAATAGCATCTTCACCACCAGCTTTAGCCGAAATAGCTAACTTTTTACCGTCCGGGCTCCAGGATATACCGGGTGTCAGGATATTCAACTGCTCGAAATCCTGTTCCCGGAAGCTGCTTACAAGCTGTCTGGGTTTCTCCTTCTTATCAAAACCTGTTATAAAAACCCCGAACAAACCATCCTTATCGGCTATATAAGCTACTTTTTCGCCATCCGGTGAAATAGCAGGTGAAGTATTGTAAAAATTTTCTTCCTTTTTATGATTAGTTAATGCAGTAGCAAAGTCTTCCGGGCTTTTGAAAATTTCCAAATCGGGCCAGAACATTTTTTTCAGGTCTTTTTCCCATTTATTCGAAAAATCCTCGAAATTCATTTTAAAGCAACTCATAAAAGCCGGGTCGAGTTTTCCGTATATCCGGATTTTATTCAGCAAATCACCTACCCGCTCGGCTCCATAATTTTTCGCTACATACCAATAAAAGGTTTGACCTGCACGATATGCCAGATAATTATCCAATCTTTCCAGATTCGGCAAATATTGACTGATGGTTATATCACGCATATATTGGTCGGTTCCGATATCCAATCCACCAAAGCTTTCGTATTCCGCTAATCCTTCACTCATCCATAATGGCAATTGAAATGCATTGACCGATACAGATGATTGGAGAGTACCTCCATAAAACATTTCATTTACTACAGCATGAACAAGCTCATGGTGAATAACATGCGCAAACTGAGCATAATTGCCCTGGAAAGGTACAACTACACGATTCTTCAACATTTCAGTAACGCCACCAACTCCTTCGGGCATATATGACCATACAACGTTAGTCTGCTGGAACTCGTTGTGGGAATTATAAACAACTAATGAGATTCGGCTGTTTAACTTATAATTCAAGGTTCTTTGAATGGATAGCAAACTTATTTCCGCTTCGATTGCCGTAAAATCGGCAAGTTCTTTTGAGCCGTCATTATAATATACATCAAAATGTTTGGATTCTATATATTTCCAATTGAATTCCTGGTATTGAACTTTATTTTTACCGAATTGTCCGTAGCTTACTTGCTGGAGTATCATTATTGCAAACAAGTAAATTATTAGGGTATTGGGTTTTGGGTTTAGGTTCTGGGTTCTGGGTTCTGGGTTATAGGGTTTTGAAATACCCAGAACCCAGTCCCTATAACCCAAAACCCAGTCCCTAAATCCAGACTTCCGGACATCTGCGGCTTTCAATTTTTTGAACATATTTCCCTCTCTTAAATAATTATTGTTTTAGACGATAATTCATTCATAAAAGTTTATTTATTTAAACATTTATTAATAAACAATTCAAAGAGCCGTAAGTTACATTAGAAATTATTTTTGCACCTAATGTTATATCAACCATACTTTGAACAGACATGAATGTCTATTCTACTTTTTTTATTTACTTAGTAGCTCAGACATTCTTGTCTGATGCGTCAAAGTTTTCCTGACATAACAATAGTATAATATTGAAGAATAAAAATTCGGGAAAAAATCGTAATTTTGTAATGTATAAATCATTGTTTAATAATGTAGAGACATAGCATGCTACGTCTTTACCATAGGAGAACTAAATATGAAAGTCTTTAAAAATAACGACCTTTTGAATTGGAATGATATTGTAATTTTTTCAAAACAAAAAAGAGCAAACCAGTTATTAAAATCACAATTCGGAAAGGAATATCCGAACAAAATCAATGGTCAGGATGTTTTCACTAAGAATAAAACGAAATCTTTGAATCCGGCAAATCCTGAAGAAGTTGTCGGTATTTTTCAGAAATCCGGAAAAGATGATGCTGAAATAGCCATTCAGGCTGCAGCGGCTGCCTTCGAATCATGGAAAAATGTTCCGGTACGAAAGAGAGCCGAGTTTCTTACTAAAGCTGCCTATGAAATTCGCCGCAACCGGGTTGAGATTTGCAGTTGGATGACTGCCGAGTCAGGTAAGAATTTCATTGAAGCCGACGGCGATTTATGCGAGGCTGTGGATTTCCTGGAATTTTATGCTCTCGAAGCTAAGCGATATGCCAAACTCCAACCTTTGACCCAAATGAAAAACGAAATTAATAAGTATTTTTATATTCCATTGGGTGTTGGTGTGTGCATTCCACCGTGGAATTTTCCATTTGCAATTATGATTGGAATTACAGCAGCAGCACTGGTTACCGGTAATACAGTCGTACTGAAACCATCATCCGAAACACCAATGATGGCATGGCTCTTCTCTGATATAATGTATAAATTGGGATTGCCGGATGGCGTATTGAATTTCCTCGTTGCGAGCGGCGCAGAAGCCGGTGATTATTTAGTTGAACATCCCAAAACAAGATTTATTTCGTTTACCGGCTCGATGGAAGTCGGATTGCGGATTAACGAATTAGCAGCTAAAGCATCACCGATGCCAGATGTCCAACATCTGGCAGATGTTGGACATCTAATTTACGGAGACGTTCAACATCGTCAAATCTGGATTAAACGAGTAATTGCCGAAATGGGCGGCAAGGATACTATCATCGTTGATTCGGAAGTTGAAGATTTGGATGTTGCAGTTGCAGACGTCGTTGCTTCGGCTTATGGTTTTCAGGGACAGAAATGTTCGGCATGCTCAAGGGTTATCGTCGATGCTGCGGTTTATGATGAATTTAATAAAAAATTAAAGCTCGCAGTTGAGAAATTGCAGGTTGGCGACCCGACCGAAGATTATAAAATCGGTCCGGTTATAAGCGCTAAAGCAGAAAAAACGATTCTTGAATATATAGAAATCGGTAAAAAAGAGGGGAAATTACTTTGTGGAGGCACGAAAGTTGCCGGGCTGCCCGGTTACTACATCCAGCCAACTGTTTTCATAGATATTGACCCAAAAGCACGGATTTCGCAGGAAGAAATTTTTGGTCCTGTCCTTGCGGTAATCAAATCGAATAACTTCGAACATGCTCTGGAAATTGCCAATAATACAATTTATGGCTTGACAGGAGCGGTCTTCACGAAAAACCGGGATAAAATTGAATTAGCTACAAATCAATTCCATGTTGGTAATCTATATTTCAACCGCAAATGCACCGGCGCTATGGTCGATGTGCATCCATTCGGCGGATTCAATATGAGCGGAACTGACTCAAAAGCCGGCAGCAGGGACTATCTTATGTTGTTCCAGCAAGGTAAGTTGGTTTCAGAAAAAGTTATTAAACAGAGGAAAATAAAATAAAGTGACATAATTTATACTATAGAAGTCATTTGTTATGAGTTATAAGTTATAAGTTATTATAATATTTGTACCATTTACGAATCTAAATCAATCTATTATAACTCATAACTTATAACTCATAACTTAAAATGAATAAGATTGATTTCTTATTCAAACGAATTTATATTTTAGTAAAGACTAATAAATACAAATATTTAACAATAAAAACCTTTCGCGATATATTGTTTGCAAGAGGTTTTTTTCTTAATTTGTAAATTGAATTTCCAGAGATGTCCAACATCTGGCAGATGATGGACATCTTATTTGTAAATGATATATAGAAAAAGTGAATACGGATAATATACAAATTGAAAATAAGGAGAAGCGAACCGTAGCTCTTTCATCAATTGCTGCTGCTGTTTTGCTTACTGTTACTAAGTTTGTTGTCGGTATAACGACAGGCAGCCTTGGAATATTATCCGAAGCGCTTCATTCGGGATTAGACCTCGTTGCCGCTGTCATGACATATTTTGCAGTAAAATTTGCCGACCGCCCTCCCGACAAAGACCACAATTGGGGGCATGGTAAAATTGAGAATCTGTCGGCTCTTGGTGAAACCGTATTATTATTTATAACCTGTATCTGGATAATCTACGAAGGTGTAATGCGCCTTTCTACTGGAAGAACTGAGATAACTGTAAATGTATGGGCTTTTGCAGTCATTATTTTATCAATAATAGTTGATATTTCCCGTTCACGCGCTTTGATGAAGGTTGCCAAAAAGTACGATAGTCAGGCTTTGGAAGCCGATGCATTACATTTCTCAACTGACATATTAAGCTCTTCGGTTGTTCTTTCCGGATTAATCGGAGCTGCCTTCAATTCACATTTTGCCGATTCAATAGCGGCTTTGCTTGTGGCAGTTATCGTTATAAAAATCTGTTACAAAATTGGCAAGAAATCAATTGATGCTCTTTTGGATAAATCTTCGGCGGAGTTGTTGGAGAAGGTTTCGGTTTTAGCAATGGAAATTCCGGATGTTAAAAATGTGCATGATATCAGGCAGCGCAACTCCGGCTCGCAGAACTTTATAGAAATGAATATTCATGTCTCGCCTAATCTTACTATCGAGAAGGCACACGAAATCTCGCATCTTGTGGAGGAACACATCAAGGCGACATTCAAGCGCTCGCATGTTCATGTGCATACCGAGCCGGATGAGAATTAAAGAAAATAGTCTTTAGATGTCCAACATCTGGCAGATGTTGGACATCTAATTTGCGAATATCATTTTGAAGCCAGAAACAAGAAAACTTAAAAAATATGAGTAATGACATGATTTAAGATGTACTCCACCTCGCAGGTGGAGTACATCTGTGTCCGATGTCATTCTGAACGAAGTGAAGAATCCAGTCCCAATGCTGTTTATGGATTCTTCGCTTTGCTCTGAATGACATTCTTCTTAACTTTTGAGAAAACGTCTCTACACACTTACAATTTATACCTAATATCCTAAAGCCTAAAAGCCTATCTTATCACCGTCATAATCCCGCTTTTCACAATATCACCTATTTTTACCCGATAATAGAGCAATCCTGTCGAAAATGGCAGTAGGTTTGCCAGGAACGTGTGGTTACCAGCACCATATAAGTCATTCGCAACGACTGCGAGCTTGTTTCCTAATGCATCGAAAAGTTCGATTGTGACTCGTTCTGGTTTCTCTAATGTTAAATCGAATGTAATAATATTTTCTGCCGGATTGGGATAGGCTTTGAATGGATTGATGGTAAAATCAATGATGGAAAGTACATTCTTAAAATCATCGATATTGGCATAGAATGTACCGTTTTGTGTTCCTGCAAAGATGATATTTCCTAATATTGCCAATGTTTTAATTGATAAATTAGTTAAACCCTGATTTATCGGAAACCAGGTCGATTCTAAATCTGTTGTTACGAACATTCCTTTAGAAGTTCCAATAAATATTTTTTCGTTACTAACAGAAAAACTGTAAGATTCTTTCTTTAAACTATTTATTATCTGTTCCCATCTTGCTTCATTATTATTAAACCTATATAAACCATAATTATAGTAATTTGCAACAATGTTCCCGGCAATTAATTTTAGATTATTAATAAACCATATAGATGGTAAACCATTATTTATTTGATTCCAATTATCCCCTTTATTAGTTGATAAGAATATTCCATCGCTATTTGTTCCTACATAAAAATCATTACCTTTTATGAAAAAACTATAAAGGTTTGATTTACAATTATCAATGGATATCGCGAACCAACTTTTACCATTATCCGTTGAAACGCCAATTACTTTATCAGATAACTCATAAATAATATTGTTATCAATGATTATATTTTTAACTGAATATGTCACAATACCACTATTTATAGATGTCCAATTTCTACCACTATCAATAGATGAAAATATCCCCCAATCATGATTTCCGATAAATATTTTATTTTCATTAATAGCTATACATTCAATATAATGCATAGGGGTTCCACAAATATTGACATTCCATCCGTTTGTATCATTTTTAATCATATAAAGGTAAGAAGAATTACTCGCAAACAATTCCTGACCATTACTTGCTAAAAGAGAAGCGCTAAATTTTGTTAATCCGATAATTTCCCAATTTTCACCTCTATTAGTTGATAAATAAATACCACTGCCGGTTCCAACATACAATTTACCATTACTAACTGACAAGGATGTTGCATGTAAATCATAAATACCGTTATTAGCCTGCTTCCAATCAGTTCCGTTGTTAGTAGATAAATAAATACCATTACTATCGGTAGCTGCAAAAATACAATTCCCAGATACTGAAACATTATTAATCCATAAACTACCCAAACCATTATTGACGGGAGTCCAACTATTTCCATCATTAGTTGATAAAAACACTCCGCCGCCATAGGTTCCTGTATAGAGATAATCTCCTCTTTTAACTATGCTTTTATATATAAAGCTCGTTAATCCTTTTCTGGCTTCTCTCCAGCTTTTCCCGTAATCGCTTGAAATATATATACCATAAATCGAACCAACATAAACTTGATTTTCTATTATCGAAATACAAGATATTTCCTTCATATCCGGATTCGTTATTTGTTCCCAAGTTCCTCCATAATCTGAAGAATAAAATAAGCCTCCGGAACCAATAAAAATATTACTTCCTTTAATTGCAAGACAAGTAGCCTTCGAATTAGAAATTTTTTTCCAATTATATCCATAGTCGGTTGATGTATAAATGCCGGAAGAATAATCATTTCCTCCTGCCAAAACATTGCTGCCGTCAATTGCAATGCACTTGATATTACCTAATTTTGGAACATTCCAATTTTTTCCGTCATTTGTTGAAAAATATACACCATTCCTTGATGTGCCAACAAAAATATAATTATCGCTTGTAACAACAATATCTGCAGCAATATGAGATGGTCCTTTACATTCCTTCCATTGTCCGTAATTTAAAGTTATTGATGATAGAAAAACTAAAGCGTAGTAGAAAATCTTCTGCATGGTAACTCCTTACAAATTTTATAATAATCCTTCCTACCTAATAATAGAAACTGCGCCGCTAATTGATTTGCTGTCTTTATTTTTGGCTGGATTATTAACCAATATATAAGTTATCCCGTCTTTTGAGAGAGAACATTCTGTTAATTGATAGTGATATTTTAAAGTATCTCTGAAATTCCTTGTCTCAAGGCGTTTGCCGGTTTCAACATCAATTTTGAACAGCACCAAATCATTATTCAGCACATAAAGCATCTTCCCATCAGGCGAGAATACAAATTGCTTCACTACTCCAAGCGAATCCTGCAACCGCTCTGCATTGCCGGACTGCATCCAACCGGAATAGCATAAAGATTGAATAGCAAGGAATGCTACTATTAACAACAAAATCGGCTTTGAGCGCTTCTTCACAACTGCCCCCGAATAAGTTTTTTTAAATTTGCACAAATTCTATCTATATGACACATGAAACGCAAAAACGTCTCAAAATGAGCAAAAATTAATTTATTGAGATAATTCCCCTTGTGTTCTCTGTGCTTTTCCTCTGTATCCTTTGTGGTAAAAATTCTCGTCAAATTTCCGTAATTTTTTAACACAAAGGGCGCAAAGGTTTTCACAAAGGTCACTAAGATTTTTTACAGGAGTTACAAAAAATAAGATAAAAATTATCACGAAATCATTTCAATTATCTAAGTTACCTCAATCTTTTATAACTCATAACTCATAATTTATAATTCATGAAATAATTTACTACAGTATCAATATGTGTTCCGGTAGGGAAGGCAGCATTAGCGCCAAGTTCGGTGATTTTTCCTACATCTTCGTCGGGAATATTGCCGCCTACTATCCATGGAATAGCCAGCCCTCGTGCTACCAGTTCATCTTTCATCTGCTTGCATAAAATTAAATGTGTACCGGATAGAATCGATAGTCCGATTATATCAGTTTTGGATTCGGCTGCCTGTTCCACTATTTGAGCTATTGTTTTGCGAAGTCCGGTATAAACAACCTCAAATCCTGCTTCAACGAGAGCATGAGCAAGAACCTTTACCCCAACGTCATGACCGTCTAATCCCGGCTTACCTAACAATATTTTTAATTTACCAACCATCATTAGCCCCTTAGACTGTAGGCTGTAAGCCCTAAAGCCTTTTAATTGTTAATAAAATATCAATTACCTAAACATATTATAGTTTAAACTCCTAATAACCTTTTTCCAAATTAATAAAAATTTTAATCCTTTGAAACTTTTTTATAAAAACTCCGTAATAGAGAAATAAGAAGAAATTATTTAAAAAAACTGCCGTGAAACTAAATAATTTAAAGAGAACAGACGCAACCAGGTTTGAAAAGGAATTTTATTGTTTATTTTTTAATAAAAAGGGTTTAAAATGAATACTTTACAAAACTTAACCGGCAGAATAGCTAAATTATTCTTTGCCATAACAATCGCTGCACTAACAATATTCGCTCTAAACAGCAGAGCTCAGGCAACAGATAATCCTGATACCGAAAAACTAAATATCAATTCTCAAATTGATATTCAAGCTGAATTCCCGGGCGGATTCTCAGCTTTGAAAGAATATTTCATCTCCGAAATGAAATACCCGAAAATAGCCCGCGAGAATGACTGCAGCGGCAAGGTCTATGTATCATTTACGATTAAAAAGGACGGAACACTCGACAACATCAAAATTTCCGATAAAGCATTGGATACAAAAATACCTAATGTAAATGGGAGTAATAAATTAACCAAGGAAGAAGTTGAAACAGCATTGGAAAAGGAAGCAATCCGGTTGGTAAAAAATATGCCGAAATGGAAACCGGCTAAGATTGACGGCTCGACAGTTGATTCGGAAGTAATTCTTCCAATCAAATTCAAATTATTATAATCATTGTAAATATAGATTCTAAAGATGTCCAACATCTACCAGATGTTGGACATCTGTTTTTTTTTCAGATAGTCTCATTATCATGAATTTAATTCTTTAGAACTTCCTTATCCCTTCTTTAAAGCAATAACTAGCAAATCCGAGCCACTCTTCTTAATCTTAACAATTTTGAATTTCGGAGCGAAACTCAAAGTTCCAGGATTAAAATCAGCAAATGGACTTAATCCGCTACCGATAATTTTAGGTGAAATAAATATTTGCAATTCATTAACGAAATTATTTTCAATGAATGAGGAATAAATTTGCGCACCTCCTTCAACTAAAATTGATGCTATCCCATATTCTTTTGCTAATGCTTCTATACATTTTCCAAGGTCTAAGAGTCCATAATTATTGACAGGTACATTAATAATATTAAAACCATTTGAAATTAATGTTTTACCTTTGATGGAATTCGCTACTTCTTCGCAACAACACAGAATTGTATTATTTTTGAAAGAATCTGTGAATAGTAATAAATTTTGAGGTAAGGACAAATTTTTGTCAAGAACAATTCTCTTAGGATTAATTCCCTTCACTAATCGAACCGTCAATTCCGGATTATCTTTTAGGGCAGTATTTTTTCCGATTAAAACTGCATCCACAGAAGCCCTCAAGGAATGAGTACGGCGGCGGCTTTCAGTACAAGTTATCCATTTTGATTCACCATTTAAAGTAGCTATAAACCCATCAATAGTTTGGGCAATTTTCATAATTATATATGGCTTGCCGGTAGTTATATATTCTATGAAAAATCGGTTCATGAAACGACATTCATCTTCAAGTATTCCGGTGACTACTTCAATTCCGGCTTCTTTCAAACTTTCAATTCCATGTCCGGCAACAAAAGGATTTGGGTCTGGCATGCCAATTACTACCCGCGAAATACCTTTGCTGATGATTAACTCCGTGCATGGAGGTGTTTTTCCGGTATGATTACAGGGTTCGAGCGTTACGACCAGTGTGGAGCCTTCTAAATCGGCTACGGAGGCGCTTTCTATCGCATTGACTTCGGCATGTCCGCCCCCGAACTCCTTATGCCAGCCTTCACTGATTACTTTTTCATCGTGAAGAAGCACAGCGCCTACAAGCGGATTAGGACTTACTTTTCCTATTCCACGTTGAGCCAATTTTAAAGCCCGTCTCATCGCCTGCTTTTCTGTCATGTTATTTCTTCCAGTAAACATTAATTCTGGTAGAATATGGCTTTGGTTTAGAAGGAATCCCGAAAATGAAATCATAGAAGCCCATTGACAGGTCGTTGCCGCTATTTTTTATACCGTTAAAATCAGTTGTATAAATGAAGTAATCCCCCGGCTCTTCAGGCAGTACCTTAGTTACAACCTGCAATTGGTTACTTTCAAAATCCGAACTCCATAATATTCCATTCTTTTTATTTACAATAACACAACGAAACATCTCGCCAGTAGAAAGATATTCCTTTTCAGTGTTACTTAAGCGAATAGCACAGGCTCCTAATTGAACGCTGCCAATCTCAATTGTTTCAATAAAAGGAATTAAAACTAAAGGTGGAATGGAATCAGCCAGAGTTTGTGAAAATGTATAAATATCATTGTTTGTTTTTATCACAAATTCAATTGAATCTTCTTTAGCTTTGAATCCATCAGGGATTTTTACAGCATCGTAAGCAATAAAATAATCATACCTGGATTTTCTTCCTGACTTTTTCAATATTTTCAAGTTACCAATTTTCTCATCGGAATTGCCTTTAACTTTAATCCTGTAATCAACTGAAATAATGCTTCTAATGAAGTTGGATGTAGAATCAGTAAGGTCTGTAAAGGAATTGATGGAAAATATAACAGCTAATTTATTATCGAAAAAATAAATTGCAGAATTATTTTCGAAAGACATCGACTTCGATTGAATTGTTTTATCAGTAACAGTGCTGCAAGCTGCAAGATAAAAGAGAGAAATAATAAGTAAAAATTTTAATTTCATAAATATCCATTAATAAACTTATGAAGGATACTTGAAATATACGTTTGATAAGGAATACCCTCCCTTAATGCCCCGATTTTTAATAATTCGAGGTCATTTGAAGTAATCCTGATATTAATGCGTTTATCCTTTAATAAATTTTGTTTTGCATAATCCTGATATTTTTTAATTTCCTGACTTGAATTCAAAATTGGTTTCCACTCTCCATTTTCAATTGAGTCAAGTAAATCCATTTCCTCTTTATCCAATTTTATTTTCATTAAATTTCCCCTAAATATTTCCTTGTTAATTTACGACTTGGTATAATTGTAATAAGAAATATTTCCTTCTCATTTTCATTAAATGGTACATAATAAATATAATTCTTAATATTTAATATATAAACTCGTTGCCCGGAATACATTTCATTATTTGGATTTTCAATTATTTCTAATAAATTTCCATTATTTATATAAAATACAATATCTTCAAATGTAATATTTCTTTCAAATTTTAATTTAATATTTTTTTCAATATTCCATTTATATTCTTTCATTTTACAAAAATACTACATTGTGTGCATTTTGTAAAATATTTTAAGTATAGATTATTTATTAAATCCTTAATCTTATTAATTGCAAACATCCAAATAAAAACTTAATTTTGCTTTTTTATAAATAACTATGACTATAAGAATTATGAAACAGGTCAGTGCAACCAACAGGAATAAAAAACAAGTAGGCACCTTTGCAGCATTAATGCTTCTTATGTTATGTGGGGCATTTAATTTTTTATTTTCACAGGAAATTGTAACAGTCCCAAATACCGAATCGAGAATCAGCGATTATATCAAATTCCTTGCCTCCGATTCATTAGAAGGGCGCTTCCCCGGTACACCGGGAATTGAGAAAGCTGCTAATTTTATTGAACAACATTTCAGAAATACCGGTTTAATCCCGTTCAACAGCAGTTACAGGCAGGAATTACCTGTCAGGACTGGTTTGAAACTTACCGGGAAAAATGCAGTTTCGTTTGAATTTTTAATAGAAAAACTCGGCATACCTAAGGAGCAATTGAAACCCTCGCATAAATCATGGGAAACCGGCACTGACTGGCAGCCAATTAATATAACCGATAATGGCTCTGTTACAGGCGAAGTTGTATTTTGCGGTTTTGGTATTACAGCCAAAGATATTAAATATGATGATTACGAAGGTATAGATGTAAAAGGAAAAATAGTTATTGTCCTGACGGATTCCTCTGAGAACAAGCCACAGAAACACTTTTTAGCTGAATATTTCGATATAATAACCAAAGTTAAAAATGCCCGCGACCACGGCGCTGCAGCAGTCGTTTTAGTGAAGATGCAGAGCGATTCGGCAAATACATTTTATGCGACAAACTTTCTTGGCAGCGAAAAGCAGAATGGATTAATTGTAATTCAGGCTAATCGAACTTCGATTGCTAAATTCTTTCCGAGAAGCGAGGCAATGTATATTCTTGAGTTGGAAATCAACAAAAAGAAAGCTCACAAGAACCTCCTGCTACCGAATACCAAAATGACAATTTCTGTCGAGCTTACCGATGATATCCGCAAGACCTGTAATATTATCGGAATGGTAAAAGGGAGCGATGCTACTTTATCCGATGAGAATATCGTTGTAGGCGCTCATTACGACCATATCGGCTGGGGTGAAGTAAATACGAATTACAAAGGCAGGCAGAAAATGATACACAACGGCGCCGATGATAATGCATCAGGAGTTGCAGGATTAATGGAAATGGCAAGCCGTATCAAGCAAAATCCATTGAAACGCTCTGTTATATTTGCTGCTTTCACTGGCGAAGAGCTTGGCATTCTGGGTTCGAATTATTATATTAACAATCCGCCTGCCCCACTCGATAAAACTGTATTCATGCTGAATTTCGATATGATTGGCAGAATGAAGGATAATACTTTGAATGTATTCGGAACTAATTCATCTGTGAGCTTTCCGGCTATGATGGATTCAATATCGGTTCTTGATTCTGTTAAAATTATAAAAGCGATGGAAACTATTGCTCCGAGCGATAATGCTTCATTTTATGTTAAACAAATACCGGTTCTATTCTTCTTTACGGGAGTGCATACCGATTATCACCGACCATCGGACGATTGGGAAAAAATAAATTCTAACGGTGAAGCGAAGGTTTTGCGAGTAGCTGAAACAACATTACGGATGATAGGCAATGCACCGTTAAAGCCATTATATCAAGCGCCACAACCCAGTGAAACTACGACATATCAACCTCCTGCAACTCCCGGTGGAGGTAGTGGAGCCTGGTTTGGAATAGTACCTAATTTCGAAGGTACGCCGCTTGGATTCAAGATTGCAGGAACATCGCCGGGCAGCCCTGCAGAGAAAGCAGGTTTGAAGGCTAATGATATTATTACTCATTTCGGGGATAAGGAAATCAAATCCTTAGGTGAACTATCGGCAGCTATCAAAGAGTACAAGCCGGGAGATGTTGTGAAAGTAATCGTGTTGCGTGGCAAGGAATATTCAGATAAGAAAACTTTTGAAGTGAAATTGGAGAGGAAGAGTAAATAAATTATGATGTATCTGTTTTTGTATCGTAATAAAGTAACAATAAAATCGTTTTATTATTATTTGGGATAGAAATATGGCTAACGACGATATTTTCACAATGGATAATAACAATACGAATATTCTTATTAAAAAATTAAGGATTTTCAATTATAAAAGTATTAGTGATTTAACGGTTGAAAATATTGGAAATTTTGCTGTTTTTGCTGGTCCGAACGGTGCGGGGAAAACTAATTTTTTCGATGCTTTACGATTTGTAAGTGATTTTTTTCGGTTTGGTATTATTGAAGCTTTAAAAAAACATGGAGGTTGGGAAAACATACATTCACAAATACTTCGTGGGAATAATTCAAGAAAATTTATATTTGAAATTGAGATTAATTTTAAATTTGGAGAAAATGTCAACTCAATTGAATCATCTTACAATACAATTAGATATAAGCTGGAGATAAAAAATTTACATGATTTCCCAAAAGTCTTTGAAAATCTCTGGTTTGACAATATTTTACAGGTTAGGAGAATTCCAAATCACAATTTAACTTTACAAGATTATGAAAATAATCAAATCAGAACTATTGAAGATATTTATAACCAAGGAGATGTAGTTGAAGTTTTTTATCCAAAAGAAAAAACGAATTTTTTTAGAAAAGAATATTTCAATTCATGTATTTATTGGAGAGACTTTATTATTTCAAATTTCTTTCAAAATCTCCAGACTCTTCGAATTGACCCTATTAGCGCAAAAACCCCTTCACCTTTTGAGAGAGATTCAAGTGTATTAGACGAAAAGGCTCATAATTTGTCCGCTGTTATAATGCGATTGGACAAGGAACAAAAAATAAAAGAAACAATATTGGAGTACATGTCGCTGATAGTACCGCAACTTGAAAATTTACATTCAAAAAAAGAAAAATATCAGAACACAAACTCATTAACCTTTAAAGAACGTAGAACAAAAAAGGAATTTCCGGCTCATTTGATTTCCGATGGAACAATTTATGTTTTAGCGATGCTTGTTGCTATTTTAGATAAAAGCCCATCAAAACCACGGTGGCTCCTTATAGAAGAACCTGAACGCGGGTTGCATCCAAATGCTATTGTCGAGCTGGTGAAATTGATGAGGGAGGAAGCTCAAAAAAATGTACTTCAACCAATATGGCTTACAACTCACAATGCAACATTAGTACGAGCTTGTAATCCCGAAGATTTATTCTTTATTGAGAATGAAGAAGGTTCGACTATAATAAAAAAACCAATAAATTTAAATGACACTACCCTTACTTTAGATGAAGCATGGCTATCGAATTCATTGAACGGAGGCTTGCCTTGGTAAACCTGGGTTTAGTTGTTGAAGGAGATTCGGAAAAGAGTTTTATTGAATCGAAATATTTTAACGATTTTGCAGCAAGTTTAAATATTCATATTTGTTCACCCGTTATTAATGCAAAGGGTGGAGGAAATTTAATCTCCAGAAATATTGATGAACATATAAGAAATTGCAGAAAATTTACTAAGCCGGATAGAATATTCGTATTAACGGATTTAGAGCATGAACCTTGTATTGAAGCCGTAAAACAAAGAATTGGAATAGAAAATGCCGATGCAATTATTGTTAGTCGTAAAGCTATTGAAGCCTGGTTTATAGCAGATTATGTTGTTATGTCTAAATGGTTAAAAGAAGATTTTTACCATGAGAATCCTGAAATTATTGAGGAAAAACCTTATGAATTCTTAAAATCTTATACAACTGCCAAAAATAAAAGAGGTCCTGGTTCACATGTTCTATTTGCAAAAAAAATGATTACATTGGGATTCTCACTTGAAAGAGCTGCTCAACATTTACAATGCACAAGCGCTCAATATTTTATTAAGAAACTGCGTGAAATAAGCCAAAGTGAACTCACAATACAATAAAATAATAGTTAATTAAAAGAAAGGAAATTCAATGCAAATACAATATGATTATTCGATGATTTTTACTTCCATAGAGGAATTAAAAAAAGACGAAAAAAATAACCTTGCTTTTGACACTGTGAAAGAAGTCTCGATACTAGAACCTGATATTAAAGAGCTAATGAAGGTCATTAATGAAAGTAATAATGAAAATTGGATAGGGTATACAAGAGCGTAAAAATTGAATGGAAAATTATGTTTGACGAGAAAATGCAAATAGAATATTGGCGTTCCATGTCTGTAGAAGATTTGGAAACCGCCGAAATACTTTTCGAAAAGAAGAAGTACAAGGAATGTCTCTTTTTCTGTCATCTTTCAATTGAAAAGATTCTGAAGGCGCATTTCTGTAAGACTCAAAAGAAAGAAGCGATTAAAACTCATAATTTACTTTATCTACAAAAAATTTCCAATATTGAGATGAGTTCTAACCAATTGAACCATCTTACATTATTAATGAGATATCAGTTAGAAGGCAGATATCCTGAATATAAGCCTGATATTCCCGAACCTGATGATTGTAAATTATTCATTAAAAAATCAAAAGAGCTATTGAAATGGTTAATAGAGAAATTATAGAACTTCTTCGGAACTACATACACGAATTAAGTAATAGCGATTTATTGCTCGATAAGGCAATTCTTTACGGAAGTTATTCTCGTGGTGATTATAACAATGAAAGCGATATTGATATAATGTTAGTATCACCGCTATTTGATACACAAAAGGACAAGTTTACACCTATCGTATGGCTAAAAGCAACAAATATCGATTTCCGAATTGAACCTTATATGGTTGGCTCCAAACGCTTCGAAGAAGATAATGTTTCGCCGATAATTCAAATTGCTAAATCCGAAGGTATCGAAATCCCGCTGCCTTAAACATTTTATTCCAAGTTCTAACCATACTGAAAAAATGAATGATGATAACTAACTCAAAAAATATAAAAATAATTTGTATTAGAATATCCTTGCTTTTTCTCTTTTTTCAACTCTCACTCAAAGCGCAGACAGTCTTCTTTACGGAATATTTCGATGATAATTCAATCGCTTCAAGAGGATGGTACGATAATACTATAATTAACATTTCAAGTACGGAACGACATGGCACAAGCGGCTCGGCAGCGGAATTCAAATTCCTCAAAGGCGCAAGAACTCCGCAAAGCGGCGGAGGTATAAGAAGACTTTTTACTCCATCCGATGAAGTTTATCTTAGCTATTGGGTTAAATACAGCAGCAATTGGGTCGGTTCGCAAAAGCCTTACCATCCTCATGAATTTAGCTTCGTCACTACTATTAACGATAAATGGGTAGGTCCCGCATACACACACCTGACAACATATATCGAGCAGAACAACGGCAAGCCAATGCTCTCGCTCCAGGATGGGCAAAATATCGATGAAACAAAAATCAACGTCGAACTAAAAGATATTACGGAATCGAGGGCAGTAGCAGGCTGCAATGGAACGGGGGACTCCTATCCTAAAGGTGATTGCTATTTGCAAAGCTTGGTGCATTTCAACGGCAAATCATGGAAAGCTGCCCGGCAATACTTTACCGATACGATTAATTCAAAGTATTATAAGAATGACTGGCACCACGTTGAAGCATACTTCAAGTTGAATAGCATCCAAAGCGGAAAAGGAGTACCGGACGGAACACTTCGATATTGGTACGATGAGGAGCTTATTATAAATGCACCAAATGTTCTTCTGCGAACGGGTAGTTATCCGGATATGAAATTCAATCAATTCCTGATTGTGCCTTACATAGGAGATGGCTCGCCTATTGAGCAAACAATGTGGGTAGATGATTTAACCGTTGCCAGTTCCAGACCTGTAAATAATATTCAGGAAGAAAAGAATGCAAATAAAAATGAAATTCAAGTGACCCCGAATCCTTTGAATGAATCCTCAGTCCTGACTTTTCATTTGAATAAGACAGAAGAAATCTCAATAATTGCTTTTGATTATTTAGGCAGGGAAATATTGCTGTTGAACAAGGGTAGAATGGAAGCTGGTATTTGCGAATTTGAGTTATCCCCTCTTTATAATCTAATGATAAAACAGGGAATAAAAGTAGCATATATCAGGCTAATGGCAGGTTCTGAGAGTAGGATGATAATAGTTGTAATTTAAAAATGTTCTTATCTCTAATATAAATTCCACATTCAATCGTCATAAATTAACAGACAAGAATGTCTGTTCTACTGAATTTTTAGTAAGTTAGACATTCTTGTCTGACTTTTAAATGTTATTTCAAAATGGAATATGTATTCGTAATATTTACCATCACAATTTAATAATGCTCTATACTATCCAATTGAATTTAAGAAAATGACTTTTATTAGTTAATTTTGTTAGTATTGGAAGTAATTAAATAATTGGAAATATGACAGAACATAAAATAATAGTCGGTGACAGCAGGAATATGGAGGAATTAGGTGATAATACCATTCATTTGGTTATAACTTCGCCACCATACTGGCAATTGAAAGATTATGGCAGCGACAATCAAATCGGATTCAATAATAGTTATGAAGATTATATTAATAATTTAAATTTAGTTTGGAAGGAATGTTTCCGTGTTCTGCATGATGGCTGCCGGCTTTGTATAAATATTGGAGACCAATTTGCAAGGTCTGTATATTATGGCATATACAAAGTAATACCTATAAGGACTGGAAAAATAAAATTTTGCGAAACAATAGGTTTTGACTATATGGGCGCTATTATTTGGCAGAAAGTTACAACGTCGAATACAACCGGAGGCGCTGTAGTTATGGGTTCTTATCCATATCCTCGAAATGGAATTATTAAATTGGATTATGAATTAATAAATTAAATGAATAATATTTTATGACTGAATCACTTGTTCAATGGACTTTACTTAATAATCCAAATTGTTTAGGGCAATTTTTAAATTTTAATATTGCAAAAATTATTGGACAAGAAATTTCTACCGATTTCGGTAGGATTGATTTTGTATTGTCAAATTCTGAAAATAAACACTTAATTGTTGAATTAGAAACGATTTTAGATAGTTCTTCAAAATTAGATTATTGTTTCAATCAAACATTAAATTATAAAAATGTAAAATTCTCGACAGTTACTGATTATTCCATACTTTATGCAGAGGAAACTCAAGAAAAAAACAAAAGAAGGATAGAAAAATTTGGCAGGGATAACGGTATATTAACTTATACTTATTCTTTAGAAAAGACTAAAGAGTTATATTCAACAACTGTAGAAAGGTTAAGCCTCAATGTTGGTCTTGCGCTACCTACTCCCAAAAATTATACTATTTGTTACCTTCGTTGGCTAAATAAAATTATGAAAACTTTTTTAGATTTTTCGAAAAGGGAATTAACAAAAGAAGAATTATTCATCCCTTTTAAAAATATAAGTAAGAGCCGAACTAATTTTAATTGCCATGAACAAATTGCATTTGATTTTGAATTATTTACATTACATAAATCAAAATACTCACTAACAGAGTATGGAGAATTATTTATTAAAAATATAAGTCCTTATGTTTATAATACAAAGAATGTATCTTCAATAAATTTGACAAATGAACAAAAAAGGCTTTTATTAAAAATTCTAACTAATGGAAATTGGATAGACAAAATTCATAAAATAAATATTTACTGGTTTTTAAGATTTATTGAAGTCACTGATGGTTCTTGGCTACCCAAAAAACATAATTTTGACATTGATAAATTAGAAATTGCTAAAGGATTGTTTAAAGTATCTTATAATTCAAGAACAATGCAGGAATTTATTTCTTGGTGTTGTAATTATTGTATGGAATTGGGTTTGGTTGAAAAAATCAAATCTACGACAGAATATGATCAAATTTTTCTTACTCCTTTAGGGGTGGAAATTAACAATATTTTTGGATTGGATTTAATTATTAAAAAAAGTAGAATGAATTTAAGTTTTAAATATTTAGAATAATGGGCAATATTTTAATTAAAAATGTTTTGAAGGATAATCCTAACATAATTTATGATTTAGGTGAAAGACTATACGAAAAAATTACAGAAGTTGTCATCCCTGAATGGCAAGCTGCATTTAATCAACTTACCTTACAGGATTGCATAGACTATATTCATAATCTTACAATCAATCGAACTTATGATGGATTTATCCGTGAAAAATCAGTTGTTAATGATGGATTAGCACATCATTTTCCGGCAATAATATTTGAAGAAAGTGACCCGGAACTTGACCATGCCGGTGATATCGATTATGTTGGAATAGTTGGTATCAAAAAATTCGGAATTCAAATCAAACCGGTAACAGCCAAAGCCAACTTTGGTAATTATTCGCCTTCAGAAAGAATGAAAGCCAGTTTCACTGATTTTGAGTATAATTTTGGTGGAAAGGTATTTATCATATTTAGTTTAGATGGCGAAATCGCAAATATTGAAGTCATTGATGAAATCCGGAATGAAATTCAACGATTAAAAAATATAAAATAAAATATAATTTACTATAATCAAAACATTGAATACATCAACCTCTCAATATCATATATCAAACAAGCGCGGACTTCCAATAAACTTCGATTTACGTTTCCCTGAATCCACAAAACCTGCTCCGGCTATAATTATAATGCACGGATTCAAGGGATACAAGGACTGGGGTTTCCTGCCATATATAGCCGAAAAGCTTGCAGAAGCCGGCGCTATCACAGTTAACATGAACTTTTCTACCAGCGGTATTATCGACCCGGTTAACAGGAAATATAATGTGGAGCTATTCGCATCGATGACAATAACTGAACTGCTCAGCGATGCTAAATTAGTAATACAATCTTTACCCAATTATCTTTCAGATGAAAGTTGGAATGGTGAAATATATCTGCTCGGACATTCGCTTGGCGCTGCTATTGCTGTTTTAGTAGCTTCGGAAATTAAGGGAATTTCAAAAATTGCTATGTGGGGTTCCATTTCGACATTCCAAAGGTACAGCGAGCGCCAGAAAGCAGATTGGCGCGAGAAAGGTGCATTGCAGTTTGTGGATATGAAAATTGGGCAACAAATGAAAATAAATATTAATTACTTAGAAGATATTGAAAAGAATTTCCATAATTTTGTAATTATTGACTCAATTAAAAATGTAAATGCGTCGATATTAATATTGCATGGCGCTCAGGACAAAACGGCAACGCTGCGGGAAGCAAGGGCTTTGGCGGCTTCCGCAGGAGAAAAAGTCGAATTGAGAATCATTGAAAATACCGGACATGCTTTCGGAGCCGAACATCCGCTTCAGAAGCCGCCTCCCAAAGCAGTCGAAAAAGTGTTAATTGAAACGGGTGTTTTTTTCGGATTAGAAAAATGGATTTAGGTTAGTTCAAATTGCATTATGCCAGGTTGGAAAAAATAAGGTGAAGAAGAACATTGCAATTCTGTTTACAATAATAGCAATCTCTGGTTGCGAGTTAATTGTCATCGGTTCAGTAAAACAAAAGAAGGCTTACGGATTAAATCCCGATACTCCAATCGGAGCAGTATTATTATTCAAAACGGAAATTGACAGCAATAACATTCCCGCTGCTGCCAAACTTCTTGCCAGTCAGGATGGAAAAGTATATCTTGCATTCGAGAAGTATGAACTATACGATGAATTAACCCGCTTCGGAAGGATAATCAGAAACCGTGGAATTACAGCCGTACGAGAAGATTCGCTCGCACCGGAAAGCTATAGAGTTAATTTGGAACTCGATTACAATCACAGCATTTCATTTACTGCATCAAAGATTAGCGATAATTGGTATATAACGAATTATCGCGACGAAACCGCTGCTATAGTCCCGAATCCATAATAATATAATTTATTTCGTTTCAACAACAACTATTTTTTTTACTATCACTTTATCAGAATAAATCAATCTGACAAAGTAAACTCCCGCAAGTAAGCGCTCGCCTGATTCAGTAGTCAAATCCCATGATTGAAATATAGTTCCTGCTACACAATTCCTATATTCCCAATTCCTGATTTCCGCTCCGGTAACATCGTAAATAGCAAGATTGACATTGACTTCATCGGGAATTGTAATGCTTATTTTTAATTCCTCTGTGCAAGGAATGGGGCTTAAATCAAGTGATAGTTCATTATCGTGAATTTCCTCAACACCAGTAATGATACTATTTCCGGTTAATCCTATGCTTTGATTCATAAATATTGCAGTATTTGTTTTTTGTGGAGCAATGGTTTTTACCATATAAGTTACATTTCCTTGGTATGAAATAGTTTCTGTGTATGAAGTTTGGTTGAGAGGTACAGAATTAATTTTTTCAAAGCGATTGGAATCATTTAATCTACGATAAATATTAAAATAATAATCAGAAATTGAGTGAGGAGCATCCCATTTTAATTCTACCTGATTTGATTCCGCTTTTGGGATAATTTGCAAATTCGTTGGCGGCTCTATGGCTCCCATAAACATACGAAGAGTGGGGTCTCCCATCAATGCAACATGAATACCGCGTTCACCATAAGCCTGCTGACTTTGTAAATAATCGAAATAATTAGTTCGGTACAGCTCGGAATTGTTTTGGGAAATCAAGGTTGAATAACCAATCGGAAAACCTGCTGCCATGTGATGGAAGAACCACGGCGGACGCCCTGCCCAGCAGCAAGTAAGTATAGATGGGTCGGAGCAAAGAGCGCCTCTCATAAAATTATCTCCCGAATCCCAATCGCCGTGGAATGAACCAAATAACATCGTGAAAACGGCTTTTGCTCCTTTATTATAGAAATCTAATGTATTGCCAACACCATTAGCCCCGTCCCAATAGCCGCCGCCACAGGCATAAGCCCATAAATAAGTATCGGTCGAAAGAGTTGTGAAAAAGTCCAAATCTAAAGTACTATCTACTCCTAACAAAGATTGGAAGTTACGATAGCCGCTGGCAGCAAACCCTTCCTTTGTATAGAAACCGAAGTTATCATCAACCAAACCACGAACTTTATATTGAAGTTGACCTCTCCTGTATTTGTGATTTTTATCAAGATATTTTTTTAATAAATTTATTTCTTTATCAAGGAACCCGTTTGTAAATACATTAATCCCATAGAAATCAACTCGTCCGACGGCTACATCAACATTTATATTGACAAGCTCGTCCTGGTCGAATTTGCCATCACCGATTCTATTTTTATTTTCCGGGCGGTCGGCAGTTGAATCATTATTAACTAAAGTATCAGTCCAATAATTTTCTTTCATCATGCCGTAATACAGGTCGCAGGGCCAGGCTCCTTCGTGATTGGAATGTCCGTCGGGAGCAATATTACCGGAATACGGCACAGGCACACGACCTATTATAAGGATTGAATTTAATTTCCCGGTTTTAAAGTATTCATCAAGTAGAATTTTCTTTGTAAATTTAACCGCCTTTCCATCGAATTGCTCTCGCCTCGGTGCAAGACGACGGACTACTTCCCATCCTTCCGACATCAAATCATCCGAAAGCCTGTCTATTTGTTCAGTAAGGGCAGGAGCGACTATTGAATCAATAAGAAGCAAAACCTTACCTGAATTATCCTGTTCCGGCAGGTCGATACCCGAACAAATATAGCCATATCCGTTAAAATTCTCAGGAATAATCGAATCAAAAACATTTCCATTATCTTTGCGGAATTTCCTAAAAACGGAACCATTCGACTTCGATTCGACCATGTATTCATACGCAATTCCTGGCACCACCCATTTATCGATGAAATAATTATTCTGGGTTTTGAAGGCATTGCCTGGCGACCAGTAGTCCTGATTCAAAGCCTTGCGTGTAATTGTATAACTTTTTGCCAGATCGTTTTTCTTCCATCGAACCGTTATTTGTGGTTTTGGTGATTTGGTTATTTCTGCGGTCATCGGCACGCAAATATCCACGGGCTGGACTAAGCGGGGGGATTGGGAATAGGAATTATTAAAAAAGAAAGTAATTAGGAAAACAATATAGTATTTGTATATTCTTAGTTCAGTCTTTTGTTTTAACGAAATTATTCCAAAAGCCAAGCAGAATGTCATTCTGAACGAAGTGAAGAATCTTTTTCCAAATTCTGATAAATTCATTTTTTTACTTCCCCAAAATTTTTAATCCTAATTTTAAAAGAATATAGTAATTATGCGCTTATCAAAAGTGAATTATTATCTTTCTACCTCAACAATACATTTTCATAGGTTTAAGAAGATTCTTCACTTCGCTGCCAATGACATTCTTCTAACTTTCTGAGAATATCATTCGTATTAATTGATTTAATGCCCAATTTCAATGATTTCTCTTATTCCCAAAAACAATATTTTTCATTGCCGAATATATAAGAAAAATATTTTGATTAATTTTGAAAATGACAAATATTGAAATAACGGAATGGTGCGGCGAGTACCTGAAAGAAAATAGATTTATCCTGTTTCCTGAGGCTTTATATGATTCAATAACACCGGAGCAGGCAGCCATCTTGGCTGAAAAATATGGGCATACTAAGCTATTGATGCTGCCGGCTGGCGAAATACATTTTTTTGAATGGCTGCTGGAAAACGACCCGGTTGTTTGGAATGATTTATGGTTGGGTAATGAAGAGGAGCCTTATTTAGTTGGCATTTCGTTCTTGCCGTTGCTTGTAGTTAAGGATGGACGCGGCTTCCCGATATGCGATTTAACGACCTGCGATAATAATTATTTTTCCGTGGAGCACATGGTCGATGCCGAATCAAAGCTCCTGCTTGAATCCGTAAAAGAGCGCTTTATGAATAAAGACCCTTTGTCCGTGGCTCAGTTGTTAATTCTTGAAATATCCATGGGACCTATCGATATATGGCACTTTGCATATAAGCATAGAATACAATTGGAAGAAGCGAAACTCGCAATTACTCAACTCGTAGAGGATAAAGCTATTGTGCATCTGACGAATGCAGAGCATTTGGCAAATTTTATTAATTTTTGATTTTATTTATTTTAAAGTAAAAAAAAAATTTCTAATTGTTTATACAAAAAAAGAATTTACCTTTTTGAATTGAGAATTAAGACTTCAAAATTATCTACTCAGTTAAAATAAAATTAACTTGTAATATATCATAATAATAAAAATGAAATCGGGTTTTATTAGTATCTAATGTTTTATCAAACATTCTTTGCGCTACAAAGTCTAATGTATCACCTGCTTGAAATGGAAATTTTTGTAAATCTAAGGATATGCTGCCTGTATCAGGTTTAACATGATAATTGTAGAATTTTTGAGAATTATTATTATATTCTGATTTAGAAAAATTGAGTATTATACCATTCTCGAATAATTGGTCTTTTTCCCATTCTAATTTCAAACCTTTTTTAATAGATAAATAAATTTTCCTCTCCCCTGTTAATTTAATATAACCATCAGAAACTAAAGCAAAATTCAACACTTTCGGTACATACAATTTTGTAACTAATTTATTTATCCCTCTTTTACTATCCCCAGCCAAACCCCATTCATTTACTACACCCGAATATTTCTTTATAATTGAGCTATCAAATGTAGAACCAGAATAAGTACCATAACCACTACTATATTTAAAAGTATCAGGTAAATTGGAATCATATTTCATTTCATATCCATTTACAATAAGATTACCAGCATTAATATAAGTCACAAGCAAAGTTGTTGTATCATAAGCCATCGTAACATCACCCCAAAAATTGAATTGGAAAGGAGGAGGTGTACATGTCAAATAAACATCTAAATTCACATTCTTCTGTTCAACCGGTTTATTTGGATTTGAGCAAGTTATCAGAAAAAAAATGGAAATTAGTGATATATATTTATAGTTCATATTATACCTTTGTATAAAATTAAATAATTTTAACATAACCTACAATCTTTAAATTGAAAAATAATAGGTGGAGCTTGGTGATCGGAACCAGGTCTAATATAATTCTTCTGATCATTACGATCGGTTTTTGTAAATTTTCTGGAACCTAACCAATATTGACGACTATTTTCAGATTTTTTGCAACAATAACAATCACTATATAATGATATTCCTATGAAGCCTTCATTTATGTTGGAAGGTATTTTTAAACCAATATACCTAAAGGCTAGACCTAATTCTTGAGGTGTTTCTACATTAATTTTTTGCTCGTCATATTTATGTAAAATATTACCTTTCATATCATATATTGTATATTGAATTGATAGATTGGAGCCTTTCGCTATATCGTGGGGAAAACTACAAGGGAAAATAGTTTGTTTATTATAATTAAATCTGATATCAAAATAATACTTTTCACAATTTTCACAAAGATTTTTTAAAGAACCATCAGGGCATTTACAATTTATGGGATCTAATTCTGGGTAACAACAGTATGTGTCATCATTTCCTCCGCACAAACAACTATTCTTATTGTTAACACTAAACCACTTATGAAAGCGAATAAACGAATAAACATTATCGGATATTTTGTTTATTAAAATCTTAATTCTTTTATCAACATCTGCCTTAACCCTATTATCATTCTTATAAGAATTATTTTCATAAATAATATTTAACTTCTTTTGAATGCAATCCAAAAATACATTAATGACTTTTTGATTTTTCTGATAATCTTCACACCAAATATCTTTTTCGAATTTTTTTCGACAATCAGATAAATCAATTCTTACTGTATATCTATCATACCTATCTCTTTGAATAACAAATGTTAATATTCCTTGAGGGTCAATTTCAGTTATACCACTAAAAAAATTAGGATTATTATTCCAGAATTGTCCATAACATGGATATAGGAATGTGTATAAGTCTTTTTTTCCATTATTATCGGCTTTTAAGATTTCAGGGGTATTGGCTTGTGTTAATTTTTCATTTGTTATATTTTCAGTAATTTTAACTTCATTATTTTCTTCTTGTGAGCATTTACATTGACTACATGATGTTTTTTGAACATCCATTTGTTCTGTCATAACAAAGCTATTTATCAGCCCATTATTATATCTTTCAATCAGAAAGCATTTCTTCTGAGTGCAGGTTTGTTGCGGAGATGTAACGTTTTGCAAAGAAAAAGCAAAATCACTTGCAATCGATTCAATCATTACATTAGAGTTGCCAGAAACTACCGGAAGTCCGGTTAATCCTATATCCTCATCTATTTCAGTTAAAAAGCTCATACTATTCTCCTGATTACTCCTTATGAAAGATTGACCGGAAGAATAGCAGCCTTTAATTCGAATAATGAAGATTCTGTATTTGTATCTTCAAGCCTAATTCCTAAATTGATAGGACCATTAAAACCGCTAATCAGAAGCCTTAAATTGACTGCTCCCGTAAAATTGCCTCCGGGAGGAGCAAAGTCTATTACTTGAATTAATCCTTGTTCATTGCCTGCCGTAGCTGCGTTTTCCAAAATGCCAACCTGGCAAAGATTAAACTGATGCCCTCCAAAGTTAAGTGGAATATTCATTATATAATCCAATGCTTCTAAAGAATCATTTCCAAAAAGGAAAACTAAATTTAATAAAGGTAAGGGTGCAGAGCTATTCCATGTTTTTGTCTGCATGTTTAAAGCATCTGCTATAATTACTTTTGTTGGATTTGTTGATGCTGCTACAGCCTCAACTAATGGTTTTGAACTGATAGTTATGGGGGAAGCAAACCAAGTGCCACCAGTTGGAGTATTAAATGTAGTAACGTTCTTTACTACACCCTGAATTGTTACAGCGTTTGTGTAAACTGAAGAAAAGGTAACTAAATCTGTTATTGGCTTGGGTGCTGCGCTGCTTAGCGTGTTCCAACCGCCTTGGAAACTTGACATTTTACACCTCATTGAATGTTTATTAATTAATAAATTTAATATACAAAAAAATAGATTACTCCAAATTAATTTTTATTCATATATAAATTTTCTTATTTTCTCAGAAAATTTCGCCTTGTGGAAAACTTTTGTTTTTATTATATTCGTTTTTTTTTTAGATTGAAACATTAATGAACGTCCTAAAGCAAAAAACTTTAGGACGTAAAAGCATAAAGAGTAAAGTTGTTTTTTGAATTTTTAGGGGGGCAGATAAAATCAGGGCTGAAATAAAAAAATCGTTTGAATTCATTCAGGTAAATGAGACAATATCAATATTTAAAATTGGAAGAATGTCATTCTGAACCAAGTGAAGAATCCAGTAACAACATTAGGACTGGATTCTTCACTTCGTTCAGAATGACATTCTTCTTGAATTTTGACACTGTCAGTTTGTAGGAATGTAATTTAAATTTCAAATTAGACAGCCCTGAAAAGGTTAACGAAGAAAACCCTCTGCCATAGAGTCACAATACAAAGTCCGGGAATAATTGAACGGCACATTGATAAAAGGAATTCGAGTTCAGGTTCAAAATGAACGAATTCGAAATTGATGGAACAATCTCTTGATTAAATAAATTATAACAATAACAATTATTATTTGTCGGAACCTTGAACGGTACTTAAGAAAAAATAATTGAATCCGAAACCTTCGCTAAAAGAGGGTTTACAATAACTTTTGCCGTTATGCGGCTTAATAAAATGAATAATTATTAATAAAATAGATATAAGCTATGAAGATACAACGACACTATACAAAAGAAGGAATATCGCCATACTCGATGTTCTCTTATGTCAAGCGCTCAACGGTGATGCGCAATCCCGACGGTTCTGTCGTTTTCCAGATGGATGATATCGAGGTTCCCTCGCACTGGTCGCAGATGGCAACCGATATTCTTGCCCAGAAATACTTCCGTAAAATCGGCGTGCCGGAAACGGATGAAAACGGCAACCATATATACGACGAATCGGGAAAACTCAAGCTCGGCTCGGAGAATTCCATCCGTCAGGTAGTGAATCGTTTAGCCGGCTGCTGGCGCGACTGGGGACATAAGCATGGTTACTTCGATTCCGAAACAGATGCCGATATCTTCTATGATGAAATAGCTTATATGCTGCTACGCCAGATTGGCTCGCCGAATTCGCCTCAATGGTTCAATACCGGACTCTATTGGGCTTACGATATTACCGGAAGGAGCCAGGGACATTACTACATTGACCCGGAAACAAGAAAATTAAAAAAATCAGCCGACGCATATTCGCGTCCGCAGCCTCATGCCTGCTTTATTCAATCCATTGCAGACGATTTGGTGAGCGAAGGCGGTATATTCGACCTTGCCCAGCGCGAAGCATTAATATTCAAGTTCGGAAGCGGCTCCGGCACAAACTTCTCGAATCTTCGCGGAGAAGGTGAAAAGCTTTCCGGAGGCGGCATTTCGTCCGGATTAATGAGCTTCCTGAAAATATTCGACCGTGCAGCAGGCGCTATCAAATCCGGTGGTACTACCCGCCGCGCTGCAAAAATGGTTATCGTTGATATCGACCATCCCGACGTAGAAGCATTCATAGCATGGAAGGCACGTGAAGAAGAAAAAGTTGCAGCAATGGTTGCAGGCTCCAAAATAAATAAAGCATTTCTTCAGGCAATTTTAGATGAATCCGTATCGCATGGTTCGGATAGAAAAACCAATATAAATTTAAATCTGCTGATTAAAAAGGCAACACGACGAGGTGTGCCGGTTTCATTTATTCAGCGTGTGCTGGACTTAGTAGCGCAGGGTTTCACATCGCTCGATTTCGAATCGTTTTCCACTCATTACGAAGGCGAAGCATATATAACTGTTAGCGGACAGAACTCGAATAACACCGTTCGCATTACAAATGAATTTATGCGTGCGTTGGAAAACGATGATATGTGGGAACTGCACTGGCGCACTAACGGTAAGGTCTGCAAACGGATTCGCGCACGACAGCTCTGGGAGAAAATCAATCTATCTGCATGGAAATCTGCCGACCCGGGTTTGCAATTTGATACTACGATAAACGAATGGCATACATGCCCCAATTCCGGACGTATCAACGCCAGCAACCCATGCAGTGAATATATGTTTTTGGATGATACCGCCTGCAATCTGGCAAGTCTGAATCTGCTTCACTTTTTAGATGAAGAAACGCTGAAATTCAGGATAGATGACTTCCGCCATGCAGTCCGGTTGTGGACTGTCGTATTGGAAACATCAGTATTAATGGCTCAATTTCCTTCGAAAACAGTTGCCCAGAAGAGTTATGATTTCCGGACGCTTGGGCTGGGTTATGCTAATTTAGGCACACTTCTTATGATAAGCGGCATTCCTTATGATTCCCCCGAAGCGCTTGCTATTACAGGCGCTATTTCGGCAATTTTAACAGGTCAGGCATATTTGACTTCGTCTGAAATGGCTAAGCAGCTTGGTCCGTTCCCCTCTTACGAAGATAATCAGAAAGCAATGCTGCGGGTAATTGCAAATCACAGGCGTGCGGCATACAATTGCAAATCCGATGAATACGACGGTTTGACTGTTAAACCCATTGGAATTGACCCTGTTTATTGTCCGGAGTATTTATTCCATTCTGCACGTAAAATCTGGGACAGCGTTCTCGATGAAGGCGAACAGCATGGATTCCGAAATGCACAGGTTACGGTTTTAGCGCCAACCGGTACAATCGGATTAGTGATGGATTGCGATACAACCGGCATCGAGCCTGACTTTGCGATTGTCAAATATAAAAAACTTGCCGGCGGGGGATATTTCAAGATTGTTAATCAATCAGTTCGCAAGGCTCTCGAAAAGCTGCATTATACCGAAAAGCAAATCGAAGATATTGAAAAGTATTGCAAGGGAACCGGCTCATTAGCAGGATGCCCAACGATTAATAAAAATACCCTTAAAGAAAAGGGATTCGGTGCAGAACAAATCGAAATTATTGAAAAGAGTCTCGATAATGTTTTCGATATAAAATTTGCATTTAATAAATGGGCGCTGGGCGTTGATTTCTGCAAGAAGCTCGCATTTACCGATGAACAAATTAACGACAGTTCTTTCGATATGCTACTTGCTCTCGGCTTTAAACCCGAAGAGATTGACAATGCCAATGATTATATATGCGGCACAATGATGTTGGAAGGTGCACCGCACCTGAATGCCGAACATCTTCCTATTTTCGATACTGCAAATAAATGCGGCAAGCGTGGAGTGCGAAATATCCAGCACATGGCACACGTCCGAATGATGGCGGCTGCCCAGCCATTTATTTCAGGCGCAATTTCCAAAACGGTTAATATGACTGCAGAAGCAACTGTAGCAGATATTGGCGAAGTTTATATGAAGTCCTGGCGAATGATGTTGAAGGCAATTGCCATTTACCGCGATGGCTCTAAGCTGTCACAGCCGCTCAATACGAAATCAATGGAAGACTTAGAAGAGAAAGTTACCCTTGGCGACGAAGACTTGTTGGATGAATCGGTAGGACCGGAGGAAGCTCACGCTATTGCTGAGAATAAAATGCGCCGTGCTGAACGCGTCAGGCTTCCGAAAAAACGCCACGGTCATATACGCGAAGCATTGGTTGGCGGGCACAAAGTATATCTGCGAACGGGCGAATACGATGATGGCTCTCTTGGCGAAATATTCATCGATATGTACAAGGAGGGCGCAGCCTTCCGCGGGTTATTGAACAGCTTTGCCATACTTGCTTCAAAAGCGCTGCAATACGGCATTCCTTTGGAGGAACTCGTGGATTCATTCACCTTTACACGATTCGAGCCTGCAGGATTTGTGGACGGTCACGAGGCTATTCGTTCGGCTACTTCTATTCTGGATTATGTATTCCGCTCGCTTGGATATGATTACCTGAACCGCACAGATTTTGTGCATATCGAAGCAGTTGAAGATATAATTGCCGAAGATGATGATGTGAAGGATTCAACCGATAGCGATGTTATGACTGAGGCTATGGATTTGAATAATATGATTGCTATTGCGCCCATAGAAGAGCATGTAGGGGTATTCGAACCGAAAACAAAATCAAAGCCCTCAACTTCATCTAATGGCGGAAACGGCGGTAATGGAAAGCCGCATCACCACAAGAAATTGGCAACATCTAAGGAAGCAAAAGCAATTGGCTTTACGGGTGAGCAGTGCATGCATTGCGGCTCGATGCGCGTGCGCCGCAACGGAAGCTGCACCGTCTGCGAGGATTGCGGCGGTACGAGCGGCTGTTCGTAAAATTAAGTTTTTCCAGCCATACTATCGACTACGTCGATTTCATTGCATTATTCCCCATGCTATCACAGAAAGCGATAGTGTCGGTGAAAGGGCTAATTAAAAAGAATGAAATATCAAATTGTGATTGATTCTAATGTTATAGTTTCTTCTTTATTATCAAAAAAAGGTGCTTCTTTTAAATTAATTGGGATAATTGATAAGACAAAAAAATTTGAATTTAATATTACTGTTCCGTTATTTTTCGAATATGAATATGCACTAAAAAAACAAGATTTAGAAAAAGAAAAAATTGAAAAATTTTTAAGTTACATATCCATGAAAGCAAATCAAATTGATGTCCACTATTTATGGCGACCATATCTAAAGGATATTAAAGACGATTGCGTTCTTGAAGCTGCAATAAACAGCAGCAGCCAATTTATTGTAACATACAATAAAAAAGACTAAGAAAGTTGTTCAATTGGGGATTGAAATTGTTAATCCAAAAGAGTTCTTAGAAATTATTGGTGAAATATAATGAATACTATAACAATACCATTAAGCGATGCAATATACAGCAAGGTTAAAGAAATTACTGAATTTGAGAATATTTCGATTGAGAATTTTGCATCCTCGGCAGTTTCAGAAAAATTAGCAGTATTTATTTCGGCTAAAGAATTTTTCAAGAAAAGATTGACACCCGTTACAAAAGAGGAATTTGAACAAATTTTAGCTCAAGTTCCCGACGTTGAACCACCAGAATATGATAGGTTGTAATTAATTTCACACAGCACTCAGAAGGTACTTCCGACTATAAGGAACTTCCAGATTTTATTACAATCTCATATAGGAACTCTCATTAGTTAATATTTATCTTTATTTTATCCCTTCTTCCCTTTAACTTTGTTGTTTTATTTATTGCATAAATAACAAAAGGAAATTTTGAAAAACCTACTTGTAATTGCTTATTATTTCCCACCATCCGGCGGTCCGGGCGTACAGCGTGTACTGAAACATATTAAATACTTACCCGAATTCGGTTGGAATCCGGTTGTTTTAACAGTGTCAAATGGTCAATTTCCTGCTCGTGATGAATCATTATTAAGCCAGATTCCGGAAAATATAATCGTTGTTCGTACAAAAATTTACGAGCCATACTCGCTTTACAGAAAATTTACCGGGAAGAAATCGAGTACTCCAATCGATGTAAATGTAATCAAAAAAGAAGGACAGAAGCGGAGTACAAAAGAAAAAATCTCTGAACTGATACGCGGCACTTTTTTTATACCTGATGCTCGCATTGGCTGGCTGCCGACTGCTAAAGAAGCAGCTCTTGATATTATCAGGAAACATAATATTAACGCTATTTATTCTTCCTCTCCTCCCTATACTTGTTCATTAATTGCACGGGCAGCAAAGCGCAGGACAGGCTTGCCATGGATTGCCGGATTTCGTGACCCCTGGACGGAATTCCTGACAACACCCAACAGGTGGTTGATTCCACAGTTAATTGATAAACATCTGGAGCGAAGTGTCTTTTCCGAAGCCACGTCAATTGAATGTGCATGGGAGGGCATTACAAAAGATGCATTGAGGAAATATCCGGAATTGGATGCTAAGAAATTTCATCATGTCCCTAATGGTTTTGATTCATCGGATTTCCCCAAAGCCGAATACAAGCCAAATCAAAAATTTACCGTAACATATACCGGTTCAATGTACGGACGTCGGAATCCCCAGAGCTTTTTCGAAGCAATTGAGAAATTGCTCTTGGCTGGTAAAATAAAAGCAGACGAAGTCTGTTTGAGGTTTATCGGCAGATTCGGAGCAGAGGTCGAAGAAATGTTTGCTAAAGCATCATTCCTTGATTCAATAGAAATCATATCGTACCTGCCGCACGATGAGAGTCTGCGGTATTTAATGCAATCCGACTGCCTGCTTCTCGTTGTGGATGAGGCAAAGGAAAGCCGGGAAATCGTTCCCGGAAAAGTATATGAGTATGTCGGGGTTCGTCGTCCGATAATTGCGGTGGCTCCCCGCGAAAGCGCCATAGCCGAATTGATGCTTGAAACCGGCAGCGGAATGGTAGCCCACCAATCAGAAATCGATGCCATTGCCGATATATTCCTGAAATATTATCAGAATTGGAAGGAAGGAAATAATAATTTTGCACCGGACCAAAGCAAAATCAATAAATACGAAAGGCGTGAGGCTGCCGGTAGTTTAGCAGGGATATTGGATACGATAGTTTAGGATGTTGTTAATAAGGTCATACCAAAAATGCAGATTGTGATATAAATAAATTGAACGAAGAAAAACCCCCTAACCCCCTTTAATAAAGGGGGAATTTATTATTCCCCCTTTTTTAAAGGGGGTTAGGGGGTTTTTCTTCCATAAATTAAGTTTTACTTCGAGAATAAATGATGCCAAATAAAAACTATTGCGCTCATTGCGGCGCCGAATGCAAGGAAGAACATGAAATATATCAGAACAAATATTTTTGCTGCAGTGGCTGCCTGTTTGTGTACAATTTGCTTCAGGAGAGTGATTTAACGGATTTTTACAAGCTTGCTCCAAAAAAAGGTTTCAAAGTAAAAATCTACAATCCAATAGAATTCGAGTTTCTGGATTTGCCTGATGCAGCAGAAAAATTAATTGTGTTTTCTGATATCGAGAAGTCGGAAGTTAGACTCCATCTGCCACAGATTTATTGCAATGCATGTATTTATTTGTTAGAGAACCTGCCAAGATTAAATAATAATATCATCAGCTCTAAAGTAAACTTCAATAAAAAAGAAATATCTTTATTCTTCCGGTATGAAAAAACAACCCTGCGTTCGATTGCCGAATTGCTTGCTTCGCTAGGCTACAAGCCTGATTTCAATGCAACGGCAAAAACGAAAAATATTCAGAATAATTATACAAAATCATTGCATCGAAAGATTGGTATTGCAGGATTTTGCTTTGGTAATATTATGCTTTTTTCCTTTCCCGAATATTTGTCGAAAGGAACTTTGGAGCCGGTTTTCGGTAAAATGTTAGGGATTTTAAGTATTGTTCTCTCGCTGCCTGTTCTCTATTCGGCATCGGATTATTTTCGCGGTGCAATCGCCGGAATACGCTTGCGTATGATTAATATGGATATACCGATTAGCATTGGAATTGTGGCATTGTATATCCGAAGCTTTTATGAGGTTTTAAGCGGCGCCGGAAGCGGATATTTCGATTCCCTGACCGGCTTGGTTTTCTTTTTGTTAATCGGTAAAGTATTTCAAAATAAAACATTTTCGCATCTAACTTTCGATAGGGAATTCAAGTCGTATTTTCCAATATCGGTTCTGAAAAAATCAGGCAATAATGAACAATTAACGCTTCTGAAAGATATTAAAATAGGCGATATTCTAATTGTTCGCAATAATGAAATTATCCCGGCTGATTCAGCTCTATTAAGCGCAGAAGCATATATCGACTATAGTTTTATTACCGGCGAATCCCTGCCCACTCCCGTTAAGAAAGGAGATAAAATTTATGCCGGCGGACGATTAACCGGAAGTTCTGTGGAAGTTGAGATTAGCCGGAATTTGAATCAAAGCTATTTGGCTGAACTATGGAACAGAACAGAAGTTCAGGGAACATCGGATAAAAATATTTCATATTTATCGAATCTATTGGCAAGGAATTTTTCTTATTTAATATTGGTAATCTCTGCATTAGCTCTTGCTTACTGGCTTCCGCGTGACCCACACATTGCTTTGAATGCATTTATAGCGATATTAGTTATAGCCTGTCCATGTGCATTGGCTCTTTCAATACCTTTTTCTTACGGAACCGCGATGCGCATTATGTCGCGTAATAGTTTATACATAAAAAACACCCAGATTGTTGAGCGTCTTGCAAAAACTACATCGATTATATTTGATAAAACCGGAACCCTGAGCGATACTTCCAAAACGACAGTGGAATATTCCGGGAATGAATTAAGTATTGAGACTCAAATAGCAATTAAATCTGCAACCCGCCAATCAATTCATCCGATGTCCAGATTGATTTATAATTACTTTGATACTGAGACCTGTACAACTGACTCATTTATTGAGCATTCCGGTCGGGGAATTGAAGCAATAGTAAATGGTAAAAAAGTGAGAGTTGGGAGCTATTCTTATGTAACAGAGGACTTGAAAATCATTGATGAACAAAACTCGGAACTGAACACGGAATCAAAGATTTGGATTTCAATTGATAATGAAAGAACCGGACATTTTTATGTGCAATCCACATATCGTGAAAATATTTCCCAGGCTTTTGATGAATTAAAAGACAAATATAAATTATATGTATTGAGCGGGGACAATGCAACGGAGAAGCCGCGTTTGGAGAAAATGCTGAATGGTGTTAGGGAATATCTTTTCAATCAAATGCCGGATGATAAAGCTGGATTTGTTGAATCGCTCCGCAAAGAAAAAGAAACAGTATTGATGTTAGGCGACGGTTTGAACGACGCTGCTGCACTTAGCGTGAGTGATTGCGGGATTGCCGTTTCGGATTCTGCCTCCAATTTTTCACCTGCTTCGGATGCAATTATCATGGCAGGCAATATCGCTCGTCTCCCTCGTATATTAACCTTAGCAAAGAGAGCAGTTCGTACGGTTTACTTCAGTTTTTTCATTTCATTATTATACAATGCCGTGGGATTAAGTTTTGCAGTTGCTGGTAAATTAACTCCGGTGATAGCAGCTATTCTAATGCCGCTCAGCTCTATTACAATCGTTTTCCTGACTATGGGAATTGTTACTATAATCGGCAAAAGATTGAAGTTGTAAAAAAAATATCAAAAATAATTTAAATTTGAAAAAATTATTTGGATTTTATTTTTTTAATTTGTAATATTAGATTAAAATAAATTAGAGTGGCAACGACGAGTTTAATTTTTTCTTTTAATGGGGAAATAACGCTCAAAATAAGCCTGCTATTAATTTTAACAGGCTATAAATCATTTTTAACAGACAAATAAAAGAGGATTCATTCATGATGACAAGAAAGTTACCAAGGCCATTATACAAAGCTACGCTGCAACGATACGGTATGTTGCTATGAAAAATACCATGTGTGTTATAAAAAGAATCCTGATGGGTCTGTTACTGTTTTAGAAAATTCAATAATAAATAGTTCAGGATATTTTACTCCAAGAGCATGTGATTCGTTAACTTGTGTTCCTGATAATTGCATGAAATGGAAATTTGACCATGGAGTTCAGATAATTGAACCTGTTGATGTTGTGGATTTACCGGAAAATAGATGTAAAATAGACATTATACAAAATGCTTATGAAGAATCATTGAAAATTAGCCTGAATTGCAATGAGAACGGCAATATTCAGGTTGAAATTTATGATTTGCTTGGGAATATTATTCTGCAAAGAGAGTATTCGAAAAATACCCGGTATTTTACCAAAGAAATTGGTTTTAACCTTGGAACAGGTATATATTTCTGTAAAGTTAATTTAAATAAACAGGTATATTATAATCAAAAATTAATAATAATAAAATAGAGTAAAAATTGAAAAAATTTATATTAATTCTGATAATATTATGTTCTTACCAGGCTTATGCAATTGATGCAGAGTGGAAAAATTTAAATATTCCATACTCATTGATAACAGATTGTGAGTTTTATGATATAAAATGCTGCGATTCATTAAACTGTATGGCTTGGCTTGAATATTTAGGTACTTGGGGGGATAAAATCATAAGAACAACAGACGGCGGCAATAATTGGAATATTGTTTATTTTGATACAAGTTATCAAGTAAACGACAATGTTTATAGACTTATATGTCCCATACAGTCAATATCATATCCAAGCAAAGATTTATTTATAGCCGTAGGCGATTCCGGCTTTGTTTTGAGAACAACGGATATGGGAAAGACATGGGATAAATTTAATTTTGATAAATATAGGGGTCTTTATTACATAAAGATGCATAATACACAATTTGGTTTTGCATGGGGTGGAACTAATAAAAAAAACGAATATTATAGAACAACAGATGCTGGTAAAACATGGACAGTAATGAATAGTAATTCACATTTTGATGGAAAATATGTTGATGAACTGCAAGCAATAAATGATAGTTTATTCTATGCACTATATTGGGAACCAAGCGATAGATCCATGCGCCTATTGCGTGTTCATGGCAATTGGGAATCATGGGACTCAACTTTTTTGGATTTCAACTATAAATTGCATTATATGAGCTTTATAAATGAAAAAGTGGGTTGGGTTGCAGGAATACATCAAATTGGTACATCTACTTATAAAAAATGGATTATGAAAACTGAGGATGGTGGCTATACATGGAAAACCCAGCTCGATTCCAATATGTATGCCGGTCCCTTGTTTGACGTTAAATTCTTTGATGAGTATTTCGGTTTTGCTGCAAGCGGCTGGTGGACAATGGTTAGCACTGTCAATGGTGGGAAAACATGGGTAGCAGATAGATTAACTAACGATACAAATGAATTACACAATTATTTTATTTTCACAAATCTTCAAGTACCAAGCGCCTCAACAGCATATTGTATAGGTGATGGTTATTCACTTTGGAAATTCACCCGCGACTGGTCAAAAGTATCGGTATTGGAGCCGCCGGAGCAGGGTTTGCCTATTGGTAGCTATCCCAACCCGGCAAACAATATAATCTTTTTGCATAATTTGGAAGGAGCGCAGGCGCTGCTCTACTCCGTTACCGGCGAAAAAGTAATGGAAATTCAATTAAACGGTGCAAATGCCGCCACAATTGACGTTTCAGGTCTGTCTGCCGGCGTTTATTTTGTGCGCTGCGGCAGCAGAACAGAGAAGTTTGTGAAGTATTAAAGTTGCGATTTTATGAAAATTCGCTATAACGATTTCAGGGTAATAACCAGTGACTGCTGGGACAGCACCTATTACCCTCCGTATCCTCCGAATAATCCGCTGGATACGCTTTATAGAGTTATTCCGATAGGTTCCCGAGCCCATTACTCAAAGCGCCGCTGCAATGATACGGTATGCTGCTATGAAAAATATCATGTATGTTATATTAAAGACGAAAACGGCTATGTTAAAGTTTTAGAAAATTCAATTATAAATAGTTCGGGATATTATTCTCCCAAACCATGCGATACGATAACTTGTGTGCCGGATAATTGCATGAAATGGATTGTTGTCCCGGAATTTCATTTTAATGTTAATTTATTGGTTGAAGATGTTAACAAACCGGAGAATTGTACAGTAAATTTACTGCAAAATTTATACTCTGAATCTTTGTTCATTAACATTAATTGCGCTGAAATCGGGAGTGTCAATATCGAAATATTTGATATTTTAGGAAATATATTGCTTAGAAAAGATTATCCTAAGAATACTCATTCATTTTCCGGACATATAGCGTTAAATCTGAATTCGGGAGTTTATTTCTGCAAAGTCAGCATAAATAATAAATACTTTAGTTATAAACAATTATTCATTTTTAAATAAGGATACTAATCTTGAAAATGAGATTAAAATTTATTTTTTGTATGTTCTTATTTTTTTGTTTCTCATCGGAATTAAATTCCAATTCTAATGAATGGCAAGAATTTAAGTATAATGATATTTTTAAGAAAACCAATGGTTCAAATGAATTTGTTGAAATCAAATGTTGCGATTCATTAAACTGCATGGTATTTATTCAATATAACGGGACTTGCGGTAATAGGATAATGAGTACGACAGATGGCGGTTTAAATTGGAAAGATGTATATTTTGACACCTGCAAACCGACAGGCAATCAGAATGATTATTTTCCATTCCCCATTCTATCAATATCATATCCGAGTAAAGATTTATTTATTGCAACCGGAGATTCAGGTTTTGTCTTGCGAACAACTGATATGGGTAAAACTTGGAGTCATTATAATTTTGATAAATATAGAGGCATTTATTATCTAAGAATGATAAATGAAAATTATGGATTTGGCTGGGGAGGTGTCTATCAGTTAAAAAACGAATATTATAAAACCACAGATGGTGGAAAAAAATGGACAATAATGAATAGTAATGAACATTTTAATGGTAAATATGTTGATGAACTTCAAGCAATAAATGATAGTTTATTTTATGCGCTTTACTGGGAAACAGAAGATAAATCCATGCGGCTATTGCGGGTTCATGGCAATTGGGAAACATGGGATACAACCTACCTATATAATGCATACAGGATTCATTATATGAGCTTTATAAATGAAAAAGTAGGTTGGATAGGAGGTGAACTGCCGATAGGTGCTTCTACATACAAAAAATGGGTCAAGAAAACAACGGATGGCGGCTATACCTGGACAACCCAGCTCGATTCCAATATGTATGCCGGTCCCTTGTTTGACTTGAAATTCTTTGATGAAAATTACGGTTTTGCTGCAAGCGGCTGGTGGACAATGGTTAGAACAGTCAACGGTGGCAAAACATGGGAAGCTGAAAGATTAACTACAGATACAAATGAATTACACAATTTTTATATTTTCACAAGTCTTCAAGTTCCAAGTGCAACAAATGCATATTGTATTGGAGACGGTATTTCAATCTGGAAATTCACTCGTGACTGGTCAAAAGTATCGGTATTGGAGCCGCCTGAGCAGGGAACGCCCATCGGCAGCTATCCCAATCCTGCTAATAATATAATCTTTTTGCATAATCTGGAAGGTACGCAGGCGCTGCTCTACTCCGTTACCGGCGATAAAGTTATGGAAATTCAATTAAACGGCGCAAATGCTGCCACGCTCGACGTTTCGGGGCTGTCCGCCGGTGTTTATTTTGTGCGATGCGGCAGCAGAACAGAGAAGTTTGTGAAGTATTGAGTGCATGTTCTATTCCCTTCCAGGTCTCGGCAGTGGTTGTCTTAAATGCCAATAAAATGGAAGAATTTCATTCTGACTTTTGTGACAGCCTATTGAAAAAAATCTGGAATTATTTATTCTCTTCCAATATCCTTATTCTTTCCTGCAATTCCCACATTTTAAAAAGGCAGTAACCAAGCAGTTCCACAATATTTTCATCCTTTAAATCCCTGCCGGTTTCGGCTAATACCTTAATCCGGTTAAGCTGCAAATCAATTTCCTTATTCTCCTGACCAGACGGTACTTCAGGAATAGGAGCCATTTTCAGTATTTCGTAAATATAACTATGCTTCTTTTTTTTGTATTTCATTTGCATTCCTACTTGTTGATTTTAGCCCAGGAATCGCGTAAAGTTACGGTTCGATTGATAACAAGTTTCGATTCATTAGAATCGGCATCGACGCAGAAATACCCCAACCGCTCGAATTGGAAACGGCTGCCGGGAGTAGAATTTTTCAGCGATGGTTCCAGCCAACCCGTTATTATTTCAAATGATTTGGGATTAATGAAATTGTGCCAGTCCTCATTTTCCGGAATATCATTCAAATCCTCTAACGTAAATAAATGCTCGTAAAGACGCACTTCTGCATGGAGTGCATGACGAGCAGATACCCAATGAATAGTGCCCAGAACGCGCCTGCCGTCCGGCGAAGAACCGCCTTTTGTTTCCGGGTCATAAGTGCAAAACAGTTCGGTGATTTCACCATTTTCATTTTTTATCACTTCCCGGCAAGTTATATAATAAGCATACCGCAGGCGTACTTCCTTTCCGGGAGCCAAACGGTAGAATTTCTTCGGAGGCTCTTCCATGAAATCATCCCTCTCAATATATATTTCTTTTGAGAACGGTACTTGCCTGCTGCCCATCGATGCGTCTTCCGGATTGTTAATCGCATCTAATAGCTCGGTTAAATCATCGGGATAATTGGTAATTGTAATTTTCAGCGGATTCAGCACCGCCATTGCCCTGGGAGCCGTTTTATTCAAATCCTCGCGAATGCAAAATTCTAATAAAGAATAATCTACCATACTTTCTTTTTTCGATACGCCAATCCGGTCGGCGAAATCACGAATGGATTTGGGGGTATATCCTCGACGCCTGAATCCCGATATAGTAGGCATTCGTGGGTCGTCCCATCCGCGAACAATGCCCTCTTTCACTAAATCGAGCAGCTTGCGTTTGCTCATCATTGTATAAGTTAGATTCAGCCTGGCAAATTCAATTTGCTGCGGGTGGTGAATTTCGAGATGAACGCAATACCAATCGTAGAGCGGGCGGTGGTCTTCGAATTCGAGTGTGCAAACGGAGTGTGTGATTTTCTCGATGGAATCCGATTGCCCATGAGTAAAATCATAAGTTGGATAGATGCACCATTTATTGCCGGTTCTGTGATGTTCCGCAAAAAGAATGCGGTACATAACCGGGTCGCGCAAATTCAAATTAGCGGAAGCCATATCGATTTTAGCACGCAGAACGCAATCCCCTTCGTCAAATTCACCGTTGCGCATGGCTTCAAATAATTGCATGTTTTCTTCAATTGAGCGCCCGCGGTAAGGACTGCTCTTACCGAGTTCGGTAAGGGTTCCGCGATAGCTGCGTATTTCTTCTGCGCTTAAATTGCAGACGTAGGCTTTACCCGCTTTGATTAATTTTATTGCATAATCAAAAAGCGTATCAAAATAATCGGAAGCGTAAAATAATCTGTCCTCCCAATCGAAGCCGAGCCAGTGGACATCTTCGATGATTGAATCAATATATTCCTGCTCTTCTTTGACCGGATTGGTATCGTCGAAGCGGAGATTGGTTACCCCGTTATAATCACGCGCTAATCCGAAATTAAGGCATATAGACTTTGCATGACCAATGTGCAGGTAGCCGTTGGGTTCCGGTGGGAAGCGGGTAAGGACACGTCCGCCCCATTTCCCTGTCCTGTTATCTTCGTCGATAATTGTACGAATGAAGTTTACGGTTTGTGCTGTTTGCTGCGTTCCTTTTATTTCTTCCGGATTCATTTTTACTTTAGTTAAGTTCAACAAAATAATAATTACAAAATTAACTAAAGAAAGGCAAGCCGTCTAATTTTTTTTGGAAGTTGGTAATAAAGATTTCTTTATTTCCTTGTGTTAATAGTTACGCTTCCGGAAGGGAGTATATTTGGGAAAAGGTAGCCATCCGAACGCTGCAAGAGCTAAAATGGCTGAATAAAGAAAAGGAAAAAATTTTGGAGACAATTTGAATAAAATTTACTAAATTACAATATTGAATAGAACCTAATTGTAAAGAATTTGTTTTCGGTGATTCATGGGCAAATTTTCAGTAAAGGGATATAAAATGAAAACAGCAATAATTATAATCTTTCTTCTTTCCTCGTGTTTTTCTTATTCAAGGAATAATTATTTAAAAATTGATTCAATTGAATTTGAAAATAGAATCAAAAAAATAGAAAATGCACTTTGTAAAAATAATCAGGATAGTTTGAGAAATATAAGAAATGATATACAAGAGAGTTTTAGAAAAGAATCAAAAGATAATTTAAATACTATGATAGCAATTATTGGAATAGGTATTGCAGTAATTTTAGCTCTTTTATATTTTCCAATTTATCAAATTAGACAATTAAAAAAGAAAATTTTAGCTGAAAATAAAACAATGCAAGATGATATTATTAAACAAAAAAAAGAACTTGAAGATGAAGTAATAAAACAATTATATGAACTTGAATCAACTGTTATTAATTTGAGACTAAAAGTAGATCCATTATCAGTAGAAGCAGAGAATATCATAAAAATTTTAGAACAAAGGAAGATTGATATTAGTAGTTTAGATAAAATTTCTGAAGATACAAAAAACAAATTATTTGAATTAAATGCAAATATTGAACAACGAAAAGAATTAGGAGAAAAACTCACTGCCGATGATTATTTTTATCAAGGGTTTTCATTTTATGATAATGAAGAATATCAAAATGCTTTTGATTCATGGGATAAAGCATTAAGAAAAAATCCAACAAATTATGATGCTTTGAATAATAAAGGAACTGCTCTTCATAAATTAGAAAAATATGAAGAAGCAATAAAATGTTTTGACAAAGCTATTGAATTGAAACCTGATTTTAATGAAGCATGGAATAATAAAGGTGCTGCTCTTGATAATTTAGGTAAATATGAAGAAGCAATCAAATGTTATAATAATTCAATTGAATTGAAACCTGATTATTCTAATGCATGGTTTAATAAAGGAACTTTATATGGTAAGTTAAAAAACTATGAAAATGCAATAATTTGTTATGACAAAGCTATTGAATTTAAACCTGATGATTATCAAGCATGGAATAATAGAGGAAATGTTCTTATATATTTTGGTAAATATGAAGATGCAATAAAATGTTTTGACCAGACTATTTTATTGAAACCTAATGATTCTATTTCTTGGTTTAATAAAGCTCGCGCTTATTCCTTAATGAAGGAAAAAAATGAAATGCTCATAAATCTTAAAAAAGCAATTGAATTGAATAATGAATGGAAAGTTTCTGCGAAATATAATGAAACATTTAAAGAATATTGGGATGACCCGGATTTTAAAAAATTGGTGGAATAAATGGATAAATTTTCAGATAAATAATATAAATTAAAAGAGGCAGTTATGAAATATTCAATTTTCTTTTTAATTATTTTTTCTTTGTCAATTTCTTGTTCAAAGAACAATATTGACAATAAATCTGCTAAAGAATGGAATAATAAAGGAAATGCTCTTGATAATTTAGGAAAACATGAAGAAGCAATTCAATGTTATAACAAAGCTATTGAATTGAAAAATGATTATTTTTTAGCTTGGGTTAATAAAGGATGTGCTCTTGAAGAATTAGAAAAACATGAACAAGCAATTAAATGTTTTGACAAAGCAATTGAATTAAAACCAGATTCTTCTTTTGCTTGGTATAATAAAGGGTTTGTTCTTTTTAATTTAGGGGAATATGAAGATGCAATTAAACATTTTGATAAAGCTATTAAATTAGAACCTAATGATTATGCAGTTTGGATTAATAAAGGTTCTGCTCTTACTAAATTAGAAAATTATGAAGAAGCAATAAAATGTTTTGAAAAAGCAATAGAATTGAAATTCGATTCTTATGAAGCATGGTTCAATAAAGGGAATATATTTATTATATTAGAAAAATACGAAGAAGCAATAAAATATTTTGACAAAGCAATAGGAATAAAACCGGATAAAGATGAAGCATGGTTTAATAAAGGAAATACTCTTGTTTATTTAGAAAATTATGAAGAAGCAATTAAATGTTATGACAAAGTTATTGAATTGAAACCAGATTTTTCAGAAGCATTGTATGGTAAAGGAACTACTCTTTTTCATTTAAGTAATTATGAAGAAGCAATTATATATTTTAACCAAGCTATTAAATTGAAACCTTATGATTATGCATCAATTTATAATAAAGGATTAGCTCTTGTTCAATTAAATAAATATGATGAAGCAATAAATTGTTTAAACAAAGCTATTGAATTTAAACCAGATTTTATTCAAGCATTTTATAATAAAGCTTATGCATATTCTTTAATGAAGAATAAAAAAGATATGCTTATAAATCTTAAAAAAGCAATTGAATTATATGATAAATGTAAAGAAGAAGCAAAAAAAGAAAAAGCTTTTAAAGCCTATTGGGATGACCCTGATTTCAAAAAATTGGTTGAATAATTATTTTAATCATTTTCTATTGTATTTTAAATAATTTATGTTAAATTAGAATGAGTTTTTAAACATTTTGAATGAGTTTTTGATTAATATGAAAGAGTTTTTACTCGATTTGAAAGAGTTTTTATTAAATTTGAATGAATTTCTATTTAATAAAAATGGATTTTTAATCAATCAAAAAGAGTTTTTATGCAATCAAAAAGAGTTTTTATTCAATCAAAAAGAGTTTTTATTCAATCAAAAGGCTTTGATTAACCAGAAATTGGTTTTGATTCAGTAAAAATTCTTATATATTTTAGTTTAATTAATTTGTATTTATTAATAATTAAGGAGTTATGAATAATGACGGAAATTATAAGAGATTATAATATGCAGAATGCAGAATTAATGCTATTAGCTTCAAGATTAATTGCTAATATGACAAGAGATACTACTCAATTTGCTACCTAAGAAATTTTCAATTTTCAATTTTCAATTTTCAACCAATTTATAATGATAAATGACTCTTAATAAATTTTCAATTATTTTTATCAGGGAATTTAACTTTATTCTTAAGTTCCTCTGCAAGCTTTGCGAATAAAATTTTTTCACGCAAAGCTCGCAAAGGAAAACATATTCTTTGCGAGCTTTGCGAGAAAATTTTCCGCAAGGTCCGCAAAGGAAAACAAATTCTTTGCGGTCTTTGCGAGAAAATTTGCCGCTAAGTCCGCAAAGGAAAAACATTGAAAATTCATTGCAAAATTGTAAAATTGAAAATTGAAAATTATTTTCCGGAATTGTCTCTTATCTTCAAACTGCACCTGTCCTATTATCATTAACAATTAACCATTGACCATTGACCATTGACCATTGACCATTAACCATTAAAGAAAATGTAACCTAATCCGTCTTTCATGTATCTTATATACAAGCATGTATAATTTTGAAAGAAAAGATAATGAAAACGAAAAGCGGAATTTTGAGCGTTTTAGCATTTTTGCTGCTATTGTCACAAGGCTTGCTGGCTGCCGAAAATCAAATTAAAACAACATTAACATCTGTGAAGCTCTATCTGTCGGGTGCGGAATTGATTCACACAGCTTCCGTTAAGTTGAAATCGGGCATTCAGGATATTGTATTCACCGGCTTTGCCGACGAAATCGACGGTAACAGCATAAGAGTGAAATCCGGTAATGGCGCTGTGATTATGGCTGTGATGCAAAGAATGAATTACCTTAGCAAGCTCACCAAATCAGACGAAATCAAGTTCTTGCAGGATTCTATCGAAGCGCTGAGTTTTATCCTGTCAACGCTGCAAAATGAGATTGCAGTATTGGATGAGGAATATAACTTGCTGCTTTCGAATAAAGTGCTTTCCGGAAAGGATAAAGCAACCAGCGCAATTGAATTGAAGCAGTTTTCCGACTTCTTCCGTGAAAGGCTATCCTCAATCAAAGAAGAAAGATTGCAGAACACAGAGAAAATCAGGAAAATACAAATTGATTTGCAGCGTTTGAGGAATCAAATCAGTGAGTTAAATGCAGGCACAATAAAGCCAGAAAGCGAAATAGTCGTTACAGTATCGGCTAAAAGCGCAGCGACAACGGAATTCGAGATGACATATTTATCTAACAATGCAAGCTGGCAGCCCTGCTACGATATTCGTGTCGCGGATGTAAATTCCGATGTTGTGCTAATCCATAAAGCAAATATAACGCAGAATACCGGCTTGGAATGGAAGGATGTCGCATTGTCGTTATCGAATCGTAATCCTGTGGAAAGCTCCATAGCGCCGGAGTTTCATTCGGTATATCTTGATTTCCTAAATACTTATGTTGCAAGGCAGGAAATATTAGGGAAAAATACAGTTTCTATTGAAACTCAATCTTCAGGTGAAAGCGTTGTTTACGGTGATAATGCTGCTTTTATGAGTTCAAAGGGAAATAACTCAGATTTTTCTGCAAGGGTCAAAGCTGCTCCCCCGGAATTCCATCAGGAAGAGAGTGCAATGTATGTAGAATTTACTCCCGAATTGAAATATACAATACCATCGGACGGCAAAGAGCATCAGGTAGAGATACAAACCAATAATGTGCCTGCTGTGTATGAATACTACTCATTTCCGAAATTCAACCTGAAATCCTATTTGGTCGCTAAAATCAAGGATTGGGAGAAATACAACCTGCTGCCCGGTGATGCAAATGTTTATTTCAAGAACAGCTTTCTTGGCGCTTCGAGAATAAATACCAATAATATCAACGATACATTGCTTATATCCTTAGGCGAAGACAGGCAAGTTGGCGTTACGCGGGATATAATCAAGGATTTCACGGAAGATAAGTTCTTCAGCGATGATATCGAGCGCACTTTTGCATATAAAATTACATTAAAGAATAATAAAAATACTGCTATCAAAGGAGAATTAGAAGATTTGCTTCCCATTTCGAGGAATGAATCAATCAAAATAAAGCTAATCGAGAAATCCGGCGCCGAAGCGAATGAAGAGACCGGCAAAATAACCTGGAAGTTCGATTTGGAGCCACAGAAGAGTATTGAAAAGAAGCTGATATTTTCTATTCGATATCCGAAGAATAAGAAAATCACACACTTCTAATCAATGGTCAATGATTAATGGTCAATGGTTAATGATAAATTGTCCGAATTAGGATTTTTAGGATTATAGGATTAAAAGAAAAGGAAGCAAGAATATTCAATTGAAAATTTACTCATCCGATGACTGACAGTCATCGGATGAGTTTAAAGACGGAATTAATTATAAGATTATTTGAAGAAAAAAAATCAAGACAATCCTTTAATCAGGTAAATCAAAGTTCAGATTTTTAATCATTGCAATTTAACAAACTTCTGAAACTGGTTGCCTACCTGCACGAAGTACATTCCCGGTGCAAGAAAGGAAATATTCAAACGTTGTAAATTGGAAGAAAATTGTTTTACCAGTACAGGTTCTCCTATTGTATTAAAAATGAGTATTTCCCCGCTTGGAACTATGGAGGTTACTCCAAAGTAATTGCCGTTGCTAATGGAAATATCTATGAATTCACTTGCCGGGTTGGGTGAAAGGAAAACGTCATCATTATTATTGACAGGCTCATCAACATTTGAAGAATATTTCGGTGCGCCGTATTCATAAGCGCCAATATCAACAAAAGCATTGTTTTCTTCTTTGCCTGCCCAAATCCTGATTTTACCATCAAAATCAGTTTGCGAAAGGTCGCTCGAATTAATACCTGCATCTATGCAGGGACTTGTGGGTAGTAAATGATAATCGCCGCTTGCTGTATCTACAAATCGGGGTTCAAGAAAAATATTGCCATAAGCATCGGTAGAGTCGCCGTTGAAATTGGTTTTGATTAGTTTGTTAAAATAAGGTGCTGGTCTATCCCAGTATAATTTTGAAGGAGAGTAGAATAGGCAATTATTTAATTTTACAGAACTTGCAATTGAAGAACCAATCTGATATGATGAAATAGTATTACCATTCCAAATTGTTATGTTGTTAGCAATTATGGTATTATATATTTTACAGGTAGAATAATTAGGTATATAAATTGCTGTATTTATATACCCGGAAATATTATTGATAATGATACAATTTATCAACTCAGTTTCATGAGTTAAAATTGCACCTCCATTTCCTATCGAATTATTATTTGAAATAATTGTATTTTTTAAAAATGTTTTTAAAGGTGGTCCTCCGGAATAACTCCCTTCAGACATTGCTATACCTCCAGCAGAGGAACCCGTTTCATTTTTTGAAATAAGGCAGTTTTCAATAAGAACACCAGTTCCATTAAGGTAAATTGCTCCACCAGTTGGACATTTATTATTTATTATGGTCGAATTTCTTAATTTAACATTATATCCATATGATTCTATATAAAAATTACCTATATTATTTTGATAAATCAAATTATCAATATCCAAATGCCAATATCGCTCACATCTCATTCCATTTGAGTATTCAATAGTTATATACTTCATTGAAATAGTAAGTGATGTATCATAATTTGAGTTTAAATTTATACCTCCCCAATACTCGCCGGGAACAAAGGATGTAAATAATATTCTGCTATTATCAGTACCTTCGGCAATTAGAATGCCGTTTACTACAAATTTTGAATTATAATAAAATTTAAGCTTTACACCCTTCTCAATTATTAAAGTTTTTTTAGCCGGAACGATTAAGTTCCCTTTAACATTATATTCACCTGTAACCAAAGTACCCTCAATATCTCCGGTAAGATAAACACAAAGGTATCTCAAACGAATATCACTAAAATTATTGTCATTAAATATAGGTATCCCAATAAATGCTGTATCCTCGTAGTATTTGCATGATATTGAAATATCATAGATACCCTCAATAATCTCATGTTTGAATAATCCGGTGGTGTCTGTTTGTATGATTTCTTGAAATATATCTGGGGCAACTCTTTTAAGAGTAATTTTCAGGTTGGAATAATCGTAAGGTTGATTCAGTACGACCCTGCCGGATACATTCACTTTTTTAACTTGAGCCGGAAGATTGCAGTATGCAAGTGATAATATCACTATTAAAAGTAAGGCTTTTTTCATATTACCTCCAAGGTATTTTTTGCGCTTTGAAAACGTAAAATTAATTCTTAAAAAACTGCGTTGTCATTGTCTAACAAATATCAATTATAACTTAAATTTATTATTCCAAATTTACAAATTTTATTTTGTATTATACTTATTACCTTAATCAGTGAAAATAAATGAAATTGCAATTATAAACGTCATAACAAATTATAAGTTAAACAATTTTAACCACTTCACCGAACAAAAATGA
>JAERMQ010000063.1 GCA_016844745.1 Ignavibacteria bacterium | reverse complement strand
TAGTGAATAGTGAATAGTGAATAGTGAATAGTGAATAGTGAATAGTGAATAGTGAATAGTGAATAGTGAATAGTGAATAAAGAATATCGAAATAAGAAAAATTGAAAATTGAAAAAAAATATATAAGGGAGATGTCTTCTTCATAATTAATAAAATACTTAAAACATCACCGATTTTTCGGAATAAGCCGTTTTTAAATATGAACGGCTTTTTCCATTTTTTTTAATACATTGAAATATTTAGAAAACCTTGAATGGTAGAAGTGTTCGGAAGGTCAACATTAAATTATTATCGATTAAATTCCGGATTATTTGAAAACAAACCTGATATAGGAATCGGGATAAGAGAACAAAAATAAAAATTATTTTATAAAAAATCAAAAATAATTTGAAAATTAAATTTTTTTTTCATAATTTTGTTAGCTCTTGTCGGTTTGAAATTTAAAAATATGAAACTATGGAGAATATAGAGTGCCAACGATAAGTCAATTAGTGAGAAAAGGCAGGAAAAAGCTAATCGAAAAAAGCAAATCCCCTGCGATGAAATCTTGCCCCCAGAGAAGAGGGGTATGCACGAGAGTATATACGACTACTCCGAAAAAGCCAAATTCTGCGCTTAGGAAGGTTGCCAGAGTCCGGCTTAATTCAGGTTTTGAAGTTACGGCTTATATTCCCGGCGAAGGTCATAACCTGCAAGAGCACTCAATCGTATTCGTTCGGGGCGGCAGGGTTAAAGATTTACCCGGAGTTCGTTACCACATCATTCGTGGTACAGCCGATACTCAAGGCGTTGAAGGCAGAAACCAGGGACGTTCCAAATACGGTTCGAAAAGGCCTAAAAAGGGCGCAGCCGCAGCACCGGTTAAAGGTAAGAAATAAACTATAAAAATTTAGATTAGTTAAACATGAGAAAACGAAGAGCAGAGAAAAGAAGAATGATGCCGGACCCCAAGTACAATGATATGATTGTAGCAAGGTTTGTGAATAATATCATGAAGATGGGCAAAAAGAATACTGCCCGTAAAATTATGTACGATGCATTTGAAATAATTCAGGAAAAAACAAAGCAGGAACCAATCGAAGTGTTCAGGAAAGCTTTATCAAATGTATCGCCCGTAACCGAAGTTCGCTCACGGAGAGTTGGTGGCGCTACTTATCAGGTTCCGGTCGAAGTTCGCGAAGAACGTCGTATAGCTCTTGCAATTCGCTGGCTGAAGCAATATGCCCATGCCCGCCGCGATAAAACAATGTCGCAGCGCCTTGCAGCCGAACTTATGGCAGCATCCAAGGGCGAAGGCTCTTCCGTTAAAAAACGCGATGACGTACATCGTATGGCTGAAGCTAATAAAGCTTTCGCTCACTTTAAATGGTGAGTATTATGAATTTTGTTCTTTGTCAATTAAGTTAGACTGATCGCATTATGAGCCGGTCAGTAGAAATATCAAAGCTGAGAAATATAGGTATAATGGCTCACATAGATGCCGGAAAAACCACAACAACCGAAAGATTCCTGTTTTACTCGGGTTATCTTCACAAAATCGGTGAAGTGGACGACGGCACTGCCTTTATGGATTACATGATTCAGGAAAAGGAAAGAGGTATTACGATTACATCTGCCGCTACTACAACAACCTGGAAAGATGAAACAGGTACGAGCTACCGGATAAATATTATCGATACACCCGGACATGTAGATTTTACCGCGGAAGTTCAGCGCTCTTTAAGAGTATTGGACGGCGCTATAGCGCTTTTCTGCGGGGTAGGCGGAGTCGAGCCTCAATCGGAAACAGTCTGGCATCAGGCGGATATGTATTCGGTTCCAAGAATTGCTTTCGTAAATAAAATGGATAGGACAGGAGCTGACTTTGCAAGGGTCCTGAAAATGATGAAAAGCAAATTCGGAGCGAACCCGGTTGCAGTGCAAATCCCAATCGGAGCAGAGGACACCTTCATAGGTTGCATCGACCTTATTAAAATGAAAGCAATTTACTTTGACTTCGAAAATCAGGGAATTAATATCATTGAAGAGGAAATACCGGACGATTGGAAACAAAAGGCAAATGAATACAGGGAAAAATTGATTGAATCGGCTGCTGAGTTAGACGATATGCTTCTCGAAAAATACCTTAACGGTAAAACACCTGAAGCCTCGGAAATTAAAGCTGCTCTAAGAAAAGGAACCCTGGAATTGAAAGCGGTTCCTGTTTTATGCGGTTCATCACTGAGAAATATTGGCGTTCAACCATTAATAAATGCTGTAATCGAATATCTACCTTCACCATTGGAGGTGAAATACTTCGATGGATTCGACCCTGATAATCATGAAAAAATTATTAAGAGAAAACCAGCGGATTCAGAACCATTTTCCGCATTAGCATTTAAAATCCTGAGCGACCCCTACGTTGGGAAATTAACTTTCTTAAGGGTTTATTCGGGAACGGCAAAAGCAGGCGAGACAATGCTCAATCCATCTTCGGGAAAAAGGGAACGGCTAATTAAAATAATGACTATGCACGCCAACCGAAGAGATGAAGTTGAGGATACATTCACGGGTGATATTATCGCAGTACCGCAACTTAGATTCACCCGAACAGGCGATACTCTCTGCGACCAGAAGCATCCTGTTTTATATGAAAAAATCCAATTCCTCGAACCTGTTATTAATCAGGCAATAGAAGCAAAAACTTTAGCTGACCAGGATAGGATGCTCGAAATACTTGAGAAAATCACAGATGAAGACCCTACTTTCAAATTTAAAAATGATGAAGAATCGGGACAGATTATAATTAGCGGAGTAGGCGAACTTCATCTGGAAATTATAGTTGACAGGCTGAACAGGGAATTCAATCTTCCGGCAAAAGTCGGCAAACCTCAGGTAGCTTACAGGGAAACAATTAGCGGAAGCGTAAGAAAAAGCGGAATATTTGATAAGCCGACAGGCGGCAAAAATCAATTCGGAGAAGTGGAAATTGAATTGGAGCAATCGGAACGAGGAGAAGGAATAAAGATTCTTAATAAAGCCGATACTGCTAAACTTCCCAAAACATTTCTTCCTGCAATTGAGCAGGGAATATTCGATGCGCTTCAGGTTGGAATACAAGGCTACCAAATGGTTGATGTCCGGGCTACAATTTTAAAGATTAATTCTGATAATGAAACATCGACCGACCTTTCAATGAAAATAGCCGCCTCGATTGCTGTTAAAGATGCATGCAGAGCTGCAAATGCCGTACTTCTGGAACCTTACTTCGAAATTGAAGTTGTCTCACCCGAAGATTACGTTGGCGATATAATTGCAGATTTAAATTCACGTCACGGCAGAATTGAAGGTATCGAACAGCGGCAGCCTCTTCAAATTGTAAAAGCGCTTGCACCTCTATCCGAAATGTTCGGTTATGTTACCAAACTTCGCTCCTTAAGCCAGGGCAGAGCAGTTTATACGATGACTTTTTCGAGATATGATACGGCTTTGATAAGACAAAACTATTAGCGAATTACGAATTACGAATTACGAATTACGAATTACGAATTAAAAAAATAAATAAAGATAGATTGATATAGATTTAAAAAAAACAGAAACATAAAAATACTTAGTTAGAAATTAAAAAAAATAAAAATTAAAGAATAAATAATTAATAAAAATCAGGAGTTTTTAAAATGGCAAAGGAAAAATTCGATCGCTCCAAACCGCATGTTAATGTTGGCACCATCGGACACGTAGACCATGGCAAAACGACTTTAACCGCAGCTATTACAATGGGGCTCTCAAAAAGAGGAACCAACACACAAGTGCGTACATTCGATTCAATCGATAATGCGCCCGAAGAGAAAGCACGTGGAATTACAATTGCAACCGCTCACGTCGAGTACGAGACAGCAAATCGTCACTATGCTCACGTCGATTGCCCAGGTCACGCCGACTATATAAAGAACATGATTACGGGCGCAGCCCAAATGGATGGTGCAATTCTCGTATGCGCTGCCGATGACGGTCCTATGCCCCAGACTCGTGAACACATTCTATTGGCACGTCAGGTTGGCGTACCGAAAATGGTTGTATTCCTGAATAAAGTTGATATAGCCGACCCGGAATTATTAGAACTTATCGAAATGGAATTGCGTGAGTTGTTAACTTCCTACGAATTCCCCGGCGACGAAATCCCGATTATTCGCGGTTCTGCTCTTCATGCTCTCCAGGCTGGCGCTGAAACTACAGCTACTGCTGATGATGAAAGATTGAAATGTGTATTTGAATTAATGGATGCAGTTGATAATTATATACCAACTCCTGTTCGCGATATCGATAAACCATTCTTAATGCCGGTAGAAGACGTATTCTCGATTACAGGTCGCGGTACGGTCGGTACAGGGCGTATCGAGCGCGGTATTATTAAAGTAAACGAAGAAATTGAAATCGTTGGATTCGGTCTGCAGAAGAAGACAACCTGCACAGGTGTCGAAATGTTCCGGAAATTATTGGATAGCGGTATGGCAGGCGATAACGTTGGCTTGCTGCTTCGCGGTGTCGATAAAAACGAACTCGAACGCGGTATGGTTATTGCCAAGCCCGGTTCGATTACTCCTCACCACAAATTTAATGCCCAGGTTTACGTATTGAAAAAGGAAGAAGGCGGACGTCATACTCCATTTTTCAGCGGATACCGCCCGCAGTTTTATTTCCGTACAACCGACGTTACCGGCAGTTTAGACCTACCGACTGGCGTCGAAATGGTTATGCCGGGCGACAACCTTGATAATATTGCTATTGAATTAATTACACCAATTGCTATGGAAGAAGGATTGCGCTTTGCTATTCGCGAAGGCGGCAGAACTGTTGGCGCCGGTGTTGTAACTAAAATTCTGGAATAAAAACGGTCAATATATAATTTAAGAATAATGGTTTTTGTGTAGTAATAAAAAAATATCTTAAAATATTCAGCACAAAAAATCGGAGATTAAAGTGACATCGCAAAGAATAAGAATAAAATTAAAGTCATACGATCATAAGCTGATTGACCGCAGTTCGGAAAGAATAGTAAGAACTGTGAAATCAACCGGCGCAATCGTATCAGGTCCGGTGCCTCTTCCGACAGACCGTTCAGTAGTAACTGTGAACAGGTCGCCCCACGTGGATAAAAAATCCCGTGAGCAATTTGAGGCTCGAATCCATAAAAGATTAATCGATATATTCAGTTCGACACAAAAGACTATTGATGCTTTGATGAAATTGGAGTTACCTGCAGGCGTCGATGTTGAAGTTAAGGTTTGATAGGAGGTAAGCAAATGAAAGCAGCAATTATGGGTAAGAAACTTGGAATGACCAGCCTGTTTAAGGAAAACGGAGTACATGTACCGTGTACTGTCGTCGAAGCCGGACCATGCCCGGTCGTCCAGGTAAAAGATATGGCAAAGGACGGATACAAGGCAGTTCAGGTCGGATTCCAGAAAGTCGAACCAAAACAGGCAAAAAAGAGACTCAACAAACCGATTATAGGGCATTTCGATAAAGCCAATACTCAACCGATGAAACATCTATGCGAATTTCGCGATTTGGATAAAGAATTTAATATCGGTGAAGAGCTTCGGGTCGAACAGTTTGCTAAAGGCGATAAAGTAAGAGTTACCGGTACATCAAAGGGACATGGCTTTCAGGGAGTCGTAAAGCGCCACCACTTCGGTGGTGTCGGTATGATAACTCACGGTCAGTCCGACAGGGTTCGCGCTCCCGGTTCAATTGGCTCTTCGTCTTATCCTTCACGCGTTTTCAAGGGATTGAAAATGGGAGGCAGGATGGGCGGCAAAACAGCAAGTGTGCGTAATCTTGAAATTGTCGATGTTATACCGGAACAGAATATTATAATGATTAAAGGCAGTGTGCCTGGACCGATGAACTCATTGTTGAAAATTGTAAAGCTTTAAGGCGGAAATTATGCAGGTAGATTTATATACAAAAGAAGGCGAAGTAAGCGGGCAGATTGAACTGAACGAAGAAATATTCGGCAAAACTCCCAATGAATCGGCAATGCATTATGCAGTCGTTTCATACTTAGCCCATCAAAGACAAGGAACACGCAGCACGAAAACGCGTGCCGAAGTCAGGGGCGGCGGTAAAAAACCATGGCGCCAAAAAGGCAGGGGAACTGCAAGAGCAGGTTCATCGCGCTCGCCACTTTGGACAGGCGGCGGTACAATTCATGGACCCCGACCCACAACATTCGTTTATAAGATTTCGAAGAAGCTTAAACAGTTGGCAAGAATTTCTGCCATATCGCTTCGCTGCTCAGAGAAGAATATGATGGTAGTCGAAGATTTTACCTTCGAGAATATAAAAACCAAACAAATGTACGAAGTCCTCAAAAATCTCAGCATCGAATCCGAAAAAACACTAATAGTAATCCCGAAACAAGACCCGAATTTTTACTTCTCAGCAAGAAACATCCCTAACATATCAGTATATCCGTTGGACAAAATTTCAACTTACGATATCCTGTCTCATAAAAAGTTGTTTCTTATGAAAGGTACGGTCGAATTAATGCAAAAAAACATAAACAATTGATTGAATTAAAATGATAGACGTATTAAAACGCCCGGTTGTAACAGAAAAAGCAATGAAGCTTAGCACTCAAGGACAATATGTGTTCGAGGTTTTGCCTGAAGCAAATAAAATTGAAATTCGCAAGGCAATCGAAGATATGTTCGAAGTACACATTGTAAGCATCAGAACTGTTCGCTTAAAAGGAAAAATTAAATCCCGTATGACTCGTAGAGGCATTATGCGCGGGAAAACAGCGCTTAAGAAAAAAGCTTACATTACTCTTAAATCAGGAGAATCGATTGACCTGCAAGGAGCAGCGGTTTAATGGTTAATGGTTAATGGTTAATGGTTAATGGTCAATGGTCAATGGTCAATGGTCAATGGTCAATGGTCAATGGTCAATGGTTAATGGTTAATGGTTAATGGTCAATGTTAAATTAAGAATTAAGAATTAAGAATTAAGAATTAAGAATGAATAAGTGAAAGTGAAAGTGAAAGTGAAAGAGGAAATTAATAAACTCATAACTTATAACTCATAATTCATAACTCATAATTCATAACTCATAATTAAAGAAGTAGATAATAAAAAAGTAATTAGTAGATAAAATGGCACTGAAACAATTAAAACCGATTACACCCGGTACAAGATTTTACTCCGTAAGTGATTTTAAAGAAATTACAACGAGCGAACCGTATAAAAAATTGATTGCTCCCCTGAAAAAATCAGGTGGTCGCAATAATACGGGTAGAATTACATCCCGTCATCGCGGCGGCGGACATAAACGCAGATATCGTATTATTGATTTCAAACGTAATAAAATTGGTATCCCGGCTGTAGTTCAGACAATCGAATATGACCCGAACCGTTCGGCAAGAATTGCTTTATTGAAGTATCAGGATGACGAAATCAGGTATATCTTAGCTCCGGACAAAGTAAAGGTTGGTGATACAATAATAGCAAGTCCCGATGCCGAATTCAAAGACGGCAACGCGCTTCCTTTGAGAAGAATTCCAATCGGATTAGCTATTCATAACATCGAAATGAAGCCGGGCAAGGGCGGTCAAATGGCACGCAGCGCCGGTACTTATGCTCAGTTGGTAGCAGTCGATGATAAAAATGCACAAATAAAACTGCCTTCGGGCGAAATAAGAATAGTTCCTTCCAATTGCTATGCTACTCTTGGTACTGTAAGCAATCAGGAACATGAAAATATACAATATGGAAAAGCCGGTAGAATCCGATGGTTCGGAGTCCGACCACAATCCCGCGGAATGGCAATGAACCCGATCGACCACCCAATGGGGGGTGGAGAAGGAACATCGAAATCAGGCGGTGGTCGCCAGCATCCTCGCTCACCTTGGGGTCAGCTTGCTAAGGGATTAAAGACAAGGAAGAAACGTAAATTATCATCTAAATACATTATCCGTTCAAGAAGTAAAAAGTAGCAAAGGGCAGCATTTATGGCAAGGTCACTGAAAAAGGGCTATTTCGTTCATTATAAATTGCAAAAGAAAATCGACTTGCTCAACCAGTCGAGGCAAAAGAAAGTATTGAAGACATGGTCGAGGGCATCGACTATAACGCCGGATTTTGTCGGTCATACTGTTGCTGTTCATAACGGAAAGAATTTTATTCCGGTATATATAACGGAAAATCTCGTAGGGCACAAACTCGGCGAATTTTCTCCGACCAGGATTTATCGCGGTCATTCCGGACATAGAAAAGAACAACGTTCGACCACTAAGAAATAGTTAAATGGAGACGCAATGGAAGCAAGGGCTATCAAAAAACATATAAGGTCATCTCCCCGCAAAATGCGGCTGGTGGTTGATTTAATCAGGGGCAAGCAGGCAGAAGCAGCATTGACGATTCTGCGGTTTCAAACCAAGCATGCAGCCCGCGATGCCGAGCGTGTACTAAGTTCGGCAATAGCAAACCTTACTTCGAGAGAAGAAGGTAAAGGAATTAAGAAAAATGAAATTTTCGTAAAAGAAGCTTTCGTTAATTGTGGACCGATGATGAAGAGAATTCGACCGGCTCCAATGGGACGCGCTTACAGAGTCAGGAAACGTTCCAATCATTTAACGATAGTTGTAGCAACAGAGCAATAAAAGGAGATTTTGTGGGTCAGAAAACAAACCCAATAGGCCTTCGGTTAGGCATAATAAAAGGCTGGGATTCAAATTGGTTCGACGATAAAAATATGGCTGAGAAATTAGCCGAAGATAATAAAGTCCGGAACTACATAAGAAACAGAAAGAAGAAAGCCGGAATATCCCGAATAATAGTCGAGCGTACTGCAAAGCAGCTTAGAATAACGATTAATACGTCCAGACCCGGTGTGATTATCGGTAGGTCGGGAAAAGATATTACCCAGTTGGAAGAAGAATTGAAGAAAGTAACGGGTAAGGAAGTGAAAATCCTTATTACCGAAATTAAGCGACCGGAACTCGATGCTTTATTGGTTGCAGAAAATATTGCCCAGCAGTTGGAAGGAAGAATTTCATTCCGGCGCGCAATGAAACAATCAGTTTCCTCTGCCATGAGAATGGGAGCTATGGGAATTCGCGTTATGTGTGCAGGACGCTTGGGTGGCGCCGAAATGGCTAGAACCGAACAGTACAAAGAAGGCAGGATTCCGCTGCATACCCTGCGAGCCGATATCGATTACGGTATATTCACTGCCCAGACGATTTACGGAAGCATTGGAATAAAGGTATGGATTTGCAAGGGCGAAATCATCGGTAAACAGCAGTAATTGTAAAAGAAAAAGAGAAATCAAAAGGTTGAAAGATGTTACTACCGAAAAGAACTAAACATAGAAAAGCACAGCGCGGGAAAAGGCGCGGTAAGGCTTATCGCGGCTCGACAGTCAGTTTTGGGGCTTATGCACTGAAGGCTATGGAACCGGCATGGATAACCAATCGCCAGATTGAAGCCGCCCGTATCGCAATTAACCGTTATTTGAAGCGCGATGGTCAGGTTTGGATTAGAATATTTCCTGATAAACCGGTTACGAAAAAACCTGCCGAAACCCGAATGGGTAGCGGTAAAGGTAATCCCGAATTTTGGGTTGCTACGGTTCGCCCCGGAAGAATAATGTTCGAAGTTGACGGGGTTAAAAAAGAAGATGCAATGGAAGCTTTGCGCTTAGCTGCGCATAAATTACCGATTCACACTAAATTTGTTGTACGAAGGGACCTGGTGTTCGATGAAGCCTCGTAAAATGGCAGACCTGCTGGATTTAACAGAACAAGAACTTTTCCGCCTGCTTGCAGAATCGAAAGAAACACTGGCTAAGCAAAAGTTCCAGCATGCTCTCAAGCAGTTACAGGATACTACATATCTGAAAATCCTGAGAAAAGATATTGCAAGAATGAATACTATTATCAATAACCGAAAAGAAGCTTTGCAAAATGGCTAAGAAAAAATTAGATATTGACGGAAATGAAATCACCGAAAATGCTGCTGAAATGCAGGATGAAACGATTGTGAACGAAGACGATATTGCAGAAAATGTTAACGCAACTGCCGAAGTAGATACTCCTGTTACAGAAGAAATCGCCGAAGTTGCAGAAGCCATTGCGGAAGAAACTGAAGTAATTGCAGAAGTAAGTTCTGAAGAAACCGAAGTCATAACTCAAGTTGCGGAAGTAACTCAGGAAGAATCCGAAGTAATTACCGAAGTTACAGAAGTAAGTTTGGAAGAAACTGAAGTTGTTTCTGAAGAAAAAACCGAACCAACACAAGAAGCAGAGCCTGTAACTACCGAAGTTGCCGAAGAGCCGGTTATAGAAGAAGAAAAACCTAAAACAAAATCAGAAGCTAAGAAAGAAATTGCTGCCGAACCAGAACCTGCAAAGGTCGAAGCAAAAGAAGAGGAAAAATATTCAGGTGGTCATAAGAGAATTCTTCAGGGTAAGGTTACATCTGATAAACCGAATAAAACTATTGTCGTTGCTATTGTCCGGCAAATAAAACATCCGCTTTATAAAAAATATTATAAGAGAACAAATAAATTCATGGCTCACGACGAGGCAAATGATGCTCGAATGGGAGATGTCGTAAGAATTAAAGAATCCCGACCAAGAAGCACCCGTAAAAGATGGGAATTATTGGATATTGTCGAACGTGCCAAGTAGTAAGAAGAGGTAAATAAAAAATGGTACAGGAAGAAACAAATCTCACGGTTGCCGATAATTCAGGCGCCAGAAAAGTCAGGGTCATCAGGGTTCTCGGCGGGCATGGAAAGAAATATGCCTCACTTGGCGATATTGTAGTCGTTGCTGTTAAAACAGCTATGCCGAATGCCCAGGTGAAAAAAGGCACTGTCCAGAAAGCAGTAATCGTGCGAACTGCAAAGGAAGTTAAGAGAAAAGACGGCTCGTTCATTCGTTTCGACGATAACGCCGCCGTAATTCTTAATCCGCAGAATGAGCCGAAAGGCACACGTATTTTCGGACCGGTTGCACGCGAACTCAGGGAAAAAAACTTTATGAAAATTGTATCACTTGCACCGGAAGTACTTTAGCAAGGTAGGGAAAAATGAAATTAAAAATAAAAAAAGGCGATTACGTTTGCATTATATCCGGCAACGATAAAAGCGAGAAACCGCACCGGGTATTGGAAGTTTATCCCGACAAAATGAGAATTTTAGTCGAAGGAGTAAACTTACGCAGCAAGCACACTCGCCCGAGCCAGCAGAATCAAAAGGGTGGAATCCAGAAAAAGGAATTACCGGTACATTATTCAAATGTAATGCTATTGGATTCCGATAAAAATCCGACAAGAATCGGTACTCGATTCGAAGAAAAAGAAGGCAAATTAACTCCGGTTAGATTCGCCCGTACAAATGGAAATGATTTATAATTATTAGATATATTTAGCAATGGCAGCAAAACCGGCAAAAAAAGCTTCGGGTCAACAAACCACTCCTTCGAAAAAGGCAGATTTTAAGCCTGAAGGTAAACGCCTGACTGATTTGAAAGAGACCAAAGGCTCGATTCCATATCCGAGACTGCAGGAATTTTATTCTCAACAGGTAGTTCCTGCTATGATGAAAAAATATGAATACAAATCTGTTATGCAGGTTCCCAAACTTGAGAAAATTACTCTTAATATGGGAATTGGTCTGGCAACGCAGGACCAGAAATTATTGCAGAATGCAATCAATGAACTGGAACTGATTTCAGGACAAAGACCTGCTATGACAAAAGCTAAGAAATCGATTTCGAATTTCAAGTTAAGGGAGGGCGTTCCAATCGGCTGCAGAGTTACTTTGAGACGCGCAAGAATGTATGAATTCTTAGACAGATTTATCAATATTGCAGCCCCCCGTATTCGTGACTTTCGCGGAATATCAGATAAAAGTTTCGATGGACGCGGTAATTTTACTGTCGGAATCAAAGAACAGATAATTTTCCCGGAAATCGATGTAGATAAAGTTGGTAAGATTGCAGGATTGGACATAACATTCTGCATTCATTCGAAAAGCGATGATGAATCATTCGCATTGCTTTCTGAATTTGGTTTTCCATTTCGTAAACGAGAATAGGATTAAAATTTTATGGCAAGTATAAGTGTAATAGCTCGAAACGATAAAAGAAAACGCCTTGCAAAAAAATATGAAGAGCGGCGTGAAATAATGAAAGCTAAAGGCGATTGGGTAGGTTTGCAAAAGCTGCCCCGCAATAGCGCTCCTACAAGAATAGTTAGCCGCTGCACAATGACCGGACGCGGTCGCGGAGTTTATAAGAAATTCGGATTATGCCGCAATATGCTTCGTCTCATGGCTCTGGAAGGCAAAATACCCGGGCTTCGCAAAGCAAGCTGGTAACCAATGAGTTGAAAGTTGAAAGTGAAAAGTTTAAAGTAATTAAAGCAAGAAGATAATTTTTTGGGTGAAAAATAATTATGCCAGTAACGGATTCAATATCGGACTTTTTAACACGCATACGCAATGCAGGCGCAGCAAAGCATAAATATGTAAATATACCGTTCTCGGGTACAAAGCTTGCGATTGCTAAGATATTAAAAGAACAGGGCTATATCATCGATTTCGAAAAAGTTGAAGATAGCATTCAGGGTTCAATTAAAGTTTCATTGCGCTATCATAACAAGGAACATGCAATCAAGGAAATGATTCGCATTAGCCGCCCGGGCAGAAGGCTATATCTGCCGGCAGACAAACTGCCGCGCGTACGAAACGGTCTGGGCATAGCCATTATCTCCACATCGAAGGGAGTTATGTCCGATAAAGCCGCACGCAGCCAGAACATTGGCGGCGAAATTATTTGTTCAATTTGGTAAGTTTCGAGAGGGAGCAATAAAGTGTCGAGGATTGGAAAAAAACCGGTGCAAATTCCTGCTCAAGTTCAGGTAACGGTAGATAATCATATATTGAAAGCTAAAGGTCCGAAGGGCGAGCTTAGCGTAAATTTGCCAAGTGAATTGGAATACCAGCTTGATAGTAAAGTCCTGACTTTTTCGAGAAGCGTCAATGATAAAAATATTCGCGCTTTGCATGGTCTTACCCGTTCATTAGTTGCCAATGCAGTCGAGGGTGTATCGGGTGGATTTACCAGGCAACTGAAAATCGAAGGAGTAGGGTACAAAGTAGAAATGCGCGGAAAAAGATTGCTCCTTGCGATGGGATTCTCCCATCCGATAGTAGTAATTCCGCCGGATGGTATAACATTAGAAGCCCCGAATCCGAATACCATCATTATAACAGGCAGCGATAAACAATTATTGGGGCAGGTTGCTGCAAAAATTCGCAGTATAAGACCACCTGAGCCGTACAAAGGAAAAGGTATCCGTTATGACGGTGAATTTGTACGCCGCAAAGCCGGTAAAACATCTTCGAAGTAGAATTTCAAATTAGGAATAAAAAAATGAAAACGCTTGAGATAAAAAAAGCAAGAAGAACACGCAGGAAATTACATGTCAGGAAAAAGCTGGATTACAAGCCAAATGTGATTAGATTGACTGTCACTCGCACCCTGAATCATATTTATGCCCAGATTATAAGCGATGTTGACCAGAAAACATTGGTTTCAGCATCGACAGTAGATAAAGAAATTCGTCCGATGATTAAACCCGGAATGAAAAAAATCGAAAAAAGTAAATTAGTAGGCGCACAAATTGCAAAACGAGCAATCGAAAACAATATAAAAAAAATAACATTCGACCGTAACGGTTTTTTATACCACGGAAGAGTGAAAGCATTAGCCGATGCCGCACGCGAAGGCGGATTGGAATTCTAAGAAATCAAACGGTAAGCCAAAGGAGATGTAGTGGGAAAAGTAAAATTATCCGAACTTGACTTAAAAGATAAATTAGTTTATGTCGGTCGTACTGCCAAAGTTGTAAAGGGCGGACGGCGATTCAATTTTTCAGCAATAGTCGTTGTCGGCGACGGAGCTGGACACGTTGGTTACGGACTCGGTAAAGCAAGCGAAGTAGTCGATGCCGTTACCAAGGCAACTGATGCCGCAAAGAAAAATATTGTAAAAGTACGGTTACAGGGCTCAACAATACCACACGAAGTATTAGGGCGCTATGGAGCCGCTAAAGTGCTAATCAAACCTGCTACTCCCGGAACCGGCGTAATCGCTGCAGGTGGAGTTCGGGCAATCCTTGAATTGGCAGGCGTTTCGGATGTTTTAACAAAGAGCTTAGGCTCATCGAATCCCCATAACACCGTGAAAGCTGCTTTGATGGGACTTTCACAGTTAGAGGATGCCCAGTCAGTTGCACAACGGCGGAATATCCCGATGCAAAAAGTTGTTAACGGTTAATTAAAAAAAATTATTAATGGTTAATTATAAAAATTATTAATGGTTAATTATAAAAATTATTAATGGTTAATTAAAAAAAATTATTAACGGTTAATTTATTAAAGTTTACTGAAATAAGTAATTATTAAAAATGGTGTGGTAATGGAAAAACTTAAAATAACACAAACACGCTCTATTATAAAAACGAAAAAGAAGCAAAAGCAAACAATAGAGGCTTTAGGATTGGGACGACCGAATTACTCAACCATTCTTCCCGATAATCCACAAACCCATGGCATGATAAATATTGTAAGCCATTTAGTTAAAGTAGAAAAAGTATAAAAATTCTCGGAAGCGGCAAAATGAAGCATATAGGAAATTTAAAGCCAGCCGATGGCGCAAGACATAAAAAGAAAAGAATTGCTCGAGGAGCAGGTTCGGGCCACGGCGGAACCGCAACACGCGGAAATAATGGCGCTCAATCGAGACGCGGTGCGAAGACTAAAAGAGGGTTCGAAGGCGGACAAATGCCATTTGCTCGTCGTATTCCGAAGTTCGGATTTACGAATATCAACAGGGTCGAGTATCAGGTGGTTAATGTGGCTGCTCTTCAAAAATTATTCGATGAGAATTTAATTGAAAATAATACCGTAGATTTTGAAGTTTTAATAAATACCGGACTTATTTCAAAGAAGCGCTTGCCTGTGAAAATTCTTGGTGAAGGCAATTTGTCAGCATCATTGAATATAACTGCACACAGCTTTTCCGAATCGGCTAAACAAAAAATCGAATCGGTAGGAGGGACGGCAAAACTTTATGGCTAATTTTACATCGACCATAAAAAATATTTTTAAAATCGAAGAGTTGCGGCAAAGAATTATCTTTACCGTTCTTATTTTGATTGCCGTACGAATCGGCGCTCATATTACTCTTCCGGGCATCGATGTGGCTATGTTGAAAATATCGGCAGGTCAAGCCGATGCCAATACTCTCTTCGGTCTGTTCGACTTATTCGTCGGTGGCGCATTCTCCAATGCAGCATTATTTGCACTTGGTATTATGCCCTATATAACTTCTTCGATTATTATGCAACTCGGAGGTGTCGTAATACCTGAACTGCAAAAAATGCAAAGAGAAGGTGAAGAAGGTCGAAGGAAAATAAATCAATATACAAGAGTTGGTACTGTTCTAATCGCCGGTCTTCAGGGTTGGGGTGTCAGCATTAAACTTGCAAATGAAAACGTCGGTGGAGTGCCGGTAGTTCCTGATGCCGGAGCATTGTTTACAATAACTACCGTTATTATGTTAATTGCCGGAACGATATTCCTGATGTGGCTTGGTGAACAAATCACCGAACGCGGTATTGGAAACGGAATTTCGCTGATTATCTTTGCTGGTATAGTAGCCCGCCTGCCTGCCTCGATTTTCCAGGAAGTCAGTTTAGTTCAGACCGGAGCTCGTAATGTTGTCATAGAAGCTATTGTAATAGCTCTATTGATTGGAATAATTGCTTCGGTTATACTTGTTACTCAAGGCGCCCGTCGAATTCCCGTACAATATGCCAAGCGTCAGGTAGGAAGGAAAGTATACGGCGGAACGACACAATATATTCCATTGCGTGTCAATACAGCAGGGGTTATGCCTATAATCTTTGCACAATCATTGATATTTATCCCGAATACAATAGCATCTTTTTTTCCGGAAAGCGCATCTATAAATTGGTTTGCCAGCTTGTTTACCGAACAATCGTACGTATATGCATTGGTTTTCGGATTGATGATAATTTTCTTTACATATTTTTATACAGCAATCGTTTTTAATCCAAAAGATATTGCGGATAACATGAAAAAACAAGGCGGCTTTATACCGGGTATTCGACCGGGTAAGCCGACTTCCGATTTTATAGATTCGGTATTAACCCGAATTACATTACCCGGTTCGGTTTTTCTTGCCATTGTTGCGGTATTGCCGACTTTTATGACGAATATATTCTCGGTGACAACGGGATTTGCTTCATTTTTCGGAGGGACAAGCCTTTTGATTATAATAGGCGTTTGCCTCGATACATTGCAGCAAATCGAATCCTATCTTCTAATGCGTCATTATGACGGATTTATGAAGAGCGGCAAAATTAAGGGACGTTCCGGTGGCGGTTTCTAACTGCCGGAGTGTACTCCATTGACAATGAGAAACGAACGTTACGATAGAGTTTACGTTAAGACTCAAACCCAGATAGGTTTGATGGAAAAGGCTTGCAGGATTGTTGCAGAAACGTTAATCCTGCTCGAAAAATACATACAACCTGGGATTGAGACGATTGAAATAGATAAAATTGCGGAAGATTATATCCTTTCGAAAGGCGCTAAACCGGCTTTCAAGGGATATAAAGTCGAATCCAGGCTTTTCCCGAACTCCCTTTGTATATCAATTGACGACGAAGTCGTACACGGGATTCCGGGTAGAAGAAAATTAAAGGACGGCGAAATAATTTCCGTTGATTGCGGCACTTTAAAAGATGGTTTTTATGGCGACAGCGCAATGACTTATGCAGTCGGTGAAATATCCGGTGAAAAAAGAAAATTGATGCGGGTTACCGAAGAATCTCTTATGCTCGGAATACAGGCTGCTATTTCGGGAAATAAAGTTTACGATATATCGAAAGCAGTTCAAACGCACGTTGAAATAAATGGTTTTTCGGTGACACGGGAGTTGGTTGGTCACGGCATCGGTCAGCAGCTTCATGAGGAACCTCCGATACCGAACTTCGTTCCTCCGCTTCTGCACAGGCAGAAATACCCGAACGTAAAACTTCAGAGCGGAATGACGATTGCAATCGAACCGATGGTTCAGGCAGGAGTTAAAAATGTTAGAACAAAACCTGACGGATGGACTGTAGTAACAATAGATAATATGCCGGCAGCGCACTTTGAACACACAGTTGTCGTCAATGATGGAAAAGCAATAATTTTAACATTAAGAGATTAAAATAAAGAGGAAAAATCCTCGAAGAAAGAAAAATAATAAAATGGCAAAGCAGGAATTAATAAGGTTCGACGGTATAATTGAGGAAACACTTCCGAATACTCAATTTATTGTCAAATTCGAAAACGGACATAAGATTCTTGCTCATATATCGGGAAAGATGAGAATGAATTTCATAAAAATTCTTCAGGGGGATAAAGTAACGGTCGAACTTTCACCTTACGATTTATCAAAAGGAAGAATTGTTTACCGGTATAAATAACAATCGAATAATAAATAAGAAATAATTATAAGCGGTACAAAAATGAAAGTACAAGCATCAGTAAAGAAGCGGAATCCGGAAGATAAAATAGTCCGAAGGAAAGGTCGCGTTTATATTATCAATAAGAAAAATCCACGCTTCAAACAGCGTCAGGGTTAATCATAAGGAGATATTAAGTGGCACGTATTGCAGGTATAGACTTACCAAAGAATAAGCGCGGAATCATAGGCTTAACCTATATATTCGGAGTTGGCAACACAACTTCCGCAGACATCCTGGCAAAAGCAGAAGTCGACCCTAATAAACGGGTTCAGGCATGGACAGATGAAGAAGTAGCCCGAATCCGCCAGGTTATGGGGGAAATCAAAGTCGAAGGTCAGCTTCGCTCGGAAATCCAGATGAATATCAAACGCCTGATGGATATTGGATGTTATCGCGGATTGCGTCATCGTCGCGGTTTGCCGGTTCGTGGACAACGCACCAGAACTAATTCGAGAACCCGTAAGGGACGTCGTAAAACGGTTGCCGGAAAGAAGAAAGCAGCCAAGAAGTAATTCATTGCGCTTATTTATATTTTTTTGTAATTAATTAGGTTATTACCGTGGCTAAAAAGAAAGTTAAGAAAAGAACTATTACCGACATTCACGGTAAAGCGTTTATCCGCGCATCATTCAATAACGTTATGGTAACGATAACGGATATGTACGGAAATACACTTTGCTGGTCGTCTGCCGGAAAAAATGCCTTTAAAGGTTCAAAGAAAAATACTCCTTATGCTGCACAGGTATCTGCGGAAAAAGCAGCATCGGAGGCTTATGACATGGGTTTGCGCAAAGTCGATGTCGTTGTCAAAGGACCCGGTTCCGGACGCGAAGCTGCAATCCGGGCATTAACACAGGCAGGCTTGGAGATTCACAGCATCATTGATAAAACGCCGATACCGCATAATGGCTGCCGTCCGCCCAAAAGAAGAAGAGTATAAAAAATATTATTAATAATGCCGAAAAAAGGAAAATGATAAACCAAGAAGAAAAAGCTATGACTATCCAAATGCAAATGCCGGATAGGGTTCAGGTGGATGACGATTCAACTGCTTACCACGGCAGGTTTATCCTGCAACCGTTAGAGCAGGGATATGGAGTTACTCTCGGCAATTCGCTTCGCCGGGTTTTGCTTTCTTCTATTCAGGGCTCAGCAATTATCGGAGTTAAAGTTTCCGATGTTCTACATGAATTTCAGACTATTCCCGGCGTAATCGAAGATATGTCGGAAATTATTCTTAATCTTAAAGAAGTAAAATTCAAACTGAACGATAAAAAACTTCAAAGAGTTAATATGAATTTAAAAGGTCCGCTTGTATGGACTGATAAAGATATTCAGGAAGCGAGCAGTGAAGGTATCGAAGTCCTGAATCCCGACCATGTAATTGCAAATTTATCAAGAGATGCCGAATTGGATATTGAATTGCGTATTGGCAGGGGTAAAGGCTACATTCCGGCAGAAGAGCAGCAAATAGTCGATTTCCCGATTGGTATGCTTCCGATTGATGCGATTTATACACCTATTTCAAATGTAATTTACCATATCGAGCCTTATCGCGTTGGACAAAAGACAGACTATGAAAAACTGATTTTGGATGTTAAAACTGACGGAACAATTACGGCACAGGAAGCAATTCACTTTTCAGCAAAAATTTTAAATGACCATATTAAATTCTTCATATCATTCGAAGAACCGGTCGAAGAACCGCCAATCCATCAATCAGGCGAAGAAGAAGCTAAATCGCAAGAACGTAACCGCTTACGCAAAATACTTCTTACTCCGGTCGAAGAACTGGAATTATCCGTACGCGCGCACAATTGCCTTAAAGCAGCTAATATCCATACACTTGCGGAATTGGTCGGATTGCAGGAAAACGAACTTCTTAAATTCAGGAACTTCGGACGCAAATCACTTACCGAATTAGGCGAAGTTGTTACTAATTTCGGATTGGAATTCGGAATGAATATCGAGCAGTATCTGAAAGAAGATAAATCAGGCTCCAACGATTAAAACATAGAAATATATTAACTTAGTTATAACCGGAAATAAAAATGAGACATAACGTTAAGGGAAGAAAACTTAAGCGCACAGCAAGCCACAGAAAGGCTTTGATGGCGAATATGGCTACTTCGTTATTCGAGCATAAAAAAATTCATACTACCGAAGCAAAAGCTAAGGAATTACGACCTTTTGCAGAGCGTTTGATAACAAAAGCAAAGCATGCTTTATCGAATGAAAAGCAGCATTTACTGCCCGAAGGACAGGAAATTGACATTCATAACCGTCGCGAAGTAGGCAGGATAATTCGCCGTAAAGCAGTTTTGCAGGAATTGTTCGATTCGATTGCTCCGGTTGTCGAAGAGCGCGCCGGCGGATATACAAGAATAGTCAAAACAGGATTTCGTCATGGAGATGGCGGAGCTACAGCAGTTATTGAATTAGTCGATTGGTCTGCACCAGTTGATGGAGCAGCTAATCTTAAAGCTAAGAAAAAGCGTAAAGCTAAAAAGAAGCCAGGAACAGCACCTGTAATAGTAGAAACAGTAATCCCTCAGGCAGAAGAAGTTTCGGAATTTACAGATGCAGAAGTCATTGATGTCGTTGAAGAAGAAGTCGCGGAAGAAGTTCAGGTAGTCGAAACTCCTGTTGAAGAAACAATTGAAGCTCCTGTTGTTGAAGAAGCAGCCGCTGTTGTTGCCGAGCCGGAAGTTGTCGAAGCAATTGACGCACCGGAAGTTGTCGAAGCAATTACCGCACCGGAAGTTATCGAAGCGATTGCAGAGCCGGAAGTTGTCGAAACAATTGACGCACCGGAAGTTGTCGAAGCGATTGCAGAACCGGAAGAACAAGCAGAAGCAGCCCCTGAATTTATTGTAGAACCACCAGCAGCAGAAGCAAAGGAAGAAGAAAAACCGGTTGAAGATGCAGCAGCAGAAGAAAAGAAAGAAGAATAATTTTCAGGTTCATAATGCTCATTCATTGAATTAGTAAGCAAATGAAATAAATTAGAAAAAAGAAGGCGTCTTGAATAGAGATGCCTTTTTTGTTGAGGTAATGAAGTTAAGAGAAATCCACCCTATTCAGTTATAGAAGTAGAACATGGAAGAAGTAGATAGAAGTAGAAGAAGAAAAAAAGAAAATCCCCCTAACCCCCTTTTTCAAAGGGGGAATTTATTATTCCCCCTTTGAAAAAGGGGGTTAGGGGGATTTTCTTTTTATTTATTGATAGATACTTAATAATTGGAAATATATGAACAAAACAATACTTAAAGCGGAAAACATAAGTAAATCCTACTCGATGGATGGTAAAGCCGATACGGAAGTATTAAAGGATTTATCCATTGAAATAATGAAAGGAGAAACGGTATCTTTAGTTGGTCCATCGGGTGTTGGCAAGTCAACATTACTGCATCTGTTAGGCACTTTGGATGAGCCGGATTCAGGTAGAATTCTGCATTATGATAACGGCTCTGAAATCGAGCTTAATAAACTTACCCGCAATCAGACGGCAGATTTCCGCAACCGGCATATCGGATTCGTATTTCAATTTCACCATTTGCTTGTGGAATTCAATGCTTTGGAAAATGTGATGATGCCGGCTTTGATAGCAGGATTATCAAATTCCAAAGCAGCCGATAAAGCCAGGCAACTAATCGAACTTGTTGGACTTACTAATCGGGCAGACCATAAGCCGGGGCAGCTTTCCGGTGGTGAGCAGCAACGCATTGCAATTGCCCGGGCGCTGATAAATGAGCCGGGAATAGTATTTGCCGATGAGCCAACAGGTAATTTAGACGGTAAAAATTCCAAGGCTGTATTAGCGCTAATCAGCGACTTGAGGCAGCGTTTCAATATTACATTCGTAGTTGCAACGCATAATGAAGAAATTGCTACTTCCACTGACCGTGTGCTTGTTATGGGTGAGGGGAGAATATTGGGGGAGAGGTAATAATTACTAATTACTAATTACTAATTACTAATTACTACTAATTACTAATTACTAATTACTAATTACTAATTACTAATTACTAATTACTAATTACTAATTACTAATTACTAATTACTAATTAAGAAGATTTATTATAACAGAATAAAATTTCTTGTGTAAATTTGCGTTATATATATTATATCTAATATGAGATAAAAATATGAAACATGAAAATCCATACCAGGAAGCAATGCGTTATATTGATAATGCCGAATTACAACTTAAGCAGGCTGGTAAAGAAGATAAATTTTATGTTGATGAGAAATACGTAAAGTCTGCCTGCGGTATTGCATATTTGGGCATTTTGAAAGCGTTGGACATTCTTTTTGATATTAAACAAGTCCAAAAAAAGCGTGGAAAAAAATCAATTGAATATTATCAAAGTAATTTATCAAACTTAGATAAAAAACTTCTAAACAATTTGAATAGCGCTTATAATGTTCTTAATTTAGAGGGATATTATCGTGGTGAAAAAAGTATAAAAGTCATTGAAGATGGTTTCGATAGCGCTGTAAGTATTATTAATTCTTTGAAACCGTATTCAAATAATGGAGCGAAATGATTTTTAAATAGTTTCAGAGAAAATAAAGGATTGAGTATGGGTGAGATTAAAACAACAGTGCAGCTTGCAAATTATTCTGACAAAATTCTTTCAAATAATCCGGATAAAAAGTATAATGGTATTAGAACGTATTCAATGGATGCTTTGATAGATACAGGTTCCGTGATGTTTCTATTACCCCAGGATATTTGTGAAAAGCTCGGACTTAATATAATGAATAAAGTTGTTGTAACTTATGCAGACGAAAGAAAAGAAGAAAGAAATGTTGCAGGTATGGTCGAAATCACCTTATGCGAAAGAACAATGGTAACTGATTGCATTATTGGACCTCCGAACTGCGAAGCATTAATAGGTCAATTAATTTTAGAGAGACTTGATTTAATAGTTGATTCGAGTCGTCAAACTATCCATCCACGACCCGAATCACCTATCTATCCTTCTCTAAAATTGAAGTAAAATAATATTTAGAAAATATATGGGAAAATTCGAGAGTGTAAAATTGTATTTGCTGGAAAAACAAATAATATCTGAACCACTGATTAAACGGATTTAAGGATTGCAAGGATTGAAGGAAAATAATTATAAGAAATCCGGATAAATATTCGCAATTAAAAATAAATTTGATTAATTTACTTAATGCACAAACCAAGAATATATATTGATACTTCTGTAATTGGCGGCTGCTTTGACAACATGTTTGCCGAATGGTCTAATAAATTGTTCGATGAATTTATTGCTGGAAAGAAAATAGCAGTTGTTTCAGATATTACAACAAGTGAATTAATCGACGCTCCGAATAATGTAAAAGAAAAATTAGACCAAATCCCGTTTTCTTATATAAATATACTTAGAAGAAACGATGAAGTTGATTTTTTGGCATCGAAATATATCGAGTATAAAGTAGTTTCAGAAAAATCATTTAATGACGCTTTGCATATAGCTTTCGCTACAATTGACAACGTTGATTTATTAGTTAGTTGGAATTTTAAGCATATAGTCAACTACAACCGAATATTAAAATATAATTCGGTTAATTTTATGTTTGGATATAAGCACTTAGAAATTAGAAATCCAAAGGAGGTGGTTTCCGATGACGAAGAATTATGATTGTGTTGAATATCAGCGGACTATCCGGGAAAAATTTTGGATTGAGGCTGGTTGCACTATTGAAGGATTAAAAAAATTATTTGATGAAAAATCAAAAAATAATGAGATTTTAAATAGATTAATCGAAAGGCAAGAAAAAGCAAAGTAGCTAACTACTGTTTAAATCTTGAAATATTTGAAAGCGTTGCTTACTTTCGTTCTTCTGATAAAATCGCTAATATTAAGTACGAGAACGCAAAGAAGGCACTATTGAGTTAACAATACTATTTTGCATTAGTAAAGTTTGGATATAAAATTTGATATTTGATGAAAGTAAAGAATATAATTAAACTAATCGAAGCCGATGGGTGGTATTTGAAGCGAATGAAAGGCAGTCACCGTCAATTCAAACATAATGTTAAATCCGGAGTAGTAACGGTTGCAGGACATCCAAACGTTGATTTGGCTAAAATAACATTAAAAAGTATTTATAAGCAAGCAGGAATTGAAAATGAATAAATATTTAATGATTATCGAAAAATCAAAAAACGGTTATTCAGCATATTCACCGGATTTACCGGGTTGCGTTGCTGTCGGTTCAACCAAAATAGAAACGGAAATATTGATGAAAGAGGCAATGGAATTCCATATTGAAGGAATGCTTGATGAAGGCTTGGAAATTCCCAAACCTACATCAAGGAATGCAGATTTTGTAAAGATTAATTTAAGGAGAAAATCAAAAAAGGGAAAATTAGTTGTAGCATAAATTTTTAAAATATTTGTAAGTGAGGATTACTTATCTAATTGTCTGAACCTTGATTTTCGTGATTTATAGGATTACCATGATGAAATAATTAATCATTAAATAAAAATAAAGTTAGGAAATATTGAATATTTGTTATAATTTAGAATAACGTTATACAGAAAAAGAAAAAATGAAATACGAGAACCCATATCAAGAAGCAATGCGTTATATTGAAAATGCCGAAGAAATTCTAAAGTCTGCCGGCAAGGAAGGTAAATTTTTTATTGATGAAAAGTATGTTCATACAGCATGCGGTACGGCATATATTGGTATGTTGAAAGCGTTGGATTTTCTTTTTGATATCAAACAAGTCCAAAAAAAGCGTGGGAAAAAATCCATTGAATATTATCAAAGTAATTTATCAAACTTGGATAAAAAACTTCTAAATCATTTGAATAGCGCTTATAATGTTCTTCATTTAGAGGGATATTATCATGGAGAAAAAAGTGTAAAAGTCATTGAAGATGGTTTCGATAGCGCTGTAAGTATTATTAATTCTTTGAAGCCGTATTCTAATAATGGAGCGAAATGATTATTAATTATTTTTGGAGAAAAATTTAAATTGGTGCGGTAAATACCGCATGAAATATTTGTAAGCGTTGCTTACTTTCTTACAGAAAAATGGGAAAACAAAAAGTATATATAGAAACAAGCGTGATTAGCTATTTAACTGCAAAACCCAGTAGAGATATAGTTATAGCGGGGCATCAGAAGACTACTTATGACTGGTGGCATAAACCCAGATATAAATTTGATTGTTTCATTTCTGAATTTGTTATTAGCGAAATTAGTCGAGGTGATAAAAATGAAGCTGAAAAAAGATTAGGTATTGTTAAAGATATCAAATATCTCGAATACAATCCGGAAATTGAAAGACTTGGAACTATATATTTCAAATTATTTAATATACCTGAGAAATCCAAGTTGGATGCCTTACATTTAGCTATTTCAGTTTGGTATAAAATTGATTATTTACTTTCATGGAATTGTAAGCATATAGCTAATGCTATTGTTAATTTAAGACTTAGAGAATATAATAATAAGAATAATTTGTATTCTCCAATTTTATGTACTCCTGATGAATTAATGGAGGTTAATTATGTTTAAGGATAAAATAGTAGAAGAAGTCAGAAAAAACAGGGAAAAACTTTTTTCTGAGTTTGATTATGATATTCATAAATATTCTTTATTTATTTATGAAAAGCAAAAACAGCATAAAGACAAATTAGTTTCGGAACCTTTTAGAAAGGAAATTGTTGCAATAGTATAAAATTTACTATTATTTGGGAAAATTCGAAAATAATTTTAGTTTTCGCTTGAATTAATTTATTTTTGTAGGAATTGAATTTTTTAACTTTAAGGATTTATTATAACTAGAAAAAATCAGAACCATGATAATAAGGATTGAAGGATTTACATGATTAAAAGAAAACAAATCAAGGTAATCATTTAATCAGGTAAATCAAGGTTCAGACATAATTGTAAGCGTTGCTTACTTTCGTTCTTCTGATAAAATCGCTAATTTTAAGTACGAGAACGCAAAGAAGGCACGCCCCGACTGGGGCGTTTTCCTGTTTTTGCTTTCGTACAAGGTGTTTAGCGATACCTATCAGAAGGGCATTAAAAGTGAAAATGCCCTTTTTTTATATATAGATAGGGGTTTGTTAAACTAAGATTGGAGGTTGAAATGAAGAAGTTTTCGATTTTTATTATTGTTCTTATGTTTTCATCGTATGTTTTTGCTCAGAATACGCCAATAAGTAAAGGTAAATTTCTATTGAATGGTAGTTTTGCTATTGAAACAGCATGGGGAGATGCATACGAAATCAAGAATTATGATGATTGGTTGTATCCTACAAAAGTAATTAGTACGGAAAACAGTATAGCCTTGAATACAATAGCAAAAATAAATTACTTTCTTTTTGATGGTTTAGGTATTGGAACATCTGTGGTGTTTAGTGGCGCTCAGGGTGGCAGAATTCAGGGCTTTTTCGGGTTAGGATTGCAAGCTGCTTATTTTTTTGATATAAGTACAAAGGTAAAGGTTAATACCTTAATTTACCCATACATCGGGTTATCTTATATGAAATCGTTAGGTAGTACAGGCTCTCCGAAATATGATTATAATAATGGATATTCATTCGGACCTTGTTTAATGATTATGCTTACTAATTCTGTGGCTTTGAATATTGAATTATTATTTCAAAGGGATTTGTATGATTTTGAACATTATGATTCAAGTAGTTCACGCAAAATTATTTCAAGTATCACTGGCAGTAAAATAGCTACAATAGTTGGTATTTCTGCAAGTTTATAAAATTCGTTTTTTGGAGGTTTATATGAAATATTTAATAATTTTCATACTCGCAATTTCTTTGTTTTATAGCTGTAGCAAAGATAATTCAGTTTATTCTGGTACAGCGACAGTAAAAATCCATATTTATTTTGCAGCTCAAACACCGGGTTTTTCCCAGTATAATTTGGATGGAGAAGGAACCTATATTATAACAAAAGGAAAAACTTATACAGACTCAATTTCAGTTGGAAAGCCTCAAAAATGGACTATTAAGGTTATCTATTATAATAATTTAACCGATAACAAAATCTCAATTTATGGTAATGATAGAGATGGTCAAGCTAGCGGTATAGAAATACAAAACAATATATTTACTTGTAAGGGTTTTGATAGTTATATTGGGTCAGGTACCGTTATTGGATATGTTGAAGAGATAAATTAATTTTTATAAAAAATAATTGGAGTTGTTTATAAAGAAGATTTTTTTACTTTTGGCTTTGTTAGTATCTTTTGTACTGCACCAGCGTAAAAAGGACAAAATTGATAAAAAAATAATGTGTACTAAAATTCAAAAAACAATGAGTTTTCTTAGGTATAAATGACAGGAA
>JAERMQ010000062.1 GCA_016844745.1 Ignavibacteria bacterium | reverse complement strand
AAAAGAGACTATATCAAAGTACATTGTTTATTTAAATTAGTCAACCTATTTTAGGTCAGGACAGACCATTAACCATTAACCATTAACCATTAACCATTAGAAATCACCTCTTCTCCAGAACATTCTTAATCTGCCTATCGGATACTAATGAATATTGAACCGAAAAAGAAGGATTGATATGCCCAAGCTGCTTGCGCACGGCAGCTATATTGTTGGTTTTGACCATAATGAATTTCCCCATAGCATGGCGCGAAGCCTGCGGAGTCTTCCCCTCTACTCCGGCAAATTGACATATCTTATTCCATATATGATTGATAACACATGGCGTCAGCTTTCCTGAGCCGCGATTGACGGTCTTAGAAGAAAGAAACAGAATATCGGATTGCCATTTTTCCGCATCGAGTGCCCTCTCATTTGCGATATAATCTTTAATCGCCTTGATACCCAACCTTGAAATATTATATGAATGCTTCGATTTTCCCTTGAAAGTTATTATCTTCCGCTTAAAATCAATCATACTGAGCGAAATATTAAGCACTTCGCTGCGCTTCATACCGGTTTCAATCAATGTATATATAATAGCCCTGTCTCTCGAAGGGCGCTTGTACTTTAATGAAGGAGCATTTGCTGGGTCGAATCTATGAGTATCTTTGGATTTCGCATCAAAATAATTCAGTTTATCGGCAGAAGCTAAGATTTTTATTCTCTCCTCGCTACTGATTGAATTATCCAGATTCAACATGTAAGCCTCATCAATTCTTTTGATTTTCAGCATAGGATTGAATAATTTGAATGGTTTTACTTTGTGTATCCATTTCGAAAAGGTTTTCAGGTGGGATAAAATCCGGTTAATTGTCCTGTCACTCCAGAGCAGATGCCCATTTACATCGGTTTTAGTTTTCAGGTATTGATAAAAGTTCCTCGATACTTTATGTGTCCAGGCATTTCTATTGAGGCTCCCAGCCGAGTTTTGCAGGTATTCTAAGAAAATAGAAATATCATGTTTCTTGATTTTTGATGATTCTCCCGTTGTTGATACCTCGAAATCGAAGTATTTTACGAGCCATTCATCGAGGGTATCATGAAAATCATAAGACAAATCCATCAACGCTTTTCTATTATTTCGTTTATTATTTTGATTTTTTTCTTTCATTTTAGGTAATTCCTCAAATTATTTTGAGACATCTGATAAAATTATACAATTATGTTTTTTAAAGCACTTCTAATTGATATTAAGACAATATGCAGGTTATCAATCCTTCAATTTCCTTTTATTATACAAATTTGACATAAAATAGTTTTTTAAAAAAATTTAATAAACGAAATCATTTTTTATTTTTCTTATAATAATTCCATTCCTGATAGAATAATAGTAAACCTAAAATGAAATATAATTGAACTTAACTATAAGATTTTTATCTTTATAACTTTTTATAAAACATGTAATATATAACGCAAAATTCACATAATTATATACGAAACAATATTAGTATCTATATTTATTTCCAAACAACACATCGATACAAAATTTTAAATCCCTCATATATTTACCTTTTATTATCGTCAAACTTATAAAATTAATTTTATTTTACAAAATAAAATTTGGAAATAACAAAAATTTTCTTTTATTTTGAAAGTGGATGATTCGAACGATAATTTTGGTTATAATGACAAATAGAAGTTGGAAATATAAAAAGATAATATAATAAATATTAATATGACGGTAGTATTCGTGCTATTATAGGAAAAATTGAATGAAATATCCAATTAAATAAAAATAAATAATAAATATTTAACCGGTTTATGATTGTGAAAAAAATAACATAATAATTATGCAAAAAAATCTTTATTTCTACTCATAAAATGTAATACGTTATTCAACCGTGATTAATAAAATAAATAAAACGGAATAAAAGAAAAATAATATTTAGAATTGTGAAATAAATAACAACGAAATAATTACCTATATTTTAAATAAGTCATTCAAAATAAAAGTTTAAGAAATAAATACTTAATCAAAAATTCTGAGGTGCAATATGTTTATAATAACCATATCCAGAGGGTCATTGAGTGGAGCCAAGTCCGTCAGCGATGCATTGACCGAAAAGCTGGGTGTACCCGTAATCAATAGGGAGCAGGTTTTGGAGGAAGCAGATAAATATGCAATCAGGGAAACCGGCTTCACTGATATTTCTTTTATCGACCGTGCGCCTAACGTTTGGGATAGGCAATATTACCGAAGTAAACATTATCGCTTGGCTTTTCAGGTTGCCATGCTTGAGTTGGTAATGAAAGGAAGCTGTGTTTACGAAGGTCATCTCGGTAACCTGCTGCTGACAGGTATTCCTTTCGTTCTAAGTACGAGAATTATCCAACCTGAAGAAAAGCGTATCCAACACTATATTGAAAGCAATAATGTACCTTATGATTATGCAAGGAATTACATCAAATTGATTGATGAAAGACGCCACCACTGGTCTGAATTCCTTTATAACGTCAATATTGAAGACCCATATTTTTATGACTTGATCATCAATATTGACGAAATCACAATTGATTCTGTAGTGGAAATGTTGAGTTTGCTCGTTCAAAGACCGGAATACAACTCCAATGACGATTCAATGATTCTCCTGAATAATTTTTACCTGATGGAGAAAGCAAAATTATATTTATTCTTAGCTCCGGTTACGCGAGGCATAGAAGTAGATGTTGCCGCCGATTCGGCTGGAAAAACTTTAACAATTCAAGGAATTCACTCCGTTATGGATTCGGATAAATCCGAGATGCATATTCGAAGCGTACTTAAAAAAATCGAAGGCATCGATAAAATATTATTTCCCAATTCCGGCAAAAATTTTTACGATAAATGAGGATGTTGTTATGAATATACTAGTTTTATTAAAAATGGTTCCCGACGTTGTCGAGGAACTCAAAATTGGCGATGATTTCAAGTCATTAGACCGTGATTGGCTAAGATTTATTTTAAGCGAATCCGATGAGCACGCCCTTGAACAAGCCATCATATTGAAAGAAAAATACGGAGGCACAGTTACAGCCGTTGCTCCCGATGCGCCGGAATTAGACGATGCACTTTACAGCGCATTAGCTAAAGGGGCTGACCGTGCTTTCAAAATCATCGGAGAATGGGATATTTACCGTTCACCCGGTCTTGCAAAAGTTTTTTCCCGGTTCATTGAAATTAATAATATAATGGGTGAGCAAACATTGATTCTTTCAGGTTCGCAGGCAATTGATGATCTGGAAGGAGAAATTGTTTATTACCTTGCAGAATTTCTCGGATTACCAGGTTGCTGCGTAGTTACTTCTGTTCAATATAATCCCGATTCTAATTGTATTACCTTACTTAAAGAATTTTCCGGCGGCTTGCGCGGCGAATTCGAACTGTCATTACCGGCAGTAATTGGAATCCAGGCAGCAGAAAATCCACCACGCTACATACCTATTGCAAAAATTCGGAATATAATGAAAACTCAAAAAATCGAGGAAATTGAAATTCCGGTTGAAGGAATTCCAAATGGACTAACAATTGAAAAATTATTTGAACCGGAAGTAACCGATAGAGCAGAAATCCTTGAGGGAACTCCCGAAGAAGTCGCTCGCAAGTTAGTTGAAATTTTTTCTGATAAAGGTATAATTTAAGGAGGTTCAAATGGGAAATGGTATAATAATATATATTGAGCATTTAAGAGGAATTGTTTCCGATATCAGTTTTGAAATCCTTGGCGCTGCAAGAAAAATTGCCGATGATGCCAAAATGACTCTATACGCCGTTGTAGCCGGTAAAAAAGTTGATGCTTTATTGCCGGGATTGGGAAAAGCAGACAAAGTAATTACTATCGAAGATGATTCGCTTGAAATGCCGACTCCCAGAGCTATTGCAGATATTCTGAATGCTGTCGGTTCAGCAAAAGGAATTTCACTTTACATGATTGGTGGAACAAACATATCATCAGGTATCGGAGTAATTCTTTCTGTTAAACAAAAAATCCCCCTGATTAATCTTTGCAAAAATATTCGTTATGATGATGGGGCTATAATAGCTACCAATCAGCTTTTTGGAGGTAAGATACTCTCTGAAGTTAAAATTGAAGATTCCAAAGGAATTTTTTGTATAAACCCAGGTTCCTTTAAAAGTGAACCAGGCAAGTCCGGTACTTTTCCTCAAACAGAGACATTTGAATTCAAATCAAAGGAAAGTAAACTAAAGTTTATAAAAATAATTGAGCCGGATTTAAGCGATGTGGACATCTCGAAAGAAGAAATTCTTGTATCTGTCGGTCGGGGAATTGGCAGTCAGGACAATATATCCCTTGCTGAAGATTTGGTTGCAGTGCTGGGTGGAGCCGTCAGCGCTTCCCGACCGGTTATTGACCAGGGTTGGCTTCCGCTTAATCGTCAGGTTGGAAAATCGGGCATGATTGTCAAACCAAAGCTTTATTTAGCATTAGGTATTAGTGGAGCGCCTGAACATGTTGAAGGAATGAAGGATTCATCCCTAATAGTAGCAATCAACAAAGACCCGGCAGCGCCAATATTCAATTTTGCTCATTATGGTTTATGTGCAGAAATCGAGGATATCGTTCCGGTTCTAACTGATTGTATCAGGAACAAGAAAGGTTAATTATATGGACTAATAGCCTTGTGCCAGGTCAATAATTCAAATACAATCAAGGATGATTGTACTACTATTAATATAAATAAATTAGTAGTTCAATCATCCTTGATTGAATTGTCAAAGTTGGATTGACATGACATTAAATGCTATTTGCCTAAAGAAATGTATTAATTATTACATAGGAAAAAATTATGGACCCGGTCTATATAGATATTATCGGAATTCCTGCCAATGCAATCTTGTGGGGGATAACAATAATTTCATTAATCTTCTTTTTCAGAAGGAGTTTCAAAATAGTGGGAATTCTGCAGAAAGCCCGCCAGGAGAGCCGTTTTGATAATATTCCGCACAGAATAAAAAACTTTGTAAAATACGTTCTCCTTCAGCAAAAACTATTTAATGAGAAATCCATAGGACTTCCTCACTTTTTATTTTTCTGGGGATTTGTATTTTATGCCATAACATTTTGGTGGAATCTGTTTCGTGGATTGTATCCCTTTACAAAAATCCCTTTTGCAGATGAAGTTCCCATTGTCGGTTTCGTTCTCGAAGTATCGGGTGTTTTGGTCCTGGTTTCAATCATCATTGCTGTTGCAAGGCGGTTGTTCTTTCGACCGGAACATTTGCAAAAATCCAGGGATGCGGGAATTATTCTTTCATTAATAACAATTTTGATGCTGACTTTAATTTTAGGGCAAGGATTCAAATCCACACAGGAAGTATCTGCATGGAGCCCTGTTGGCGCCCAGGTTGCAATGATATTCGGTAGTATGGAATTTTCCCAGGCAAGCAGTTTATATATATTAATGTGGTGGATTCATATTGTTGCAGTGTTATTTTTCCTAGCCTATATCCCCTATTCAAAGCACCTGCATTTGCTGACTTCGCCAGTTAATGCATTCCTTTTGAATGATGAGGTACCACAATCCCTTGATATAAAAAATGCTACTGAAGAAATTAAACAAGGGTCTTCGAACTGGAATGAATTTACCTGGAAGCAGATTTTTCAAACATTGACATGCGCGGAATGTGGTCGCTGCGATAGGGTTTGCCCTTCACTGAATTCAGGCTTAAAGCTCTCCCCACGTTCGATTCTTCATGAAATGAAGTTTAATCTTTATGATACTGCTTTCAAGAAAGTAGATGCAGCAACATACGAAAAGAAATTAATCGGTGACTATATTTCGGAAGAAGAACTTTGGCAATGCACAACCTGTATGGCTTGCATGGAACGCTGTGCAGTCCTGAACGAACATTTGACTTCGATTGTGCAGATGCGTCGCTATCTGGTTGGACAGGGAAATATTGAATCCTCCCTGCAGGACATGCTGCAAAAACTTACAAGATATGGAAATTCATTCGGTCAATCGGATAGAAACAGGGCAAAATGGATAACAGGTCTGGATTTCAAGCTAAAAGATGCGAGAAAGGAAGATGTGGAATATCTCTGGGTAACAGGTGATTATGCAGCTTTCGATGTTCGGGTTACAGGTTTGACTCGGGCAACTGCTCAGATTTTCAACAAAGCAGGTTTGGATTTCGGAATTTTATATGAAGCTGAAAAGAATTCAGGTAATGATGTAAGAAGAATCGGCGAAGAAGGATTGTTCGAGTTCTTAAAAGATAAGAACAAGCAAGCCTTCGATAAAGCAAAGTTTCGTTCAATTGTAACAACCGACCCTCATACTTATAATACAATCAAAAACGAATACCATTTAAATGGTGTTAACGGCTCGAATTGCAATTCCATCAAGGTTTTTCATTATACGGAAGTTATTGATGAGCTTATTAAAACCAAAAAATTAAATATTAAGAAAAAGTTGAATTTAACTGCAACCTACCATGACCCATGTTATTTAGGCAGATATAACGGCATCTATGAACAGCCACGTTCAATCATTAAAGCTCTCGGTGTTAAACTTATTGAAATGCCCCGTAACAGAAATACAAGTTATTGTTGCGGAGCCGGTGGCGGAAGGATTTGGATGGAAGACAAAACACAAATTAAGGAACGTCCATCGGAAAACAGGATTAAAGAAGCGGTTGCGTTAAAAGGTGTCAATACTTTCGTTGTAGCCTGTCCGAAGGATATTGCAATGTTTTCCGATGCAATCAAAACTACCGGACAAGAGGAAAGGCTAATTACCAAAGACATTGCCGAATTGGTATTGGAAGCGGTCTCTTAATTACGAATTACGAATTATGAATTATATGGAAGAATGTCATTCTGAACAAAGTGAAGAATCCAGAAACGGTTTTAGGACTGGATTCTTCACTTCGTTCAGAATGACATTATTCTTGACTTTTTCAACAGGCTCTTAGAAATAATTAATGATAACAAGTAATATATTTAAGGAAATAAGAAAATGATTGCAGACATTGAATCATTAAGAGGGGTAACGCTCGAAACGCTTTATGATACTCCGGAAGGAAGGTTAATCAAAAGCTGCATTCAGTGCGGAACGTGCGCAGGAAGTTGTCCGCACGGCGAATATATGGAGTATCCGCCGCGAAGGATAATTAAAATGATGCAGCTTGGATTATTGGATAAAGTCTTCGATTCGGATAGTATGCTTAAATGCGTGAATTGTTATGCGTGTATGTCCAAATGCCCTCGTGAAATTCATTTAACCGAGGTATTACTCCAATTAATCAAAGAGCAAACAATAATGCGGCTTCCCGTTGTCCCACAGGAATTGCAGAAAGCATTAGAGAACAGCTATCGCTATGGCAATCCTATGGGCGAATCCGGGCGCAAGCGCATTAATTGGATGCAAAACCTGGATGTTCCGGTTCGCATACTGAGCCAAAACTCACAACCAGTCGATGTTTTATGGTTTGTGGAAAGCTATCCGTCCTATCATCCGAGAGGGCAGGATACTGCAAGAGCAATCGCAAAAATATTCAACAGACTCAATGTTGATTTTGCAATATTGGGCAATGAAGAGAAAAGCGCCGGTGAGTGTGGAATGTTATCATGGGAATCCGGTCTTGCCGAATCGCTTGTGGATTATAACATGGCAATTTTTACAAAATATAAGTTCAATCAATTAGTAACTTCCGACCCCCATGCTCTTGATGCTTTCTTATACCGTTACAAGATGTTCGGATTTAAAGCAAAAGTAACACATGTTATACCATTTTTATGGCAATATTTCGATAAATTAAAACCAATGCTTATAAATAAACTTCACTATTCCGTTACGTATCATGACTCCTGTTGTCTTGGTCGGCATAACGGCTATTATGAAGAACCACGGGAAATATTGAAAGCAATTCCGGGCATTAAAATTACCGAAATGGTGCATAACCGAAGCAATTCGATTTGCTGTGGCGGTGGTGGTGGCGGAATGTGGTTAGATACATATTTCAAATCGCAGAATATTGAGCGCCTTTCGGATAATAGAATCAAAGAGGCTATCGAAACCGGCGCCGATGTACTTGCTGTTGCATGTCCTTATGAGATGCCTCGATTCGAAGATGCTTTGAAAGTTGCAGGTTATGATGGCAAAATGGTCGTGAAAGATATTACTGAACTGATTCTTGAATCGATGGAGGATTAGCAACATGGAAAAGAAAAACGGTCAAATCAGGATAGGTTTTTACATTTGTCATTGCGGTTCCAACATTGCTTCAATGGTCGATGTAGCTAAAGTTTCCGAATATGCAGCTTCCCTTCCGAATGTAGTCGTTTCAAAGGATTATAAATACATGTGTTCGGACCCGGGACAGGAGATGATAATCAACGATATCAAAGAGAATAATCTCACCAGAGTCGTCGTTGCAGCCTGCTCGCCATTTCTACATGAAAACACATTCAGGAATGCAACATTTCAGGGTGGCTTGAATCAATTCTATTTTCAAATGGTAAACACTCGCGAGCATAATGCCTGGGTACATCTTGAAGCAATGGCTACTACAGAAAAAGCGTTGGATTTAGTCAGGGCTGCTATTTATCGTGTTGCAGAACATAAACCCCTCGAACGGAAGAAAGTACCGATACATCCGGATGTTTTGGTTCTTGGTGGTGGTATAGCCGGCATTCATTCAGCGTTGACACTTGCAAATGCAGGTAAGAAAGTATATCTGGTAGAGCGAGAACCAACTATCGGTGGGCACATGGCAATGTTCGACAAAACATTTCCCACATTGGATTGCGCCGCATGTATCCTTACGCCTAAGATGTCAGCAGTTAAAAATCATCCGAATATTGTACTTTGGACTTATGCGGAAATAGTAGGATTAGATGGTTTTGTCGGAAGTTATAAAGCCAAAATAAAACATAAACCAAGATATATCATCGAGGAATTGTGTGTTGGTTGTAATGATTGCATCGAGGCTTGCGTTTATAAGGAAGCGCGCTTTTTAGATGAATTCAATCAGGGCTTATCGAAACGAAAACCGGTTTATATGCCATTTCCGCAGGCAACACCTCAAATTGTTTTAATCGACCCTGAAACTTGTATTCATTTTAAATCTGCTAAATGCAGTCAAACCTGCGTAACATCATGCGAAAGAAATGCCGTTGACTTGCAGCAGCAGCCACGATTCGAAGAAATTGAAGTTGGCACGGTAATCGTTGCAACCGGCTTTAAACCCGTAGATGCCCGAAAGGTTCCTTATTACGGCTATGGAAATTTTCCGGGAGTTTATACTGCATTAGAAGTTGAACGATTAATCAATGCTTCAGGTCCAACCCAGGGAGAAGTAGTTTTACGTGACGGCTCCCATCCGAAAACGATCGGGATTGTGCATTGCGTCGGCTCACGCGATAAACATACTAATCAATGGTGCTCGCGAGTCTGTTGTCTTTATTCCGTCAAACTTGCGCATTTATTGAAAGAACATACAGGTGCGGATATATATAATTTCTATATCGATATGCGTACTCCCGGCAAGATGATGGAGGAATTCTACAACCGAATTGCCGAAGAAGGAATGAAATTCATTCGCGGAAGAGTAGCAGATATTTATCCCGACAGGGATGACCCACAGCGGAAACGGCTGATTGTAAAAGCCGAAGATACATTGATTCAGGAAATAATAAAAATACCGGTCGATATGGTTGTTCTATCTACCGGATTAGAGCCACGAGAGGATGCTCAGGAAGTAAGACGAATGCTGAATATTACATGTTCGACCGAAGGATTTTATATCGAACGGCATCCGAAGTTGGCTCCGGTCAATACTTTCACAGACGGAATATTCTTAGCAGGCTGCTGCCAGGGTCCTAAAGATATACCTGATACTGTAGCCCAGGCAGGCGCTGCTGCAGCGGAGGTTTTGGCATTAATTGATAAAGGATATATTGAAATCGAGCCGAATACGGCATATATTAATGAAGAAGAATGTTCCGGATGTAAGTCCTGTGTTCCGCTTTGCCCATATACGGCTATATCATACATCGAGGAAAAGAAAAAAGCTTTCATCAACGAAGCGCTCTGCAAGGGCTGTGGAACCTGCGTTGCGGCATGTCCTTCAGGTTCAATCATACAGAATTTATTCGAAGATGAAGAAATATTTAGTGAAATAGAAGGAATATTGAATTTCAGAAACATCCAAAGGGAGATGAGCTATGCCTAATCACAATACAGAAAAACAATGGACGCCTAAGATAGTAGCTTTCTTTTGCAATTGGTGTACTTACACCGCTGCAGACCTTGCCGGAGTTTCAAGAATCAAGCATGCACCGAACATTCGTGTTATTCGGGTGATGTGTTCCGGAAGGGTTGACCCGCAATTCTTATTGGATGCTTTTGCAAAAGGAGCCGATGGCGTTCTAATCGGCGGCTGCCATCCCGGGGATTGCCACTATATCGAAGGAAATTATAAATGCTTGCGCCGATTCCAACTTCTTCAAAAGATGACTACCGACATGGGAATCGAACCGGACAGACTTCGTTTGGAATGGATTTCAGCATCGGAAGGCGATAAAGTGCGGGTTGTAGTAAACGATATGGTATCGAAAGTAACAAAGCTTGGTCCGCTTGGACTGCCAGATAAATTCAAATCATGGGATGAAGAAATGAAAATTTTCGAACATTCAATAGAAGAAAAGGAGGTGTTCGAGCATGTCTGAGAAACCTAAAATCGCTTTATACTGGTGCGCTTCATGCGGTGGTTGCGAGGAATCAGTTGTGGACCTGGCTGAGGATATTCTCTTTGTAGTTGACAATGTTGACATCGTCCTTTGGCCCGTCGGATTGGATTTCAAGAAAAAAGATGTAGAAGCAATGCCCGACGGTTCTATCGTTGCATCGCTTATCAACGGCGCAATTCGCACGACTGAGCAAGAAGAAATGGCTCGTATGCTTCGTAGAAAAAGCCAGGTAGTTATTGCTTATGGCGCATGCGCACAATTGGGAGGAATCCCTGGTTTAGCAAATCAATTTTCTCTCGAAACCATCCTGAAATTCGTTTATGAAGAGGCTCCTTCTGTTGTAAATGAGCTGAAAACCAGACCACTTGAAAGATTTAAAGATAATGGCAGAACTACAGAACTTCCCGGATTATGGAATGTCGTTCGCACATTAGACCAGGTAATCGATGTTGAATATTATATTCCGGGCTGCCCGCCATCCCCGAAATTATTGAAAGAAGCAGTTTTAGCTTTACTTTCAGGTCATCTTCCGCCGGTAGGCACTGTGCTTGCGCCGGATATAGCATTATGCGAGGAATGTTCCAAAAAAGATACTAAGCCGACAGATTTAAAATTCGAATCATTCAAAAGAACCCACTTATGGGAAGTTGACCCGGAGAAATGTCTCTTGTCGCAAGGTTTCTTATGTATGGGACCTGCAACTCGTAGCGGTTGCGGAGCTTTATGTGTCGAAGGGAATATGCCATGTACCGGGTGCTATGGTCCTACATCCAGAGTTAGAGACCAGGGAGCGAAATTTTTATCTTCGATTTCCTCATCGATCGGAGCCGATTCTGTAGAAGATATTGATAAAATATTAGTTGGTATTCCGGACCCCGTTGGAACTTTCTACAGGTATGGTCTGCCGGGTTCGATGTTGAAAAGGAAAGTAGTTCTTTGATTTTAGATTTAATATTGATATTTTGACAAGGAAATAAATATGGAAGAAGTTATAAAAGAAAATTGGAACACGGCTCAGGCTGCCGCCGGAGCGGTCGGTCAAAAAACTTCGAGGATTGTCGTGGACCCGATTACAAGGCTCGAGGGACATGGCAAAATTGATATATTCTTGGATGCCAAAGGCGACGTTGAAAGAGCATACTTTCAGGTTCCGGAATTGCGAGGCTTCGAGGTATTCAGTCGTGGGCGTCCTGCAGAAGATATGCCTCAGATTACTTCAAGAATTTGCGGTGTATGCCCTACAGCTCATCATATAGCTGCTACTAAGGCTTTAGATGATTTGTACAAAGTCGAGCCAACACCCACAGCAAAAAAAATCAGGGAACTCGTCTATAGCATTTTCTTCTTAGAAGACCATGCCCTGCACGTTTACGTATTGGGCGGACCGGATTTCATTGTTGGTCCGCAGGCTCCGAAGGAATTGCGGAATATTATCGGTGTAATTCAAAAGGTCGGCATCGATATCGGTAAAAGAGTGATTAACACTCGCCGGCAATTGCGTGAGCTTATTACTTATCTTGGAGGTAAAGTCATTCATCCTGTTCTGGGATTGCCCGGCGGTGTTGCCAAAAGACTTGCTCCTGATGAACTTCCGAAATTCAAAGAAATAGCGAAAGAGGGACTCGATTTTGCATTATTTACTTTGCAGGTATTTAAGGATATAGTCCTGAAAAATCAGGAATATGTCAATCTCATCACATCCGATGCCTACACGCATAAGACTTATTATATGGGATTGGTTGACGAGAATAATAAAGTGAATTTCTACGATGGTTTAATTCGTGTTGTTGATACGAACGGCAAGGAATATGCGAAATTCCACACGAATAAATATCTGGATTATATAGCCGAACACGTTGAGCCGTGGAGTTACATTAAATTCAATTATCTAAAGCCTTTAGGCTGGCGCGGATTCACTGATGGCGCTGATACGAGTATTTATGCTGTAGCTCCGATTGCAAGGTTGAACGCCGCTGACGGAATGGCTACTCCCGAAGCTCAGAAAGCTTTTGATGAGATGTATAGCGTTCTTGGCGCTAAGCCTGTTCACCACACCTTGGCTAATCATTGGGCAAGAGTTATAGAAATGATATATGCAGCGGAAAGGATGATAGAACTTGTTAATGACCCCGAAATTACAAGCGAAAATATAAGGAATATACCGACAAAAGAGCCGAAAGTGGGTATAGGAGTAGTCGAAGCGCCACGCGGTACACTTTTCCATCATTATGAAACAGATAAGAATGGTTTAATCCAAAAAGCAAATCTTATTGTTGCTACCCAGAATAATTCTTCAAGAATAGCTATGAGCGTTGAGAAATCAGCCAAAGCGCTTATTCATAATGGCGAAGTTACAGATGGATTATTAAATATGATTGAAATGGCATTCCGGGCTTATGACCCATGTCATGGCTGTGCTACGCATTCGTTGCCAGGACAAATGCCGCTTGTAGCAAGGATTTACGATAACGCAGGAAGGCTTTATAAGGAGTTAATGAGATAAAATTAGTAATTACTAATTACTAATTACTAATTACTAAAAAATTATGAATTATGGATTATTAGTTATAATGGAAGATGTGGAAGGATTAGTATTTAATCCTATAATCCTTAAATCCTATAAATCTTAATTCAGACAAAAGAATTAAAAATTATATTATGATATTGAGTTTGTCCCATAAGTTAAGAAGAATGTCATTCTGAACGAAGTGAAGAATCCAGAAACCACATAAGGACTGGATTCTTCACTTCGTTCAGAATGACATTCTTCCATTTTATTAACTTTTGAGTAAACAACACTGACTGGAAATTATATATGAATAGCGAGCTAACATTACTTTGTGCTACGGCTGCATCGATGGGTTTTATGCATACATTGCTGGGACCTGACCACTATGTTCCTTTTATTGTGCTTTCGAAAGCCAGAAACTGGAACATGGGAAAAACTGTCTCGATTGTAGTTCTTTGCGGCTTGGGGCATGTATTATCATCCATTATACTTGGATTTATTGGTCTAACTCTCGGTTCGGCTATATTATCCCTAACTACATTCGAGTCTTTGAGAGGGGAATTAGCCGGATATTTACTTATTATTTTCGGTTTTGTATATATGATTTGGGGTATTAAGCAGGCTATAAAAGGCAGGAAACATGAGCATTTCCATTATCATGCCGGAAATATTTTTCATACTCATGAGCATAATCATCATGGAGAGCATCTGCATATAGATGGCGCTCAAAAGAAGAGTATAACACCATGGGTTTTATTCTTAGTTTTTATATTTGGTCCTTGCGAACCTCTCATACCTCTTATCATGTATCCTGCGGCAAAGCATAATATGATTGCTGTAATATTGGTATCTGTAATATTTGGATTGATTACGATAGCTACGATGGTTACAATAACCGTCTCGGGATTACTCGGCTTCAAGCTTTTCGATGTTCATAGGTTGGAACGCTATATGCATGCATTTGCAGGTTTTGCAATTTTTATTTGTGGAATCTCAGTAAATTTATTAGGTTTATAAAATGAAAAATAAAATTATAGTACTTGGATTTGGTAATGATATTTTGGGCGACGACGGAGTTGCTCTCGAAGCATTAGATATAATTAAATCTAAATGCAGCAGCGAAATCGAATTTCAAAGTATATTCGGAGGTGGTTTGGAAATACTCGATTATATAGAAGGAAAAGATAAATTATTAGTTATAGATTCGGTTGCTTCGCAGAATGACCCTAAGGGAACTGTTGTAGAATTATCTTTAGACCATTATAAATTTAATTATGCCGATTCTCCACATTATGTTGGAATACCTGATGCAATAAGGATTGCCAAAGAATTGAATATACCTATTCCGGACGATATAAAAATAATTGCAACGGAAATAGCGCCACAATTCGAAATAAAAAAAGGATTGAGCAAGGAAGTAGAAGCTTCGATTCCGGAAATATGTTCAAAGGCATTATCAATAATCGAACATTGGAGTTAATTGGTATGCATGAAGTTTCAATTGCCCGGAATATTATTGAAATCGTAAATTCGTATTTACCAGCAACGAACAACGTTTCAGTTAAATCTGTGAAAGTAAAAGTAGGAGCTTTCACAAGTATATTGCCTGATGCATTACGTTTCGGATATGAAGTATTAACATGTGGTACAAATTTACAGGATTCAATTTTAGATATTTTGGAAGTATCATTAAAGGTTAAGTGTAATATTTGCGGCAGTATTTCCGGCGGTGAGCCTTCATTCTTATACTGCCATTCATGCGGTTCGCATGATGTTGAAATAATTGAAGGGACGGAATTAAACGTATCGGAAATAGAAATATTTAATTAAAAATATTATCAATAAATATTTTTTTCATAACTACCTATGGTACTAATTGAAAAGTTAACAAAGAAAGAATGTCATTCTGAACGAAGTGAAGAATCTTCTCGAATATATATGAATTTATATTTTAGAAGATTCTTCACTTCGTTCAGAATGACATTTCATACCTTTTCTATTATCCATTAGAAGAATTGACAAATTTCATAACAATGATTTATTGAATATGAGAAAAGATTTACTATGAGCTTAATTACAGTTGAAAGAAAAGTACTTGAAACAAATAATGCTATTGCTGAAGAGAACCGTCAGAAGCTGCATGACAAGAAAATATTTTCTGTTAATATGGTTAGTTCTCCCGGAGCAGGTAAAACCAGTATTATTGAAAAAACTGTTTTGAATTTGAAAGAAAAGGTAAAGATAGGCTTCATTGTAGGTGACCTGCAAACAAGCTTAGATGCTGAAAGGATAGACAAATTAGGAATACCGTCAGTGCAAATTGTAACAAACGGGGCATGTCATTTGGATGCAAGTTTAGTTAAAAATGCCTATAAAGAATTGAGCGAACTTGATATTGAATTCCTGATTATCGAAAATGTCGGCAATTTAGTCTGCACGGCTGAATATGATTTAGGTGAGGATTTGAAAATTGTAGTTTCAAGCGTTACCGAAGGTGATGATAAACCCTTGAAATACCCTATTATATTTCGGAAATCTTTTGGCTTAATTGTAAATAAAACAGACCTGCTGCCATATTTGAACAGTTCAATTGAAGTTCTACGAAAAAATGCTTTATCAGTTAATCCGAAACTTCAGGTTTTCGAAACTTCGTGTACAACCGGTGCAGGGATTGATGAATGGTGCAATTGGATTATGGAGAAAACAAAACAAGTTAAATAGTTGTTCTCTGATAAGTTTATAATATGGAAGAAAGTCATTCTGAACGAAGTGAAGAATCCAGTTACTACATTGGGACTGGATTCTTCACTTCGTTCAGAATGACATTCTTCCTGACTAATTAAATAATTAATATATAACCTATTCATTATTTAGAATACATAAATCAGAAATAATAAATGAAAATCCTGCAAACAAAAAATATTTATAATTGCCGTCAGGTAACTACAATGATTGATGTATTGCTTGATTCGGAGATTACGAAGGGATTTATTGACCATTTGGGTGGATTAGGGAATATCACTTACAAGCCTGAATTTCCAAAACCATATTTCAAGATTCATTTATCGGACGAACACATGATTGTAGGATGCCAGGGAAATGCTTATTTTAGAATTGTGATGAATAATAGCAAATCAGAGAAGATGATAGAAAATATTAAAAATAATTTTTTTGATTTTGTAGAGGAATTCGAGCATCAGTATAATTTTTTGAAGCCGATAAATTGATTGTTCATATAAATATAAATATTCGCGGTGCAGTGCAAGGCGTCGGATTTCGTCCTTTTATATATAAAGTTGCAAATGAAATGGGACTCACAGGATTTGTACTAAACAATTCTATGGGTGTTAGTATTGAAGCCGAAGGTAAAAAGCCGTTACTTGAGATATTTTTAACTCGAATTAATTCCGAAAAGCCAAGCCTTTCTTTTATTGCAAGCCTCGAATATTCATTCCATGATTCAATCGGCTACACTCAATTTGTAATTAAAGAGAGCGCCCACAGCGGTGAGCCAAGCGCAATCATTATGCCCGACATTGCACTTTGTCCTGATTGCTTACACGAAATGAACAACCCAAGCGACCGTCGGTATCAATATCCGTTTATTAATTGCACAAATTGCGGACCGCGATTTACGATAATCGAAGCCCTGCCTTACGATAGGCAAAACACAACAATGAAGAAATTCGAAATGTGCAGCGATTGTCGTTCCGAATATGAAAATCCGTCCGACAGAAGATATCATGCCCAACCAATCGCCTGCCCGGAATGTGGTCCTTATTTGGAGCTTTGGAATGAAAAAGGAGACATAATTTCATCCGGATGGAATGCTTTAATAGGTAGTTGTAAAGCCATTTTAGAAGGACAAATTATTGCTCTGAAAGGTATTGGAGGTTTTCAATTAATTGTCGATGCGCGTAATACAAGTGCTGTTCGCAGATTGCGTACAAGAAAGCGAAGGGAGGAAAAACCGTTTGCTTTAATGTTCCCTGATTTCAAATCAGTTTTGGAAATATGTGAAGTAAATCGATTGGAAGAAAATTTATTAAATTCTCCCGAATCTCCCATTGTTCTGTTAAGAAGGAAATCAAATTCTAAACATATTATCAGTAGTGATGTAGCGCCGGATAATCCGTATATTGGCGCAATGCTCCCCTACTCCCCGCTCCACCATTTGCTTATGCAGCAATTACAAATACCGATTATTGCTACAAGTGGTAATTTAGCCGAAGAACCAATTTGTATAGAAGAATACGAAGCGTTGGAGCGGCTCTCCGGTATTGCCGAATTATACCTGACACACAATCGTCCCATCAAAAGGCACATGGATGATTCAATAGTAAGAGTAATTCACGGAAGAAAAGCAATTCTCCGAAGAGCAAGGGGATTTGCTCCTTTGCCCTTATCCTTAGAAAATAATCCAGATTCGGTATTCTCCGGAAATATGGCTGTAGGAGCCGATTTGAAAAATACGGTTGCATTCTGCAAAGGCAATAATATTTTCATCAGTCAGCACATTGGGGATTTATCCACAAAACAATCAAATGATGCATTCGAATCTGTTATAAACGATTTTAAAAAGCTTTACAAAATAGAGCCAAATCTACTTTTAAGTGACTTGCACCCGGATTATCATTCTTCACGATTTGCACAAAAATCAAACTACCCGACAAAATATGTTCAGCATCATGCAGCACATGTACTTTCCTGCAGGTTTGAAAACAAAGTAGAAGGTGAAGCGCTTGGTATTGCATGGGACGGAACCGGTTATGGAACTGACGGAACAATATGGGGAGGAGAATTTTTTATTTCAGATGATTCGTGTATCAAACATGTCGCCCAAATGAAGCAGTTCCCGCTTCCCGGAGGAGATTCAGCCATCAAAGAGCCTCGGCGCTCAGCTTTGGGTATCCTCTACGAAATCTTCGGTAATTCATTATTTAACAATGATACTAGGTTTACAAGAAACATATTGAAAGAATTTGATGAAATGGAATTGAGTTTGCTCAAGAAAATGCTTGAGAACAAGGTGAACACTATATTCACGTCAAGTGTAGGCAGAATGTTCGATGCAGTTGCATCAATAATAAAAATAAAACAGAAATCTTGTTTTGAAGGGCAAGCGGCAATGGCTCTTGAATTTGCATCCAATAAATACGAAAAGGGTAGTTATGATTATTCTTTAATTTTTGGGAAAAAAGTTATCATTGATTGGGAAAACACCATCATTGATTTAATAACAGATTTTGTGAAGGAAACACTAATAGATGTTATAGGAGGCAGATTTCATAACACTCTTGCGAATATGATATTATCCGTAACCGAATATTTCAATCAAAATAAAGTTCTATTAAGTGGAGGCTGCTTCCAGAATGCACTGCTGACCGGTAAAGTAATCGGAATTTTAGAAAAAATAGGATGTAAGGTTTATACTCATCAGCTTGTTCCGACAAATGATGGAGGTATATCGTTAGGACAAATAGTTGCAACAAAATATGAGATGTTATTTAATGTATAATGAATAATGGTAGAAAGTCATTGATAAGAAAGAAGTTGTGTGATCTTTCAATAAAGGAAGAATGTCATTTTTTCTTTTGGTACTCCTCCTAATAAAATTTGAAGATTATTTTTTGTAAATTATTTAATTTAAGGTGTAATAATGTGCTTGGCTGTACCGGGAAAAGTAGTTTCATTAGATAATAATAATTCCTATTATAAATCGGCAAAAGTCAGCTTTGGTGGCGTTATAAAAGAGATTTGCATTGATTTTACCCCCGATGTTGTTGTTGGGGATTATGTTTTGGTGCATGTTGGCTTTGCCCTCAATCAATTGGATGAAACAGAAGCGCTCGAAACAATAGAATTAATATCAGAGATGGAAAAGGCTGCCGTGCAATGAAATATATCGATGAATACAGGGATGTTGATGCAGTTCGAAGAATTTCCCAGAATATTTTCGCTCGGTGCACAAGGAAATGGAATATTATGGAATTATGTGGAGGGCAGACCCACTCGATAATGAAATATAGCATCGAAGAATATTTGCCTTCCCAAATTACACTTATTCATGGTCCAGGCTGTCCCGTTTGCGTCACACCTATTGAAATGATTGACCGAGCTATTTATTTATCCCTTCAAAAAGATGTAATATTAGTATCGTACGGAGATATGCTTCGTGTTCCCGGCAGTTGGTATGATTTACTGACAGCCAAAGCAAACGGCGGTAATGTGGCAATGGTCTATTCGCCAATGGACGCCGTTAAATTAGCAGAGGAAAATCCAAATAAAAAGATAGTATTTTTCTCTGTCGGTTTCGAAACCACTGCTCCTGCAAATGCTTTTTCAGTTTTAATGGCAAAAAAAAAATCCCTGAAAAATTATTTCCTGCTCTGCTCTCATGTACTTGTTCCTCCGGCGCTGAAGCTGCTTTTATCGGGCAAAGATGTTGTTATTGATGCTATTCTTGCTGCAGGTCATGTATGTACCGTAACTGGTTATGAGGAATATATTCCAATTTCAGAACAATTCAAGGTTCCAATTGTCGTAACAGGTTTCGAGCCGGTCGATATCATGCTTGGGATTGATTCGGCAATAGCGCAACTTGAATCCGGCAAATTTGAAGTTGAGAATCGGTACAGCAGAGTAGTTATTAAAGAAGGCAACCTATCCGCAAGAAAAACAATCGATAACGTTTTCGAAGTATGCGACCGAAATTGGCGCGGTATTGGGAATATTCCGTCAAGCGGTCTCAAGCTCAATTCCGAATTCAAAAACTATGATGCCGAAATCGCATTTAATTTGGACAGTTCTACGATTCATAACTTTTTCAACGATTCTTCACAAAAAATCATTGATGAATCTAAGTGCATTGCAGGACGCGTTCTGCAAGGTATGAGCAAACCCGATGAATGTCCTGCTTATGGTACGGATTGCACTCCCGAACGACCTTTAGGCGCACCAATGGTATCTGCAGAAGGCGCTTGCTCGGCATATTTCAGGTATAGAAAGAAATAAATAATTTAGTCAGACAAGAATGTCTAACTTACTATAAATAAAGTAAAACAGACATTCTTGTCTGTAATTTACTAAAGTAAATAAAGAAAAAATAATATGCAAGAAACGACTACCATATCAAATTTATCCTGTCCGCTGCCAATTTCAGATTATAAACAAATATTACTGGGACACGGCTCCGGCGGTACTTTATCACACAACCTGATTCAATCGCTTATTCGTCCTGTTTTCAATAATTCTTTCCTGGATATGCTACACGACGGCGCTGTATTTGATATCAATGGCGCCAGGCTGGCATTTACAACCGATTCTTACGTTGTTCGACCTATTTTCTTTCCTAATAGCGATATTGGCGAGCTTGCCGTCAATGGTACAATCAATGATTTGGCAATGTGTGGCGCTAAACCGCTTTTCCTTTCTGCCGGTTTGATTATCGAGGAGGGATTCGAAATCTTGTCTTTGGAAAGAATATTGCAATCTATGCAGAAAGCCGCTTTGGAAGCTGGAGTGCAAATTGTAACCGGCGATACTAAAGTTGTCGAAAAAGGTAAAGGAGATGGAATTTATATTAATGTTTCCGGTATCGGCTCTGTTGAACCTGATGTTGAAATTGCTCCCAAAAGATGCAGAGAAGGCGATGTTATAATCCTTAACGGAAGAATTGCCGAACATGGCATTGCGATTATGTCCGCCAGGGAAGGATTCGAATTTGAGTCGGAAATCGTCAGCGATACTGCACCATTAAATTCCTTAGTTGAAACAATCCTGAATATATCCAAACATGTTCATGTTTTGCGCGATCCAACGAGAGGCGGCATAGCAAGTGCATTAAATGAAATAGCCGAGGATTGCAATTTGGGCATCCTGATTGATGAAAACAAAATTCTTATCTCCGAATCTGTTAAAGGTGCCTGCGAAATTTTAGGTTTCGACCCACTCTATGTTGCGAATGAAGGTAAGCTTCTTGTAATTTTACCGGAGCATGTCTCAGAACCTGTTCTCACCGCCATGCGCAACCATCCTTTGGGCAAGGAATCTCAAATAATCGGTCAAGTTACATCGGAAAATGCAGGTAAAGTGATTATGAAAACCAGCATCGGCACTCATCGGATAGTCGATATGCTAAGCGGCGAGCAATTACCGAGAATATGCTAACAATGGTTAATGGTTAATGGTCAATGGTTAATGTAAAATTTACAAAATGTGTCAAAATGAATCAATTTGGTACCTTTTTTTGCATTTTTTTCTTTGAACAGTTTTGATCAATTAATCTTCCTTTAATTACATTGACCATTAACCATTAACTGTCTAATCCTGAAATAAGTTGACTCCAAAATTAACTAATTTTAAGGAGTCAAAAATGTTAAAAAAAGAAACGACCGGACTGC
>JAERMQ010000100.1 GCA_016844745.1 Ignavibacteria bacterium | reverse complement strand
CCCCCTTTGAAAAAGGGGGAATTTATTATTCCCCCTTTTTCAAAGGGGGTTAGGGGGTTTCTCTTTTCTTAACTATTAATAAATATTTCTATTTAATAAATAAAGTAAAATATCTATGCAATTTAGTAAAAAAAATCTCCTGCCCGATATAAATTCAAGCAGGAGAAATTTTTTAATTAATGTCAGGATTTAACTTATCACGGATTCCAAAGTTTATCCCAATACATTTTCGTGTAAGCGAATGATGTTCCGGATGGATTATCTCCAACGCTTTTGAGATTATCTCCATTATATAATCTCTCGTTTTGCGGATATATAAACCGCCGTGGAACTTGTCCTCCCGATACGGTTGGAGTTAAAGTGGGAAAACCGGTTCTTCTCCAATCAGTCCATGTTTCGGATTGTGTATAAAGAGCTACATATTTTTGATTAATTATATTTTCCAGAGTAAGATTAGCCTCGCCAACATCTACTTTGGGATTTGCAAGATAAGTACCGATATTAGCGCTTGCAACTCCGAATTTTTCCAAAGATGCCTTGATGCCTTCCTTATAAGCGGCGTAAGCGCCGGCTTTATCGCCAGCAGATAAATTACACTCAGCTTCGATAAATTTAATTTCAGCATAGGTTATAAAGAAAACGGGAGATTTTGCATCTGCAAAGAATGTCCCTGGTAAGGCTTCGGTTGAATAAGCTGTATCATCGGTGAACGAAACTATTCTCGGGTCAGTTGAATTTTTCAATAATTCAACCAGCTTTGGACCCAAGGAAATATCCCCTCTTTCCTGCATGAATTGATATAATGGATTTGAATTCAAATATTCCTCACCGAAAACAAACTGCATATCATCGGCATTACTCATAAAAGCCCCCGATACGGATGCTTTAGCCTGCGGAAGATTTTTTATATGCAGGTAATATCTTGCTTTCAAAGCATTTGCTGCCTTAATCCAATTGGCTTTGTTTCCTCCGTATATAAAATCGTCGGATGTCGGTTTGGAACTGCTCGTCGCAGCTCCCAAATGTGTAATTCCATTACTCAGCAAACCGATTATACTGGTATACAAAACCTGCTGTTTATCGTATACAGGCTTTAAATTATCGCTGCCCTGAAATGCCTGGGAATAAGGAATATCGCCAAGCAGGTCGGATAATGTGCCTAATGAATAAGCCATTAAGATTTCCGCAATACCCTGATAATAGGGTGCATCCTTCGCTTTTTTAATCATTATGCTTAAATCCATCATTGGACCGACATACATATTTAACCATAGATTATCGAGGTCGGCTTCGGTTAAATTGTACTCGTAATAACCTTGATGCTGGCGGCCTGTACCCAAATGGTGCTGAGTAAAGAGGCTTGTCAAACGCCCGATATCGCCTCCCGATTGAAATGCTAAGTTTGCTTCAATAGTCGGAAGAATAACATTGAAGGAGGCATCTTTCGGATTAGTCGGGTCTATATTAATTGCTGGGTCTATCCAGTTACTGCATGATGACAGTATAATTAATGTAATAATAGCTAAACTTGCTGTTCTTTTTGTTTTCATATTACCTTCTTTTAAATAATTGACAAAATCAATAATAAATGTTAAAACTTCACGTTTATTGAAAAGTTATATGTTTTTGTCCCGGGCATATTAAAGTAATCCAAGCCTTGGGAACTTGTAGCGCCCATCAGGTTTGTTTCCGGGTCAACACCTTTATAATCGGTTGAAAGCCAAAGGTTTCTTCCTGTAAAGGTCAAATTGATTTCGCTCAAAGGAGTATATTTAACGATGGATTCCGGTAAAGAATAAGACAAGCTTAATTCCCTTAAACGAACCCAACCGGCATCCTCTACAAAATCTTCGGTATTGTTACCGACAAAGCCGTTGGCGGGACCATTTTGAAGCCAATCCTGGGTAATCGTAACCTCTTTTGCATTTGGTGTGCCGGATGAAACAATATTATCATTTGCATCCAAATGACCGAGTACTCCTGTGAATACCTTTTTTGTACCCCTGCTTTCGGTTTCCTTAGCAGTACCGAAATAAATCAATGCACCGCGTGTTCCGTTCCATAATTTGCCTCCTTGCTTTATATCGAATAAACACGAAAGTGTGAATCCCATGTATTTGAATGTGTTTCTAATACCCATCTGCCAATCGGGATTAACACTTCCCCAATCTTTTTCTTCCGAGTTTAAAATCGGGAAGCCGAATCTGCCGTTAGGCTGATTGTTTATAGTTTCCCGGTCGTCAATTACGACATTTCCGTTGTTATCACGAAGCCAGCCGTAACCGAATATAGTTCCGAAAGGTTTGCCTGCGACTGCCCTTACCGATGTACCGGAGAAACCGCCTAAGAAAATATTATCAACGCCTTCTGCTAATTTAACAACTTCATTCGTATAAGTTGAGAAATTCAGTGAAAACTCCCATTTGAAGTCATCGAATTTAATCGGGGGATTGATATTAAGGATAACTTCCATGCCCTTTGTTGTAATTTCTCCAACGTTGAGCAAAGTATGCCAATAACCCGATGAATTAGCAATCGGTGTTTCGATTATCTGGTCAACACCCTTTTGGTCATAATAGGTAAAGTCGATGCTGAATAAATTCTCAAAGAAATTCAAATTAACACCAAATTCCAAAGAAGTTGTATGTTCGGGTTTTAATTCGGGATTTCCAAGAACGTCACCCCAATTATAACCTGTACGACCTAAAAACGGGAACACATTACCGGATACCCATCCATCGGCATAAGTTGAAAAGATATACTGTGTCATGGTACCGTATACTTGTGCGTCCTTACCGACTGAAGCATAATTAGCCCTTAATTGACCAAAGGATAAAAATGAGCTTTTGAACACATCTTTAAATGCTTCTGTAAATATGAAACTTAAATTACCTGAACCAAAAAAGAAAGAATTATTCTTTTCAGGCAAAGTAGTTGATTGTTCATTCCTTATTGTAGCATCGAAATACAACCATTCTCTATAATCCAGGATTAAATTACCATAAAATGCCATTCTCCTTAAAAGTTGGTCAACCTGGTTTACAATCTTTCCCTGTACGTTGGAGACGTTATAGAATCCCGGAATAGTCAACCCATCACCCTGGGAATAAAGGGAATAATATTTGGATTGAAATATATTATTTCCAATAACCAGTTTTGAATTCAAATCGTCTGATAATTTGTAATTAAAATTGAGCATTAATTCCGAATTAATATCATTATTTGTTATATCGTGATTGTAGAGTTGACCGGTTAATGAGGTATTGGAGCCGACAGCCAGATGCTGATTTCGTTTATCGGTATATAAATCGGCGCCTAAGCTGTACATTACATCGAACCAGTCGGTAATGTAATAATTCAATTTGAAATGCCCGATTAAACGGTTTACATCGTCGTAAAACGGGTTTTCATTTATTGTCCAATACGGATTATCATAACGGACAATTCCATCACCCGACATTCCCCTGAATGTTCTTTGATTTCCGGTTAAGAGGTCTTTGTATGCCGCCGGCGTATTAACGGCGTCATCGCCATAGCCATTGGTGTTATCAAATGACGGAGGAGTACGAAGCAATCCGAGCATCAAACCGGATGTATTAGAGCCTTGCTGGATTCTTCTGCCACCGCTGTTTGAATACATAATGGAACCGGATGCTTTGAGATTTGAAGAAATCTTTGCATCACCGGTCATAGTAACAGTGGAGCGTTCGAAGGAACTTTTCGGAACCACTCCATCGATTTTTGTATTGGACATCGATAAATAATATGTTCCGAACTCGCTTCCGCCGGTCATGTTCAATGAATTCGTATATGTATAACCGGTCTGGAAAAAGTTATTCACATTATCGTAGGCTTGAGCAGGTCTTTTTGTAGTTAAAGTACTGCTCGGGGTAACAAGGTCGCCGTTTTTGTCGAACTGGTTGGAAACACCTGACCAAAACATAGAGTCAATTTTCGGACCCCAGGAAGAGTTTCGTCTTGTAAGAGGACCATTCCAGTTGCCGCCTGTTCCCTGGGCATACTTTGTTTGAACTTCGGGCAGCTTATTGACCTGGTCCATAGAAATAGAACTTGTGAAACTGACGTTAATTTTGTCGGTTCCGGTTATGGAACCTTTCTTGGTTGTAATAACAATAGCGCCGCTGGAAGCCCTGATACCGTAGAGAGCCGTAGCGGCAGGACCTTTCAGGATACTGACATTCTCGATGTCATCAGGATTAATATCGATAGCCCGGTTGGAATAAGCCACTCCGAAAAGCAGGTTATTTGCTCCGTCAGACGGATTACCGCTGTAATCCATGGTATTATCTATCGGTACACCGTTAACGATAAACAAAGGTTCCTGGGAACCTGTAATTGAAGAGGCACCCCGGATTCTTATAAAGGAGGATGCTCCTGGTGTTCCGGCGGAGCTTGTAACCTGGACTCCGGCAACTTTTCCTGAGATAGCATTTATCAAATTGGTCGTCCTGGATTCGCTGAGAGATGCACCCTTTAAATCCTCGACCGCATAACCAAGAGATTTTTTATCCCTCTCTAAACCAATTGCCGTAACGACGACTTCGTCCATCATGACTTTATCTTCTTCCATGGTAATTGTATAATTATCCTGGAATGTCAATTCCAATTCTTTGGTCTTCATACCGATTAATTTAAAGGCTAATTTTTTTCCACCCGTTGGTACGCCAATTTTAAATGTACCGTCGGATTTGGTATATGAACCTATGGTATATCCTTTGACCATTACGGTTACTCCGGCAAGTGGATTTCCTTTATCGGAAGTGACCTTTCCGGTGATTTGCTTCGTCTCGGCTAATAATGAGCCTGACGAGATGATTAGTATCAAAGCAAGATATAGTATTTTTGTTTTCATAACATACTTTTTAATTAATTAAACAAATTTTCCCTACTTACTGAATTTTTTTGAAACAAAAATCCATTTTAAACGTATATACATAAAAGTGCCACGAAAGCGCTTTCAACCCTTGCTTACTGTCTGGTTTCACGGCAATGAAGACAATAGAAGTATAGCTTGGGTTTTTTTATAATCCATCCTTCGTCTGAAGGATAATACAAAAAAAGTTTCAGATAATACAAGTATTATGAGAAACCGAAGTCGATGAAGCAAAACAAAACAATGCTTTTTCTTTTTTTCAAAAACATCCTTTTAGTCTCCTTTTGATTATTGAACATAATTTATTATTTTATTTAACTAAAATTTCAAAAAAATAAGTTCATTTAGAATACATCAAAACAACAAAAATGAATATAAATAAAAAATATCATTTAATCAAGAATTTTATGAAAATGTTAATTACTTTTTTTAGGTTAAACTAAATTTTCTTAATCGAAATGTAGATTCAATCTATATTTTAAAAGTTTTGGTTATATTGCATTTATATGAAAAAATGTAAATTAAAATATCAAAATCTTATCCAAATCTTCACAATTTTTTCAATAATGATTTTTTCAGTCAATTGTTCTGATAATCAAGCATGTATTTGTTCCAATCCGTTATTGGATTCAGCAACGGTTGTACATTGCGACTATGTCGTAGATGGTGATACATGGCGGTTTCACATCGGTAATGAAGAAATTTCCGTCCGGATCTTAAATATTGATTGCTTTGAAATTCATACCGGTGAAAGGCTTGATGGGCAAGCCGACGAAGCCGGCATTAGCTCCGATTCGGCGCTGACAATCGGCAAGGCAGCTAAAAAATTTATGGATTCATTGATTACTGGTAAAGAAATAAAAATAGTCAGGGATTACAATGAATCGAATCAGGATGTTTACAATAGATTGCTCAGGAAGTGCTATTATAAAAATATTCTGGTAGATAGCATTTTATTTGCGAGAGGGTATGGATTGAGGTATAATTAAAGTAAAATATAGTGGGCTCTACAGGATTCGAACCGGCGACCTCTTCGGTGTCAACGAAGCGCTCTAGACCAAACTGAGCTAAGAGCCCATCTAATTACATTTCAATTTTCAGATTACAAATTTAAGGAATTTCCTGCACCCTAACAAACAGCCGGGGATTAGTCTTCCATCAATTCCTTTTCCTTGCGGGAAAGAGCCTCATCTATCAGTTTAATATGCTCGTCAGTGATTTTCTGGATTTTCTCTTCGCCTGATTTTTTATCGTCTTCCGTGCATTGTTTATCTTTCTCGGCTTTGCGCAATACTTCGATTTCATCACGCCTGATATTGCGGATAGCTATCTTGCTTTCCTCAGAATACTTCTTGCAAACTTTGACAAATTCTTTGCGGCGTTCTTCGGTAAGCGGCGGAACCGGAATGCGAATAACATTACCGTCGTTTTGAGGATTAAAGCCCAAATCGGCGCTTTGTATTGCCTTCTCTATTGTATGCAAAGTTGACCTGTCATATGGTTGTATAATTATAGTCCTTGCATCCGGCGCAGTAACGGTTGACATCTGGGAAATAGGAGTTGGCGAGCCGTAATAATCGGCACGAACGTTATCAACGAGCGAAGCGGAAGCCCTTCCGGTGCGAACTTTTGCAAATTGTGACTTGCAGAATTCAACAGCCTTTTCCATTTGGACGCTTGTCTGGTCGTATAGTTGTTGAAGTTCCATAAATTTTATTATTATTTATATTGTAATTCAAATAAAAGTCATTCATTAATTCGAATTTGAGCCAAAACATTAAGGTTAGAAGAATGTCATTCTGAACGAAGTGAAGAATCTTATTCCAAATTCTGATTCATTCAATTTATTATCATTCTTCCTTAAACCACCAAATTTCTTAATCTCCAAAAACACATTCTTCAAATTTTTGAGAAGATTCTTCACTTCGTTCAGAATGACATTCTACCTAATTATTGGTTAATCAATGTTTTCGTAATTAGTAATTAGTAATTCGTAATTCGTAATTCGTAATTAGTAATTAGTAATTAGTAATTTAAGAAACTATTGTTCCAATACTACTCCCCGTAACAATTCTCTTCAAATTACCCTTTTCGTTAATATTGAATACAATAATCGGGAGCGAATTTTCACGGCATAACGTAATAGCGGTTTGGTCCATTACTCTAAGATTTTTTTCAATAACATCCATGTAAGATATTTTATCAAATTTTACAGCTTTATGATTTTTTTCAGGGTCGCTGTCATAAACTCCATCCACACGAGTGCCTTTAATAACCACTTTAGCTTCTATTTCAATTGCCCTTAAAACTGCTGCAGTATCGGTTGTAAAGTAAGGATTGCCGGTACCTGCGCCAAAAATAACAACTCGTTGCTTTTCCAAATGCCTGATAGCGCGTCGCCTGATAAACGGTTCGGCTATCTGTTCCATTTTAATTGCAGTCTGAAGGCGGGTAGGGATACCAATACCTTCGAGAGCATTTTGAAACGCAATTGAATTTATAACCGTAGCAAGCATACCCATATTATCTCCGGAAACCTTGTGTATTCCATGTGCGGCAGCCTCGACTCCCCGAAAGATATTCCCACCGCCGATAACAATACCGATTTGAATACCGAGATTATAAATATCGGCGATTTCTTCGGCAAATGAATTAAGCACATTCGGGTCGATACCAAATTGCTGGCTTCCCATCAGCGCTTCACCGCTCAATTTCAGCATTATTCGTTTATAACTTGGTTCCATATATTGTCTGAACTATTTTTTCAGGGTTCTGGGTTCTGGGTTCTGGGTTCTGGGGTTTTTCCCAAATCCATTGACCATTAACCATTGACCATTAACCATTGACCATTAACCATTGACCATTAACCATTAACCATTGACCATTAACCAACCATTAACCATTGACCATTAACCATTGACCATTAACCATTGACCATTAACCATTAACCATTGACAATTAACCATTGACAATTGCTACTCGGTTTCTCCAAGAAAGTATCTCCTGAAGGACAGGATTTTTACCTCCTTACCAGCCTGGGCAGATATTTCTCTTAACACATCGGTAATTGTTTTATTGCCGTCTTTTACGAAAGTTTGCTCAATTAGGCATTGTTCCTGATAGAATTTATCAAGTTTACCGGTTGCAATTCTTTCAGCAATATCTTCTTTTTTACCCTGGTCAATAGCCTGCTGCCTGTAGATTTCAATTTCTTTCGCGATTTGAGTTTCTGTAATAATGCTTCTATCTACGAATTGCGGATTCATAGCTGCAACCTGCATAGCAATATCGCGGCAGAGGGATTTTGCAGCATCATTCAATCCTGATTCGGAGAATTCAACCAACACTCCGAGTTTGCTGCCTGCATGTATATAATCTGCCAAATAGCCGGTTGTATTCAAATGTTCGAATTTACGAACGTTTATATTTTCAGAAAATTTTGTTAAAATTTCGTTGTGCATACCCTGTATTGTATCATTACCGACTTTAACCGACATTAATTCATCGGCAGTTGCAGCTCCGCTTTCCATCAAAGCCTGTGCAACTGCATGAACGTAAGCTTCGAATTTTTCATTACGTGCAACGAAATCTGTTTCGCTATTAACTTCTACGATAACTGCTTTGGTAGAATTCTCATTTGTCCTAATGGTGATAATACCTTCTTTTGCGGCTCTGTCTGCGCGTTTGGCGGCAGATGCAGCGCCTTTTTTCCTGAGAATTTCAATAGCTTTTTGCATATCGCCTTCGGCTTGAGTGAGTGCGGATTTGCAATCACCCATACCAGCGCCTGTTATTTCGCGTAATTCTTTAACGAGTGATGGTGTTATTTCAATCATTTTAATAATCTATCAATTGTTTATAATAAATCTATTTAAGTTTGTTTTTTTACTAAAATTATTCACCGGTTTCTTTGCCGGGAGTAATTGTATCATTACCGAAATCCTGACGATTTTCGCGTTTGCCTCTGCGTTCACGCATTTTACGTTTGATAACAGGTGATTCTTCCTTACCGGCTGTATCGCCTTCTTTGGCAGCACGTTCGCCATCGGAAGCTAATTCTGCCATGCGAACTTTGGCTAAGGCAGTGCCTTCGTTAATAGCGTCAGCTAATACGGTGGCAATTAAGTCAATCGTTTTGAGCGAGTCATCATTTGCCGGAATAGGATAATCAACGGTTTCGGGGTCGCAATTTGTATCGACGATTGCAATAACGGGAATGCCTAATATTTTAGCTTCGTTTACGGCTATATGTTCTTTTTTAATATCAACGACGAACAAAGCTCCTGGGAGACGGGTCATTTCTTCAATACCACCGAAGAACTTGCGCAGTCGGTCACGTTCACGGTTAATCATAAGACGTTCTTTCTTTGTAATGCGCTCAAATGTTCCGTCAACTTCCATTTTATCAATGCTGTTGAGGCGTTTGATACTTTTACGGATGGTTGTGAAATTCGTCAACATACCACCTAACCAGCGCTCAGAAACATAATTCATATTGCAGCGTTTGGCTTCGCGTTCCAATATACCTTTTGCAAGATTCTTAGTACCTACAAAAAGAACGATTTTCCCACGAGAGGCAATATCATAAATTGCTTCGCGGGCTAAGTCGATTAGGATTTGGGATTTTCTGAGGTCGATAATGTGGATTCCATTACGCTCACTAAAAATAAACTGAGCCATTTTAGGATTCCATCTGCGGGTAAGATGCCCGAAATGAGCGCCCGATTCGAGCAGCTTTTCGATTTCAATGTAATGCATATTTCTCCTTGTGTTTTATACTACTGCCGCGTTCAACTTATTCTGCCATTCGGTATTGCCCGACAACACACAGAATAATCCCGCAGCATGATTATTTATAAAATTAAATTCAATTCAATCTTAGCGTTTCGAGAACTGGAAGCGCTTACGAGCTTTCTTCTGTCCGTATTTTTTTCGCTCAACCATTCTTGGGTCGCGTGTAAGCAAGCCATAATCGCGAAGGCTGGCACGCAATGTTTCGTCGTATTGCAGCAATGCACGTGCAATTCCTAATTGAATTGCGCCGGTTTGACCGCTAAGCCCACCACCACAGGTTGAGACAGATACGTCAAATTTCCCTTCAAATTTTGCAATAACCAATGGCAGGAGAGCTTTTTGTGTATTCACTTCCACTTGCAAATATTTTTCAAGCGGTTGCTTGTTAACGGTTAATTTCCCGTTGCCTGGACTTGTTAAGCGAACTTGCGCTACGGAAGTCTTTCTTCTACCCGTTGCCCGGTAAACTTTCATTAATAAACTCCAAAAAAAGATTTATTTACAATTATTTTTTTCAATTTAATATTACATCCGACAACTACAATTATGAGTAACTAAGTTTATATGATACCGGCTGCTGTGCTGTATGCGGATGTTCTGTTCCGGCATAAACTTTTAATTTCTTAAAAATTTTTCTGCCTAAACGATTTTTAGGAACCATACCTTTTACGGCATGTTCAACAACGAATTCCGGCTTCTGTTTAATTGCCTCTTTGAATTTAAGATAGCGGTCGCCACCCGGATAAAGAGTATTATGATAATAATATTTCTGCTCGGGACGCTTACCGGTGAATTCTACCTGCGAAGCGTTAATTACTACTACATAATCACCGCAATCGATATGGGGAGTAAAGCAGGCTTTATGTTTTCCCCTCAAAAGGGTAGCTACCTGTGTAGCGAGGCGACCTACTGTCATACCGGCTGCATCGACTATTAGCCACTGGTGTTCGGCATCTTCTTTCCGCACAGAACGAGTTATTTTAGCTGACGGCTCCACTTAAATTATCTCCTATTTTAAAATATCAATTTAGTATAGTCTGCAAAATTATTGAATTTTTTCCTAATAACAAAATAATTTACGTGACAAATTTATTTTCCTTATTTTTGTATTTTTTACATGTTTGGATATTTAATTTCATATTAGTATAATAAATTTTAATTATGAGACAATCGGAATCTTTCATACCTACATTAAAAGAATTGGGAGCCGATGCTATAATCCCTTCGCATAGATTAATGCTCCGCGCCGGGCTTGTCCGGCAGGTTGCATCCGGAATTTTTTCATTCTTGCCTCTTGGTTATAAAGTTTTAAAAGTCATTATGGATATTCTGCGCCGTGAAATTGATGCTATCGGTGGACAGGAATTTTTCCTGCCTGCTTTAAATCCAATCGAAATATGGCAGCAAACAGGTAGGGTTGAGGCAATGGGCGATGTGATGTTCCATATTAAAAACCGTGAAGGATTGGTACTTGCCCCGACACATGAAGAAATAATTACTTATCATGCACGTCAACATCTTAAATCATACAGGGATTTGCCGCAGATATGGTATCAGATTCAAACTAAATTCAGGAATGAACCGCGCCCGAAATCAGGCGTTCTGCGAGGCAGGCAATTTTTTATGAAAGACGCATATTCTATGGATGCTACATGGGAAGGCTTGGACGTTAGCTATCAGAAACATTATGAAGCATATAAGAAGATTTTCGATTCATGCAACCTGAAATTTTTTATCGTTGGCGCATCCAGCGGAGCCATGGGAGGCAGGCAGTCACAGGAATTTATGATTGAATCCGATGCAGGTGAAGATAATTGCGTAATCTGCTACGCTTGCGGTTATGCTGCGAATCTCGAAGTTGCTTCTTCAAATGCTCACCCTTCGGGAAGAGAATCTACAAATCTTCCTATTGAAGAATTCCCAACACCCGATGCAAGAACCATCGATGACTTAATAGAGAAATACAATTTACTGGAAGAGCGGCTTGCCAAGTCTGTTGTGTATATTATTGATTCCCAGCCGGTTTTAATTATGATGCGCGGTAATGACGAGCTAAATGAAAGCAAGCTTCAGGGGGTATTCGGTACTGGGAATTTCCGTCCGGCTCTTCCCGAAGAACTTCTCGTTTCTTCAGGCGCAAATGCGGGTTCGATTGGACCTGTCGGGCTTAAAACTAAAATGAAAGTTATTGCCGATAATCGTTTGAAAGATGCCAACGGATTGGTAAGCGGAGCTAACCGGGACGGTTTCCATAATAAAAATATAGACTTTTCGCGCGACTGCACAATTGATGGATACTATGATTTGAGAACGGTTTGCGAGGGTGAGAGTTGTTCAAATTGCGGTGCTCCCATTCGAATTGTCAAAGCTATTGAGTTGGGTCATATTTTTAAATTAGGTACTAAATATTCCGAAGCTTTAGGAGCTACCTTCCTCGATGCACATGGGAACGAAAATCCACTGATAATGGGTAGCTACGGCATTGGTGTAGAGCGGATAATGGCAGCATTCATCGAACAGCATCATGATGAAAAGGGAATCATCTGGAAAAAGCCACTATTGCCGTTTCATGTTCATTTGTTAGGAATAAACGTACCCAAATTCGATGATGTTACTAAAGCCTGCGTTGATGCCTATTCCGAATTGAAGAAACAAGGATTCGACGTGCTTTATGACGATAGAAATGAAAATCCAGGGGTAAAATTCAACGATGCAGATTTAATTGGTATTCCGGTTCAGGTGATTATCGGTAGAAAAAATCTGGATGCAGGTAATATTGAAATAAAAATAAGGGAAACAGGCGAAAGAAAAGTAATTCAAAAATCTGATTTAACAGACGAAATAAGAAAATTTTATATAGATTAATGTATGCAATTTGCTGATTTACATACACATACAATTTATTCGGACGGCGTATTAACTCCCGAAGAACTGCTTGTAAAGGCATTGAAATGCAACCTTGCTGCAATAAGCATTACAGACCATGATGCGGTGGAAGGCTGCAGGATAGCTATACCCTTAGCTAAAAAATTCAAATTGGAGTTTGTAACCGGTATAGAATTTAGCTGCTACGAAGATTCCAAAGAATATCATATTCTCGGATACGCATTTGACATTGAAAATGAAGAACTGAACCGGCAATTGGTCGAATTCCGTAAGGGGAGGGAACTGCGCGCCGTGAAAATCGTGGAAAAACTGAAGCATTTAAATGTTGACATTCCGTTTGAGTTCGTTCTCGAAAAGGCTGGTAAAGCTCCGATAGCGCGACCGCATATTGCAGAAGCCTTGCTTGAAAGAGGATATATAAAACACCGAAAAGAAGCATTTGCTAATTATATCGGTGATGGCGGACCTTGTTACGAACCTAAATTGAATTTTACTGTAAAAAAAGGAATTGAATTAATCAATGATTGCGGAGGGGTTGCAGTACTCGCTCATCCAGGAACTAATATCGATTCATCCACCCTGTTTAAATTTATTAAATATGGTTTGGATGGTATTGAAACGATTCATCCCTCCCATAGCGCTGCTTTACAGAAGCATTATCAGTCGATAGCGCATCAGTACTGGCTTTTGGAGACAGGTGGTTCGGATTTTCATGGTAACAGGGATTATGATGAAGAGAATTTCGGCAAGTCCGTCGTACCATTCTCAACAGTTGAATCAATAAACTATCATAAACGCTTAACGTTCGAATAATCAAGAAATTAATTAGAAAATAAATATAATGAAACTTGGCAAACCACGAACATCAAAAGGATTAGCAGTTTTCTGCGCAAGAATTGCAGACATTAAAATTGCAGAAAATATTCAAATACTCGATTTAACGGCAATTGAAGCTGCCGTAACTGATTATTTCGTGATTTGCTCCTGCTTATCCGAAGCGCAAATGCGAGCAGTGAATAATGAGATATCCGCTTCATGCAGAATGAATAAAATGCCACAGCCACGTGTTGAGGGCGAAGAATCGAGCCAGTGGATTATCATGGATTTTTTCGATGTCGTGATACATCTTTTCCGCCCTGAGGCGCGTGATTTCTATCAATTGGAGCGGCTTTGGGGAGATGCAAAATTCTTCAATATAAGCCCGGACGGTAAAGCAGTTCGCTTTAAAGCTCAAAGCAAATCAACTTCAGAAAAAAAGAAATAATAATACTTCATTGCGCTTCTATTCAAACTATTGATATCCCTATTTCCAATTATTATAAGGGGAGTTCTATAAATTAACATTATGAAAATAAAGCAATTATGCGTAATTTTGCATAAAGAAAGAGAGTTAAATTAGAGGCGAATGAAATGAAGCAAAAAAAATACAAATTACAAGGCAAGAAATCATTTTTTGACGAGAAATTTAATTCGGAACTATTGTCAGAAATTGGCAATCCATTAGAAGCGTTAGGGAAAGTAATGAATTTTGAATTGTTTCGAGAGACATTAGAATCAAAATTATTAAATATAAATAAGAAGAATAATGCAGGAGCAAAACCATACGATGTAGTAATGCTCTTCAAAATAATGATATTACAGCGATACTTCGGACTTGGTGATAAACAAGTGGAGTACCAGATAATAGATAGAACAAGTTTTAAGAATTTTTTGGGATTAGAAAGCGGCGACAAAGTACCTGATGAAAAAACAGTATGGGCATTTAGAGAAAATCTCACAAAACAGGGATTAGTTGAGATATTATTTGAACAATTTGTCAAATACCTGGAATCACTTAGTTTGATATTCAATGAAGGTCAAATGATAGACGCCAGTTTTACGATAGCACCACGACAAAGGAATACCCGGGAAGAGAATGGAAAAATCAAATCAGGCGAAGGTTCGGAGCTATGGAAAGATGAGCCAAATAAGAAGCGGCATAAAGATATAGACGCGAGATGGACACAAAAAAATGAAGAAACATATTATGGATATAAGAATCACGCAAAGGTGGATACCAAGAGTAAGTTTATCAACCGTTATGCAGTAACGGACGCATCAGTACATGATTCACAACCATTAGAGGAATTATTGACAGAAAGCGATGCAGAGCAGGATTTATATGCAGACAGCGCTTATACCGGACAGAAACAAGAAGAGGCAATAGCAAAATACAAGATGGTAAATCAAGTAAATGTAAAAGGTTATAAGAACAAGCCTTTAACCAAGGAACAAATAGGAGATAATCGAATTAAATCAAAAACGAGATCACGAGTTGAGCATGTATTTGGTTTTATGGAACAAAGCATGCATGGATTGTTCGTCAGATGTGTAGGAATAGCAAGGGCAACGGGAATTATTGGATTGATGAACTTGACATACAACATATTCAGATTTGAACAAGTAATCAGATTGGCAAAATGAGAAGGAAATCGTAAAATGGATTGAAATAAGTAAAAAATATTGCTGATTTTATAA
>JAERMQ010000127.1 GCA_016844745.1 Ignavibacteria bacterium | reverse complement strand
TACAACGATTAGCCTAAACCTCTTTAGGCTGTCATCATATATGAAAAGCAGTTTTTTCGTGGAGTTTATACTGAGTGAAACAAATGTCAGAACACCTGACCTCGATGAATTTGCGATGGCACTGAATTTGATATTTTTGAATATTTTACATGCTCATTTTTGAAAAACATATGAACTCAATTTATAAATTAATTTTAAATCTGTTCCCGGGTATATTGTCTGCGTCTCATTTAGAGATTCACATAAATATGATAAAATTTCATCAGTACTTCGATTAGCTAAATGATGTAACCGAACTGTTAATGTTTTATTTTCTTTATCTGGGATAAGATCAACTTCTGTGTTATATATAGCCTGAAGCAGACGACGGGCTTCATCGCTATGTGACATTTTATCTCTAATGATATTTGCCATAGATGTTTCCGCACGATATGCAATCATTTTAATAGTATCGATAAAATATTTGCTTTGTGTGCTTAATCTGTCAAATCTTTGATTTTGTGGTAATTCCTGGAATGTTATATGTCTGGAAATGATTTTTCGTCTGGCTTTTAACTCCTCTATATCTTTCTTCAATAGTAATATTTCTTCCTGTATTTTGGATTTTTGTTTTTGATAATTTTCAACTTTATCCGGTTCAATATCTTCTGTCAGAGATATAGCACCGAATTCTTTCAGCTTCCTGTTTAATTTAGAAATACTGCTTCTTGTTTCTGTATCAATCTTACGAAACTCCGGATTTACAATCTGTGTAGTGTCGGGAATACTTTCAAGTTGATAAGTCATAAGTCTATCTAAATTATACTGATTTATCATATACTTAAAAAACAATTCCTGACTCCACCGGGCGAACATTGCAACAGCTACAGGCTTGAAATCTGTAATATAATCTGTTGCCAAAACGGATGTTTGATGTCCATTATCTGTAAGTTTTCGTATTTCACGAACCCATAAACCATTATTAAGCATTGTTCCTCTTTCAGCTAATTTCATATCGGTAATTTCTCCTCCTGCAAGTTTTATCTGACAATCTATAAACTCATAAGTTTTCCAATCTTCACCGGAATACTTATTGTAAGTCATGCATGCAATTCGTTTCTCTTTCATTTCTTTCATAAAATCCGGACTGTATGCTTCACGATCAAATACTAAAATAAATCGATGCAAATATTTATTTAAATTTAATTGTTCTTCTGTTGGTTGGTTTGGAACTTCAGATTCAAGACGAGGGACTATATCATTTTTTAATACTTGAAGTAAACCCGGATCAACTGCTTTATTTACAAGAAAAAAAGGTTGACTGTCCATTGCGTTGACCCAATAATCAACTGTTGCTTTTAAACAAAGTCGTTCTCTTGAAACATAATGTTTTGGTAACTGGGTAAGTTTTCCGTAATAAACTTTTACATGTCCATCAACATAATAATATCCTTCATATTTTGTCTCGCAAGTTTCTGCCATCCATTCTTTACAAAGTTCGGCACTCCAAGTCTTGCCACCGTCATTACTTATTAGTGTATCGATTTTCTGTCGCATTGTTTTTACTTCGGGGATTCTATCTATGCCCAATAGCTTACCCCATTCACCGGGTGCACAATATCTTAAACTTTCCATAACCTTTATGCGAGCAAGTGCAAGAAATCCAAGAATTAAAAAAATATTTTCTGTGGTGTAATATCCAGGAGGCAGTGAAAAATTTTCATCGGTATGTCTTAATAATCCGTTTGCTAATAACGCCGGCAAAGCAAAAATTACTCCGCCGTATGGAACATCCGCACATGGCTGAAATTCTATTTCTACTCCATTCAATTTCCCAAGGCTGGCCGCAACTCTTGCTAAAACATTTGTTGCTCCAACACCCATAAGTGATTTATTATCTTCTACATTTCGTTCACTTTTTGTGCTTAATTTTTCGGTTTCAATTTTTTTTTATTTCTGTGAAGTTTTCCGGCATGTACGGCTTTGTTTAATGTATTTGTTTTAACACCTGTTATTTTGTTTATTTCTCCTAACTCTTTCCCTTCGTCAAGCAGTATTTGTACTCTGTCTAGAACTTCCGGCGTTAATACTACGGCTCCTCGCCGAGCAGGTGTTTTGTAAAAACCCTTCACGCCTTTTTCTCTATATAATTTTACATATCGCTTTACAGTACGGTTGGGAACACCAAACGCTTTTATTATATCCACTTGTCTGACAAGACCGGTTACTATAAATTGACTTGTTATCATACGAAATGTCTGTATATCTTTTTCATCATGTACAAATACCGGCAAATGACCATTGAAATATGTAATCTGACCTTCTTTTTTTACAAACCCTATTTCATTTGTTATTTCTGTTGTTCCTTCTGGAAATATTGGCAGCTGCATTTGAGGCATTTTATTTTTCCTCCATATTTTTTTAATAACAATTGTTTCATTTAATATTATTTCATATTTCAATAAAAAGCGCCATCTTAAAATCCAAATGCCGTTTTATCAAAGTTTTGTATTGGTCATTAGTTTTGTAAGTGAATGTGTTGATTTTATGCGGAGTTTCATTAAAAAATTAGTGTTGGAATATTTTGATTTGTATTTATAGAGGTCAGGGGTTCTGAAATAATATAAGAAAAAAAGAGTATTGATAATATAAGCCAAATTGGAACACTTATTTTTACCTAAAGAGGGTAGTCTGAGAATTTTGAAAGGAAATCAATCATGGGAATTACTCCTATTTGGTTAG
>JAERMQ010000004.1 GCA_016844745.1 Ignavibacteria bacterium | reverse complement strand
TTTGATGCATCTAATATTTCAATTCCAACCAATTCTTCACTACCAGAAAAATCCAAAGTAATATCTTCATTTAAGTGAATTACTCTGGCAGATTTTTTATCTTCATGTATGTCAATATAAATAGCATCAACATCGGCATCATATTTGATTTTCATAAATTTTTCTCCTTTAATTTTTTACTGCCCACTCCTCAAAATATCATGCAGACGCACAACTCCAATACACTTATTTTTAGCATCCACAACCGGCAGAACATTAATCTGGCTGGGTCGATTCTCCATAATTCCCAATGCCTCGCCCAGAAATGCTTCCGATGAAATTGTTACAGGATTAGCGGTCATTATCTCGGATACTTTCAGCTTTTCGATATTATTAAATTTTTGCAATGCCCTTCTTATATCACCATCGGTTATTATTCCTTCGAGAATGCCCTTAGAATCAATTACAACCGCACACCCTAATCCTTTTTCGGTTATCTCGATTAAAGCGGTTTTAAACGTATCGGATGAGGTTACAGCAGGCAAATGCTTTTTAGTGTGTGCTATATCCTTTACCTTCAATGTAATGTTTTTACCTAACTGACCAAGCGGATGCAGGCGGGCAAAATCCTCGATTGTTACCTTTTTATAATGCATACACCCAACAACCAAGGCATCCCCTATAGCCTGGGCAACGAGTGTGCTTGAGGTAGGCACTAAATTATGCGGGCATGCTTCATAATCAACCGAACCGTCCAGGGCAATATCCGAGTTTGTTGCTAAAAATGAATTCATATTCCCAATAATTGAAATAATCCCGGCATTGCGCATTTTCAGATAAGGCACGAGCCGAACGATTTCTTCAGTACTGCCGCTTTTTGAAAGCAAAATTACTACATCCCCTTTTTGAACCATACCTAAATCACCGTGTAAGGACTCAACAGGATGAAGAAATACCGACGATACGCCAATGCTGGATAGAGATGCAGCAATTTTCTTTGCAACTAATCCCGACTTCCCTATACCGCTCAGTATAACTTTATTGGCATTAGACATCAATATTACAGCCTGGGCAAATTTTTCATTCAGCCTGGTAGCTGCCTTTTCCAGGGATTTGATTTCATCTAAAATTACCCGGTTAGCTTCGAGCAACAATTTTTGCGAAATTTCGTTCATACTATTTTAGTAAGTTGATTTTCAAAATTTCAAAAATAAGATATATTACTTATAGTTGATATGGTCATAATTAAATATTAAATAATTTTAAATTTTAAAATTTTCAATTAATGATAAATATCAAATATGATAGTTTTAGTATTAAATATTAAAAATTTATTGAAAATTACAAAATTGAAAATTAATCATAAATATAAAAGTAGATTTATATAACTTCATGTTAATAATTGATGATTTTATTATTTATTTAAGGATTCTTTATGTTAAAAAAATTATTCATCATTTTTGCAATAGGAATGACAGTTATGAACACACAGGCTTTCTCTCAAAAATTTTTCCCACTCGAATCAAAAACATTTATGCTCAAAAACGGACTTACTGTAATTTTGGTGCCGATGAAAAGCCATAGTTTGCTTTCATACTACACCGTCGTCCGTACCGGTAGCAGGGATGAATACGAACCTGGTCATACAGGTTTTGCCCACTTTTTCGAGCACATGATGTTCCGCGGAACTAAGAAGTATCCCGGTAATGTTTACGATAAACTCGTTACTGAAATGGGCGCTAATGCCAATGCATACACAACAGACGATTTAACTTGCTACCATTTAAGTATAGCATCGGAAGATTTGGAAAAGACTATGGAACTCGAAAGCGACCGGTTCCGGAATTTATTCTATCAGGAAAGGGAATTCCAAACAGAATCCGGCGCAGTATATGGAGAATATCGCAAAAGCAAGACGAGCCCGGAGTTTTGGCTCGAGGAAAAACTTGCCGGATTAGCCTTTGCCGAGCATACATATAAGCATACTACCATGGGATTCGAAGAGGATATTGCAGCAATGCCTAAAATGTATGATTACAGCCGTAGTTTTTTTTCCCGTTATTACCGACCGGAAAATGCAGTATTATTGATTGTCGGTGATTTCCGTCAGGACGAAGCAATGCGTCTGGTCGAAAAGTATTACAGCCCCTGGCAAAGAGGATATGTTCCGCCTCAGATACCAAAAGAACCCGAACAAACAAGAGAAAAATCCGGTACGGTAAAATATCCTGGTAAAACACTTCCAATTTTGGCAATTTCATATAAAGGCGCTTCATTCGACCCAAACGATAAACTCATTGCTGCCGCTTCATTATTTTGTGAAATGGCATTTGGTGAAAACAGTGACTTATATAAAAAATTATATCTTCAGGAGCAAAAGGTTCAGGAATTTGGTTATGATTTCGGTATGAACCGCGACCCGGGGCTTTGGTCAATATATTCAAAAATCAAAAAAATTGATGATTTGGGATATATTCGCACCGAAATAGATAGAACCATCAAGGAGTTTCAGACGAATCCGGTCAGCCAAACCAAGCTTGATAATTTAAAGAAACGCAAGAAGTACGAGTTTCTTATGAATCTCGACACTCCGGAAAAAGTAGCAGGAAAATTAACAAGAATCATAGCAATGACAGGTGGTATCGCTGCTTTGGATAAACACTTTTCTACGATTATGAATGTTAATCCGCAGGATATAATAGAAGCAGCAAAGAAATACTTCGTACCGGAAAAAAGAACTGTTCTTACTTTAACAGGTGAGTGATATAAAGTATATGTCAATTATAGTCAAGTGTCAGACGGGGGCGTCTGACCTACTAATCAAGGAAGGTAGAACAGACATCCTTGTCTGTTCACTCAGTCAGACAGGGATGTCTGACCTACAATAAAATGTAAATACTGGTAGAACAGACATCCCTGTCTGTTCAAATTAAATTGTTGGTAATAAAATTATTATTCAAAGGAAAAATCAATATGAGAAATAAAAGATTTGTAAATTTCGCTTCAAATGGAACGTCCTCGTTCTTAATATTGTATTTATTTATTTCAATCTTAATTATCGGTTGCGGAAAAATGGAAAAACCAAAAGATAATCTCGTACTTCTTCCAATAGAAGACGACCAGACAATTTCATTCAAACTATGGTTCAAGGTTGGCTCCCAGAACGACCCTAAAGGTAAAGAAGGCATTGCAGCTTTAACTGCGGATTTGATTGCCGAAGGCTCGACTCAAACAAATTCTTACGAAACAATCCTCGATAAGCTCTACCCTATCGCTGCGGGCTACGATGCTAAAGTCGATAAGGAAATGACAGTAATATCCGGCAGAACACATAAGGATAATTTAAATGAATACTATACTCTTTTAACCGATGCTATTCTGAAACCTGCATTCAAACAGGAAGATTTTGATAGGATAAAAAGCAATTATCTTAATTATATTGAAAAGCAGCTTCGTTACGCCAGCGATGAAGAATTAGGCAAGGCAGCTCTTTATGGAAGTATCTTCGAGGGAACTACTTACAACCACTTAACTGTCGGTTCGGTTGAAAGCATTAAATCCATAACAATTGACGATATAAAAAAATTCTATAAACAATATTATACAAATAAAAATCTCTTAATCGGCATAAGCGGGGGTTTCGAGAAGACTCTTCCTGAAAAAATGGAAAAAGACCTTTCTTCTTTGCCAGATACAATTCCACAACAAATTGACAAACCGAAAACGGCTCCCATCTCAGGTTATAATTTTCTTTTAATCGAGAAACCATGCGATGCAACTGCAATCAGCTTCGGATTCCCGATTAATGTCATGCGTGGACAGGATGATTTCTTTGCCCTGACTTTATTCAATTCCTGGTTCGGAGAGCATCGCAATTCATCGAGCCATTTATATCAGGTAATACGCGAACTTCGGGGTATGAATTACGGTGATTATTCCTATATCGAAACTTTCCTGCATGGTGGTTATTACAATGTTCCCGACCCAAATAATGCAAGAAGACAACAAATTTTCGAAGTCTGGCTGCGCCCCGTAAAAAATGAAAACCGCCATTTCGTTTTGCGGGCAGCGCTCCGGGAGTTAAAAAATGTAGTAGATAACGGCATGAAAAAAGAAGAATTAGAACTTACAAAGAAATTCCTCAATAAATATGCCCTGAATTTTGCAACAACCAATATAAAAAGATTGGGCTATGCCATAGATTCGAAGTTCTATGGTATCGATAGCCAGGGGGATTACATCGAGTTATTCCGGAGAAAAATAAATGAAGTAACGCTTGAGCAGGTCAATGCTGCAATTAAGAAACATATACAATACAAGAATATCAAATTTGCCGTCGTTACACGCGATGCCGAGCAATACAAGAAGGATTTGATTGCCAATACGCCAAGCCCAATCATTTATGCAACTCCAAAGTCCGATGCAGTGATGGCAGAGGATAAGCTAATAGAATCTTTCCCACTCGATATAAAACCGGATAATATTAAAATAGTTCAAGTGGAAGAGATGTTTCAGAAGTAATCAAGAAGAAATCAAATCCGGATTCCAACTACTTAGTTGGAATCCGGAATAAAAAATATTTCATGATATATACTCCCGAATGAACGATTGAATCTAAAATAAAACTTGATAATATAAAAAGAATTTCTTAATTTTAAAAATGGAATTAAAAATATATTTTGGTAATTTAAACATTAGATTCAAAACTGTAGGACAATATAAAATTAATTATTATTAACATTATTTTCTCATTTATTATGAAACCACCTGTTGATGATACAATACAATTTCTTCTTCATGAAAAGATTATTGCTCTTGAGAAGCATTTGGATGGTGATGTTTTTACATATTGGGGTGTAATTGTTGACGGCAATGAAAATTTTGTATTAAAGGTTATTGAAGAATTGATACTAGAAAAAAAACGAAAGAAAAAAAGACTTTTTGTAATTTTAACAACAAGTGGAGGTAGTTCTATTGCTGTTGAAAGGTATGTTAATATACTTCGTAATCATTATTCGGAAATTAACTTTATTATTCCTGATTATGCTTATAGTGCAGGTACAATATTTTGTATGAGTGGTGATAATATTTATATGGACTATCATTCAGTTTTAGGACCTATTGACCCTCAAGTTCAGAATAAGGAAGGAAGATGGGTAGCCGCATTAGGTTATTTAGATAAAGTTAATGAGATGATTGTAAAAGCTCAGGAAAACAAGTTAACCAAAGAAGAATTTCTAATTTTAAAAGATATTGATTTAGCCGAGCTTCGAGAATACGAACAGGCCAAAGATTTAACAATTGACCTATTGAAAAAATGGTTAGTAAAGTACAAATTCAAAAATTGGAAAACTCATAATTCAAATCCAGAATTAATCGGACAACCTGTAACAGATGAAGAAAAAAGAAATCGAGCTGAAGAAATCGCTTTGAAATTGAGTGATAATAAAGTATGGAAATCTCATGGCAGACCTATAAATATTGAAACTTTAATTGAATTACAATTAAAAATAATTGATTATAGTAAAGACGCAGAGAAGAGGAATTTGATAAGATCTTATTACGAATTATTATCAGATTACATTATAAAAAATAAGTTCCCTATATTTGTTCATACCAGAAAGTTTATTTAATTATGAATACCAACCTTACAGATGAGCTAAATGAAATTATTTCAACTGAACCAAGTAAATTCAAAGATGATTTGAAATATCATGAATTAGAAATGGCAGTTGATGAATACAAAAAATTAATTAAATCTGGTTTGGTTAAACCAAGAGGGTATAATTTATTAACTTTCGGTGAAGCCATATCTAATACCATCAGTTTTAATACTATAAATAAGTTATAACTGTATTCTCTATAAATATAGCTTCGACTTTGTAACAATAAGTTACCATGCTGCTTGAAGTATGAATCTAAGATAAAATTTATTGCAAATCTCAGCAAGGTGGCTAAGAATTTTCAGAAAGATTAAAAAGATAGAAAAAAAAATATAATCGAATTTCATTTTTAACTCCATTCAATATTTGAAAATAATTTTCTTACTTGTTTATTACCAATTAAATTATTCAAGAGTTTGTAAGTATTAAATTCATATCTCATTTTTCCAGCTACAATTGCGGGGTGAATTCCTAATTCATTAGCAAGTAATTCTGCTGCCAGAGGGAACTTACTTTTACTAGCAGGGTTTTTATCCATTCTTCTTTTGGGATTAAAATTTCACGTGCAAATTCATCAGCTTCAGTTTCAAGAAAGTTTTTATCTTCGATGATATCAAGGTCATCATAAAAAATTTCAATATTTTGATGAGAATGTAAAAAAATATGAGCTAACTCATGTATTAGAGTAAACCAAAAGTTATCAATTCTATCATACCTGATGGTTAAACCTATAACGGGTTTTTTTTCATCGGTTAATATTACAGCGCCATCCAGATATGTTCTTGATAAGTGCGGCTCTACAACAACCCTGATACCATAATCCAATAAATATTCGAACGCTCTAAGCGGTCCATCGTCATATTTGCTAAGTTTTACGAGATTTCTTAAAACCTCAGTCGTCAATAAATCCTTTTTAAATTCCTTAGTTGATTTTATTTCCTTGGCTTTTAATAAAATTCTAATATTCCAAAGATATAATCCATATATATCCATAGTACGTCCCGAACGGTAGTTATGATTTGAACGATAGAAAGCAGAGAATTTCGGAACAGGTTGAAGCTGATTGATAAATGAATTCACAATCAATCCATTTTTATTTTGAGAGTACTTAATAGGCTCATTCAACCATTTCCTTGCAATAATTTCTTTTGCCGGAAATTTTTCCCAATCCAAATTATTATCATCGATTGCCGATTGAGATTCCTGAACCAATACTTTTGCAGGAATTCCAAGATTAGCGCTTAGAGCACGTACCATATCAAGCGTTAATGGTCTTTTTCTTGCCATAACTTCTGAAACTTTACTTCGACTACCAATATATGGAACCAAATCACGTTGAATCAACCCCTCCTGTTCCATACGAAATTTTATAGCTTCAATAGGGTCGGGCAATTGATTAATTTCTAAATCCTTCTCGTAGTCTTTTATAAGCAAAGAGAGCCAATGCAATTTTTTCCCTTCAAAAGATTCAGGTTCGGGGTCTTTATCCATCAATGTTTCGATTTCTTCTAAGGCTAAAGAATATTCAAAATCATTATTTATTATTTTATTCATTTTAGCACCTATTCTAAATCCCACTTGTCATATTCGGCATGAGTACCGATTCTTTTGATTAATACAATTTGATTTTTATAATTGCAAATATTTTTTTTACAAAACAAAAACAATTTACAATCAGCAAACTGCTAAGTAACTCACAGGTTTTTTTGAAATAGTAATAAGTTTTGAGGAATTTATTTTTTAAAGCAGCTTTACAAGTACAGCTACAATTGCAATACTCATGGCAAGTAAAGCACCCAATTTTATTATCATACGAAGTTCTAATTCTTTAATATCCCTTTGAAGTGTAGTTTCAAGTTCCTTTAAGTCCCTTTTAGTAGCTATTTTATCTTCTATCAATTCAACAATAGCTTGAGCCTGAACTTCAGCCTGCTGCTCTGTAAAACCAACTTCTCTTAGCTTCTTTGTATAAGCCAGTGTATCGAAAGTAATACTATTTCCCATTGTTACCTCCCATTACAATTTATAACGTAAAATTTCTTATTATTTTATATCGTAGTTATAGTTAAGTTTTTCGATAATTGTAAAATAATTTTTATCCAAATCGGTATTTATTATCAATGTTTCTACATTTGCAATGATTTATTCTTTTTCCAAAAAATTATTAGTTCCCATTAACAGAACCGGGTAGTTTTGTTAAGGATTTTTAATCTATTTCCTTAAGAAAATTACCAAATTCCTTATCCGAACTTATGCCAAAGTCTTTTCCATATTTTTTTTAAATGGTCCACATAATGGTATCTTTCGTTTTTTGCGAAAAGATGTTCGGGTTTTGTTAATTTTTTTTCCTCCAAAAGTTATTATGAAATTTGGTTATGTCATTATAACCTAAATCTAAAGTAGCTTAACAAGTACAGCAACAATAGCTATACTCATTGCGAGTAATGCTCCCAATTTAATTATCATTCTTAGTTCTAATTCTTTAATATCCCTTTTCAAATCAAGAATATCCTCTTTGGTAGCCAATCGGTCTTCCATTATGCTTTTTAAAATCTCAACCTGAGTCTCAGCTTGTTCTTCACTGAAACCAACAGATTTCAGTTTCTTGGTATAAGCCAATGTATCGAAAGAAATACCATTTCCCATTCTATCCTCCTATCAATTAAGGACGCAATATTAAATTAATATTTTATTTTATTTAAAATTTCACAATATGAGTTATAAATCATAATCAACAAAATAGAATTGCCTTTAAAATAATATCAATCTAATTGTTGAACAATCTCATTTAAAGTAATAAGGAATTTGTCAATATCCAACGGTTTTGGGAAATAGTGGGAACACCCTGCATCAAATATGCTTTTTATATCTTTCTTTAGCGTATAAGCCGTTATTGCAATGACAGGGGTATTCTCATAACCTTCAAGCTTCTTTATTGCCCTGGTGGCATCCAACCCGTTTAATCCGAATCCGAGATTAATATCCATCAGAATAATTGAATATTTCGTTTGCCTGCACATCTCAATACTTGAATTGCCATCCTTAGCTAAATGAATATTATATTTCCGGGATAATATCTTTTTTATAAGTATGATACTGAATTCGTCGTTCTCAACCAGCAAAATATCAATTCTATTTTCGTCGCTCATCTTTTTTTTCTGAATTTATTAAAATAATCTGAAACTAATTTATTCTTCCAAAGCATCGACAATCGAATCATCTATTTCAAAGTTGGAATAAACATACTGAACATCTTCATGTTCTTCGAAGGTATCTATGAATTTCAATAATCTTCTTGCATCGTCAATATTATCTATATTGACAATATTCTTTGGGATAAATTCAAGTTTGCTTTGAGTAATTTCCTTTTTTTTATCTTCCAAATATTTTGAACAAAGATTAAGAGTTTCATAAGGGCATATAATTCTTGAAGTCTCTTCGCCGAAGTCCAGATCCTCTGCACCGGCTTCAATAACCAAGTCGAATAAATCTTCTTCCTTTTCATTAGATGAATTAATTGTAACAACCCCTTTTCTATCGAAGTTCCAGGCAACAGAACCCGGTTCGCCAAGGCTGCCGCCTAATTTTCCAAATTGGGACCGTAATTCAGCAACAGTCCTTTTTTTATTATCAGTAACAACTTCAAGAATAACGGCAACCCCTAATGGTGCGTATCCTTCGTAAATAGCTTCTTCGTAAACTATACCTTCGATTTCGCCGGTGCCTTTTTGAATAGCGCGTTTGATATTCTCATTTGGCATGTTAACGGCTTTTGCATTTTGCACGGCAAGCCGAAGTCTTGGATTAAAATCCGGATCGCCGATACCTTCCCTGGCTGCAATGGTTATTTCTTTGGAAATCTGAGTGAAAACCTTACCTCTTTTGGCATCAGCCCTGCCTTTTTTATGCTTTATATTTGCCCATTTACTATGACCGGACATGAATTCCTTTCTTTTTTTCAATATTATAGAGTTTCAATTTAATCATAAAATTTTTTCTTTGCAAATACAAATAAGCAAAAAAAACCCGGAGAGTCAAAAACTCTCCGGGTTTACTATGATTAAATAATACTATTTAAGAATAGTTATAGTGCGTGTAATTACGGCATCGCCGGATTTAATTATTGCATTATATGTTCCATTAGTATAATTTTTAACATTTATTTCGATTGTGGTAGTTTGGTTAGGAAGCATTCCATTAACCACAGTTTCCATCAATTTTCCGCTGATATCATAAACATCGATAGATACATTTGCTTCGTTTTCAAGTGTAACATCGAATTTTACGTTGTTCTCGGCAGGATTCGGCATCGGCTGGCTAATAGTGATAGCGCCTTGATTACCGGTTAATGTTACTACCTTTTCACCGCTATAATTAGTTGTACCATCCTGGTCAATTATTTTTAAGCGATAAATATATGTATGTCCGAATTGTACATTATAATCCATAACGGGACCATAGTTAATCGGAACTTCGCTCTTACCTGCAGCATTCATTTCGGAAATCTTTACAAATGGAGTATTATCGATTCCACTTGCTACTGATTTTTCTACTTCGAAGCGTGCACTTCCTATTTCCTGGGCTGTTGTCCATGATATATCAACTCGTTTGCCATGACCATTTGCCTGGAAGTCGGATAATTCTACCGGTACCAAACTGCCTTCATTAGTTTCGATAAAGTCCAATGCAGCACGGAACATAGTTTCAACATCCGATAAATGTCGCCAGTCAACACCAGTGTAAATAATATTTCTATACATTGTTGTTGTTGCAACACCGGCTAAACTATCAAAAGCTGAAGCTGTATGCGAACCATAAGACATACCCGGTCTTGCCAGACCTTCACCATTAAGGAATACTCTCATCATTCCGCAATACGGAGGTGCGTCGGTGGCAAATACAGTTGATTTTATTGTATTTGTTGTTCCCCTGCCGACTGCAAGACCCCTAATGAAATTATTATCATTGCTAACGTCGAATCCAAGAGGATTATCCTGTGCATTAATGTTAGGCACAATTCTCCTGGCTCTTAGTACTCCCTGAGTAAACAAAGTATCAACTGATTCGTTGAGCCTGAGCATTTCCTGGCTGCAGATTAACAGGTTTTTCTTTTCAGTAATTGCCGTATTTGTCAGGAAGTCATTAATATTCTTTATCTGATAACGTGATAAAGCTTTATCATCACCATCAGACCATATTAATGAGCGATACAGCGAATAATTAACTGCTTTGGGTTCCCAGCCTTTTCTATCAAATAAATCCAAATCATATCGTTTCGGATTAGCAGTGAGGTCGGTAAACCAGCCGAGTTTTGCCAATACTTTGGTAACGCTGTCCGAATTCAAACGACCTGCAATAATATCCGTAGTTGCAGTTGGCGCCAGATAATTCTCAAAACTGTTCTCTACAGTTGCGCAAAGTGACAACCATGAACGTTTCAAATAGAACCTGACGTATTTTATAATAATATTATTAGTATTCTGTAAATCCGAAGGTACGGTTATTTTAATCATATAACGCGGTGTTACGTTAGCCTCCATAGAGGTAAACTGTAATGCAATATTACCATTATAAGCAGGGCGTAAATCACCATAAGTCTGAGGATTAAACTGGGTGCCGGGCGCTCTATTGAATACTAATTCGGCAGTACCGCCTGAACCCACAGAAACAGTAGCATTATCAGTTAATACCGGTGTTGCACCAAATGTTACTCCATCCGGATTTTCACGATATATTTGTAATGTAGCAGTTGCATTGTTCTGGTCCTGGCTGCCATTGTTTCTCATATTAGCTTTAACCTGAACAGGAGCGTTTGTCATAATATATTCGGCATCGCTGTATGTTCCGGTAGTAGCCTGATAATTTGCAGGAGATGAGAAACTCATCATTTCCACATCAAAGTTGTATAATGTTCCTGCGAATTCCATTGCACCAATATCGTATTGTTGACCTGCCGGACCTCTTACGTTATTGTCTAAATCGTTTGTTACATAAGATAATCTTTCACCCCTGTTATTCAATATCGAACCAATCGGAGGTTCGGGATACAGATTAATTCTCAAGTTTTGTGGTACATTACTTGATTTAAAGAAATGCGTTGTAAAATCTCCAATAACCGAGTTCTGGTCTTGACCCGTCCAGGACTGCCATTGCGATAATCTCATCAATTCCCCGCGTGAGCCTGGTTCTACTATCCTGCTAAGTGTATCTGTTTCGACATATCTATAAATATCAGCAACTTCTGAGCCTACAGAACCAGTCCATACAGCATTTCTGTTGGATGTTATGCTCCCCATATCGGGTTTCAAACCTTCAAAGAAAAATGCTGATGCAATATCAACGTTATTTGTATTCAATGCGTCATTGTAATATACTGCATTATTCTTTACAATGGCACCCCGAACCTGTTGCAATGCAATACCGGCAATACTTCCCATATTGGATTGACCATCTTCTTCAATTAATACGGTATTGTTGACAACTTTATCACTCCTCGACATGTAATTGCCGATAAAGGGATTCAAAAAGTTACCTGATGTTGCTCTTTGAGTCAGCAAATGAATACCCATAATTTCGGCATTTGGTCCATTTGGAAGTAATCCCCAAAGTAAGTTATTAGCTACCAATGTACTTTCGTCGGTATTCGGGAATTTGGCAATACCAACATCTTTTTGGAATGACAACTGTACCTGCTCTACCCGAATTCCACATATCTTAGTCGGTGAAGTAATACCGGAAATTTCATTACCGGTTATTCTAAGGTTTACGTTGTTGTAACCGCGAATGGCTCCTCTCGAAAATCCTCCGGCAATAATACCTGCTGCATCGAGAGTACCGTCACCGATATTATAAATTCTATTCATTGTAATATCTGTGTTTTCTTCAAATCCGACAATAATACCGGCAGCGCCGCAACTTGTTATTATGTTTCTGCTGATTCTATTGTTTTGATTATGGAATCTGTGGAAATCCGATGGTATTGTACTATTTGTAAATAGCGGACCCATTCCGAGATCAACAACTCCATAAGCAAATCCCTGGATTTCGTTATTATCTATTAAATTATTCGTATTTGGTAATGTATCGAATTTAATACCAAATACCATCGTAGAATCTACGTTTTGTAAAGTAGAACGAATTACGATACCGGCAGAGTATCCGTTCTTCGGGCTCGAAGTTGAATCAAAATCAAACCTATATTTTTTTGTTGTAGGAATGTATGATACCAAAGGCAACAATATTTTATTTGATAATGCCTGAACGCCGTTCTCAATTAAACAATTTTTAATTGTAATATTACTTGAACCTTTTGCAAGGTAGAACGCAGAACCGAAAACGCTATTAGTACTCATCAGGTTAAACCTGAAGGCTTTTTGTGCGCCTCCGTCGAAAGTGATATAACCTGCACTATTAGCATTTTCCCTGGATTGGAATTGATTGAAGACAGCATATTGATTGGAAGGCGTATTCGATTGACCGAATAAAATACCAATACCATTGTAGGCATATAGATTAATATAAACGCCTCCCCTGATATTAGCCCTTGCTGCTGATGGTTTAATGGTTAAAGTATTATAGGTCTTGGTATCCGAATCATAGCCAAGCCCAATAATTTTTGATGAAAAGTCCCATGCAGCATGAACATTACTCTTACTACGAACGTCATACGCTGCGTCGGTTAATACAAATGTTACAGGACCAACCATACCGAGATTATATAGCGCATCCATTGCCTCATCTATTGTCTTGAAGGCTCCGCCTGCACCGACCGTATATTGTCCGGATAATCCGGCTATAACCGAGAAGGTCTGGGTGAGTGTATCATTTGTTCTTACAACATCATCTTCATAAGTAATAATTATCTTAGCTTCATAATTACCGGATTGCTTGACGGCAACGGGGTCGTAATAATGAACTTTAGTATTGTAGCGACCGCTTGCTATTTCCTGGACTGGTTTGGAGTTGTTATAAACTTCCTGACCGGTTGTGAGGTTTTTTATGATAAATCTGGAAGGAATGTCGGAAACATCGCCGATTCCGTTATTTTTATATTCGGCAACAGGAACAAAAGGTCTTGCACCAATGAGAACTTCGCCCAGAGTGGGTTTTAAAATTTTATTAGCTTGTACCTCGAATTCATATTGAATTTCGAATGTATAATCTGCAGTTCCTTGTCTCGGGAATCTGTTGTTGAATGGCTCCTGGTCGGTAGCGCTGAGTAGATTGCATGTTGCTTCAACATGGTAAATACCTATACTAAAGGAGCGGAACGATGCGAAAGTGATATCTATTTTTGCTCCCGGAGCTATACCCGGTTGAGTTGGCAGATAATGAATGCTGTTGCTGTAAACCCTGTCTCCGTTTGAATTGTAAATATTAACGGTGGCTTCGAATTCGGTGACTGTATTAAGTCCGGTATTCTGGAATGTAACCTTAACGTCGATATTCTGTCCCCGTGTATATTTTGCATTTACCGGGTACATATTAGTTCTCGGCGATGGAACATCGCGAGCAGATAAATCGTTATCCCATGCAACTGTAAAGTTATTTATCAAACCAGGTACTGGAAGAGTTGTTACTCTTGCAATTCCCCTGTATTCGCCTCCTCGATTAGCATAAAAAGAACCGTTTCCGGGGTCGGAAGGATAGCTTGAAGTACCGATAGCACGGGATGCTGTATATGTTGCTGTGGTATTGCTGACATCGAACAGTTCATTATAAGGGGGATTTGGGCTGGTACCTCTCCAAATAGTATCTGTGGCAGGCAACGGACCAACTATTTTATAATATGCCAATGTACCTGCAGGCTGGGAATTTGTTAAATAAAGTGTCGGCTTTTTGAAATCTGTTGATACACCGTTCTTTATTCTGGTAGTCCCATCGTATGCTTCCTGTGCGTAAAGAACATCGCCATTACGGGGAAACATGTCTGCGATACCACCGATTATATTAATTATATAATCTTCGCATTCACCGTAATAACCGTAGTTATAGCAATAATACGGTGCATATAAGTAGGAATAACCGTTATAGCAAGGACCGTAATCATACATATAATATGCCGATATAACGCGCATCCTGGTTTTACCCATAGGCGCTGTCAGTGGCACGGTAAATGTATAATTCTGCGGTGTCATATTATATGGTCCTGCTTCATAATAAGACCATTGACTGGGATTAATTCTTTCTCCGGCTTGATTGAAGTCACCATTTTGATTCCAGTCAATCCAAATTCTTTGGTTATAATAACCCCAGTTGTACCATAAGTGAGAACCGACTGTTAATATGTACTGAGAGCCGGGATTAAGCTGTGCCTCTCTATCATTAACGAAGAAATACCCGTTTCCGTCGAAGCCTTGACTTGCCGGTATGGGCTGATTAATATAAGCATTGGAAGGTGTCGTTACACGCTCAAGTTTGAGATTGCCTGACAAATCTTTTATTTCAACTCTATATGTCCATCCATAGCTATAAGCATAGCACCAAACATAGCTGTACATATACCCGGGAGGGCAGGAAGTCGCTGCGCACGTATTGCAATAGTTTGTCGGTTGAGCCGGCAAATTGCCAATACCTGCAATTACCATTAAAAAGGCAATTATTAGGGATGCTCTTTTAAAAAAAGCGGTTGTTTTGTGATTCATTTTATTTGTCCTTGTAAATTGAACATTTATTAATTAATTAATTAAACTTTTTACTTCTTTTTCATTTTTACTAATAGCAATAACTACCAACTTAGTAATTTGTTACAAAAAAATAAAATTAATTTTAACTTATTATAATATAGTGTTATATTGTTGAAAATTATTATTATATGTATGCTATTGATTTTTATACAATTACTATGTTATTAGTTTATTTCTTTATTTAAATAAATTAATATTCTTTTTTTCTTATTGGTGGTTTTAAAATTATAGGTTCGTCATTTCTGAGAATGAGGCTGTGAAAAGTCAAGTGAAATGTCATTCTGAACTCCAAAATAATGGAATTAATAAAAATATACAATGACAAATACAAAAGAAATCCCCCCTACCCCCCTTTTTCAAAGGGGGATAAGAAAAAAAATCTTTAATCCCCCTTTGAAAAAGGGGGGTAGGGGGGATTTCTTTTATTGTTAATTGTTGCATATATTTTTGAATCTATTAGTCATTCAAAATAAAGGGTAGAAAAATCTGTCATTGGTAACTTGTTTCAGAATCCATTAACCGCATGGATACTGGATTCTGAAACAAGTTACCAATGACAATTTTTAGAACAAGCCTATAAAAAAATCCCTCCGGGTAAAAACCCGAAGGGATGATTTTCATTTGCGGATTCGTAGTATTACTTAAGAACGGTAAAGTTTTGGGATAATGTAATTTCACCCATTCTTAAAATCAATGTATATGTGCCATTTGATAAATTTCTAATATCAAATTCCTTAGCCGTTGTTCCCGATTGGAGCAATCCGTTAAATACATTTTCGATATTCTTTCCGCTCATGTCATATATACTCATCTCAACGTTTGATTCTTTATCAAGCGTAACATCGAATCGAACAAAAGCGTTTGCCGGATTAGGCATTGGCTGGCTAATTTGAACATTTCCATCGATAGATTTGATTTCGAGAACTTTCTCATCGCTTAGTTCGCTGGTTCCATCTAATGAAACCATTTTCAGGCGATAAGCATATTTGCTGCCGTATTGAACATCGTAATCGGCAATGGGTCCGTAATTAACCGGTAGATTACTCTTCCCGGCAGCTTTCACATCAGCTATTGCTTCGAATGGTGATTTACCCGAATTACCGAATAATGATTTTTCGATAACAAAGTGAGAGCTTGAGAGCTCGCTTGCCGTTGACCAATTTATATTTACCTTCTTACCGTACTGTGTAGCCGTAAAGTCTGTTAGCTCGACAGGTACAATACCTCCGTTTTTCTCAGCAAAATCAAGGCATGCTCTTATCATGTTCTCGACATCGGAGAAATGACGCCAATCAACAGCCATATAGACTACGTTATGAATCAATGTAGCGGTTGCAACACCCATGAGGCTATCCATTGGTGTGGCAGTATGGCTGTTATAAGACAAAGCCGGACGTGCAACACCTTCACCGGATAGATTGACCTTTACAAGCCCGCAATACGGAGGAACATCACCGGAAACAATTGTTTGTTTAATAGACTGGCTCATTCCCCTGCCAATACTGCCTCCGGAAACTATGTTGCCATCATTGCTGACATTGAAGCCAAGAGGATTATCCTGTGCATTAGGAATAGGAGAAAGCCGTTTTGCTCTCAGAACCTGTTGTGTAAAGTTTGTATCGATTGATTCATTTTGTCTGAGCATTTCCTGACTGGCGATAATAAGGTTTTTCTTATCCACCAATGATGTATTATTCAGGAAAGCATTTATATCTTTTATTTGATAGCGCGAAGTTGCTTTATCATCGCCGTCGGTCCATACAACCGTACGATACATTTTGTAATTTGTCGATTTCGGTTCCCAACCGTTTCTATCAAATAAATCAATATCGAAACGTTTTGGCGTAGCGTTCAAATCGGTGTACCATCCCAATCTCTTGAATACCTGAACAACGCTGTCGGTATTTAACCTGCCTGCAATCAAATCGGTAGGTGGCGGTGGGGTAGTATTATAATCTTCAAAACTATTTTCGGAAGAAACCAAAAAGTTAAGCGGTGAACGCTTCAAGTAGAACCTGACATATTTTGTAACTGTGTTATTCAAATTCGATTGGTCGGAAACAAGAGTTACCTGAACCTTATATTTTGGTGTTACGTTAGCCTCCATTGTAGTAAATTGTTTTGGAATTTTTCCGGTATATAACGGACGTAAATCACCATAAGTTAATGGGATAAATTCCTTTCCAATTCCGTCATCCAATTTAAATGAAACTCCAGCGCTCTCGCCGGATGCAATAGTAGTTTTTGCCGTATCGTTCAAAACTGACGAGCTATAAGAACCATCGGGATTTTCGCGGTAAACATTTAAAATAACTGCTGCATTTGCCTGATCCAAAGTACCGTTGTTTCTAACGTTCGCTTTAATATCCACAGGTGCATAAGTCATAATATATTCTGCATCATTATAAGTACCTGTACTTGCCTGATATGTAGCAGGAGCGGAGAAGCTCATCATTTCAAGGTCATTAACATGCATTCTTCCGTTGAATTCATCTGCGCCGATATCGAATCGCAAGCCTGCAACACCGCGTGATTCCCCATCGATATCATCGGTAATATAAGATAATCTTTCTCCACGGTTATTTAAGATAGACCCGACAGGAGGTTCGGGAGTGATATTTACCCTCAGGTTTTGGGGGGAATAGCCAACTTTAACAAACTCATTCGTAAAGTTTCCAACGATTGAATACAAATCCTGTTTGGTCCATGATTGCCATTGTGCAAGCATATCATACTCATTCCTTAAACCGGATTCAATAATCATAGACCGCTCATTGGTTTCCGTAAACCTGAACAATGAAGAGCCGTTCGGACCAAGGAAGAAAGCATTTCTATCGGAAGTAAATCCACCGTCGCCGGGCATGATGCCGTTATAATAAACGCAGGCTGCCATATCATTAGTCAAGTCAATTTGGTCGTCAACGATTGCAATGGCATTATTTTTCAGTTCGGCATTTTTTGTTTGAAGCAAAGCAATACCTGCATAAGCTCCCGAATTATTCATCAAATCGGGGTCCATAAATACAGTATTGTTGCAGATTTTATCCCTTTGTGTAAAATATGTACCATATCTTGGCGCTAATGGATTAGTTATATTTCTTTCGGTAGCTAACCAAATACCGAATACATGAGTTGAATTGGCAGCCGGCGCTAATCCCCAAACGATATTGCTGACTATTCTCATATTTTCTTCCTTATCAGGGAAGTTAATAATTGACTGACCTGCAGATGACTGCGAAAAAGTCAATCTATTCTGCTCAACCTTAATACCATAAGTAGTAAAGCTGTTAGTAACTCCATTTATTTCATTTCGCGAAATTAATAAATCAACGTTATTATATCCGAAATTGGTCGACTCACCATCACCACCGGCTATAATACCGGCTGCATCCGAATTGCCGCCTAAGCTTGAGACGCTATAAATCCTGTTGCCGGAAATCGAAGTGGCTTCTTCGAATCCAACAAATATACCGGCACGTGAAACTGATGTGATTGTATTGTTTATGATTTTATTATTGTAATTGTAAAATCTCTTATAACCGTCGAATGGAATGCTTGAGTTACTATAATATAAAGGACCAATACCGAGCGATACAATACCGTATCCGAATGCTGTGATTTCATTGCCCTGTATTATATTAGTATTGCATGGAATAGTATCCAATCTCTTGGCATTTGTTCCTGTTTTACCGTCCGCAGGTATAGTGGCTCTCAATACAATACCGGCGCTGTATGTTGCTCCGCTGATTCGGACATCCGGTTCATAGGTAAACTTAGTCAGGGAAGCATCGAATTTAATATTCGGAAGGTCAAAATAATATGACGGATTCTGGTTGTTACCATCTTCGATAAGGCAGTTTTTAATTGTAATATTGGATGAACCTTGCCTTAAATAAAAAGTTGCACGGAAATTACTACTGGTTGATAAATTAAATTTAAATACTTTAAAATTACCACCGTCGAATTTTATATACCCGGGACTGTTGGCATAAAATTTCTTTGAATTATCACTAACAATTGATACCGGAGCGTTAGGGTTGGAAGGATTATCATTTTGCCCGAACTGCACACCGATACCATTTCCCGACCTTAGATTAATAGTTACGCCGCCACGAATAGTAGCTCTATTGGATGCCGGTTTGAATGTCAGGGTATATTTAGAACCCAATCCTACTATTTTTGATGAAAGGTCCAGAGCGGGAAACAGGGGGATTGATTCATTTCCAACATTGTAAAGTGCATCCGTAAATTCAAATGTAACAGAACCTGTCATTCCCTGAAGATATAGCGCATCGATTGCAGCGCTAATTGAATCAAAGTTTCTGACATTGCCCTGGTTTAATGTTCCAATAGAATAAATGCCGCTAAGAGCATCGATAACATCGAAAGTACCACATATTGTATTGTTACCGGTAACGGGGTCATCAGGAGATTCAAAGGTTGCACATATCTCATAATGTCCTGCTACGGATGGAATAAAGTCAGCAAAATTAGTTAAAACCCAGTTCTGATTACCAGAAGGTATATCTGGAATTGTTACCAAAGATGTATATACGGTATCGCCGTTTAATTTGATAACCATATTTGCAGAAGCAGGATTTGGCATATCGCCGACACCGTTATTGCTGAATTTTACGACAGGTCTCAATGGACGTCCCACATAATTCAGACTACCGGTTGGTTTAACGATTTGGTCAGCCGACGCTTCGAATTCATACGCAACTCTCATAAAGTAATCGCCAACTGAGCTTTTAGGTATAGTGTCGTTTCTGCGTTCATTATCAGTAGCATTAAGCAGGTTGACATACATTTTTACTTTATAATCACCAACACCCATATTAGGTCTGAAATTGGGAAAGTCAACCTGATAAGCATCGCCGGTTTTCAATGGTGTTGCCGATAAATCTTTTCTGACAGTATTAGAATAAACAGGAGTACCATCCGAATACCAGATTTTCGCAGTTGCATCGAATGAAGTAACATCGTTATAACCAACATTCATTGTCTTTAATTGTACTGCAATCTGGCTTTGGGTTTGAGGATAACGGGTAGCATCTTTGCTCCTTGGAGACACTATTTGAGCAGAGCTGAAGTCGTCCATCAAAGCTATATTAAAAGATTGGTCAACCAATGCTTGTGTGTAATTACTTGCACCGGGAAGAATCATAGTAGATTGAAGAACGTATTCACCACCGGGTATTGAATTTTGATTTGTTGATAAATCCAGAGCAGCTCGTTTTGTCGGGTCTGCGTCGCCGCTATACCAAGCTGCCAGTCCTGTAGCATAAGTAATATGCACCGAATCCGGCCTGGAATTGTATGGTAATGAATAGTTTAATGGTTGACGCCATGGTCCGTGCAATGGGTCGGTTGGATTGCCAATTGCCGTTGCCCTGTATATTTCCTTATAATCAGGAGATGATGCCGGCATCGGTCCGGAAATTGAATAGGTGAAATAAGCGCTTGCCTGTCCGACAATTCTGTCGCAGAAAACTGCCGGATGCTGCGCTCCGGTATAAACACCGCCGCGCATAAGAATTGAACCTGCTCTCGGATATGTACCGGAATAACTTGGATATGCAGTTAACTGAAGCGTCAAGCCTGAATAAAAATTAGCGAATCCTGCATTTGAGTTAACTGAACCCCATGCCTGGCTGCTTTGCCCTGAGCCTTTATAAAATGTAAAAGGATTGCCCGGAATTGCCTGGATGTATGCCCCGTAATATGTTGAATTCGACCATCCGCAATGAGCATAAGTCCAATAAGAACCAGGTGAAAAATTATAAGAACCCCGGCTCATACTGCCATATACCATTTGTGGTATATTGGAGCCTTCATTCAGTTTTATCTGGAAATTCATATTGGCGCTATATCCGTAATAGAAGTCAACGGTATTCCATTGAATTGTCCAAACCCTGTTTGGAGCAGCGCCATCAACGTTCACATAAATTCCGCCATATACATATAGGTCTCTACGCATTGCGTTCATACATGCGTATAGCTCATTGACATAATAAGACCAGTAATAAGAATAATTTCCATACGGTGGGAACAGGATATATCCGTTAGAGCTAAAATATACAACACTCGTTAATGAGTTATTATACTTAAAACTAAACGGAAGGCTCATACTCCAAACAGCGTCATCGACAGTGTATGGATAAGACCAGTAATTCCCTGTTATCGGCACATAAGTACCGGTATACGACATAAATGTCATATCCTGCAGAAGCTGCGCTGGTGCTTGCTGATAGGTTGCCATAAAGCAGCTTATAAATAATCCTATCATAATCAGTTTAAATTTTTTCATCGGTATTTAATTCCTCAAATTGTTAAACATATTAATAAATTTTAATTAATTGCTTTTTTTAAATCTTTCCAAAATATACAAACAGCAAATCTACAAAATCATTATAATATAAAAAATAAATATTATAACATATAAAATAAATTTAATTATTACTCAAGTTATAAATTACTACAAAATTTTTAATTAACAATGTCCAAATTTTTTCCCTCAACGGATTTTCTTTCCATTTACCTGTTAATTTTGTTTATAAACACCCCTGACAGTTCCAACAACAATAACATCAGAAAATTAAATTTGTTACATTAATACTAATTTTATTTAATTTTTTATGGCAGATTTTCTTTTTATTTTTGTTAAATAATAATTTTACCGATTAAAAAAATAATTAAAAAAAATAACAAATAATATGCCGGAAACGAAAAACTTGAGACATTCGGATGTAGTAAATCCAATCAAAGGGATTGATGACGATTATGAATTGGCTTTGCGCCCACCGACTTTTGATGAATTCACAGGACAATCCAAAATTACGGATAATCTCAAAGTTTTTATTGCTGCTGCCCGGAATCGTGGCGAAGCGCTTGACCATATTCTCCTAACAGGTCCTCCCGGGTTGGGTAAAACTACTCTGAGCTATATAATTGCACGGGAAATGCAGACAAATATCAAGATAACATCCGGACCTGTTCTCGAAAAACCGGGAGATTTAGCCGGTATATTAACAAATCTGGAATCCGGTGAAGTATTATTTATCGATGAAATCCACCGCTTATCACCCGTTATTGAAGAATATTTATATTCCGCAATGGAGGAATTCCGGTTGGATATTATGATTGATTCGGGACCGGCAGCCCGTTCGGTTCAGCTTTCACTCCCGAAATTCACTTTAATCGGCGCTACGACAAGGGCAGGATTATTAACAGCGCCGCTTCGCTCCCGGTTCGGTATTGCAAGCCGTCTGGATTATTATTCACCCGAAGATTTATTTAAAGTTATCATCCGCTCAGCCCGTTTGCTCCAAACCCCAATCGAAGACGAAGGCGCCTCCGAGCTGGCTCGAAGAGCACGCGGCACTCCAAGAATAGCCAATCGTCTGCTAAGAAGGACAAGGGATTTTGCACAGGTTCGCGGTGATGGAAAAGTGACAAAAGATATTGCAAGAATAGCGTTGGAGGCACTCGAAGTAGATGATTATGGATTGGATGATATGGATAAAAGAATTATGCTCTCGATAATTGAAAAATTCTCAGGTGGTCCGGTTGGTATTGGAACAATTGCTGTCAGTGTAGGCGAAGAGTCCGGAACTATCGAAGAAGTCTATGAACCTTTTTTGATTCAGCAGGGATTCCTTAAACGGACACCACGGGGGCGAATGGCTACCGAACTTGCATATAAACATTTCGGATTTAATTTCAGAAATTCAACAGGGGAATCCCATGAATTATTTTAAATAAATTTATACTAAAAAGCTGTGGAAAAACTAATATAATGGATGATAATTTGAGGTTTCTTTGATGCTAAATGAAAAGTTAATTGCAATTGAAAAAAAAGTTTTCGAAGGTGATTTCATTTATCATTATTATAAAGAAGTACTTCAAACTTTCCCAATGAATTTATCAATTGATTTATTTTCCGAGAAACCACCCTTTAATAAATTTCGTATGGAGATATATCAAAAAAACAAAAAGAAACTTGAAATGAAATTGTCACTTATGATTAATGGCAGTTCAAGTGAGTTACTAAAGTTTAAATTAGGTGATAAATATACTAATCCTTATGCCAGGTCGGACTTTCCTGAAAATATTTCTAAATATGCAGGCATTACATTTAAATCAAATGAACCGAGAATTTATGCAGGCTTAGACGGTTCGGTATCTTTAGATTTTGCTGTTCCGTTCTCCTGTTACGATTTCCCTCTTAAATCTATCAAAAATAATGATGACATAATATTGGCTATAATCCACTTTTGGAAAACTTCCAATATTGTTACCGAATTGAAAATCACACCATTTTTAATTTTCTGATTAGCAAAATATATGATTAATAATATATTCCCCGACCCGAAATTAAAATTTAGCGAAGAAATATTTGAAACTTTAATTCAAATGCCTGATTTCCGGTTAAAGAAAATAATTTCTACCGGACAAGCGACACCCGAAGGAACCTGGTACGACCAGGGAGAAAACGAATGGGTGATTCTTCTTAAAGGAGCGGCTGTAATGCGTTTCGAAGATGAAGAATATGCTAAAGTTTTAAAACCGGGAGATTATATTCTTATTCCTGCACATCGGAAACATCGTGTGGAATCAACTTCTAAAGACGAAGCAACCGTTTGGCTGGCTCTGCATTATTAATCAAATAAGTTTATTGCTGCGCAGCAAATCTTCGAGAACCTTCATTTTTTCCTTATCAAGGGATGCATTTTCTACCAATTCTGTCCATTCTTCATTTTTACTTTTATCTTTAAAGTATTCTTCTTCAAGTTTCAAAACAAAGTATATATCTGCTTCAAATTCGAGTAAGTCCTTTAAACCACCAGTTAATACCAACTTAATGCATTGCTGCCATAACAACATACCGACAACGAGTTCAATAATTATGCCGCTTGCGCCTTTTTCCTTTAATTTTTTCCCGTAGTCAATAGCAAAATCCGGATTAGTAAAGAGTGAAGGTATTTTTTTTACATCTATTCCTAATGTGCCTGCCGTTTCGCTTTGCTTTTTTATATAGCCGGATTTTAATTTCTTATATTTGGGAAGCTGGGATTCATATAACATCCAGTACATAGGTAATGTATAAAATATTGCCTGAATAAACTGGGAAATTATTCTAAGTTCGATTTTATTCAAACTTTCGGAGTAATCAAGTACGGCTTCGTATAATCCTTTAACACAATAAGCCGAATTTTTGATTTTCAGGGCATTCCAGTGGGTATTTAAAGCCTGTAACAGGAACTTATTATTATTAGTAGCTGCTGCAAGCTTACTTAAGGCAAATCCTCTCAACTGATGGTTCCTGTCTTCGGGAATTTTCCTGTGAAGCATCTTTACTAATTTATCTTCGGAAGGTAAAAGTTCCAGATATTCAACCATCATGCTAGAGCGCTCACTTCCGGGCATTGCCTGTGGAAAATCGGTAAAAGAATAGATAGCTGATTGATAGAATTTGAATTTATCCTCATATAATTTCGAGAAATACATAAGCACCGAATCCTTGCCCGAACATTCTTTTTTTAAATAATTTGAGAACTTGCTTTTCCGGAAAACTTCCAAATTATTTTTCAGGAATTCTGCATTTTCTTTTGTAAAGGGTGAATGTTCAAGGAAATAAAATGCGATAATCTGCTCTTCATAATTTTTGACAAGGCTTATTACTATGTTTTTATGAGCTTCGCCATCCTTTTCTTCCGGGCAATAGGTCTTGCTTAGGGATGCTTCCTTAGTGATAAATAATTGTTGATATATCTTTCTGGCTTTGGAAAGAACTATATCTGCAAAAATATTGCTTGATTCGGTTTTGGTTTGTATCGGCATACACAAACATTCAACATTAAGTTTGTCTCCGTTAATAGTAAATGTAATGCTATTGCTTTTATGTTTTTTATCCGATTCGAATTCGATAACCGGAGTCAATGGGAATTTATATCTTCTTAAGAATCCCCTGATATACTCTGCCAATATAATTTCAATAGACTCCGAGAAGTTTTCGCCATGAGTCTCCCTTATTTGATTGAAATGAGCCAATGCATAGATCCCATCGACAACCGAATTGGCAAATTCCGGAGTTTGATAATAGGTAAGGTAATCCTGAAAATAAGGAAATCTATGCCTGTATGCTTTTACGGAATAATCGGACGGAGGCGGCTCCGGATAAAAGAAATAATTTACTATAGCCCTGACTTCAATCATAATATACTTATTTTTTTAATTCTTTTATATTAATATTTTTATGAATTAAAACTAACTACAAAAATATTGTTTTTAACTAAGTAAAATTACCCAATTTTCATCAATTTTTTTACATAATATTTTAAATCTTTTAAAATATACTCCATAAACTATATAATTTTCAATCCTTAATTAGATAAATTTTTGAACTCCCATTTATTTATTTTCTTTATCGGCATATTTGGCGAAAAATAAACAGGGTTGGTTAATACTGTACAATTATTACTTATTTTTTATGAACTTTTTCATTTTAAACAGGAGCAAGATTTTTTTCTTTCTCATTGTTAATATCTTTCAATATCAGGTAGATACTGTGGAGATTGCAAAGGCAATTTAGTGATTTTTCAGTATTCACAAACTCGTGGCACAAGGATTGTAAAAAGTAAAGGAAATAATTGTAAAATTTGGTGGCAAAAAAAATGAAAACAGAATCAATAAGAAGAGCAATAGCCCTAAAGTATAAGGATGGCGATGAAATAAGCTCAACGGTTGTTTCGAGCGCCACGTCAGAATTGGCGGAGGAAGTAATAAAATCGACATTGGAAAGTGAAGCGCCAATTCACAAGAATAAAAAATTGGTTAAAGAGCTCAGGAAAGTGGATTTGCTCGAACAGCTTCCCGAAGAACTGTTTGCGATAGCAGCAGAAATGCTTGCTTATACCTTCGATATAGATACGCTCGCAGGAAAAAATTACGATTTGGATGATTTAGGAGAAGAAGGTGCTTAAAGAATTCTTTACCGCGGCGCTCGGGATGCTCCCGCAGCAGACAAGATTGGAAGTTATTGCCAATAATATGGCTAATGCCAATACTGCGGGATTCAAGCGCGAGTCGGTATTCGAGCGTAATTTAATCGACGCTCGTGCGAATTTTTACAATGTTAAAGGAGATGTGGAATCGGATGACCCACCTATAGGGTCTTATATAGATTTCGAAAATGGAGCTTTCCAGCAAACCGATAATCCCCTGGATTTGGCAATCGATGGAAAAGGATTTTTTGTCCTTCAGGACGAACAAGGAAGCGAATATTACACTCGCTCCGGGCATTTCAGACTGTCAACGGACGGCACAGTAACAGCCATGGATGGCAAAATGCTGATGACTGATGAAGGACCTTTGAGTATTCAGAAGGATTTATTCAAAGACCCGGAAATTACGAAAGATTCGAAATCCCAATCAATTAAAATTGCCGAAAACGGTGAAGTATTCCTTGATAATACTCATATCGGTACGGTTCTCGTAGCTAATATCGAAGACATGAAGAGTTTGGATAGAATTTCCAACCAGAATTTCATACCCACGGAAGGGACTGATGTTAGCTACATGCCTGCTGAGGAAATCAGAATGAAACAAGGTTGGCTCGAAGGTTCCAATGTAGATATTATTCGCGAAATGGTTTCGATGATTGAGCTTCAGCGTGTATTCGAAGCAGGCAGCAAAGTTATACATACAAATGATTCGACTTTGGATAGCAGCATTAAGCTTGGTCGATATTATTAAAAATTTGAATACTAATTATATAATTTAAATAAAATGGACAAGACATTACGAACAGCATCGACGGGATTATCGGCTCAGCAAAGATATGTTGAAATTATAGCCAATAATCTTGCAAACGTAAATACAACCGGATTTAAAAAAGTGCGCCCTGAATTCCAGGACTTGTTATACGAAACACTCCGTCCGGCAGGCGGCACACAAAAGTCAGGCGTCGAGCCGCTTAATGAGGTGCAGGTTGGTTCGGGAACAGAATTAATTTCAACAACCAAGCAATACAAGCAAGGCGACCTGATTCAAACGAATAATCCTTTGGATATGGCAATTAACGGCGACGGTTTCTTTGTCGTTCGAAAGCCCGATAATACATTTGCTTACACACGAAGCGGTAATTTCAAAGTTGACCGTAACGGTCAGGTAGTTACGCCTCAGGGATTTATTTTAGAGCCGGGTATAAATATTCCAAATGATGCCGTCGATGTTAAAATATCCCGCGATGGTATTGTGAGTTCAGTTACAGCAGGCACATTAGCAGAAACTACGATAGGTCAAATCGAATTGGCAAGATTTGTTAATCCGGGCGGTTTACGAAGTGTCGGCGATAACATGGTGCTGGAAACACCTGCTTCCGGTCAGGCGATTTTTTCTCAGCCGGGTACGAATAATACCGGCGAATTAATCCAGGCACAGCTTGAAAATTCCAACGTCGATATTGTCGAAGAAATGGTAAATATGATTACTGCCCAGCGCTCTTATGAAATGAATTCCAAGGCAGTTCACACCGCCGACGAAATTCTGGGCGTAGCTGTTCAATTGAAAAGATAAATTTAACGGTTAAAGCATTATGACAAAATATGCACAAATAACGGATATAATAAAAATAACATCGCTGATGGCGGTATTATTCTTAACAGGAGCAAAATTACTCGCAGCAGGCTCTAACTTTACCGGAGCAAAGCTCGAGCAATCCTGCTTAAGTTATGTATATAGAATTGTCGGCAAGGACGCCGAAGTAAGCTTAGCGCAGAAATTAAAAGACCAGGTTTTCGCCGAAGGCGGCGTTGAAGCACACTGCGAAGCTGACGGAGCTTCGCTTCGCGGATTGTGTTATGTTTCATTGATTTTTACCCAGGACGGGCAGCTTCTTCGTAAAATTGATATACCGTTGCGGGTAAGAATATACAGGCAGGTTGCAGTATCGCGCGACGGATTTCAACGGGGAAAAGTAGTAGGAAGCGAAGATATATATTTTAAAAAAGTGGAAGTAACTCAATTCAGGGAGGATGAGTTGCCAGCCACTGACCAGATTATCGGCTCGGCGCTTAATCGAAGCATCGTTAAGGGAGGAGTTTTTACAAGGACGATGTTAGATAAAGGTAAATTGGTACATCGGGGCGATAAGGTAGCAATTGTTGTTCAATCCGGAGCTGTTGTAGTCCGAACAACCGGGTTTGCATTAACAGACGGCAGCATTGGGGAAAGCATTAGAGTGAAGCATCAGGGAGGATTGCTTCAGGGACAAATAGCCATGGATGGCTCTATTTTTGTCGAATCTAAGTAATGTTCAATTTTTTTCGAGATGAAAACGATGTTTGGGAAAATGAAGATTTCGATTGATAATTTAAAAAATAATAAAATGTTTAAATTCTCTTTAGTGGCTACATTTATTATACTTATTGCAACTTGCGGCATGGAAGCCCAGTTCAATCAGCAGGTAAATCGCTCTCTGTTTTCCGACCCGAAAGCATTTAAACAAGATGATGCTTTGATGATTCTGATTGTTGAAGAAACGCAAGCTAATAATGGGGCTTCGAATACGGAAAGCCGTTCAAATGACTTGAGCGGCGGATTGAATGCAACCTCGGGTTATTCCGGTTTTCAGGGGGATTTGGGAATAAAGACAGGAAATACATTCAAATCGGATGGCAAGACTACCCGCTCCGAATCCATAAGAAGCCGTCTCAGCGCTCGCGTAATAGGCGTGCAGCCGAACGGAAATCTTCAGATTGAAGGCAAACGTTCATCAAAAGTAAATGAGGAAACACAAACTATTACAATTAGCGGAATTGTCCGTCCAGTGGATATTAGAAGCGATAATACGGTTTATTCTTACAGTATATTGGACCTGACGCTGACTATCGAAGGTAGCGGAAATATTACCAAAACACAGGAACCGGGTTATATCACAAAATTCCTCCGAATATTGTTTTAGGACGGATTTGAAAACATGAAGGATACGGTATAAATATGAGATTAAATATTCAATATAAAAATTCAATTTTAGCGCTGGCATTACTGCCGGTAATTTTTGTTTTTGCCACGGATTTATACGCTGCAAGAATAAAGGATATCGCCACAATCGAAGGAATGACCGGCACCCAGGTAATCGGTTACGGCTTGGTAACGGGTCTTAATCAAACGGGAGACAATCAACAGTCAACCTTCACAGTGCAATCCGTATCGAATATGTTAAAGAGATTCGGCGTAACAATCCCAACACAAAATCCGAGGACAAGGAATGTTGCCGCCGTTATGGTTACAACTACAATCCCGACAACAATGAAAAGAGGTTCTAAGGTCGATGTCCAGGTATCTTCAATCGGGGATGCAACCTCTCTTCAGGGTGGTATATTGCTAATGAGTCCTGTATCCACTTCCGACGGCGATGTAGTCGGAATGGCACAAGGCGGAGTTTCCGTAGGCGGATATGATTTTCAATCGATGGGTTCCCGTTTAGGCAGGAATTTCGTCACAGCAGGTAGGGTACCTAATGGATTAATTCTCGAAAAAGATATAGATGCCCAGTTCGTTCAGAATCAGCAATTACGTGTTATCTTACGTGACCCGGATTTCACTACAGCATCCAATGTAGCAAAGATTATCAATACTGTACCAAATTTGGCAAATGCTGCTACTGCAATCGATGCATCCGCAATTGTTGTTGCTATTCCGGCGGGATTAACTCCAGGCCAGATTACAGACATGATTGCAGCAATTGAAATCCTGGTAGTACAAAGTGACCCTGTTGCAAGAGTTGTTATAAACGAGCGCACAGGAACAATAGTAGTTGGTGGAAATGTCCAATTATTACCTGCCGTTATAGCTCACGGAGGATTAGAAATATCGATTCAGAAGCAGGTTGTGGTTCCGCAGCCGGCGCCGTTTACAATACGTCCGCCGAGACCGGCGGAAACGGCAACGATTCAAACTAATGAAGAAACAAATAAAGCAGTTGGGTTACAAGTTCAGAATCCGACAGTACAAAGTATAACGACTGCACTCAATTTATTAAATGTAAAACCACGCGACCTGATTGCTATATTTCAGGCATTGAAAGAATCCGGCTCGCTGCAGGGTGAATTAATTATTCAATAAATATTTTTTGTAATATGGATATTCCTGTATATACTCAATCGATCGGCGATTCACTGCTCAAAGGCAAGATGGATACCATTACTTCTTTGAGGGATGCTAAGAAGAAGAACCTGAATAAGGAAGAAAAAGCAGGATTCGAGAAAGCTGCACGAGGATTCGAATCGATGTTCGTTTACATGATGCTGAAAGAAATGCGTCAGGCAATGCTTGAGGAAAAAAAGGATGATAAAGACAGCTTTGGCGGAGATACTTTGCAGGGAATGATGGATATGATGCTCAGCGACCATGTTTCGCGCGTTGGCAAGGGTATTGGTATTGCCGAAACTTTCTATCAGAACATGACAGGCGATAAATTAGGTGGTATTACAAGTGAAGCGGTCCCGGATTTAATACATTCCAAAACCGGAAATGTTGTACCATTGGCAACTCCGAAAAACAACAAGGAAAGCCAACCGGTATCGGGTAATTTTATCGAAAAAATGAACGGCAGATTCAGGGAATTCGATAGTATAATTTCACAGGCATCCAGTCAATACGGTGTACCTGAAAATTTAATAAAAGCGATAATATCGGCGGAATCGGCAGGTCGTCCTGATGCGCGTTCAAATGCAGGCGCCAAAGGATTGATGCAATTGATGGATTCCACCGCTGCAGAACTCGGAGTAAAGAATTCATTCGACCCAAAGGAAAATATTTTCGGAGGGGCACAATATATAAAGAAGATGTTGGACAATTTCGACGGCGATACGGAATTAGCTTTAGCCGCTTATAATGCAGGACCCGGCAATGTTCAGAAATACGGTGGAGTGCCGCCATTTCCCGAAACACAGGCTTATGTGCACAGAGTGAAAAAATTTAATGATTTGTTTAGCCATGGCTCAGTATAAATTAAAAATTATTTCATTTGAATAACAGTAGTAATTGATTATGAAAAGCATAAAGAGAAACCCCCTTGCCCCCTTTGAAAAAGGGGGAAATTTAATTCCCCCTTTTTCAAAGGGGGTAAGGGGGTTTCTCTTTTTTAAAAATTAAAATTAATTTAAAAATAACCGATAAATATATAAAAAACGGTGTAATATGACAGAAAAATTATTGAAATTCCTGATTTACGAGAAGGAAGTATTAGCAGAACTAATCCGACTTGCAGAAGAACAGCAAAAGGCATTAGTCAAATTCGATATGAATCGTCTGGAAAAAATTACCGAACTCCAGGAAAGAGCTGCAATCACATTGAAGGATGCAGAAGATGGCCGGATAAGGTTTTTAATTGCCTGGTTAGGTATTAACAGAAAAGATGCACATTCTTTACGTTTATCATCATTGGAGCATCATTTCAAAGGTGAAGATGTCCTGAAAATAAGATTCCTGCGTAAGGAATTAAGTAAAATGTTCGCGCAAATCCGTGAAATTAATTCTACGAATCGTGTGCTGGTATATCGTGCCAGTCGCACAGTAACACAAATAATAACTGCCTTCTCAAATGGCAGGAATGTGGTTTGTAATGTAACAATTTGATATGGGAAATTTTAATTCATTGGAAATAGGCAAGCGCGGTCTGCTTGCATCACAATTCGGATTAGATGTGACTTCGAATAACATTGCGAACGTCAACACACCCGGATATTCGCGTCGAATGACTTCCCTCATCCAGAGCGACCCGCTTCATACCAATAATGGTTTTATGGGCACGGGAGTAATGGCTGATAAACTCAGGTCATTCCGGGAGGATTTCTTTGATAATGAAATTCGCTCGACATTATCCCGCAAATCAGGTTATGATGCTGACCAGGAAATTCTGCACAAAATTGAAACTTCGCTTGCAGAGCCTTCGGACTTGGATGTTGCTAAGTTGGTAAATCAATTTTTCAATGCTTTTAACGAAGCGTCCACTCAACCGGAAAATATTGGAATGAGGGAGCATCTATTGGGAGTAACACAAACCCTTGTTGACAGATTCCATAACTTATCACAGAAATTTTCAGATATAAGGCGCGATACGAACAATTCTCTCAATAATTCAACAAAGCAGGCTAATACACTAATTAAACAAATTGCAGGGCTGAATAAAAGTATAGCTCAGTCTTATACCGAAGGCAGTGTACCAGGGCAAACCATGGTGGATGAAAGGGAGAAACTCCTGGAAGAATTATCAAAGTTGATGAATACTACCATTGGAACCGGTGAAAATGGTTCCGTAAATGTTTATATCAACGGTATTAATATTATAACCGGACCAGTATATAGCGAGTTAGGACTGCAGGAAAAAATCGATACTGAAACCGGTGAGAGAACGTTGGAAATAATTAAAACCGATTCCAAGAGTATGAAAACTGTTCTAAATCCCCAGGCAGGTGAAATAACAAGTAATTTGAAGCATTATAATATTACATTGGATGAGAATGATTTAAGCGGTGAATATTCCCCTATACAAAAATTAAATGACCTGGCTAATGCAATCGTTCAAAAGGTTAATGCAATTAGTTTAAACGGCTTCGGATTGGATGATACAAGCACTAATTCTCCGGCACGAGCCATTTTTGAACCTTCGGTAGGCAAAGCTAGTGCTGCTAATATTGCGGTTTCAAAAGATATAAAGGGAAAACCACGCAATATTCCATTCTCTGATTCTCCAAAAGAAGGTGGTAATAATAAAATAGCGCTTCAAATAGCAAGACTCGCGAGCGACCCGGTATTTATTGATGGCGGCACACCTTCGGAGTTTTATGCTGCATTTATCGGAAAAATTGGCACTATGAGCCAGGAAGCGCAAAGCGCAACTTCTACAACAAGAATGGTTGCCGACCAATTGGAATCGCAACGCCAATCCACAATTGGAGTAAACCTCGACGAAGAAGCGATTAATATTGTAAAATTTCAGAAGGCATTCGAAGCTTCTTCAAGAGTCATAAGCATTACAAACGATATTCTCGGTACTATAATCAATCTCGGAAGATAAAAATATGCGTATAACTAATCAATCTTTGTATATACCCTTTGAAACAAATCTCGAAGGCATACAGGACCGAAGGTTCAAAGAGGATTTAAGAATCAGTTCGGGCAAACAGATTGTTGCACTTGCAGATAATCCCCAAAATTTATCAATTATCAAAATGCTTACTTCCCAGATTGACCAAACTACTCAATTCAAATCTAATGTGGAAGATTCATTAGGTGAACTATATGTTGCCAGCGAACAGCTTGGAGTGCTTGGTGACAAAATTCAAAACATCAGGGAGGTTAATATCGATGCTTTAAATATTAGTAATCACTCGGCACTCTCGAGTATTGCCCAACATGTCAAAGGTTTGATTGATGACTTGATCAAGGCTGCTAATCTGGATTTTAATGGACATTTTTTATTTTCCGGGACTAAATCAACACCCAATACATTAGATAAAAACGGAGTTTTCCAGAATGATATGCCTTTTGAGATTTTTCAAGGCACAGCCACTGCAACCAATCCATCCGGCTTACAAGTAACATTTAAAGGGAATTTTAAGGACCGGGAGATTCAAAAGGATAAGCAAACCACCGAAGTAATTAATGTCAAAGCCGACCAGATTTTCGGAAAGGACGGTAAAGAAGCATTGGAAACATTAGTTGAACTTTATAATATCCTCGAGTTTAATCCAAAAGGTGAAGTAAGAATAACTACTTCCCCATTGAGCAAGGAAGAATTCGGTAAAATAAATACATTGCAAAAAAGATTAGGCGAATTCTATGACAACATAACAAGTGTTTCTGCTCAGTTTGGTTCAAAAATAAACCGCTTTGAATCAATACGCGACCAGATGCAAAATGAATTGACAAATCTGGAAGCTATGCGCTCAACTAAAAACGATACGGACGTCGCAAAAGCGACGATTAACCTTAGGAAAGAAGAATTAGCCCTTCAATATTCTTTGCAGGTTGGCGCCCGCCTTCTGCAAAACTCATTATTTGATTTTCTGAAGTAATTTGTATAGATTTCATTATATTGTAACTTAAAAAATTGTTATTGTTTACTTAAAATAATTGTTAACAAATTCAAGAAAAACCCCCTAACCCCCTTTGAAAAAGGGGGAATAATAAATTCCCCCTTTTTCAAAGGGGGTTAGGGGGTTTTTCTTTGTTAAAATTAATAGATTACCTTACATTATAATTGTCGAATTTATTAGTCATTTAAATTGTGAACAGAAAATTTTGTCATTTGATACCTGTTTAAGAATCCACTCCCAATGCGGGTTCCGGATTCTTCGCTTCGCTCAGAATGACATTCTTCTTGAATTATCACACAATCTCGATTGAAGGAAAGACCAAAAAAGATTAAGACTATGCGAGCTGGTACATTAATTGGAATAATTCTCGGTTTGGGTTCGATTATCGGCGCATTCCTGATTGAAGGCGGCGCTCCCGGTGCATTATTCCTGTTCCCTCCTATGCTAATCGTTTTCGGTGGAACAATTGCCGTTGGATTCGCAGGCAGTTCAGCAGAGCAGATGAAGAAAATCCCTTCTTTAATGAAAAAAGCATTCTTTCCCGTAAAATATAATTACGAAGAAATAATCGATTCTATTGTAGAATTTGCACAGCTTACAAAGAAAGACGGCATACTCTCGCTTGAACCGAAATTAGATAAAATCAAATATCCCTTCTTAAGAAAATTATTCCGTGTTGCAATCGATGTTTCCGATGCAGATACATTAACTAATATTGCACAATCGGAAATAAATTTCGTTTCCGAGCGGCACAATTCAAATATCAACCTTTTCGTTAAGATGGGCGGCTACTCTCCTACTATGGGCATTATAGGTACAGTTATGGGATTAATTTCAACCTTTGCTGCTGCAGGCAGCGAACCTGTCGTTTTAATCCGGCACATTGCATCTGCTTTTATAGCTACGATGTGGGGTATTACATTCGCAAATCTCGTGCTGCTTCCTATTGGCGATAAACTTCGCTATCTGCACAACAAAGAAATGATGCTTATGGATTTGATGCACGATGGAGTGCGTGGTGTGCTGTTATCTGAAAATCCTACTTTGCTTCGCTCCCGGCTTCTGGGCGCATTTCCCGTCAATGAACAGGAAAAATTCAACAATAAATATATCTCCAAAGGATTTTAGTTCTCAACAATCTTTATTTTCTTCAGCACTTAATCCATTTAATTCAAAGCAATATAATAACTCCCAAAAAATTTTGGGGAAATTAATATACTATATTTTCTTCAAATTCTGTTTCATCTGAATCATCCTTAATTTGCCAATCAAACTCTATATTCTTTTTCTTATACATAAATTTCCATTTAAATCCAATTTCATTTAGCATTTTAATTCTTTCATCTGAAAGTTTAGCAAAATACGTTCTCTGGTTACTTACCCATGAACTTAATTCAGGATTTTTTTTATATCTATAAGGAACATTACAATGACCAAATTCTTTTTTAAATTGAATTAATTCTTCAAAACGGTTATTCCAATATGTATCATCCGGGTTAAAAATGAAATTGACTTTTACTAATAAATCATATTTCCAATCTTCTAAAGTTCCCATTTTGTATTCCTTTCTTTGAAGGTATGCCCAAGAACTCAATAACTTAAATTCAGCGCAATAATTCGGACTTGTTTTCTGGACAGGAAACTTTTGATGACCGAACTTTTTTATAAAATTGACTAAACTATTATAATTTTTAAGCCAAATTTTATCTGATTTTTCTTGTGATATATCATTTTTAGGAGCTTTGTTATTGTAAAAATTTTGATCAAAAATCGGCATATTTTATTCCCCTTCAACAATCTTAATCTCCTCTTCAGTCAGTCCATAAAGCTCATAGACAAGGGTATCGATTTGTTTGTCTAATATTTTGATTCTCTGATTGATAATTTTCTTATCATTTTCGGCTATATTTTTGTCGCTGTGGGCTGTTTTCTGTGCTTCTAACATTTGCTCAACGAGTGAGACCATGCGAGTGTGCTGAGCTTTTTCGGTTTTGTTGGAGAAGTCGATGGTTCGAATTGGTAATTTATCCAATTGCCACATTAAAATTTGGGGAAATCCTTGTTTGTTTGTGATAAGTTTTTTATTTAAATAAAAACTTAATAACTTTGAATTCAAAATTCCAATTAAATATTTTAAATCAATTTTAGAAGAAATCAAAATATATAATGTACTTTCAATTAATTCTATTTGATTAGATAGAACTGCACATAGTTTATTGCCGGTTCTTCTTATTAATATTCTTGGTATATGTTGGTGTTTATATAAGGCACTGGTTCCTCCAATTATTTTCAATTTATTATAATTTGTAAAATATTTATATTCATAATAATATTTGTCAATGATTGAATTTCCAAGAAGAAAAGGTAATTCATCTTTTGCTTTTTCATTCCTTAAATGTTCTTTTCTATTTTCAACAACCATTCCTTTAAACATATTAACAATACTTTTCATTAATACTTTCTTCTCAGAAATTTTATTTAATAAATCGTAATCTTTGTTCTCAGAAGAAACGTCCCAATTATTTATTAAGTCTTCCTTTGATAATTCTTTTATCTCTGATATTGTTTTTTTTGAATTAATTGAAGTAAATTTATGCACTGTGACATTTTTAGTAGAAATTTTATCATTTAATACAAAAACAGTAGTACCAATTGTCGCATCAACAAATACAAAATGGTCAAATATTGCTAATGAAATTAGAGAATTATTTATTAACATGAGATTACGAATTAATTGATTACTTGAGGTAGTTAGTAATGCTTCCGGCACTATAAACGAAAATGCTTTAGGTTTGAATTGAAGAATCTTTTCTATAAATAATTGAAAAAGGTTTTTTGAACTACCCCCATGAATCGATTGAAATTTATAATTGTAATATTCTAAAATATTTTCATCTATTGAATTTTTGGTTAAATTTAAATAAGGCGGATTCCCAATCACCACATCAAATCCACCATAATTCGCATTATACATCACTTCCGACTCTTTAACTAAATCGAATTTCTTTGCATATTCATAAGCAGTATTTGTATATTGATACGCATCTTTTGAATACTCAACAGCTTTTTTTGCAGATTCAACGCCTTTTTTCAAATGCTTACTAAAGTATTCCTTGTCATACTTTTCTTTTTTTCCCTTGAAAATTTCAGGAAATTCTTCTTCCCAGTCAAAACAATTGATTTTTTCCATTTCCTCTTCGGGGAAAAACTCCATCTCCTTATTTTTATAAAAATCTGTCCCAATCAGCGAGTTGCCGCATTTGATATTGTTCTTTAAATCGGGAAGCAGTGCTTCATTCGATTTTTTAAAGAATAATTCGCTTTTTGCTTCTACAATTTCACCTTCCATCAACGTTAAGAGCAATGATAGCTTTGTAACCTCCACTGCCTGCGGGTCAATGTCAACACCATAAATATTATTAAGGAGTATCTTTCTTTTTTCCCTTATTGATAGCCTGTAAGTTTTTTCCTTTGCGAGATAGATTCTACCTTCCTTTTGGGCTTTAATTATTCTGCTTTTGTTCGTATAATAATCGAGATGAAAACTTAGTAAATATTTAAACGTTCCAACAAGAAAACTCCCTGAACCGCAAGCTGGGTCTAATATAGTAAGGTTTTCAATTTGATTCGGAGCTTTTTTTTCGATTTTTTTCCCAATAGTGTTCTGTACAATATAATCAACTATATATTGTGGTGTATAGTAAACGCCGCCTGCCTTACGTACTTCCGGCTTTACCTCAACTTCAATGGAATGTCCGAATTTTGTTTTCCGTTTGAATGTAATCGTTTTCCCTAAGAACTGCTCATAAATCTGCCCTAATATCTCAATTGGCAGAACGGCAAACTCATAAGGATTAGGATAATAAAGGTCAAGGATGATACCTTTTAATACTTTATCATCAATAGCTAATTCATCTATCCATGCAACTTCAGCGAATAATCCGCTGTTATATTTCTTATTAGAGCTATGGAAGTATTTTATAAGAATAGAATAAATATCTTTGTTTTCCGAAAGTGTTTTCAGGTAATATGAAATCTCAGTGTTCCTATCTTCGGCAATTCTCAGGAAAATGATTCTGTCAATAATTTTCTGTACTGCCTCATTGAGGTTAGAAATTTTATCAATATCATTTTTCAGAGCAATATTTTCAGCAAGCAGGCTTCTCCATTTTTCAATCATCTCAAGAATGCCTTTGTCAAGAGGCTGTGTACCTTTTAATGCTTTATTCTCAACTGAAAATTTCTTTAAGGAATCATTCATTACAGCTTTTTTAGAAAACAAGCTGGCGATAAATTCCCAATTTTTTTCATACTCATCGAAAGTGCAGTAAAATATTCGTGCCGTGCCGGGTTTATCGGAGAGCTGTGGTTTTATTCTTGTATCATAAACTGCAAATTCACTGAAGTTAGTTAGTATTGACAGAGCAAGTCCTGCAGTGTGAGCATATCTACGTAATTGAAATGCCTGCTCTCCACCTTCTTTTATGTTTACCGAAGGCTTTTTTGCTTCTACGAAGAAGTATCTTTGTTTTCCATATTTGAAGGCATAATCCGGAGCCTTGGAATGTCCTTCTATATATACCTTATCTTCCAGAATTACATCGCGGAAATCTTCCGGCAGTCCAAGGTCGTTATAAATATCCCAACCTAAAAACTTAAAAAATTTATTAATAAAATCATTCCTTGTGTTTTGTTCGTCATAGCGGGAGCTATGATATGCTTCGATATTATTTCCGAACCGTTCTACGAGTTCTCTCAATATTTTAGTGTCAAAATCCTTTGCTAATTCATTCATAATAATATAGAAGTAATTAAGTATTTCCTAATAAGCAAAATAGCAAATATTTGAGAAAATTCAAAATCATATTATTTAAAAATCAGTTTTAAAACTATTTTTAAGCTAATACTAATTCTCTAATTATCTTTGCTATGTTTTGTTCTTTGATATCCGTGAGCCAATTTGAAAATGTACCAATTTGAAAATTATATTACAAAACGTAGAAAAAAGTAGAAAAAAGTAGAAAACTTCTCTAAGCTATTAAAAATTGAAGTTGAAAATAAAACTAAAGAATTACGTGAAGAAAAGGACAAATCGGATAAACTACTATTAAACGTCCTTCCGGAGCAAATTGCCTATCGCTTGAAAGAAGGCGAAACAACAATTGCCGACCACTTCGAGGAAGCCAGCGTAATATTCATCGATATTGCCGATTTCACAAAGCTAAGCGACAAATCTACTCCTCAAAAGATGGTTAAAATGCTGAATGATATATTCTCCATATTCGACAAGATTTCTGCAAAATATGGTTTGGAGAAAATCAAAACCATCGGCGATTGCTATATGGCTGCAGCGGGCATTCCGGTACCGCGCAAGGACCATGCCCGTGCAGTTGCCCAAATGGCTTTGGAAGCTATGGAGACTATGAAAGATTATAAAGTAAAACTTTCCGAAAGTTCCGAACTTTCGGAAAGTTCTCAGAGGATTCAATTCCGCATCGGACTTGACTGCGGTCCAATCGTAGCCGGAGTAATAGGTGAGCAGAAATTTATCTATGACCTTTGGGGAGATATGGTTAATACAGCTTCCAGGATGGAAACGCACGGTGTAATCGGAAAGATTCAATGTACCGGGAGATTCAGGGATGCAATTACTAATTACCAATTATTAATTACTAATGAAGAAGAAACAAATACGAGTGACGGTCAATTTTTATTTGAGGAGCGGGGTGAAATTGAGATTAAAGGAAAAGGGATGATGAGAACATGGTTTTTAATTAAAAATTACGAATTAAGAATTACGAATTAAATTTGATGAGATGGAGAAGGTGATTTTAAAGATGAAGGAATGATTAGAACATGGTTTTTGTTCAACAAGTCAGAATTAATTGTTCCCCTACAGAGGTTGTCTCAAAAGGCAAGAAGAACTCTTGACGATAAGAGAGGATCTAACGCCAAGCTAAAACTTATGTTCTGTAAGGATTACATTTTTGTAGTATAGTACGACTAAATATCTGTTATCCGGTTGGGATTAAATTATGGTAGAAAAATAAAATCCAAAAAGCGGTTATCCCTTAGGGATTAAATATCCGTAGAAAATATTATATAGAGAAATGCCTATTATCCCGTTGGGATTATATTATGGCCCTTTTTTCAAATCTTTTTAAAATCATTTTTAAGCTAATACATTTACACTTATTATCTTTGCAATGTATTGTTCTTTGATATCCGGTATGAATAAGTTCATAAAGTTCGTAAAGTTTTTAAAGTTGAAGGGATAATTACTATTTGAAAAAAAGAAAATCCATAGTAAAAAGTAATAAAAAATAGTAAAATCCATCAATTTGAAAATGGACTTACCAATTTGTAAATGACATTAAAAAACGTAGAAAAGTATAGAAAAGTGTAGAAAATTGATGAAAGTTGGTGAAAATTGAAAATTACTCAATTTGAAAATTTGAAAAAGTTACAATTTGAATAAAACGCAAAAAATGGTACCAAAATGATTCATTCTGGCACAAAAGTTAAAAGTTCATAAAGTGAGGGGGCAATAACTATTTCAATAAAATTGAAAATCCATAGTAAAAAGTAGTAAAAAGTAGTAAAAAGTGGCATAAGAAAACCTTCCGATGGTATCCCTACCTTCGGAAGGTTGAATCAAATGATTGTCTGAATCAGGATTTAAAATTATTGTCAATGGTTAATGATCAATTGTCAATGAATAAATATTCAATATTATAATAAAAAGAAATTTAATTTAATTTCAGCATTAAAACTCTTAATTATTATTTCCCAATGACCATTGACCATTAATCTTCGACTTTCGCTTTCATTATATCCCAAACGAAATATAGTATCAGGACAGCGAACATGACTATTGAAAGCACTTCAGCGCCGTTTGTAGCGTTCCATGCATCATGAATTATTGTTTTTCCAGCCACAACTTCAGTCCATTCAGGGAAAATCTGAATCCCCTTATTAAAGAAGAATAAAATAACTGCCCCAATAACACCAAATATAGCAGCACCAGCCATAAAGCCAGATGCAATCAATGTTCCTCTCTGGTTGCGGGCATTGCCAACCTTTTCGCCTTTTTTGGATTTGCTTACCAAATGATTTATTAATCCTCCAACGATAAGTGGAGTATTCAAAGGCAACGGCAAATACATCCCAAGTGCAAATGCTAACGGTGAAAGTTCAAGCAAATATAACAATATAGAAATTACTGCACCGATTAAATACAAAACCCAGGGAGCGTCTTCTTCTTTCAGCATCAGCGGCTTGATCACAGCAGCCATTGCATTCGCCTGAGGAGCAACCAATGGTTCGGCTTTTTCGAGTTCTTTATTATACCTCTGCATTAATTCCTTGCCAGCCGGCTGTGCTGTTGCGAACTCAGCAGAAAAATCAAGAACACCCTTATATTTCTTCATGACCGTTGAGTCTGATTTTGCAATGGATGCAAATTCGGATTTAGTGAATTTAGCCTGATTGACCAAACAATCCTCTTTAGTAAAGCCGTAGGATTGGCTTAACATAAAAATAACAATACCGACTGTAGCAGCAGATACCAATGTACCTAAGAATTTCCATGATTGTTGCTTAACAGGTGTCGAGCCAAGCCAATAACCAACTTTGAGGTCAGTAATAAAACCACCCGACATAGAAAGCGCCGTACAAACAATAGTTCCTATTGCTAATGCGCTAACAAGTCCAGTATTCCCTGTTAGACCGACTTTTGATAAAATAAAGGATGATAAAATCAATGTCATGAGCGTCATGCCTGATACGGGATTTGTTCCGACGATGGCAATAGCATTAGCTGCAACAGTTGTAAAGAGGAATGCTATAATTGTGACGGTAAGTAAGGCTGCAACTGCCTGCCAAAAGGTAATACCAACGCCTGCTAACATGAAAATAAAAATGGCAATTATCGTTAGAAGAATATAAAGCATAACGAAATTCATCTTCAGGTCTTTTTGAGTACGAACTTCTTCTTCATGTTTTATTTTGCTTTTACCGAATATACCACCGAATGCAAGAGAGAATGCGCTTACAATTACTTTTGAAGACCTAAGGATGCCTATTATTCCAGCCATTGCAATAGCGCCTATTCCGATTGGTCTGACGAATTTAGTAAATATGTTTTCAGGGGACATTGCAGCTATTTGAGAAGCTAATTGTGAACCTGGAATCAATTGAGCTATATAACCGACAAGCGGCACGAATACGAACCATGAAAGCAATGACCCGACGGTTATGATTGTTGAAAACCGCAAACCAATCAAATATCCGAAACCGAATATCATAGCGCTGATATTCAATTGGAATAGCATCTTAAATTCATTCGCGATTGATTCGCCATAAGGCAGCACACGCGAAGTAAAGGTTTCTTTCCATAAACCGAGTGCGGATGCCATAAAATCATACAGCCCGCCGATTAAGCCGCTGGTTACCAGTACCAATGCCTGATTGCCACCTTTTTCGCCGGTCACTAAAATTTCATTGATTGCTGTAGCTTCGGGGAATGGGAATTTGCCGTGCATGTCCTTTACGAAGTATTTGCGGAAGGGAATTAGAAACAGAATCCCTAAGAATCCGCCTAACATGCAGGCTATAAATATTTTAAAGAAATTGACATCTAATTTCAAAATATAGAGCGCAGGAATTGTAAAGACGGCTCCTGCTACGATTACGCCTGAACTGGCGCCAATTGATTGAATAATGACGTTTTGACCAAGTGGTTTTCTTATTCTTGCAGCAGTAGAAATTCCTACGGCTATAATCGAAATAGGGATAGCCGCTTCCATTACCTGTCCTATCTTCAAGCCGGAATAGGCAGCGGCTGCTGAAAATATGACTGCCATTAATAAACCCCAGAATACAGACCATACTGTTGCTTCTGGGAAATTGTATTCATGCGACATGATTGGACGATACACTTCTCCCGGTTTAAGCTCGCGATATGCATTTTCGGGCAGATTACTCGTTGTTGGTGTTGGATGCTCCATTAAATCTCCGGTTATGTTTTTGTGTAATTATTTTTCAGCTATTATTTGGACTAAATTAATAATTGTTTCGACAGCCTTATTCATACCATCGACGGAAAGCCATTCGTTACGGCTATGGAAATTTTGTCCGCCAGTGTATATGTTCGGTGTTGGTAATCCCTTCCAGCTAAGTTTCGAACCGTCTGTTCCGCCACGAATCGGCTCCCAATACGGGTCTGTACCGGTGCGAACGGCAGCTTCCCATAACCATTCCAAAACTTCAGGCTTTTCTTCAAGTTTTTCGCGCATATTGCGGTAACTTTCTTTTATAACCAATTCAAATTTTGCTCTCGGATGCAAGGTTTGGGCTACTGCAATAACGTTTTGAAGGATTTCCCGTTGAGTTTCGAGACCTGATGTTTCAAAATCACGAAGAATAAACCTGATTGTTGTTTTCATAACACCTCCTTCGATTCCGAGAGGATGAATATATGGCTGGTATTTATCCGTCGTTTCGGGCGACATGTGCTTCGGCAGCATAGCTATAATATCCGCAGCAGCACGAACGGAATTAACCATAATATCCTTTGCCATACCGGGATGAATGTCCCTGCCATGAATGGTAATTGTTGCGCTATTGGCAGAAAACGTTTCCTTATTTAGCTCACCTGGCATATCACCATCGACGGTGTAAGCATACTCAGCATTGATTCTTTCGAACGGGAAATATTCGGTGCCTTTGCCTACTTCTTCATCAGGAGTAAAGCATATTTTTACATCTCCATGGATAATCGACGAATCATTCATCAATCTCTCAGCAGCAGTCATAATTGCTGCAACACCGGCTTTGTTATCAGCGCCGAGAAGTGTTGTACCGTCGGTTGTGACAATAGTGCCGCCAATACATTTCCTCAAATTCCTGTTCTCGGATTCTTTAATAATAATAGAATTATCTCCGGGAAGCACTATATCTCCTCCAAGATAATTTTCGATAACCTGCGGTTTTACATCAGTATCCGTTACTTCAGGAGAAGTATCAACATGAGCAACGAAACAAATAATTGAAACTTTTTTATCGGTATTCTTTGGAATTGTAGCAGTAACATAGCAGTGTTCATCTAACTCAGCATCGGTTATCCCAAATTGCTTAAGCTCATCTACTAAAAGTCTTGAAAGATTGAATTGTTTTTGAGTTGATGGGGTTTCGTTTACGTCTTCTTTAGATTGAGTATCAATTTTTGCATATCGCAAAAACTTAACCAAAGCTGTTTCTTGCATTTTATATCCTTTTATTTGGTTTAATCACAAAAATACAAATTTAGTTTTTTTTACCGAGAAACTATATAATGTTATTTGATTAATTATATGTTATCAATGTAAAAAGGTAAATATTATTTCAATAATGGTAATTTTCAATTATAAAATTTTCAATTTTCAATGAATTTTCAATTTTTAATTAATAATTTTGATTTAGAAATTAGAAATTGATTGAAAATTATAAATTGTAAATTGAAAATTATTCGGAATTAAAATATATATTCTATGATTGAAATTGATAATATTATTATTAGCCTGCTGCAGGAGAAGGATGTTGAAGCAATAATAAGATTGAATACTGATTTCTTTGCTGCTCAGGAACCTACAAACCGGGCTCTAGGTATTCCATTGGAAAAATATGAAAGATATGCGAGGCATATTACAAATAAAGCATTGAGCGAAGGTATAATCTTATCGGCTAAGGTGGAGGAAACAAATTCATTAATTGGATTTCTGATTTGCGAAGATGACTGCCGGCATTTGGTTCAAGGATTGACAGGCGACAATGAAGTATGGAAGACTATCCAGCCTGAGATTGAAATGGTAGAGCTTTTGGAGCAACCTTTGCGTCTTAAAAATTATTTTTCAACCGGTGATTGCCTGCGTTTGATGCAAGGCGGAGTTTTTCCTCAATGGCAGAGAAAAGGTATTTTATCAAAATTGATTTTATATGCTTTGGACATATCAAAATCGAAAGGATTTAAAATTGCTATTGCCGATTGTACAAGCGAAATTTCGGCTTCTGCACTAACTAAATTAGGATTTGAAATAATTAATTCACTTTCTTACTCAACTTATGAAAGCAAACATGGAAATCCGTTTGCTGCACTTATTGGAAAGAGATATTTGATGAAAAAGGATTTATAAAACATTTTTCACCTTCGAAAACTAAAAGCCTTTGAACAACTGACGAAACCGTTTGTTAGAACAATGAAATATGAACCCTCTGATAAATTTGTCGAATTTAAAATTACCTTGTTATCAAAATATTTAGGTTGATTTATTATAGTAGAAATTTCCAACTTACCCAGCACATCAAAAACTGAAATCTTAACCTGCTCTGGTCCTGTTGTATTGAAGTTGATTTCCAAATTCCCATCTTTCTGAATTAGAATGTAATTAATACTCATCTGTTTATCCGGGTCAACTAATCGTAGTCCGCCTTCACGGCATAAATCGATAATACAGACCTCACCTTGTATTAATTTTGTTGAAACAGTAGCACCATGCCAGACAACAGAATCAATAATCAAAGCAGTGCAGCTATCATTGCCCAAAGCAGCAATAAAATTCATTTCAGCTATTTTCCCGATTGTATCTTTTAAACTTCCAGTGATATTAATTATTCTATCATTACCATTAGATATCCCCTTTGGAGTATTTTCACCAAGAGCCAGAACAGTTTTATTGAATCGTATAACCGCATCAAAACCGGTAATTTTAGAAATGTTGAGATTTGAAGATTTATTTAGCAAAAAATCTGCTGTGAATTTCTCTCCTGTATATTTTCTGTATTTACCAATGCTGACTTCGGCAGTAGCGTTGGGCAAAAGTTTATCAATTACAGTTCCGGTTACCAATGCAGAAGCGCTATCTATATCAGCAAATACATCGAGTGTCGAGCTTTTTATTCCGGTACTTTGTGGATTAAAATCAATTTTTATTTGAGTGGAGGCATTCTTAATTAAATTTATTGGGAATTGTCCCGGTTGAATTGAGAACTCGCTGTTTGAGCTTTTTGCGCCAATTAACTCCCCGTCCAAATCACCCACATTTTTAACCTCGATGGAATCAGTTTTTTGGTCACCAACGTAAATGCTACCGAAATCCTTTCCATTTGCTAAAATTTTACCTTGTGGTATGTTGCTTCCTTCGCCTTTTAACCATGCTGAAAGCTGAATAGGACATGGGGCAGAGATATTTACATAAATCGAATCCTGCGATTTTCCGTTTATGGCAGTATATTGTATTCTAATTAAAAGAGTATCTTTCGGATTTATTCTTACAGGCAAAGCAGGACTTGTTGATATGACTATAAATGGTGGATTCGTCTTTACATCACCTTGTTTCAAATAAATATATGTAGAACCGGGATTGAATAATTTTATTGAATCCTGTCTTGAATTATTTAGGAGAACCGTGCCGAAGTCAATACCAGTCCTGTCCATTGCTAATGAAGGATTTAGTTTCTTCCCGATTAAAATGATTTTTTTATGTATATCACAAGGATTGAGAACTATTTCTAATTCTCCATATATTATTCCAAAAGGCGCAGCAACATCCGGAGCAAATGTAACTTTGAATTGTTTGGTTTGTCCGTTCGGAAGTTTAGTATTTGCTGAAATATCAGATGAATACATGCTGCTGATTGTTACGCCTGTTATATCGCCTTCTATAGTTCCGCTGCTATTGTTGGTTATTGAGAAAGTAGTATCAGCCGTTTGTTTGGCGCAATAAATAATCTCTCCAAAGTTGATAGTATCAGGTATAGTAAAAACAACGCCTTGTTTGAGTGCAGTAATTGATATCTGCTCGGTTTTTCCGCATGGTTCATATTTAATTAAAAGATTCCCGGCAAAAGTGCCTTCTTTTGTTGGCGAGAATCTGATTTTTATATCTTTTGTTTCGCCTGGCTTCATCGTTATGGGCAGGGTTGTTTGAGCTGAAAACGCCTGGTCGCCGCCGATTCCAACGATTTGAATATCATAAGCGCCTTCATTCATTACGGAAATCAATGTGTCACGATATGTTACACAACCGAGCATTGTACCAAAATCAATTGATTTTGCGATGCTTTTGATTTGAGGCTCAATAACGACTCCATTCAGGCTGATTCTTATCGTATCCTTGCAGGTTCCGGCAGTAAACGGAATTGCAATATCCTGACTATAAGACCCGGCACCTGCAGGAGCATATCTGAAAGATACGGTAAGTGATGCACCGGGATTCATTGTTTGAACACCGGATGGTGCAATTAAAGAAAAGGGTTTGTTTGGGTTTACCTTCCCAAAATCAAGTATGGCATTATCAGTTCCGTTATTTTTTATTGTAACAATTGTATCAATTATAAATAATTTACATGAAATCATGCTGCCGAAATTAATAGAAGTAGGATTGGTAGTAATTAAAAGCGCCATCTTTTCGGCAGTTAGATTGATTATCTTGGTAACGCCGCATGGAAGCCCCTTCAAAGTAAGCGTTCCTGTGGCTGTACCGGAATTTTTAGCTGTAAAGCGAATGGTAAAATTTATCGAATTACCCGGAGCTATACTAAATGGAACTGCAGGACTTACTAATGAAAATGATTGATTGTCGAATAAGGCAGAGTTGATTGTTATAAAATCTGTCCAATCATTATTCAAATCCAGGGTAGTATCTTTACTTGATGTACAGGCATCCAACTTCCCAAAATTGAGGGTAGATTGGGAGACTGACAATGCAACATCACTTAGAATCACTACTTTTACACTGTCCTTTTTCGTGCAACCTGCACCGTCTCTTACTTGCAGAATGTAATAATAGGTTCCCGGCACCGTAAGAGTAATGTTAGTATTGTTGGAATTCGGATTGGACAGTCCTGTCGTTGGATTCCACGAATAACTATAATTTCCGGAACCGCCGGCTGCCATACCTGAGATAGCTCCTATGCTATCTTTACATAATGTTATCCCTGAACTCATTTGCAAGGATAATTGAGGATTTACCTTAATTTCAACGGTATCTTTGGAAGTGCATCCTTTCTGGTCGGTAACTGTTTGAACATATTTAGTTGTAACAATGGGCGATGCCAAAGGTTGGGCAATCGAAGTTGAGCTAAGTCCTGAAGCCGGATTCCATGAATAAGAATAAGGAGCAGTACCACCCGTTGCAACCCTGCCGATAGTTGTACGGTCATCATGGCAAATAAGAGTATCGTTTCCGGCATTTGCAACCGGAGTTGGATTCACAGTTATATTGATTGTATCCCGCTTGATACAACCTTTGCTATCGATAGCTGTTAGAATATATTGAGTAGTAACAACCGGAAAGGCTTTGGTAATGGGTATATTAGCATTATTTAAAGCATTCGCCGGCGACCAACTATAAGAAAATGGAGGCGTGCCTCCATGAGCGCTATCACCGATTGTAATAGTATCCCGAAGGCATAAATCGCGGTCAACTCCAATATTTAAGGTAACCAAAGGATTTAAGGTTATCGTAACATTGTCCTTTGCTGTACAGCCCTTCGAATCCGTAACTGTTACAATATAATTTGTCGTAGAAGCTGGTTTAGCGTAAGTTCTGGAGATAATTGCCGAACTAAGACCGGCAGCCGGCGACCAGGAATAAGAATAGGGAGGAGTACCGCTTGTAGCATCATTGCCAATCTGAACAGAGTCTCCAAAGCAAATCGTTGCATCATTACCTGCATTTATACTGGGTTTGGGATTCACTCTTATTACGATGGTATCACGTATTTCGCAACCCATATCATCTTTTGCCGTTAAAATATATTGAGTGGTAGAATTTGGATAAGCTTTCGGATTATATATTTCATCATTAGTTAACCTGGTGGAAGGTGTCCATTTATATTCATAGGACGGAGTACCTCCAGTAGCCTGGGCGCCTATTTGTACCGTATCTCCAAGACATAAATCGCGGTCTGGTCCCAGATTCAGGAATAATTGGGGGTCTGCTTCCACTTCAATTGTATCAACTCTTATATTACCCTGGGAATCCCTTATTCTTACGTAGTATTCATCGACTGCCGCTGCTTTAGCATAGGGTTGGGCTATAGAAGTTGAACTTAACCCTGTGGCAGGCGTCCATGTATAAGAGTATGGTCCTGTTCCCCATGTTTGAATCTCACCAACCTGAACTGAATCGCCATAGCAAATCTTGTATTCGTATCTATCTCCTGCTGCCAGACACGAAAATTTTATATTGAAAAGTAAAAAAATTATCAATAAGTAAATTATCTTTTTCATATTTATCTCGTTTATTTTTTTATATTTGGTAATTATCTATGTAAAAAATTTTATTAGCTCATAGATTTATTCAAAGCTGTTTGAAAAGTCAGGTAGAAAGTCATTCAGAACAAAGTGAAGAATCTTCTTGCAAGATCTTCACTAAAAATACATTTACTTATTTAAAGAATATAATAATGATAATTTTCTTTTAAGATAATCATTATTATTTAACCTCAAATTTACAAACATCTTATTTTGAAGAAGATTCTTCACTTCGTTCAGAATGACATTCTTCTTGACTTTGAGATACAACCCTTTTTATTGTTCACCAATCTTCCTTTGTTATTCGACATTCATTATTCGACATTCATTATTTATTTATAGGAGTTTCAACCGTTATCAATACTGTCCTGCAATAAAATCGCCCTTCGGGTAGTTCATTAGTAAATAGCAATTTTGATTCACCTACCCCCATGGAACTTTTACTGCCGCTTGTAATAGCCCGCTCGACTGATTTTGCCCTTCCATCGGATAATGATTGATTATAGTCATCTTCGCCCATTCTATCAGTATATCCAGCTATGTTAACCGTAGAGTTGCTTTCAATATTCTTGTTAACAAAATTGATTATTTCCCTATTGGGTTTGTTTATGTCTTTTTTATCAAAATCGAATAAAATGAGGCTGTAATTATCAATTCTTTTATCATTAACCAAATTTTCTTTTTTACTTCGAATCGTTATTTCATCAACCGGTATGTACTTTGGCTGGGTCGTGACAACTCTGCCGCTGTTATCGGTAACCTGTAATGTATATTCAATTTTTGTACATTTCTCTTTAAGAAAATCCTTGTCTTCCGATATCTGCCATACTGGTTTTGAGTTAATCTCGCCTGTGCCGGATAATTCCTTATGAACTCTACCATTATACGAAATACTGATTTTCCATTGTTTCACTCCTTTTGTTGCTTCAGCTTTTGGTTCAAACCGGATTGTCATCGGCTTAACAAGATGAAGTGTATCGTTTAAAAACAGGGGAGCGGTAATTGAAGGGTCATTCGAATAAATCTCTGCCCTGCGGTTTTCTATGATTCCATCTGCTTCATTGCTGTTTGATGGAATATCGGGCAAATTCCTTGATTGCATTTTAATTCTTTTGGAATCTATTTTCCATACATATTTTAAATATGTAGCAACTGCATCAGCTCTATTCTGAGATAGAGATGTATTTCCTTTTTCCAAATCAAGATTTGAGTTGCAGCCTATGATTGTTAAATCTGCCTTGGGATGCTCCGTAAGCCGCTTCCCGATGATATTTAGGACATCGTAATAAGTTGCAAGAGTCGAAGAATCAAACAAATTATTTATATTGAAATTTCCCGTATTCTCCGGTGGAATACTCTTGTATCGTTCGGGAAGCTGAGCAGAATTATAATCAAAGAATACATAATTTAGTAATGGTTTCATGGTTGAAGAAAGAAATTCTTCATTCCTGATTACAATATCCGAACTCTCTGTATTGTCCTGCTCTACACCGACAGCGTTTACTTCGGCAGTTAATATAACAGGTTTTTGTATAAATAAAGTATCTGTCCTTGAAGTAATTTGATTGATTAATCTTGTATCTTCAGTTAGCAAAGTATCAGTCGTAAATCGTTCTTTACCCTGATTGACATAGCTTTTGCTAATGTCCTCTTCGGGTATTTTGATTGTATCAATACGAATTTGTTTTCTAATTTGCTCCTTAATTTCAATAACAGGAGGTGAATATTTCAATGCCAAACCAAAAAAGAATCCATAATAATTCCAGGTTAAGTCTTTAACGAGAGGCAGGAGGTTTTTACCATAATAAATCTCAGGAGAAAGGAATAAACTTCCTTTTTTATTTAAAGGGAAATCGGCATTTAATCCAACTAAAAATTGCAGGCTTATTGATGTTGCATTTTTAATTGTTCCGGAAATATCATTCCTGATATTTGTATTCTTACCGACGAATGCACCTCTATCAACCAGGACTTCACTTTGTTTGAAATTCTGTTGAGTCATTGCGCCAAAGGACAGTCCTGCCGAAAGATTAAGAAACTTATACAAATTATAATTCAACATGGGTTGCGCTAAAATGCTTCCAAAATCAAAATTCAAAGTATGCCGGATTCCCGTTAATACTGCATTGCCATCGACTGAAATTGTTTTTAATTCATCGTCTGTTAAATTTCCATTCTGATTGGAATATACCAGACGAAGCATAAAACTTAAATCTTTATAAAGAGGCATCTCATATAATATTCCAAGAGTAATACCGCTCCCCGAGCCGGTTTCGAATTTCGGACAGCAATTGGGAACATCGGGTAACTTTTGAAAATTTGCAGAATGGAACAGCATATTATAATCAAAAAGTACTCCGTATTTATCCGTTTGTGAAAAAGCAGCACAATTAATAATTACTAGAAAATAAATTATATTTTTCATTGACTTACCACTTCATTAATTCAATTATACAAAATATAAAAAATACTTTAATAAAACAACTTTAACTATATCTAATGGAAAGATGAACAAGTATATGTTTATGAATTTACAATTTTCAATTTTCAATTTTACAATTTTCAATTTTACAATTTTCAATTTTACAATTTTCAATTTTCAAAATTGTAAATTGATAATTTAGTTTTGTTAATAGTAATAATAAAGAATAAAATAAACCCCTCAAACCCGTCACTACTCAGGTTTAAGGGGTGTTTTTTAAAAGGCGGACTTGCAATTAAGCCCGGCTAATTGGTATGGTTGCCCTCTATCAAAAAGCGCCAGCCAACTAACATCTATGTAAACGCATCAGAGCTAATGATGCCGAATTAGGTTTTTAGGCTGTAGGCTTATTTGAATTAATTATAAATTTTAAGTTATAAATTATAATAGCAATTTGCTTTTATACAAATCATACTTGAAAATTCTTGATTTATAATTTATAATTTATAATTCATAACTCATAATTTTTCCTTATCAGCCTACAGTCTAAACACCAAAGAGAATCACTTTCCATTTAAAATGCCGAAGGCTTCTTCCTTGTCAACATCCATAATGTAATTAATTCCTGATACTTCTGCTGCCTGATGAGTCAGTGCAGCAATATCGTTGCGCGTAATTAAATCAGTCGAGAATTTGCGGGCTCCGCACATAAGCTGACGCAATCCTTGTGCTAATCTCTCATAATAAGTATATAATCCGATAGCTCCCGGAGGAAGTTTATCGAATTCATCTTTCCCAAGTTGATGGATAAGTTCGGTTGCCGAAACGAAAATTTCTTCTTTAGTCTGACCAAATCGCTCGACAAATACAGGAATCTGGTCTATTTCGATTGCCTTCCCGATCGTCTTGCCAACCATCGCCGCTGCAATTGGTCCGCGTGCCATTCCAACCATTTTGACAAAGGGAGCTCCAAGCGCCAAGCCCTTGAATATTTGGTCTTCAAAGGTAAATCCGCCGGCAACTACCATTGCGGGTAGATATTCACCCTTGTCTTTCAAGTGCTTCGCATAAATATATAGCAAAGAATGTAATTCAACCGACGGAATCCCCCATTCGTTCATCATACGCCAGGGACTCATACCGGTTCCGCCTCCTGCTCCGTCAACGGTCAGCATATCAACCTTGTATTTAGAAGCATATTTCACAGCTCTTGCCAAATCGGTCGGACCATAAGCTCCGGTTTTAAGGAATATATATTTAGCGCCGGCTTTTCTTAATTCCTCAACCCGCATAGCAAAACCTTCTTCCGTAACCATACCGACCCTTGAATGACGCTCGAATTCTTTGAATGAGCCTTTCTTGAACGCTTCGATTACTTTCTCGTCCATAGGATTAGGAAGCACAACATAGCCACGTTTATAAAGAAGCTGTGCTTTCTCCAAATCCCTGATTTTTACCTCTCCCCCGATATCCTTGGCACCCTGTCCCCATTTCAATTCAACGATTTCGACACCCAATTTTTCAATTGCATATTCCTGCACTTTAAGCCTTGTATCCTCGACGTTAGCTTGTACTATGATAGCGCCATAACCGTCTCTCTGATGGTCCTTGTATAATTTGACTCTCCGCTTTAAGTCAACAGTATCTGCAATGCTTCCGTTATTAAATATAGCTTCGACATCCATACCGACAACATTCTCTCCGATTGTTAGTCCTGTTCCCGAAAGAGCAGAGCCGATTGCTAATCCTTCCCAGTTATTCTTGGCTACATTAGTCGAGCCAATACCAGGGATAATCCATGGTAATTTAAATTTAATCCCGTTGTCATGCCCTAATTTGACTTCCATATTAACATTTGGGAATATTGCTTTGTCGCTATCGGCTTCGATGCCTTGCGCTCCAACTGCCGTTCCCATAATAGAGAAATGAGAATAATCAACCGGATATACTTTTTCCGATGCTGTAGTAATCACGCCGAAAGGCTGCGGATAAATTACTTCGTGTCCGCGATATGCAGATTTACCGATTTCGCACATGCCGATGCAACCGTCAACGCAAGTAACGCACATTCCCGACATCGAAGTAACCGAATCTTCGGTTCTGTTCTTGGTCAGAGTTGCTGCAGATGAATTAACTCTTGAATAAGATTGATTTGAGTTCATTTTTTAATCCTTATTTATTTATAACTTTATCAATTTCACATGCTACGCAGGGTTCCATATAACACATCATATCATCGAATACATGGCTTTCGATGCAGGGTGGCGCTAAATTAGCGCACCCTCCGCAAATTGCACTTTCGGTATTGGTAAAACTGCACCGAAGCTGGCAAGCCGGACAGACATATATACACCCGCCACAAGTCCTACATTCTTCCGATTTCAAATCAAATGGAGTTCCGATAGTTCTTCGCTCTCCACGGTTCGCAAATCCAATCGCTTTTGCCATCATCTGTTCTTCGCACATCCTGACGCATAATCCGCATAGAATACAATCCTCGTATTCCTGTTTGAAACGCTGCTGACGGACATTGTGAGCCGAAGCCAAATCCTGGATGATTTTCGATTGCGGACAGGTAGCCAATAACAATTCGATAACCATCTTTCTCGCATGTACGACACGCGCTGAAGCAGTTCTTACTCGCAAACCTTCTTCAACCGGATAAGTACATGAGGAAACTAATTTTGTTCTTCCGGATGCATCCGCTACTTCGACGACGCATAACCTGCATGCTCCATAAGGACTCAATCCGTCCATGAAGCAAAGTGTGGGTATAGGAAATCCGTAAAACCTCGCTGCTTCGAGAATAGTTGTGCCATTCTCTACTTGTACTTCCAGACCGTTTAATAGAAAATTAAGCATTGACCATCACCTCTCTAACTTCACTTTTGGTACAAACTTTAGGTGTTGTAAATTCCAAATCACAGCGCAAGCAGCGCGATGCTTCACGAAATGCTTCCTCTGCCGAAAGCGATACTTCGACCTCAGAGAAATTGCGAATCCTCCATTCAGCCGCAGCCCGCATTGTTTCTATTCTTTTCGAAGTCTCATCTTCTTCAGGAGTCTTCTCTAAAGGTTCTATGTAATCTTTTGGTAATTTTGCTTCGATTGGCTGCTCTAATGGAACACCGGATAAATATCTGTCTATCATTAAAGCGGCTCTTTTCCCGGTTGCAATTGCTTGAATAACCGTATTTGGTCCGGTTATCACATCCCCTGCTGCAAATACACCTTTCATACTTGTCTGCAATGTTCTTGGGTCTGCTTTTATTGTATTATTATCCTTTGTTTCTATTCCGCTTTGATGTATTGCTGAAATTACTTCCTTACCTGAATCTTCGCTGATAGCGACAATTAAGGTATCGAATTCAAGTGCGAATTCAGTGCCGGGAATAGCCACAGGTTTTCTCCTTCCAGATGAATCCACATCGCCTAATTCGTTTTTTATGCAGCAAATTCCAGATAACTTACCATTCGAGGTTGAAATCTTTAATGGAGTAACCAAAGTTTTTATTTCAATACCTTCCTGCTCCGCAGCTTCTATTTCTTCAGCAAATGCAGGCATTTCTTCTTTAGTTCGGCGATATAAAATCGTTACGTTTTGGACGTCCCGTTGGCGCAAAGCCACACGAGCAGCATCTATAGCCGAATTGCCGCCTCCTATAACGCCTACTCTCCCCTTTGCTTGCGACTGTCCTTTCATGTTGAATGATTTTAGGAACTCTATAGATGGTAAAACACCAGGTACATTTTCATTTTCAATTTCCAATGGTCTGCTCTTATGAGCGCCCAATGCTAATAATACTGCACTATACCCATCCGCCAACAAACCATCAACCGAAATATCCCTGCCTAATGCGGTATTGCATGTAATGGAAATATTATCATCGAGAATAGAAGATATCTCTGCCAAAATTACTTCCTTCGGGAGCCTGTAGGTAGGTATGGCACAAGTAAGCATGCCGCCGTAATTATTTTCTGCTTCAAATATCGAAACTTTATATCCCTTGAGTGATAAATAGTGGGCTGCCGTCAATCCGGCAGGACCGGAACCGATAACCGCAACTTTATCTTTCTTGTATTTACTATATTCCCTTTTGGGTTTATAAATCGATGGGTCAGTACGGTCTGTTATAAACCGTTTCAATGCACGGACAGCGATTGCCTCTCCCCCGCTCGTTCCGGATTTGCATTTAACTTCACATGGATGGTCGCAAACCCTGGCACAAACAGAAGGAAACGGATTTGCTTCCCTTATTGTGATATACGCCTCTTCATATTCTCCGCGAGCTATATGTGCAATATATTTCCATGCTTCAGTACCGAGCGGACATGCGGATTGGCAGGGTGCTCCGACCAGATTTGAGCAAACGAAAGCATCGCATTTTTTATTTAATATATGCTGTTCGTATTCATTGCGGAAGTATTTCATTGTGCTTAAAATGGGATTAGCTGCCGATTGTCCTAAACCGCACATGGATGTATCTCTTACTACAATAGCAAGTTCTTCTAACAAATCCAAATGCCCCATTGTCGCAGTTCCGCGGGTAATATCGTCTAATAATTCATACAACCTTTGCGTTCCTTTGCGGCAGGTAAAGCATTTTCCGCAGGATTCCTCCTTTAAGAATTTCATAAAATACTTGGCTACATCGACCATACAAGTATTTTCATCCATTACAATCATACCGCCAGAACCCATAATAGAGCCTACTTTATTCAGGCTTTCGTAATCAATAGGCAGTTCGAACATACTAACCGGAATGCATCCACCTGAAGGACCTCCTGTCTGTACGGCTTTTACCTTTGAATTACCAGGAGCTCCTCCACCAATATTATAGACAACCTCATTGATTTTCGTTCCGAGCGGAACTTCGACCAATCCGGTGTTTTTAATTTTCCCAACTAATGAAAATATTTTTGTGCCGGTATTTCCTGGAATGCCGATTTGAGCGTATTTCTCTGCTCCCATATTTATTATAATCGAGACATTTGCTAATGTTTCCACATTATTAATGCAGGTTGGGAATCCGTCGATACCTTTTTCAATGGGATAAGGAGGTCTCTGCCTCGGTTCGCCTCTGTAGCCTTCGATTGAGCGTATAAGCGCAGTTTCCTCGCCGCAAACAAAAGCGCCGGCACCGCGAACAATTTGTATTTCGAAATCATAACCTGTATTTAATATATTCTTACCCAACAATCCGCTATCTTCTGCCTGATGAAGCGCTATCATTGTATGTTTTATAGCCAACGGGTATTCGCTGCGAACATATATAATCCCGTTTTTTGCTCCAATGGCAATTCCGGCTATCAACATTCCTTCGATAATACGATGTGGATTTCCTTCGAGCAAGCTCCTGTCCATATATGCACCGGGGTCGCCTTCGTCGGCATTACATACGATGTAGCTTTGCCGTGCTTTAAGGCTGAATTTGCGGGCTAATTCCCATTTCCTACCAGTTGGGAAGCCTGCTCCACCACGTCCCCGAAGCCCGGATGCTTTAATTTCACTGATAAGCCAATCGGGGTCAGATTTTTGAAGAACTTTCTCTAATGCAGAATAGCCTCCAACTTCTATATAATCCAAAATCCTGATTGGGTCGATTTCCTGATTCATCTTCAGAACCAAACGGTTCTGCTTTTTGAAGAAAGGAATTTCTTCTTGATTAGTATATGTTTTAAGCGCAATCGGGTCTTTATACAATAACCCTTCATCGACATGACCATTCAACTCAGCATCGACGATTCGCGGTATATTATCCGGATGAATCTTCGGATAAAGATGCAGCCCCGGCTCGACTAAGACAAACGGTTCCATTTCGCAAAATCCCTGACAGCCGGTTATTTTTAATGCGATTCTCTCCTGAAGCGAACGTTTAAGGATATACTTTTTAATTATTCTTATAACATCATTAGCGCCGCTCGCCTGACCACATGTGCCGGCGCTTACGGTTAAAGTAATTTTACCGTTTAAGAATTTTTTTTCGCTTAAGATACGCTGCCGGAATGATACAAACTCGTTTAGATTAACTAATTGTTCCATTTTATCCTTTTTTAAATGAAATTATTGAATTTACCACTCCCTACCCCCTCCTAAAATAGGAGGGGATAAGAAAAAAAATTTAAAATCCCCTCCTAAAATAGTAGGGGGTGGTAAACATAATAATAATTTAATAAACAAATGTTCCGTTTATATCTAATATATGCCCTTTGCAACCCTTTCTCGGACAAATCTGGGCGATTCCACCACCTCGAATTATCATTGGTACCATCTTAATTCCACATTCCGGACATTCGGAAGCCCCAATCAGTGAAGAATGGCAATGTGGGCAAAATATCTGTACGACGGCATCCGGCGGTAATTCGAATTGTGAGGATACATTATAACTTCCATATAATGCAGACATTAAAAACCACCCGTGGTTATCTTTATAAGAAACCGTAACATGAATACCCGGATATTCGTCAATCAAATGCTCCATGTCCATAAGGCTATGGTTACAGCGGGAGCAACTAAGCTCGACGGGAAAAATACGCTGGTCGGTTGTTACTTCAATGTGGTTGAACCCTTTTCTGGCTTCGTCCAAAATTGTACTGACTTTATTCTTTGTAACCTTTGAAAAATAATGTCCGTCAATTACGGCAATAGGACCCAATGCACATGCGCCGAGACAATTTACGCTTTCCAATGAGAACTCCCTATCTTTAGTTGTATTACCAACCTTGATATTCAGCTTATTTTCGAATTCTTCCAAAATAGATGGTGCATTACGAACATGACAAGCTGTACCAAGACAAGAGGAAATTCGATGTTTTCCGGTTGGTTTAAGATTAAAAGCTTTATAAAATGTTGCAGCGCCGTATATGTCAGTCAGGGATTGATTGGTTGCTTTGGATAAATCAAATAATTCTTTTTGAGGAAGGTATCCGTATTTCGCCTGGATATTTTCCAGATTGGAAATTAAACCATTTCTAACGGTATTTTTGTTAATACCAACTTTACTTTCTAATGTTGTTTCCATTTTTCTACCGAATATTTTAATAATAATAAAACTGTCAGAATTAGGATTTTTAGGATTTAAGGATTATTGGATTACATTTAATCCCGCTTCTTATCCAACGACCCCATCCCTCTTACTTTTTTTCCATTAACCATTGACCATTAACCATTAACCATTAACCATTAACCATTAACCATTAACCATTAACCATTGACCATTAACCATTAACCATTAACCATTAACCATTGATAATCATTCATAATCGCTGCAATGCCAAACGCCCTCTCCAACCGAAACATAATTACAATCCAAACGCCTTTCACAACTCGAACAAATTCCTTTGAAATGATTATCGGGTGTACTTGCCAATTTCAAATATCCCGGGGCTTCGTTTACCGGTTGCTGGAAACCATTTCTTTTAACGAAATTGTCGAATTCATTACAATACCAAACCGGCATTGTTCTCATATTGATTGAAACGCATTGTTCGATACTATTGCAGGTCGCGCAAAGACCTAATTTTTGGATATTAAAAGATGTATCCTTATTGATTGTTTCTGCCTGGTTAATCATTTTATTTCTCCCTACATTTCACATAAAATTAATTATACAATTACTTATAATTCAAGTTCCATACCACAATTTAAATTTGAAGTTTTTTATATCTTAATTTAAAGTAAATTATACATTAACTATTATATAATACTTATTGTTACAAATAATGATAATATTTATTAAAATATATTTATACAATTTAAAAAAAATTATTTTGATTTAAATTATGGGGAGATTGTAATCGGTGGGGAAATTTTACCCATTTTATAATTCACAAATTAAGTGAATGATAAAAAAATTAATATTTAAGCTGATAATAATGAATTATTCTTGAACAATCCTTTAATAATTGGAAATATTAAATTGAAAATAATGGAGGAAGTTGTTTAAATTAATCTTAATTTTGAATTTTAAAATAGTTTAAATTTATAATTAATAAGGGAAATAATGAAAATACTCGTTACGGGTGGTGCAGGATTCATTGCATCTCACATTACAGATGCATACATTGCAGCAGGACATGACGTCTTTGTTCTGGATGATTTATCAACCGGTAAAAAAGAAAATATAAATCCAAAATCTCATTTTTTTGAATATGATATCAACGATTGCGAAGTTTTCGACTTATTCAAAAAAGAAAAATTCGATGTTGTCAACCACCATGCCGCTCAAATGGACATCCGTATTTCAGTGAAAGACCCAAAAGCAGATACAATAACCAACGTTATCGGCGGATTAAATATCTATGAAGCAGCTAAGGCAGCAGGTGTTAAGAAAATTATTTTTGCTTCTTCCGGTGGCGCTGTTTATGGTGAGCAGGACTACTTCCCCGCCGAAGAAGCTCATCCGACAAATCCTTGCTCACCGTATGGTATCAATAAATTGGTAAATGAAAAATATCTTTTCTACTATAAGCAGGTATATGGTTTGAATTATGTAGCCCTTCGCTATGCAAACGTTTACGGACCGCGACAGAACTATTTGGGTGAAGCCGGTGTAGTGTCGATTTTTATCAATAAAATGAAATGTGGAGAGCAGCCGGTAATTAACGGGGACGGAATGAATTCCCGGGATTATGTTTTCGTTGCAGATGTTGTCCGGGCAAATGTTTTAGCTTTAGGTGATAATGCGGCAGGAATTTATAATATCGGAACCGGTATCGAGAATGATGTCAATTTCGTATTTAATGAATTAAAGAAATTAACAGGCTCCAATGCTGAAGAATTTCATGGCGAAGCAAAAGCCGGAGAGCAAAGACGGAGCGTTATTTCTTACAAGAAAATAGAAACCGAACTCGGCTGGAAGCCAATAATGCGATTCGACGAAGGTTTGAAGCTCACTGCAGATTATTTTATGAATTTGAAATAAATTATTAATACCCAAATGATTTGAATGAAAATTTTTTGAGGTTATATAAATGAGAGTCAATCATAAACAACAACAATTGATGGATGAATTAATATCCATAAAAAAAGCCTGCTTTATTTCGGCAGGCTTTTTATTAAAGTATAATAGAAATAACTATGCTTTTCCAAGCACTCTTTTTATTCTTTTAACGTCAACGGCGGCTACTAATGTCGATTGCCTCAAATTGCGTTTTCTTTTGCGATTCTTTTTAGTTAAAATATGACTTTTAAAAGCCTTTTCTCTTTTCAGTTGTCCTGACGCTGTTATTTTAAATCTTTTCTTTGCGCCTGATTTAGTCTTCATCTTGGGCATTTTGTCTCCGCTCCATTTCAATATTTATTAGCCCTGTACACAATGTCAATTATAGAATATGCAATTTAAGAAAATATTTCCTGAAATAAAAATTATTTTTTCGATTTAGTTTTGTCAGGAGCCATGATGACGGTTAAATTTCGCCCTTCGAACTTAACGGGAGAATCGATTTTAGCTACATCATCGAGGGCTGCAATAAATTTAACAAGTAATTCATTCCCGATTTCATGATGAGTAATTTCCCTGCCCCTGAACATAACGGAAGCCTTTACTTTATTACCCTCAAGGATGAAGGTTCTTGCATGTTTGGCTTTGAAATTGAAATCGTGTGTATCCGTGCGCCATTTGAATCGAATCTCCTTCATTTGCTGATGCTGTTGAGTTTTCCGCTGCTGTTTTTCTTTTTTCTGTTGTTCGTAGGCAAATTTACCGTAGTCAATTATTTTGCATACGGGAGGCTGCGCTTGTGGAGCGATTTCAACCAGGTCTAATTCTCTTTCCTCGGCAATTCGCAAAGCATGGTTGCGCGATAGTATTCCAACAACATGGTTATCTTCGTCTAAAACGCGCATTTCACTCCAGGGGATTTCGGTATTTATTCTGTGGCGACGAGCTGAATCTTTCTTTGACTCATGATGAGTAGATTGTGGCGGTACGAATGACTTCAATTATTTCCTTTAGTTTGTTAATAAAAAATTAATAACGATTATGCAAATTTAGTATTTTAATTTGATAATGAAAAAGATATATTTCCGGCATTTTACTATTTTTTACTACGTATTTTGCATTTTTTCGATTCAAACATCCAATGTTTGGCAAACATTGGATGTTTTCTTTTTTACGGCTTTTTACTGGTTTTTACTACTTTTTACTACTTTTTACTATGGAATTTTGATTTTTTCCTTTGTGACCTTTGTGAAAACCTTAGTGTACTTTGTGTTAAAATTTCTCCAAACTGATTTTTTAACACAAAGGTCACAGAGGAATTCACAAAGGTCACTAAGGTTTTTATCCGGCAATTTCAATGAACACTTCAATGCAAAAATAATCAGAGAATGTGTATCAGCTTAAAAATGATTTTAAAAAGATTTGGAAAAGAATTATAAACGAAATTAAAAACTTCCCCCTACAGACAGAAAAAACCTCCGACTGTTAGGGAATTGTGCCACAGCTTGTGCCACAATTTCAAATTTTTATTTGTTTCGACCAGTTAATTTCTGCAACCAATGGTTGCAGAATTTGATTTCCATTATTCCCCTATAGTCAGAAAAAACTTCTGATTGAAGGGGAAATTCGTCAGACGTCGTCTGACGAATTGAAAACATTGGATGTCTTAATCTTTTCTTCCCATCCTATGGCTGCAAGCCATAGAATGGGTGAAAATGATTATTCAAATTTCAATTTCGGCAAACTTGCCACTATATCAACTGTCTGGATACTTACATTGATAATGCTTAATAACAAATTTAAAATATATCTGGGATTGCCAACTTCATCAGCCCAATCGTTGGGGTCGTTTTTGATGCCGCTTTCTTTATGAACCGTTACCTGATAGCGCTCCATAATCCATTCAATAACTGATTTGCCGTTAACTACATATTCGTAGGCTTTATCGGGTATATTATCTATTGTTATCTGGCTGTTGTAAATTATTGTGTTTTTATTTCCTTTTGATGGAAAACGCATTTTCTCGACACGGTGGTTGACAACTTCCATTTCTTTGGTTTTCAAAGCTTTGTTAATCTCTTTCTGCGGTATGGTATTATAAAGCACAATAACACCCGGCGCAGCAGGCACACTCTCATAATTAATATGCAGTTCGGCTAATTTCCGCCCTGCTTTGCTGAAAGCCCAGAAATCCCGGACATCATCTAATAATGGCAAACGAGGCAGCATTTTCTTTAAATCATTTGCAAACTTTTCCCTGTATTCCGGGCTGTGCAGAAAACCATAAACATAATAGAAAATATCTTCCTTAGTTATTGGTGAATTGGGAACGGGGGTCGGGGAACGGGGATCGGCTTTTTTACTCTGTTCCCTGTTCTCTGTTCCCTGTTCCCTGTTCCCTGTTCCCTGTAATCCGTACTGCTTTTTAGCTCTTTCTAAAATAAAATCACTTATGCCATCCCTGCGGATAAACTCTTTATCGCTGCCTTCGTCAAATATACTTATGTTGTTTTTTTGCCGTTCTTCGTAATAGTAGAGGGGGAAATATTGGTCATTTGATTGGAAATGTCTATCACAAATAAATTCTGTTATAAGAGTTGAGAAATCTTTTGTTGAACCGATACCAGAAACAACAATGGCAAAATTTTTTATTTCTGGAGTTGGAAAAATTTTTGAACTTATACCAGGTCTTTCAATTAAAGTTTTATCCCAGTAAATATATGTTTTTGAAAAAGGTCTATAACATTCAATGGTAATAATATTGTCTTTGTACTCTCGCTTTATTCCTTTGACAACATCTGATTTTAAATTAATTGACCAACTAACCCTATTCAAGTCGGTTTCAATTATATCATCAACATTTATATTTTTCTTAGATTTCTTTGTCAACGTATATTTATCACATTGTTTATTATAGTAATCAAACATATTCTTAATATTCTTTTCGATATTTTTCTTAGAAAAATTACTTATCCAAACATCTCTTCCTGACATTACACCCGGTCCATTTATCCAAAAAAATGATTTTGATGAAGAATCAAAGTTTTTTTCAGGATCAATTGGGATAGATGAAGCAAAATAATCATTTCTTTTACTTATCCAATCACCATACTCATTAGGTTTTAAAGTTATTAATTCAATTAAATCATTTGAAATGGAATGACATTTCTTTACAATAGCTAATTTTTCTTCACGATTTAAATATTCTCCAATATCTTTGTAATATATGTTTGCTTTTTGTGATTCAAAACATGGATTTTTAACCAATAAAGTAATTGCAATTGGTGTACGGGAACCTGAACCAAATATTTTCCCTCCTTCTTTTCGGCTTAACTCACCGCTTGTGCGTTGATTTCCTCTTAAATTGAAAACATAAATAGAACTAAACTCCTTTACCAAACATTTACGGAATCCATCAGCACTATTACCATCAAGCCAAGAACCATTTGAAACAAAACATATTATTCCACCATTTTTATCTAATCTGTCGGAACTCCACCTAAACGCTTTAATATATGAATCATACAGTGCATTTTTCAAATTCGCACTGGATTCTTTTACATAAGATTGTTCTATTTTAGCTTCAAGTTTTTCATACTTCTGATTCTGTGCATTATCATTTGCAGAATTTTGCCCAACTGAATAAGGTGGATTACCAAAAATAACACGCAATGGCGCTTTCTTTTGTCTGGCTACCCTTGCAGAATTTTGAGGGAACATATCGGAGAAAAACTTTTCGCTTTCATCGGTTTCGCCTAATTGGAATGTATCGGTAAGGCAGATTCCGTCGAAAGGGATATAAGAAACCTCACCCCCCGCCCTCTCCAAAGGAGAGGGAGCTATGGCATCATGGTAAGCATTTTCAATATTTACGGCAGCAATGTAATAAGCAAGCAAAACAATTTCGTTCGCATGGATTTCGTGTTTGTATTTGCGTTCCAAATCTTTCTTTTCAATTAAGCCGCTTTGCAGTAAGCGGGTTATGAAAGTTCCCGTTCCGGTAAACGGGTCTAATATGTGAATGTTTTCATCGGAAATACTGCGGTTAAATTCCTTTTTCAATACATCATTTACTGAATGAATGATGAAATCAACTACTTCTACTGGAGTATAAACAATGCCTAATTTCTCAACCATTTTTGGAAATGCGGTTTTAAAGAATTTATCGTACAATTCAATAATGATGCGTTGTTTACCATCGGCATTATCAATACCGGCAGCTCGCATTTTAACTGATTCATAAAATTTTTGGAGGGTTTCAGTATCCTTTTCAATTGCCTGCCCTTCCAACAAATCAAGCATTGTTTGCATACTAACCGAAATAGGATTTTTCTTAACAAATGAATAGCCTTCGAACAAAGCCTCAAACACAGGTTTTGTAATTATATGCTGCGATAGCATTTCAACGGCTTCCTGCTGCGATATGCTGGGATTGATATTTTTTTGCAAACCGGAAAGGAAATTGGCAAAAGCCTTTTTGTGTGTTTTATCCTCGTTAATTAAGCGGTTAATTCGTTCTACCTGCCGCTCTGCAATTTCGGCAACGCTTTTTGCCCATTGCTCCCAATATCGCCTGTCGCCAACTTTTAGTACCATCCGGGCAAAGACAATATTTTGCAATTGCTCAAATTGCAGGGCTAATTGCCTGCTGATTTCTTTATTGGAATCGGGAATCTCAGTATCATCCTTTTTTATTGGCTGTCCGTCTTTATCGAAAGCATATTCGGTGCCGCCAACCATAATTTGTTCAGGGCGCTTTTTATTTAATTCAATTTTATTTACCGTAGCATTGAAGCGGTCGTCGTGGGCACGCAAAGCGTTGAGAACAGTCCAGACTACTTTATACCGTTCATTGTCATCTAACGCTTTTGAGGCATCTACATCGGAAGGAACAAGGACGGGAATTATAATATAGCCGTATTTTTTTCCCGGCGCTTTTCGCATAACGCGACCAACCGACTGCACTACATCAACCTGCGAGTTACGTGCAGATAGAAACATCACCGCATCCAAAGAAGGAACGTCAACACCTTCGCTCAAACAGCGAACATTAGTCAGGACCCGACATTCGTTTTCTTGCGTTTGGGCTTTTAACCAACTTAATTTTTCATCTCTTAGAGGGGCAGACATTGTGCCGTCAATATGGTCGGAATTAACAGAAACCATTTGTTCTTTTTTAACGGCAGGCAATGAACTGATGTAAGAATCAGTTGCTTTGTTGAATGTGTCGGTAATTTTTTTGGATGCTGCTATACTTTGGCAAAAAGCCACAGCACGCCGCATAGGTTCCGGGTCAGTTACTTTAATGATACCTTCATCACCGAGGATTTGTTTTGAAAGTGCATTGATGCAACCAATGAGTTTAGAAGCATCATCGGTATTGATTTCGCTCTCCCTGCCGGAAATCATTTTTTGAACTGCCGGAGGAACATCTTTATCGCTTAAAGTAAGGATTAATACTTTATAATCAGTTAATAAATCTCTTTCGACGGCTTCACCAAAACCTATCCGGTAAATTTCTTCTCCATACAATTTTTTATCATCCATTGAACACAGGATTGCTTCGGCTTGCACAGCTTTGCTTTTTACATCATCGCTGTAAAGACGGGGAGTTGCAGTCATGTAAAGCCGTTTTTTTGCTTTTATGAAATCGTTATCATGAACCTTTACAAATGAGGAATCATCCTCACCGGTCAAAGTTACTCCGGTTGTTCTGTGTGCTTCGTCACAAATAATTAAATCAAATTCTCCGTATTGAGGTAATTTCTTTTGTAATTCTTTTTGTGCATTTGAGATAACTTCAATAGACTGATATGTGGAAAAAACGACGGTTAATCCATTGGTTTTGAACCGGCTGAACTTCCAAAACTGATTAAAAATATCATTGGGATTTGTAGAAGCAGGCAAGGCTAAATCGATGACACTGGTACTATCGTTATCTTCATTCTTCTTTTTTGAGACAGCAGGGTCAGAGCAAATGCAAATGGCATTAATTGGTTCGTCCGCTTGTGATGACCATTCCCGCAATGTTTGACTAATGAGTGCAATTGAAGGAACTAAGATAAGAATTAAACCATTACCGTTTGTTTCAAATTCCGAAATTTTAAGCGATGCAATTGTTTTACCTGTACCACATGCCATAATGAGTTTACCGCGGTTATTGTTTTTATAATACTCATTTACAGCCGTTCTGACTTGAAAGATATGTGGAAAAACCGGTTTTTTTGCAATACGTGAATTATCGCCATGAATACCTTTTTCTAATTTCTCCCATTCAACCGGTGATACTTGCAAATCGTTCAAACTTAATCGTATTACCGATGGATTTTGATTCTTAATCGCTTCAGTAGCATTCGGTCCCCAATGATTGGTAGTTGATATCCAAAGCCGTTGGGAAAAGCTGACAGTTTTTAGTTGCTCGTTTTTAAATTCCTTGCTGGATGTAGATAGAAATGAATCAACAGCAGGTTTATCAATAATTGCGTTTTCCTGATAACATTTGCATTGAACTGCCCAATAGTCGCCTTCGTTTGTCATTGCTACCAAATCGATACCGGTATCCCCACCACCTAAATCACTTCTGCCATGAAACTCATTCCACAGCCAAACCTTTTTAAATCTGTAAGAATAAAGCGGGTCTGTTTGCAGAAAGGCTTGCATTAATCTTTCGAAGCGAGCGCCTTTGTCATGTTCGGAGTAGGATAATTTTCGGTATTTTTCAAGAATATTATTAAAACTCATAATGGTATTTTAAATAAATTATTTGAATCTTAACCAGAGATTACAAAATTGCAAAAAAAATAAATAATTTTATAGGAAATAAGAAATAGAAATGCTGGGATTTTTATAAAAAGATATGAATTACATAAATTAACACATAAAATTAACCCTCACCCTACCCTCTCCCAATGGGAGAGTGCAGGGTGAGGGCACTTTTTTAAATGATAATTATATTATTTTTCCTGGAAATTCACACTCAATTTTGGCGCTCTGTCTCCTAATCCTTCTGCTCGCGCCTGAACCACCCAGATGATATTGATTATTTCTTTCATGTTGTCTACATAAGGTTTTGCTTGGGCAGAATATGCCCCAATGAAAGCGCCGATACCACCTATCAATCCCCAATATTCATCTAAAGATGGCATTTTCATTTGTAATTGCTGCTGAAGTGCAGTAATACGTTTATTCAGCCTGGTTATAAAATTTTCGCTTGAAGAATTTCCGACTGCATCTATCAATTTCTTACTGAGTTCATTTAATAAATCATTTAAACGGGTATATTCTGATGGTTCGAAATTGTAGGAGAACTTAGTAGAGAGCATTGATTTGAACATGTCTTTTTTTGAAGATAACTCATGCTGCGAAGATTGCTCCTTCAACAAGCGGTCAATTACGCGGTCGCGGCTTCTGAAAAAAGTAATAATCAGAGCCATATTTTCTTTTTTATTGAAGGCTAATTTTGGGAAATTGACTGCAATATTATTCTGGTCGCAGAAAACCTGGTAAAGTCCGAATAAATCGAAAAATTTATAATAAAAATTTGTTTTATCGCCGGTATCGGTAGCATCCTGAAGCATTTTAAAAAAACTCTTCATTATCTTATTTTCCTGCAACAACAGTTCACGATTTACAGGGGTTGATTCCGCTGCAGCACTTGATTTTTGAGGGGATACTGCCGGTTCCTCCAAACCTTCGAATTCCGGTATAGAACCCCCAAAATCAAAATCATCAATGTCCAAGCCATAATCCATGTCATCCGACATTTTAAAACTCCTTATTGTTCTCCCTTATTTGACATTTATTTAATAGTCAAATCTATTTATTATTCAATTTAACAAATAATTTTAAATAATATATTAAAATATTTTCATATAATCATTTTAACGTCTGTATAAATCATCAATTAATGCTTAACTAACAATTATGTTATTTAAGTCGAATTGTAATTATTAACATTTACAAATTTACAAAAAATTATATTATCATGGCAAACAGTCCAAAATGGAGTCCTATCTAAAAACCGGAAATTGAAAATAACACACTCCTAATTCCCCTCTCGAGGGGTTTAAGTGGTGTGTTATATTTTTCCTTTGAAAACAACTTAGTTTATATTAACTGATATTACATACAATTTCAACTAACTTTTGCCTGTTCTATTCTGCTTTATTATAAAAAATTTACGAACAAGGATTAACGATTTTTGATTTATGATTTAATTTATAGTTTTATAAAACAAAATTATAAATTTTTCGTGTATATTTGGCATAGTTTATAAAAATGGATTTAGGAAAAAATGTTTATTATAGATATTGGAAAAGAGACACTCAGGCTTTTCTTTGAAATGGCTCCCTACCTTATTCTAGGACTTTTTTTTACCGGATTATTACATGTTTTTTTTAATAAAGATATGGTTGTTCGTCATGTTGGTAATAATAATATTGCATCAGTTATTAAAGCTGCATTATTTGGTGTCCCTTTGCCGTTATGCTCTTGTGGTGTAGTACCAACCGCGATATATCTTGCCCGGAACGGCGCTTCGAAAGGAGCAGTAGTATCTTTTTTAATTTCAACTCCTCAAACCGGTATCGACAGTATGATAGCTACTTATGGTATGCTTGGCTGGCTTTTTGCAATTTTCCGTCCCATCGCATCTTTTGTTATGGGGATATTCGGCGGGCTTGTTGTTCGTTTTACCGAAAATAAGCAACCGGTAATTGAAACTGCAAAATTTAATTCTACAAGTGATTTATCTGACATTCCCAAAGGATTCCTTCCAAAAGCAAAAGAAATGTTTCAATATTCATTTATCGAATTTTTGGATGATATTTCAGTCCAATTTATTTTTGGTCTCGTAATTTCGGGCTTAATTTCTTATTTCGTACCGAATGAATTTTTTGGCAATCTCGGAGTAACCAATGGTATTCCGGGGATGCTGATAATGATAATTGTCGGTATTCCGATGTATGTATGCGCAACCGCTTCTATTCCTATTGCCCTTACATTAATGGCAAAAGGTTTTTCGCCTGGTGTGGCTTTTGTTTTTCTTGCTGCCGGACCGGCTACGAATGCAGCAAGTTTAATGATTATTACGAAAACACTTGGTAAAAGAATTGCAATTCTATTTGTTGCTACGATTTCAATATCCGCAATGGCTTTCGGTTTATTATTGGATTTTATTGCTGCCGGAACGGGTACAGGTATGGAAAGCATAATGCAGCATGTACATCATCATCATACCGAAGGAAGTACAGACTATATTTCCTTGATTACCGGAATATTATTATTTATTTTTTTAATATTATCTTTGCAAAGGAAGTATCTACCGAAACTGTTTAAAGGAAAGGAAATGGAAATGAACGGAACTGAAACAATAAATATCGAAGGAATGACCTGCAATCATTGCGTGATGAATGTAAAGAAGGCGATATCTGCAGTTGATGGCGTATCGACTGTTGAAGTCAGTTTACAGGGGAAAAATGCAAAAATTGAAGGCAGCTTCGATATGGCAGCAGTTAAAAACGCCATTCAATCTGTTGGATATAGTGTAGTTTGAAAAGGCTTATAAAATGAATTTCCTTTATGATTATGAGGCTGAAGATTATATCATGAAGAATGTCATTCTGAACGAAGTGAAGAATCTTCTTAATAATGGAAGAATGTCATTCTGAACGAAGTGAAGAATCTTCTTTAACATTTGATATTTGCAAGTTCTAAGGTGAAAAAGAACAGCGAAAAAAAGATTGTATCAGAATTTACGATAAGATTCTTCACTTCGTTCAGAATGACATTTCTGTAATTTTATTATTTCTCTGAGGTTACTTAGAAAAAAAAATAATTATAATATATGATAAAAATAGCAATATATCCCGGCACTTTCGACCCAATTACCAACGGTCATGTTGACGTCATCGAGCGTGCAAGCCAGATGTTCCATAAAGTAATAGTCGTCGTTGCGGTTAATTCCAAGAAAAGCACTCTCTTCGATGAGCAGGAGCGGCTTGAAATGGCTCGGCAGGCATTGGGTCATCTGGAGAATATCGAAGTGGATAGTACTACCGGCTTAACTGTTGACTTTGCTCGTGAGAAGGGCGCTAAGGCTATAATTCGCGGTATTCGTGCAATTTCCGACTTCGAATATGAATTCCAGATAGCGCTGATGAATCGCAAGATTGAGCCTGGCATCCACACCGTATTCCTTATGCCTCACGAGAAATATACATATCTCAATTCCAGTATTATACGCGAGCTTTCACGCTATGGGCAGGATGTATCGGAGTTTGTTCCGGCTTATGTAGTGCAGAAATTGAAAGAGAAGATAGTAGAATGAAAATATTGGGAATCCCGTTCAAAGAAATTTTCTATTAAGGCAGGAAGAATGTCATTCAGAACTCCAAAATAATGGAATTAATAAAAATACGCAATGACAAATTCAAGAGAAACCCCCTAACCCCCTTTGAAAAAGGGGGGACAACTAATTTCCCCTTTTTCAAAGGGGGTTAGGGGGTTTCTCATTGTTGAAATAGTTGCCATTATTTTGAATTAAGAAAAATCTGTCATTGGTAACGAAGTGAAGAATCCAGTCCCAATGCTGCTTATGGATTCTTTACTTCGCTTACGAATGACATTCTTCTTGCCTTTTGTGGTAGCCTATAGAGTATAGGTTATAGTAAATATTAGAAATTACACCTTAGGAACTATTCCTCTTATTATAGCAAAAATCAAAAAAATAACTGCCTGAACCATGATGATTACGGCTCCGCTCGGCAAATCAAGAAAAAATGATAATACCAAGCCCGCAATTGCGCTTGCCGTACCGATTATCACCGAGATTGCTGTCATACCAAAAAATGTCTTAGCAAGCATTCGTGCCGCTGCTGCCGGTATTACAAGAAATGCTGCTATCAGCACAATCCCGGCAATTTTCATCGCTATAACAATTGTAAAGCCAATCATTATCGAAAGCAGGTAATCATCCCGAATGACAGGCACATGGTCCGAAGAAGCCAATTCCTGGTCGAAGGTCGAATAAGCCCAGCGTTTCCAGTATTTCATCGACATTATTATTGTTGCAAGAGCCACGATGCCTCCTAATATAAGGTCTGCATTGAATACCGATAAAATTGAACCGAAAAGATAAGAATATGCATCGGCGGAATATGTTTTTTTAATTGATAAGAAAATAATTCCAAGCGCCATCGAAACAGCAAAAAGAATTCCAATTGATGTATCGGAGCCAAGTCCGGTCTTGTTTTTTAAAAATATTATGGCTACGGCAACTGTAATCGTAAATGGAACTGCAATCAATAAAGGCTCGATTTCAAGCAGTAAACCAAGCGCTACACCTCCGAAAGCAGAATGAGCCAGCCCGCTCCCTAAGAAACTCATTTTTCGCTGAACAATAAAAACACCGTAATAGCTCGCCAAAAAACCCACAATTATTGCGCCGGCTAAGGCTTTCTGTAGAAACGGCATCCTCATAGCATCTATAATATTCAAATTTTTCCTTTAATATTTTTTCTTCAATTACAATTTAATAAGCAACCAAATTTTTTTTTCAACAAATTCTACTGTATAAATAGTCAATATGAATGATACACTGACAGAATCGAAGAACCCCTCCCTAACCCTCCCCAAAGGGGAGGGAACTTATATTCCCTCTCCTTTGGGGAGGGTTAGGGAGGGGTTCTTCGATTTTCTTAAACATGAGCGCCATGATGTGTATGTTTCGATAAAAAGTCCGCACCATGAACGAAAGCTTCCGAAAGCAAATCGCTTTCGAATGCTTCTTCAGGCTTACCATAGCACACCTGTCTTTTGTTCAAAAGCAAAACGTATTGGGCATGGGAATTGGCAACAGCCCAATCGTGAGTTACGAGAACTATGGTTGCCCCTTCGGTTCTGTTATATTCGGTAATTATATTATTAATCGTTACTTCGCAGACCATATCTATACCCGTTGCAGGCTCATCTAAAAGAAAAATCTTTGGGCGCCTTGCAATGCAACGGGCAAGATAAATTCTTTGAAGCTCGCCACCCGACAGACTCGAAAGCTGCCGATAAGCAAGGTCACCGGCTTCGACTGATTCAAGGGCATCGAGTGCTAACATTTTTTCCTTTTTACTGATTAATCCTGTCCAGCTCTGCTTCATTCCGCTTGCAACAAGCTCGATTGATTGGGCAGGAAAACTGCGGTCTAATGATTTTATTTGAGGGACATAACCGAGCCAGTTAGTCGGGACGCCTGACTGCTGCCTTCCGAAGATTTTTATATCGCCTTCCGTTGGTTTGATTACTCCAAGTATGGACTTTAGAAGCGAGGTTTTCCCTGAACCGTTTGGTCCTACTATTGCGCAGATTATGCCTTCTTCTATTTTTATATTAATGTCCTCAACTGCAGTATGGCTGCCGAATTTGATTGTTACATTATTTATATCTATTGCGTTAACTGTCATTTGTGATAAACTATGCATTGACATATAATTAATAAATCATGCAATTTAATAAAAATTGGGAAATTCGCAGGAATTTTGCTTCTAGTATGCTTTTTTCTTTAAAATTATGACTTCTTTAGTTAACTTGCATTATGTAATTCTGAATTCAAAGAATGATGCTAAAAAAAATATTTGTTTTAACTATATTCACCGTTCTTCTGAATGGTTGCACCGAAGAGCACAGCCCGAAGCGGAAAGCCGAAATCATTGAGAAAATCGGTTCGGCACCAGACCAGGTTAGCTGGGATATCAAAGTATCATTTATTGATTCATCTTATTTAAAGGCTGTACTTTGGGCAAAAAAGAGCAGGATTTACAATGAAAGGGCTGAAACGCTACTTGACGACAGCGTTCGCGTTGAGTTTATATCGAAGGAAACCGGTGAAACAGAAACATATTTATGGGCAGACAGCGCTCGCGTTGACGATAAAACACGGGATATGCTTGCAAGAGGAAATGTGTTGGTAATCAATAAAAAAACCAATAGACGGCTCGTAACGAAATTATTATTGTGGGATAACAGAAACCAGAAACTTTATTCCAACGAGTACGTAAAAATTAATTCCCCCGTTGAGCGGCTCGAGGGCTGGGGATTTGAATCAGACCAGAATTTAAATAATTATAAAATTTTCAAAGTCAGCGGAGTGCGTAAATGAAAAAAATGTTTATAGCAGGAAATTGGAAAATGAATACTACTGCCACTCAGGCAAAGGAATTAGCCTGCAGTATTTCGGAAGCGGTCAAGCAATTACCCGATTCATCAATACAAATTGCAGTATGCCCGCCTTTTACCTCGATTCAATCAGTCGGCGAGGCTATTGCAGGAAGTAAGATAATCCTTGGCGCCCAGAATTGCCACTTCAAGGACAAAGGAGCTTTCACCGGCGAAATTTCGCTCGAGATGTTAGCGAATATTAATTGCAAGGCTGTAATAATAGGACATTCGGAGCGCCGTACTTATTTCTTTGAAACAGATTCATTAATAAACCAGAAGGTGTCCGCAGCATTGACGGCAGGTTTTCTTCCTATTTTGTGCATTGGAGAAACTCTTGATGAACGCAGAGCCAATCAAACATTCGAAATATTACGCCGCCAGCTCGATATCGGATTGGAAAATATTACACTTAATAACCCAGATGATTTGGTAATTGCTTACGAACCGGTTTGGGCAATTGGCACAGGAATAGCAGCAACAATCGAGCAGGTGGAAGAAGCGCATACATGGCTACGTCATTACCTTACCGGCAGATTCGATGAAATTGGCGAAACGTTGGCAATCCAATATGGCGGCAGTCTAACGGCAGAAAATGCCGACGATATATTATCAATTGCAGATGTTAATGGCGGGCTTATTGGCGGTGCTTCGCTTAAAGCTGATTCATTCTTATCGATTATTCGATTTAGTATGAAGTATATTTGATGGTTGTAAATAGGAAAAAATGAAATTATCACTGCCAAATGTTATAAGTTTTATAAGGATATTAATATCTCCTTTTGTCCTCATTCTGATTGTATCGGATGACCCGGAATTAGTTTGCATATCCTTTATTTTATATTGTACGGCTGCCATAACGGATTATTTGGATGGCTACTTAGCACGAAGATTCGGCGCAGTTACTACTTTCGGGAAATTCTTCGACCCACTCGCCGATAAATTTCTTACCGCAGCAGCATTTATCGGATTTGTTATTTTAAATATTGTGCCATTATGGATGGTGGCTATTGTACTTATAAGGGATTTCGGGACAACATACCTAAGAGTAAAAGCTGATAACACAGGAAAACCTTTGGTTACTTCATATTCGGCTAAGTTGAAAACCTTTGCTCAAATGACATACATTCTATTTCTTTACTTATTGATTTTCCTTAAAAATATATCAATTAACAGCTTTTGGGGAATCAACTTCGATTTAATCATTTTCTCGAATTATACTTATTATTTAATGTTGGGATTGACGATATTATCCATCTGGACGGCGCTTCAATACATCTTTCCTAAAAAGAATATTAAAAGTGTTCAGGTATAAACAGAATTTTTCAATAATTCAATATTAGCTTTTGAACATGAAGGTACTTAAGGTCAAAATAGATTTTAAACTTTAAAATTGACTATTAAGCAAAGCTTTAAATTGTTTTAAAGTTATTCCGCATTGCTTAAGAATATTTTTAAATGAACCTTCGGGTAATTCTATTTTATTCAAAGGTAAAATTACAATATCACCTTTTGGATTGCGGAATTTTGCATGTTGACCTTTTTGTTTTAGAAATTGAAATCCCAGGAATTCAACTACCGAACGCATTTCCTTGGATGAAAAAACAAAGGCATTTATTATATCCCTTTTGAGTGTGGCATTCTCAACAATCGGCATTACTATATCATTTTCTTCATAATACAGCTCGACCGCTTCTTTATGGTTGGCATATACTTCGTTCACGCTTTCGCCAAAGGATGTAATGTTAACATTCAAACTTTGCGAAATGTAGTATTTGCCCTCTTTCCATAAATCGTACCTTATCTCTATCATAACATTTGACTTTCTAATTAATCATCAAAATTGAACTAAAATTGCTTTTATGTAATTTGGCTTTTATTATAGGAACAATTTACAAATTAAATTTTTTATTTCCAATTATTTCTATCATTTAGTAAAAATATTTTATCATTATCTTTTCGTAGTTAATAAAAATCAATTAAGAAAAATATTTCTTCCATTTTTTGGGGAAAATATTTTGAAATACTAAATAATAAATATGCGAAGTAAACTATATAATATTGTAACAAATATATTTCTTTTTTTTAAGTGGTGAGATTGATATAAAAGGTAAATGATTAATAATTACAAGTCTGCTGAAAAGAATTCAGAATTAGTATAAAATGTCTGAACTATGATTTATTTGAGGGTGGTTCTAAAAACTACCGGATTGTCATCCCTACGGATGCAGGAATCCCCTCCCATAGCGATTCAGGAGATTCCTGCATCCGCAGGAATGACAGTTTTTAGAATTACTCTTTAATGATTTCATATCATGTTAAAAAAAAATCAAAAAAAATCACAGTTCAGACATTTTTTATTTTTCACCTAACCAGCAGTATCTTCACACAGCCCCAGACTTCCTTTACCCTGAACTTAATGAAAAATACACCAGTCGGATAAGCGGTCATATCCAATATCTGCTTACCTGCTGCAACCCTGTCGAATTTTTGTAATAATTTTCCCGATAAATCGGTCAGGAACATTTCTTCCAAATCCTTAGCTATTTCAATTGTAAGCTCTCCGGTTGTAGGATTGGGATAGCAATTAAGCATTTTCATTATATCCGGCACTTCGGTTGGCGCTTTGCTTTCTGTCTTTTCGTCCTGATTAAATATATTTTCCTTCGAGCCCGTTTCTGCTATAGGATTTTCCTTGTCGCAGGAAGGCACGGTTGTGAATTGGTCTATGAGCCGGAAGAATAAGTCATTCAGCAATTCCACATCGTATTTATCCGTGGTCGGCTTGATGTGCGAACCGCCTACACGGCTATCGTCTGTTAAAAATACATAGCTTCCGTTGGTTGCCAGGGCTATTGAGCGCATAAGATATTCGGCGGATTTATTAATTCCGCTGCATGTTACCGGTATAATGCGAATGCCTGACAAAGCTGCTTTAGCGACGACTTCGCGCAGGCGGTCGCGAACTTCAGTAAGATTATGTGGTGCTGCATCCAAAATAATAAACATAATGCGGGCAACTGCATTTGGGCTCCATGACAACTCATTTACGGCAGTTTGAAGCGCTAATTCGACGGATTCGGGTTCATCGCCGCCGCCATTCGCGCTCTGCTCTTTTATAAAATCAGAAGTTTTCTTAATATCACTCGAAATATCACTCTTCCGCAGAACATAGTCATCGCCTATATCACGATAGAACACGCTGCCTAAATTTATCTGCTTATCCTTGTGTTTTTCAGAAATTTTCTGGATTACATCCAACAATTCCGCTTTCAGGTAATTGATTTCATCTCCCATAGAGCCGGTTGCATCGACTGCGAAAACAATATCCACATTCTTCGGATTATCGCAGCGGGAATCTAATTTCATCATATTAATCCCATCATGGAATTTCGTGGGATTGCGCACAGTTTTGATATTACCGTTATAATTTATTTCCAAAGAAAGCAGCTTATCCGGAAAATTATCCGCCGGATAGATATTTCTCCAAAGCTCCGCCTTGCCTGTATTGTCGGTACGAGCCTCCCAGATAATATTCCCTTGTGCCGATAGCAACTTAACAGGGCAATCGATTACAGGACGATTATCCGAATTTACAAGCTGCACGGTATATCTGTCCTGAAGAGTAAAAGTCCACTCTAAGCGATGAGCCTTCAATTGGTTTTCTTCGATATCCTTCCATAATTCCCATTTTCGGAAATCGTTAATTTCGCCTGAAGTCAAGACGCCTGCTTTGCCCACTTCCCTGTTATAACTACCTGAAGCAATTTCCGCAGCAGGAGCCAGGGCATCGCTTTTAGAATCTGATTTTCCATCAAATAATGAACCCAGCCAGGATTTTTTTTCTGCTCTTGGATTGAGAGGGCTATCTTCCATTGTAGCGCCACTACCTCCGCTTGTTTCTTTTGAACGGTCAGATATCTTTGAAACCTTACTTTCGGCACTTGCGCCATAAATAACCTCGTCAGATGTTATAATTCTTTTGGATTTAGCCGATAGCACTTTTATTCTTTCGGATTCTGGCAGAGATTTCATAACAATATTATGATTCAAAACTTTATCAGGATAAATCGAAACAACTTCTTCCGTTGTCTTGAAACCTAAGAATGTGGCAACAATATTAAAATTGCCGGGAGAAAGGTTTTTCAAAGCATATACGCCCTTTTCATTCTGGACATAAGTGCCTTTCTTTGTTCCCAATACACGAACTGTTGCACCTTCAATAGATTTACCTGATGTATCTGTCACTGTTCCGATTATTCCACCAAAACCTTTTTCAAGGGTAATCGTACCAACTGTATCGATAGTCGGTTCGTATTCTGTGTCATCTGTTACACCCGGGTATTCGGGCTTTTCAATAGCTTTTGTTTTTGAGCGGTCGTAATTATCTATATCCGGCTCCAATTCAAGCTTGAACGTTGCAGGTTTGCCGGTTTCAATCGTAACATCCCGGATAGTCGTATCGCTATTAACGATATATGCAAAGCTGATAATATACGTTCCAGGCTCGACTGCAATAGAGAAATTGCCGTGCCGGTCGGTTACTGCGGTGTATTTTTTTGCCGGGGAAAAGGCATTAACCAAAACTCCTGTAAGCGGCTTTTTGGTACTTTTCGAAATGATTGAGCCGTCTAAAAATCCTGACTTAGTCTCGGATTCGGCACGCAGAAGCAGCGCCACAACGAGGATTAAAATTAAATAACGCATATCGTCTCCCTTTTTTAATTATAAATTATCATAGCCTTGAAGCTATTTTCCCATTTGTAACAATCATTCATTCCCCTAACTCCTAATTTATAATTTTTTCTACACATATAAAAAGACACACTTTTCTGAAAAAAGTTACATTTTGCTTGTAGAGTGGCTTCTGCTCTAATTCCACCCTTTTAATGATTTGCCTAAAAACAAATAATTCAAAATTGTTAAAGTGAGAAAACAAATCACACTCCAATACAATTAACGAAAAAAGGTAGGGATTAGTATATAATTGATAGACATCCAATGTTTGTCAAACATTGGATGTCTTATTGCTATATGCCTTCAAAATCGTAATTTTGTAAATTAAAGAAAAATATATTGAAAAATTATGGATATAAGCATTTTTACAGACAAATCCAAAGTTCCAAATCAAAAGGATTTAAAAGGAACATTAGGAGATACGTTAAATTACTGGGCACAAATAAGGGATTATATAATCGATAAGCAGCCCAACGCAATTGAGGAATGGAATTATCCCGGCAAAAAATTTGGCTGGAGCTTCAGGATTAAAGACAAGAAGCGTGCAATTATATATTTACTGCCGAGAGCAAATTTCTTTAAAGTTGCGCTTGTATTCGGTCAGAAAGCTATTGATGAAATAATGCAAAGCTCCATTTCCGAAGTTATAAAACAGGAACTCCTAATTGCTCATATTTATGCCGAAGGCAGGGGAATAAGGATAGCCGTTGAAAACAAGGGAATATTGACTGATATTTTTACATTGATAGATATTAAATTGAAGAATTAGGAAAGTAAGTTCAAAGTAGAAAGTTTATAAAGTAGAAAGTTTATAAAGTTGAACCCAGTCTAAAAAGGATTTTTTGTGAAAATTTCATTCCAAAATCGGATTTTTGGAATGAGATCTATCAAGGACTTACTAATTCCAAAGTTGTACTTTGGAATTCATTTTTTAGTTTTTAGATTAGACTCAAAGTTATAAAGTTATTTTTGAATATTTATAGAATTGAATTCCCTTTGTTATACAATTCAAGTAGAAGTTAATTCTATATTATTTCAATTCCGGTTCTTTTTATTTCTTCTATGAACGGGTCGCTTTTTATGAAGTATTTTGTATGATAAGTTTTCGTTTCTATATCAATATATTCTTTTTTAATATTAACTCTTGAAAAAAGCTTTCTATCTTCAAAGCCAAATCCGGAAAACATATCAGAAACTAACGCCACATCAATATCGGAATTTTCTTTTTGTTGATTGATAGAATAAGAACCAAATAAAATAACCTTATCTAAGTTTATTCCATTAAGGGACAATTCAGATGCAAAAGCTCTTACCTTTTCTATTGCAGTTTCTCTATTAAGCATTGTTTGATTTCCTTAACTTTAACAAAAATTGAAGTTGTATATTCAAATGTACAAGTTTTATTAATTTTAAATAAATAATCAGGGTATCGTCCTTCCAACTGGAAATCATTAAATTCCTCTAAAAAAATCAGGTATTCTTCATTATATTTCTGATTTGTTTGTTGTAATAATTTCACCAAATTATGAATCTTAGGCGGGATATTCCCTTCATTAAACTTGACCCACAGGGCTTTGCAGAGCTTTTCCAAAGCAAGATGAGCAAAAAACAGGCAATGAACGTATCTCCCGGATTGAAACAGGGATGATACTGACAACCAATCCTCCTCCGAAGACTTCATCCAATATTCAATATGTTCACTCTTTGTCATCACAAACTAATTTTCCTTAATCCCTTATTATATTTCACGGCAAATTTACAAAAACAATTTCAAAGTTATATGGATAAAGACATCCAATATTTGCTAACCATTGGAGGTCTTCTCTTTAATTTATTCACTAAACTTATCTTATTCAATTTCTTTCAACAAATCCAAGAGTTCTTCATCAGTCAAATCTTCCTTATCTGAATTGTCCTAGTAGAATGTCAACCCTATCTTGTCAATTCAATCAAGGATGATTGAACTACTAATTTATTGATATTAAAAGTAGGACAATCATCCCTGATTGTCAATTATACTTGACACGGCTATAGTATATCTATTAAATCAGATAATTCTCCTTTTAAAGAAGGGTATTTTTTTGCTAATTTTTTAGCCTGAACATCGAATGATTTTATAGTTACTACATTATAACTCATGAAGTAATTCCCTTGCAGGACGAGCTTTTAATTTCCCTTGTTTAATAAAATTTACTTCCTTTAATTTCTTCTTTATGATTAGTTTCAGAATTGAATTCGATTTTTATATCCTTATATTTTCTAAGCTCTCCAATAATATTGGATAGTTGGGCTTCGGGGATATGTATGGTTAAGGTCTGCATAATCTTTTTCTTATAATTAATACCGTATTGTTGTAACTTAATATGAACTGATTTATTATTCCACTCCCATTTCCATTTTCATAATTTATAGCATTTTTTGAACTTGTGCAAAAATTGCAACTGTTGGATTTCGTGTTTTTTTATGTCGTGAGTTTTCATTGCTTCTTATGTTTTTAAGTTACCTGCCAAAATTAACTCTTAGTGTGATTGAATAATGACTTCATTCTTTTTTGAATAATATTTTACATTTATTTTTACTTTATCTCTTTGTCCTGTCAATTTACCTTCTATCATTCTATGATGCAAATTACATAACCAAACTCCATTTTCAAGTTTGTCTGAACCTCCATCTTTATGAGGTAATATATGTGCTCCCTCAATTTCTCCTGAACATGATTTCTTAATGATGTCATCGGGCAAATTATCAATTTTATTTATCTCACATTTTCTATCAATCTTTATCAAACTGCGATTTAAAGAAGCGTTCCTGCTAAAAATTGGTTTTGTTGGATATAACCACATAAACAAATCCCAGGTCTTGCCAATAATTTCACCAATATCTTTATTTTCAAACCTGTTTGCTAGTCCTAATACAAAAATGTTTCCTGTTTTCGCATCTTTTGTTGTAGATTTTGTAAATACTTGCTTTTTAAAATCACCTTTTTCTAAATTGTCTATTTTACTCAAAAAATAATTTATCACATCAGTTTTGATAACTTCTTTTTTTAAGGCTGATTTTGCATAACGAATAAAATGCTCATCTCTATATTTTGATGTGTCAACAACTATACTTCTAAATTTTTCATAATCAAAGTTATTTGAGAAAAATGTTATCATGATAGGACAATGAGCTATTACAAAAAGAAGATATTTTTTGTCTTTTCTTTGGTAATAGAGGTAGCCGCTTCGATAATCATTTCGTTTATTTCTATCGGCTTTTTGAAAATAAGAAAATGCTAAATCAAGAATAAAATAATCATCACGATTATTTACCTTTCGGACAATAGCTTCCCTTCCGAGTTTCTCAGATACATTTTCTCTAATAATATCAACTATTTCCGGTGCATTCATTTTTATTCATTCTCTTATGTCAAGATAATTTAGACGTTAGGTATAACATCAATTTAAATAATAATCAGTTTAATCCGTGGTTCAGACATTTTCAGATTAATCAGCGGTTCAGACAATTTCTATATTTTTATTAAAACTAAATCCAAAATATTAGTCAAAAATTTCTAATTCTATTTCCTTAATATGTTTACGAAGGAATTTATTTACCTGTTTTGAATTTTTAAAATACTGTGCAATATCCGGTTCAAGTTCAATTGTTCGCTTATTTTGGTTTTTAATATAAGGATTTCGCCTAATTGAGCTTAAATCAATTTCAATTTCATCAGCAATATCATCATTCAAATCAATTGAAGGTTCTTGAATGATTGTAATTTCATGATTATTTATAAATTCAGTTTTAGTTTTCATATAAATTCCTTTCAAATTTATTTGCTAATCTTGCCGAAATAATTCTTATTTTCTTACTTCTTTCAGTATAAGACAAGGTTATTAAACGATTATTGTTTGAATATCCAATTATAAAAAATCTTTGTTCATTTATAGAATGTTCTTTATCATCTGCAACAACCGCAAAAGGGTCATCAAAAACCGCAGCCGCTTCATAAAAACTGACATTATATTTTTGCAAATTTATTTCTGCTTTATCTTCATTCCACTCAAATACGAAATTTCCATTTTCCAAATTTTTCTCCTTAATCACTACATTTAACAACAAAAATACTCATTTCCCTCTTTAATCAATGGTTCAGACATCCCTCAACTCAACGGCACAATTATAAAAATGAATAAATCCCATACGGCATGAGAAATCAAGCCCGGAGTCAGTGATTTATACTTCATGAACATCCAACCCCAGAACAAACCGCAAAACAGCGCCGCTACGAGCAGCATTAAATTAAAACCCCAGATATGAACCAAAGTATATATAGCTGTTGTAATGAAAAAACCATTCATGTCGCCGTATTTCTTCGCTAAATTATTCTGCACATAACCCCGCCAGAATATTTCCTCCGCAGGACCAATCCAAAGCAGCAGCGACAATCCGATGAATATTTTATCAGCCTGCGATTTTGTCGAATAGATGTTATTGACCTGATGCTCTGCAAAATCAAAAAGCATCTTGGAAATGATATTCCCTGCAAAGAATACGAAATAAAGAACGACTGCAGAAACCAAGCCAAGAACTACCCACTTTAGCTTAAAATCCAGCACCTGCTTCAAATCATCACGTCCAAAGATTATGCTATATGCCGTAAGAAAGCCTGTAGCAATTAGCATTGTAAGCCAGAAATTCAGTTTCGATGCTGTTAAAGGCGAGAACATCAGGAACCAGAATATCAACGCTGCGATGATACCGGGAATTATTTTTTTCATTTATTTCCTTTTAAAAAAGTTCAATTTAAAATTATGATTATTTACTCGTATTGCATAAAAAATGATTTCAGAACAAGGATTAACGATTTTAGATTTAGGATGTTGAACTTGGAATAATCATTCTTTTCCCAAGGTTTTATACATTCTTTTTTTTATTACTTTCTTCTAAAATCAAAAATCGTTAATCCTTGTTCTGAAATCAATTCTTTTTGATTCTTCTAAAATCTTAAATCGTTAATCCTTGTTCGTATTTCTTATTGTATTTGCACGTACGACATTATAAATAACTTATAACAAAAATAATAAAATTTTCTATTTTAAATACGATATAATGTCGTAATAGAAGTATTAATTTGAGAAGATGTCCTACATCTACCAGATGTAGGACATCTATAGTCTTATCGAAACATCCTTTGTGCCTCTTTGTGTCTTCTACTTTGTGCACTTTGTGTTAAAATTTCTTCGATATTCCGAAAAAGACATTAAATTGAGATGTCCAACATCTGCCAGATGTTGGACATCTTCTTCATCAAAGGGCACAAAGTAATAATATTAGTCAAAAATAATAAAATTAAATTCTTTTATAAACGTATTTTTACATTTTATTAATTGGAAAAAAATATGGATATGGCAACCACGCCTGCAGCATTTATTGTATTTGTTTCGACAATCGCTCTCAGCCTTTATGGAATGCGCAACAGAAGCAGTAATTTCTATTCAAAATGGATATTAAGCCCGCCTGATGTTTACTACGAAAAAAAGTATATTCAGCTTATTACAAGCGGATTATTACATACCGACCTGCCGCATCTGCTGTTCAATATGTTCACATTTCTATTCTTTGCATTTCAGCTTGAGGCAATGGCGGGTACGTTTAATTTTATAATCATATACTTCGGAAGCATGATTTTAAGCGACATTTCAACGGTTATTAAACATAAAGACAATTACAGTTACCACTCCGTAGGGGCATCGGGGGCTATTTCGGGTGTACTATTCAGTTTTATATTATTCGACCCGGTATCCAAAATCCGAATTATGCTAATTCCGGTTGGCATTCCATCACCCATATTTGCATTGATGTATCTGGCTTATTGCTATTATGCAGCACGACATTCACAAGATATGATAAATCATGATGCGCATTTCTGGGGAGCTGCAGCAGGTATTGTGATTACATCGCTATTGGAACCGGCAGCTTTGAGTAATTTTATACAGTATTTAGCGCATTTATTTTAAGAATATAAATTTGATGGATAAAGTATTAATTATTAAATAAGGAGTTTGGAAATGAACGCTTTAGCTTTCATCAAAGATAAATTTATATATCTATTTCAATTAAAAAATATTATAACAATCATTGCTATCTCCCTGATGTTTACTTCATTGTCAATAGCTAAGGGAAATGAAAACAGTTGGTTGGAACTCAAACTTAAAGGTAAAGTAAAGTCAATAAAAGAAAAAAAATATGAACCATCAGAAAAAACAAGCGGGATTCAAAACCTGAAACATAAGGAAAGTAATACCTTAGTTTTTTATGATAATGGATTTATGATTGAGAAGAGTATTTTAAACCCTGACGGAAGCCTTCAAAAAAAATCTTATTATAAATATGGTGAAAACGGAAAAATGCTCGAACTTAAGATATACGATGGTTACGAAACTTTAAGAGAAAAATCCACTTACGATTATGATGGAAATGGAAAGAAGATAGAACAGCAAGGCTTCTACGGGAATGGTAACATGGCTTATAAATCCACTTACAATTATGATGGGAATGGATTTATTATTGAAGAGGTAAAGTATAAACCTGATGGTAGTATTTATTTTAAATCAATATACCTGAATGACAGTAATGGTAAGATAATTGAAGAAAAGAGGTTGAAACCTGATGGAACTCTTGATTGGAGATACACATGGAGGTATGACCTCAATGGGAATACGATTGAAACAAATTGGTACAAGCCGGACGGAAGCCTGATTGGAAAAGACACTTACGGTTATGACAAAAATGAAATGCTAATTGACAGGAATAATTACAAACCGGATGGCAGCCTGAAAACCAAATACACCTACAGTTATGATTATGATAAAAATTTCAACTGGGTAAAGAAAATTGAATCTGTAAATAATGAACAATTTTCAATTTGGGAAAGAGATATTGAATATTTTTAAAATTATTAATAATTACATTAAAACTTATCCTAAGTTCCGGAAATAGAGTATTAGAGACCTCTGAAAAAGTCATTCTGAACTAGTTTCAGAATCCATAAACCGCACTGGGAGTGGATTCTGAAACAAGTTACCACCCTAACCCCCTTTGAAAAAGGGGGGACAACCAATTCCCCCTTTTTCAAAGGGGGTTAGGGGGTTTCTCTTGAATTTGTTATTGCATATTTTTATTAATTCCATTATTTTGGGGTTCAGAATGACATTTTTCAGAGGTCTCTATTAAAGAGAAAAAATATTCTTCCAAATTTTAGAAAGAGTGAATTTTTTAATTCAATATACTTTACAAACTCATCATTTCCACTACTTCCGCAAAAGAATCCTCTGTTTCATAAACCCGGATTTTCAGCAATTCGATATTTTTATATTCTGCTATAAGAGGCTTGACCTTCGAAACAAAATCCCATGCAATATTCTCAACGGTAGAGCTGCCTTTGATTACGCTATGCTTGAATCCGTTTGAACTTAAAAATTCGAGAACAGCAGAATCACCTTCATCGCACAGGAAGGAATGGTCGAGCGCCTGTACAAACGGCAGTATGATTTTATCAAGTGAGTAATAATCCATTATCATATCGTTTTCGCCTAAAGAGCCGGTAATTTCCACTCTCATTTTATAAGAATGTCCATGTATATTTTTACACATACCATTATGACACGGCAGCCTGTGACTCATTTCCCAGCGGTATTCCTTTGCAATTGATGCTTTCATATTTCGTTATTTAAAGTAAAAAATATAGCTTACTCATAAATCAATAAATTGGAAGAATGTCATTCTGAACGAAGTGAAGAATCCAGTCCCAATACTGCTTCTGGATTCTTCACTTCGTTCAGAATGACATTCTTCTTGACTTTATAGACAGCCTCATTACTTTTATTTAATTCTATTCTTTCTCATATTTTGCCCGAATCACCGAATTCATGCCGCCTCTTGTCGTCCATTCGGATATAATTTCCATTTCCAGTGGAGAACAGACTTCCACAAGGTTATCCAAAATTTTATTTGTAATAGCCTCGTAGAATATGCCCTGATTGCGGTAAGATATGAAGTAATATTTCAATGCTTTGAGTTCAAGGCATAATTTATCGGGTATGTACTTTATTGTGATTGTTCCAAAATCAGGCAAACCGGTCTTCGGGCAGACGGATGTAAATTCCGGATTTACGTGGGTTATTTCGTAACGCCGCCCCGGTTTTGGATTCTCAAATGTTTCTATATCGACCATTTCTAATTTCCTTTTTTACAAAATTACGAAAATACGATTCAATCCCGAAAGGTTTGCTTTATATTAGTATCTGTTATTTGGATTCTTTTCATGGAGCCTGAGTATTAAGTCAGGAAGAATGTCATTCTGAACGAAGTGAAGAATCCAGAAGCGGTATTGGGACTGGATTCTTCACTTCGTTCAGAATGACATTCTTCATAACTTTTGAGGAAGCCTCTTATATAATTACCAACTTTATTTATTTGCAACCTTAACTTCCAACGAAACGAAACCTTTCAATTCAGCCGTAACAACATCACCGGACTTGATTTGACCCACTCCCTGCGGTGTTCCTGTATAAATTGCATCTCCCCGCCTAAGAGTAAACATTGCAGACAGATACTCGATTATTTCATCGATTGAATGAATCATTCCGGATGTATTGCCGCTCTGACGCAACTCACCATTGACACGAAGCTCCATTTCGAATCCTTCATGTCCGGCAGGCAATTGTGACGGCGAGATGAATTGAGAAACCGGTGCAGAAGTATAAAATCCTTTCGATAGAGACCATGGATTACCGCCGGCTTTTGCTATCCCTTGAACGTCCCGCATAGTTACGTCGATTCCAACTGCATAACCTGCAATATATTCTTTAGCATTTTCCTTCGGGACATTTGCGCAATCCTTGCCAATAAGGACGACAAGCTCTAATTCGTGATGCACATTAATCGAAATCGATGGAATCAGTATTGTTCCTCCGTTTGGGAGATATGCCGCAGGTGGTTTGATAAATATTACAGGTTCTTCCTTTCCCGTTCCACCCATTTCCTTTATATGTTCGGAATAATTTTTGCCAATACAGAAGAATGTACCGACGGGCATTCGCTCGCCGCTTAAAAATTCAAATTCATTATAATTCATATTTCCTCAAAGATTAAATAATAAATTTTTTCATTTGGCTTCTACTATAAATTTCTTAACCCGGTTCTCGCCGCCACAGGATATTTTACAGAAATACATTCCAGGGAGAAGACTCAAATCAAGCGGTAAATCAATATGCCTCCCCTCGCCATTTATTTTCTTAATATATATAATTCTTCCGGTTATATCAATAATTTGAAGTATTGAATTCGAAGTAAGATGTCCAACATCTGAAAGATGTTGGACATCTGAATTTGCGGTTAATTGTGGGAGTTCCAGCGATAAAGTAAATCTTCCGGTATTCGGATTAGGATATATTTCAATTTTGAATTTATCTGTATTGTCACTAATTCCTTCGACCGAAGTTACTCCATCTACCAGGTCATTGACCCACATTCCCCTGCCGAAAGTAGAAGCATATAGTTTCTTTGTTGCGTAATGAATTTCTAATTCGGTAACTATTACATTCGGCAGATTTTCGCTGTAGAGCCTCCAGCTTTTCATATTGTCGGTGATGTAATATACACCTAAGTCGGTTCCTACATAAATTGTGTGCAATTGGCTGCTATCGTCAAGAACTATAGAATTAACAGGCAGATTCGGCAAATTCAAAGAAATATTTGCCCAGGACTGCCCTCCATTTGTCGTTTTGAATACCTTCAATCCGTCGTAGAAATGACTCACGGCAAGCCATGCGACATTTGGATTTTGTTCGTCTATTGCAATTGAATTAATATAGATTGAATCCAACGGCAATCCTTTTGAAACATTAGTCCAGGATTTGCCCTCATCCGTTGTTAGAAGCAGCTTGCCGGACTGATTATAAGCGGGATAGAGCCGTTTATAAAGATAGATTATATCATGATTTTCTTTATTAACAGCCATTGCAAAGCTTGGCAGTGCAAAATGCTGTCCTTGAATGGTATCAAATTTGGATAATCGCTGCCAGCTTTTACCACCATTGTTAGTTTTCCATAGATTACTCCATGCGCCGTAGATGATATTCGGGTCTTTCGGTGACATAAAGAATGGCGTTATCCAGTTCCCGGCTTCATCGTTCCTGTCTGCAATAGTATCAGTAGTGGATTTATCCGGGGAAGTTTTGCCGCCATCCGTAGATTTATTCAAAAAACCGTAATAAACAGCACCATAGATTGTGTCGGGATTAGTCGGATGAACGAGACATTCCATTCCATCCCCGCCAAAAGTTTGAACCCAACGCTCCTGATTATGGAAAAAGAAGCTGTTATCCTGAGCTCCTGCCATATATGCATCAGGGACATTTTGGCTTATTCCAAAGCGGTAAAACTCCGTAATAGCAAGTCCGGAGCTAAGATTAGTCCACTCGGTAGGCAGCTTGTATGTTTCGGATTTGACTGAATCCTTCATATCGCTGTTGGAACCTATAAGAACGTTATTTGTTCGGAATATACCACCGTCATTGCAGAAATAATAATACTCACTTACCGGATTGTATGCCGCAAAGTGCTGATCGGCATGGATACTGGAGCCGAAATAATTCATCCAGAATGAAACCAAATTCCATGTACGTCCCCCGTCGGTCGAACCCCATTGATTAATGCCGCCGGCATAAATTTCTTCTTTGTTGGAGTGAGATACGAGAAGCGTCAAATCATAGGTTCCCTGCCCACCCCTGTCGTTTTGGGCGCCAAAGTACCAACCCATAATATTTGGACCGTTAATTGCGTTAGATTGCATTGTCCAGTTGTCGCCTCCGTCAGTTGTGCGATAAAGCCCATAGAAGGCTCCGTTTGGAGTCGTTGCTACTGCGTAAATAAGTTTAATATTCGAAGGTGCATAGGCTAATTCTATCCTTGCAACCGTATCCTTTCGTGGAATATTGGTCTTTAACAATTCCCATGTACTACCGAAATTAGTCGAGCGGAAAACAGCCGCTGTATCAGTGTTCTTAATAAATCTTGTGCAACCTGTAGAAATAATAATTTCGCCGTTTCTTATAGGATTTTTCTTAATATCCCAAATCATTCCGCTGAAGGTTTTGTTCCATTTATTTCCTCCGTCCGAAGATTTCCAAATCCCGGTGGAGCCTGCTGCCACTAAGTTCTGGGTATTAACAGGATGTACTAATGTAGCAAGCATAATTGAGTTTTCCTGAGATTTTTGCAGAAGCGATAATCCTGTAGTATTCCATGATTTGCCACCGTCGGTCGTTTTCATAATTCCCATACCGAAGCAATTATTACGCACGCGATTCAGCACATCGAAATCAATATATGCGTAATCTCCGGTAGCAATATAAATCGTATCGGGATGAAGCGGGTCAACTGCAATATCGGAAATTTTCATAACCGGCAGCTTATCACCAAGGGGGAACCATGTTTTACCACCGGATTCGGTTTTCCATATTCCGCCGTGAGGCGCTCCAATCCACATAATATCGGGATTTTTCGGATGAAATGCAACGCAATTAATTCTGCCAATTCCTTTACCCCAGATAGAATCATAAGTGTCGGGAACATTTGTAGGACCAACAGGTACCCAGGCTGATGTACCCATTGTTTCATCGTTATTCTTAATATTGTTTCTCGATTGAAAAGTTTCGAAATAATATGAGTCAGCCGGGCTGCTGCCATCCGGGAAAATTCGTGTTTCGTTCAGCCAGAGCCAGCGTCCAAGTTGCTTGAAGCCTTTGGAATTTTTCAAGGAATTATTCTTTGTCCAGGTATTAAATTCCTTCTGAAGCTGGAACAAATCATTTTTCTCTGGTTTAATCTCAGTGGAAATATAGGTTTTCTCCGCAGCCAGTGCGATGTTGTACAATTCTGGCAAAAGAAAATCAATAAAAAATATGAATATCAAAATGTATAAATAATTCATTACTCCTCACTTATTATTATTACAAACTTATCGTAAAGCCTGATGAAATAAAAACTATATTTACCTATCATTTGTGATTACGCATTATTGCAAGATTCCTGAAAAAGTTTATAAATACCAAGAAATTTGAAATAATATGGAAATCTATGAGCTTTTTTATAATTTTGTAACTTATTTAACAAAAAAGTGTTTCTAATGCAAAAAAGGAATTGATTATGAAAATAAAAGTATTTTTGATTGTTACTACATTTGCTGCAATAATAAATTTTACTTCATTGCTCAACGCAAAGCAATTTGTTTATATGTCACCGGTACCCGCCTCAATATTAAATAACCTGAATACGAATATTATTTTACTTTCAGACGATTTAATCAATATTGAGACCATAAATAATAACCTGATTTTGGTTAAGGGTTCGAAAAGCGGTGAGCATACAGGCAAATTCCTTCTATCAGATGATGGAAAAACATTAGTGTTTAATCCTGCAAAACCATTTCGACCATCGGAAGAAGTAACTGTTTTATTAAAAAAGGGTATTTCTTCCGTGAAGGGAGATGTTATTGAAGAAGTTTCATTTAATTTCAAAACTACTTCGCTCACCGAACCAATTAATTATTATTTCGATGCTTATGATGAACTAAAATTTGGTAATGTATCCGAGTATAAAAATCAAGATAAAATCTTAGGGGACACCTTACCTAAGGATTTAATGCCTGTAACGGTCGCCACAAATAATAAACCCGATAGCGGCAGTATTTTCTTTGCTAATATGGTGCCGATGAGCGCTTCCTATTCGACTTATCTGACAATCCTGAACGATACAGGTAAAGTTATCAAATATAACAAAATAAGTTCTTCAGGAGGAGATTTCACTGTTCAGCCTAATGGTTTGTACTCTTATGTTAAAGGATTATACGGATATATTTGCGATAGCACATTTAAAATCTTTGATAGTGTTACTTGCCAAAATGGTTATAGATTGGATTTGCATGAATTTTTGGTTCTTCCAAACGGGCATTTTATTGTTATGGCTTATGACCCGCAATATGTGGATATGAGCCTGATTGTCAATAATGGGTCTCCAAATGCAAGAGTAACGGGATGTATAATTCAGGAACTCGATAAATTCAAAAATGTTATTTTTCAGTGGAGAACATGGGACCATTTCAAGTTCACCGATACTTATCAAAGCCTGACTTCTACAAATATTGACCCATATCATTTGAATAGTATATTTGTGGATTATGACGGAAATTTAATTACTTCACACCGACATACTTCCGAAATAACTAAGATTAGCCGTACAACCGGTGAAGTGATCTGGAGATTAGGCGGCAAAAATAATCAATTTACTTTTACAGGCGAACATTGGGAAAATTCTCCAATTTATTTTTCTTATCAGCATGATGCCCGAAGGATTAATAACGGAAATATTCTTTTTTTCGATAATGGAAATCAACATTCAACACAATATTCGAGAGCTGTGGAATATAAAATTGATGAAGTAAAGAAGACCGCTGAATTAGCCTGGGAATTTAGAAGGACACCTGATATCTACGGTTCTTTTATGGGTAGCGCCCAAAGATTACCAAACGGGAATACTTTCATTTGCTGGGGTGGTGCTCCACAAACCAGTCAGGCATTAATAACTGAAGTACGCCCGGATAAAACTATTGCTTTGGAACTTTTTATTCCTAAGAATTATACTGCTTACAGGGCTCATAAATTTTACCTGCCGACTTGCCCAAGCGTAGCAGCAGTTACTCACGGTGAATTATTCGAAAAAGAAAATTATTCTTTTAATAAAGGAACCAGTATTACCGGTATCGATATAACTTTCGACGTTTTTGACGGCTTATTCTATCCCTCTTACCGAGTTGAACGTTTCGATTGTCCGCCGGTTAAACCAATTTTCGACACCGTTCCACAAATTGTATATCCTTACAGATTAGTTATATCAGCAAATAATGTTAATTCTTATAAAGGAGAATTTCATCTCGATGTTTCGACATATCCTCCAATGAATATGATTGAAGGTGTTTCGGCTTATTATAAAGATAAAAGTGGCATCTTCCATAGAATTCCGACTACTAATAACAAGCAAACGAAAAAACTAACTTTTACCTACGATGGTTTGGGTGAAATAATTTTTGGGCTTCCCGGTAATCCCAGCCTCCCTGCCAAACCTGTATTATGGCTGCCGGCGGATTCTGCAATATTAAATAATAATAATTCTATTACTTTTACTTGGTCAAATCCGAAGGATTATGAAATAAATGAAATAACAATATTTAACGATTCCAATAAAACATTTATTATTCATACTGCATCTGTTTTTAATAAGGATTCTTATGTGTACACACTAACTCAATTAGCAAAAAATAAAACTATCTATTGGCAGGTTAGGGCTCAAAATCAAGTTGGTTACAGTCCTTGGTCTGATGTGTGGTCGGTTAAATTGCAGGACCCATTTATACAGCTTGTTACTCCAAATGGAGGTGAGGTCTATCTCAAGGATTCATCGAATAATATATTAAGGTGGGAGCATAATTTATCGGATATGGTAAAAGTGGAATTATATCGGAATGGTGTTTTTCATTCTTTAATCAGGGACAATCTTCTTAGTCCGGTTGGAGGAGTATTATGGAAAGTACCAATGACTGTTCCCAATGATACTACTTATTCAGTAAAAGTCACTTCCAAAAAAGATACTTCTTTATTTTCGTTTAGTTCCAAATATTTTACAATTAAAACCCCACCAGCAGGAGTTAATGAAACAGATTTAAGTGAATATTTTGAAATAAACGTTTTTCCAAATCCGGCTGAACAATTCCTGAATTTCGATATTATAACTAAATACGATGGCAATGCAAGTTTGAAATTGTTTAATATAAGCGGCGCAGAGGTTGCAGTAATAATTGATAATTGTTTCTTATCCGGCGAATATTCAAGAACTTTTCCAATTGTAAATTTAGTTTCCGGAAATTATTTTTATAAATTTGATTTCAAAGGATTCTCGAAGATTGGCAAAATTGAGATTATAAGATAAATCTAAAGATTGTCTGAATCACGGATTAAACAGATTAATGGATTGCAAGGATTTTTTTCATAATCTGTGAAATCCTTTAATCCGTGTCAATCCGTGATTCAGACAACTGTTTCCTAACTTTCTGAAAGTTTGATAAGTAAAAACAGGGCTGCAACACAATTGAAATTAGCAAAGAATTTAATTAGTATAATTTTTGAAGGAATTGATAATGAGAATAAATCATAAACAACAGGAACTGATTGATGAATTATTCAATAAAGTCAAAGAAAAATATCCCGAAATTATTTTTCAAAAATTATGGTCTAATCCGGATGACCCTGACCACATTTTGATAAATGTATTTGCACCGATGGAAGAAGAAAGAGAACTTGAAATGAGTCACTATGCTGCTTCCCTTCAAGCAAATATTCACGATGATTACGGTTATCTGTTTTCTATTTTACCTGAAAATCCTAATGTAATATTAGCATGAAAATTTATAAACTTGTAATATTACTCTTATTCGGATTGCTGCTGCTCTCGGAAGAATGCAAGGATAATAAAATCGTTTCAGCCGATTTTGCGCCTAATCCGGCAAGCGACCAAATTGTTCTCACTCTTACTTTATCCGAAGACTTACTTCTGAATATCGATATTTACGATGTTAATGGAATGCCGGTACTTCAACCTATCCAGCAGAAGCAATGTCAAACCGGTGAGAACCGAATCGAAATCCAAACAAACACCCTAAATCCTGGGGTTTATTTCTGCAGGATACAAGGTGAGCTATCGCAAAAGACTGAGAAATTTGTTATTGTTCGATAAAAGAACTGATTTTTTGTCTGGTTGTAATGAATCGTAAAAAAACTATCATTCTCTATTCAAATCTATGTGATAACTCTAAAGGTTGTGGAATGTCATTCGTAAGCGAAGTGAAGAATCTTCTTAAACAATAGTAGGTCATATTATTAATTGCAAAAAATATACTTTATCTTAAATATTATTTCTGTTATCTACAAGATTCTTCACTTCGTTCAGAATGACATTCTTCCTAATTTTCGGATTACAATCAATGTAATTCCTATCGACTAATCACAATTTTCTGAACAATAGCCTTATCCCCCTTTTTAATTTTGACAAAGTAAATACCGCTGCCAATCGAGCTTTCCGGCTGCCATAAGCATTTATCAATAAATTCATTTTTCATCATAATCCTGCCAAAGCAATCGGTAATCTTAACTTCGCAGAGCCCTTCCATAGCTATTGTGCAATATCCGGCAAAAGGATTGGGGAATATATTCAAATGATTATTATCAATATTATCTGAAACATCGGCTTGTTCCTTAAATCCAAATGCGCCCAAATCAGGTGTTAGTTTTTGGATTCGTGACGTACTATCGCAAGGATGTTTGTATTCATAAATTGGAATTAAAGTTGAATCAAAATCGCTCAAATCCGCTCCGGCATTAATGGCAGGCGAACCTTCGGTAAGGTGATAATCATACTTCAATTCATCAATAAATCCAACTGAAGCTATGTTCTGCAAATTCAGATTTGATTTTGTTTCAGCGGTTCCCTGCAATACTGTTCCTATTCCTGCGAAAATATTATTAATCACTTTAGCTTCGGGTGTTCCGCCACGAATATTTACAAAAATTCCCGATTTGCGTTTATTGACTACAGTATTATGCGAAATGTAGAGTTTATTAACAGGATTTGAAAGCCCTTCCGAGCCGTAGTCAATCGAAGTTTGGTTCTCGGCATTTACGCCTTTCATCAATTGATTGCCAATAACATAAGACAGCCCTCCATTCGGAAGGTTAATCAAATAGCTGGAATTGCCTGTTTCCTCATCCATTATGCGATTGTAAAAAATATAATTTGCATAAGCTCTCGATTTCAGGCAATGCCCTATTTTAGCATGATGAGTGTAATTGAACGAAAAAATTAATTGCTTGACATGATTGATATATAAATTATGAGAATACCCGTCGCCAGCGCCATTCCGGGCAAATTCACAAAATTCAATACGAATAGTGCTCGCAGCATTATCGCCGGCTAAAATCCCGTCTTCATTATCATGGAAATAGCAATGGCGAAGCGTCAGGTCGGTTCCTTCCATTCGAATTCCTGCTCCGTTCTTATCCGGTACTGTGCAATTAAAAAACTCAATATATTCTATTGTTGTATTTATTCCTTTTACTATCCAGATTGATTTTCCCTGCACATTCTTTCCTACAGCATCAAGGCGTGCTAATCCCCTAACTCCCCGAATCGTTAAATTATTTTTAGACCAGATACATACATCACCGCTGTATAAACCTGCATCTATATCAATGGTATCGCCATCTGCTGCAATTGCGGCAGCCAGACTTGGCTTTGAATATGTTTTCCCTGCGCCTACTTTGATAATATTAGCATTTGAGGAATAGGTCAATGAGAGAAATATTAAAGTAGCCGATAATAAATAAATCAATTTATTTTTCATTTTCTTTTTTTATTTTTTTGTTAATAATCTGTTTGAATAACACTTCAATTAATTAAAAGTTGCTTTTGCTATTTTGGAATATGAGAAGGATGTCATTCTGTACGAAGTGAAGAATCTTATACCAATATCTGATAACTACATTGTTTTAATACTTCTAAAACCAAATTCTTCTTTTGTTTAAGAAGATTCTTCACTTCGCTTACGAATGACATTCTACTTGGCTTTTCATGTTACTTTTATTTGCAGGAATGTCATTTTAAACTTTATTAGAATCTCAGTATAAATGCTCAAAACAATAAAAATCAATTCCATCCATCAATAAAAAGTTAATTTAATAAATATTAATTGAAAAGTAATGAAAAAAATAGTAACCATGATTACCCCTGTCATAGCAATATTATTCTTTGCTTTGAACGCTGTCGCTCAACCATTAATTCATCCTTATAATCTGGATTTCGAAGATGGCGAAGCAGGAGGAATGCCGGTAAGCTGGAAGCTGCCTTCCTATGCCGATAAAGCAAAATACAAGGCTTCTCTTACAACCGATAATCCATATAGCGGTAAACTATGCCTCGAAATTAACCGGACCGGCAATTTAGATGAAGAGGGGCTTTATGGCTCTGTTATGCAAAGCATCGATGCAACTCAATATCAAGGGAAGAAAGTCCGTTTTAATGCATATCTGCGAGCAAAACTTGAGAGTTTGAAGGGTTCTGCAGAATTATGGATAAGGCAATTCTCTCGTGACGATAAAGATGGCTATTTAATTCGTTCAGAAGATAAGCCGGTTGTTATCAATCAGTGGACAAAAGTTGATATTGAGTTTGTTGTTGAGCCATACTATGAATTTATAAATTTCGGATTTCTGTTATTCGGCAATGGAAGCGCCTGGATAGACTCTGCTTCATTTGAAATCATTCCCGAATCGGACTTTCATAATCAAGCCCAGAAAGAACTGACAAAGAATGAGTCGGAGAATCTTTGTTCTTTTGCTAAATTATTCGGCGATATAAGATATTTCTATCCCGGAACCGAAGCTTCGTCTGTAAATTGGGATGATATTGCAATGGCAGGAGCCGATTTTGCAGGTAAAATAGATAACCGGGCAGATTGGCTCGATGCTTTAAATAAATTATTTGAACCTGTCGCTCCGGCATTGCAAATTTTTAAAACCGATGAACCTGCACCGAAACCAATTTTATCCGGCGATTTTCCAAATGCCCTACAAAATATTAAACTGGCATACTGGCAGAGCGCAGTAGGATTGGCAGCAAAGGACTCGCTTTTCAGAAGCAAAGTTGTAAATATTTATAATCCTCAGCGAGAGCGGGAAGGAACAGTTATTCAAAATATTGATACGAATGGATTAGCCGGAAAACACATCAAATTCAGTGTGTATGCCCGTATTGAAACCGACGACCAGATAGCAAATGCACAAGCTATGCTGCTTGCCGAAACACCTGAAAAAGGAAAATCATTCTTTGTCGGTCTTCCCGAACCCATCAAATCTAATAAGTGGAAGCAGTATTCATTCGAGGCAGTTCTGCCAAATAATATTACAGCATTAAGATTAGGATTAGCTTTAACAGGTGAGGGAAAGGCATATTTTGATAATATTTCGCTCAATATTATTGACTCAAATAAAAAATCAAATGAATTAAAAATCAGGAACTCGGATATTGAAACTGGAAGTCCTGCAGAAGGCTTGAAAGGCTGGCTTCTGCTCCCATTTTCGAAAAAAGCTGGATATTTTGCATTATGTTCATCAGAAAAACCTTATGCCGGAAAACAATGTTTATTAATTGAATCAGGGGAATCATCCAGAGTTATTTTTCCATCAGAAACAGATGTTATAAAAGGTGAATTGAATGATAATTTATCCTATCAATTTCCATCGATTTTAGCTGTAGATTCGCTACAATCCCTGCCCTATCCCAAAAGTGAAGTTAAATTACCTAAAAATCCCAAACCTTCAGGATTTATAATAAACGGCAATGACAGGCTCTCACGTCTGGCAATTACTATTATCACGTGGAATATTTTCCGCAACTTCCATACATTCAAATCCGATTTGAAACAATGGGATGAAGCTTTAGAAACAGCGCTAAAAAAGGCAGCAACTGATAAAGATGAATTCGAATTCCTGAATACTCTCAAGTTAATGTCGGCTTTACTTAAAGATGCCCAGGCACGGGTATGGCAGCCGAAAGTTCAGCAAATATGGGGATTACCTTTGTTATGGCAATGGATTGAAAACCAATTGGTGATTACAAAAAGTGCTGATTCTACAAATGGTTTACATGTTGGCGATATAGTTTCTGAAATTGACTCCAAACCTGTTATTAATGCTATGAATGAAAAAATGAAATATATATCCGGTTCGAATAATGAATGGAAGCGCCTTCGCAGCCTTGCCGAACTAAGAACCGGGAATTGGAATTCAACAATTGAATTAACCGCTGTGAATCCATCAGGTGAAACAAATAAGGTCAAAGTGACTCGAAATGTAAAATTATCCGATGTGCTTCCAAATCAATTCGAACGTGCTGTTGAACTGGATTCAGGTGTTGTTTATATCGATATGACCAGGACAACAGATGAGGAATTTAAAACATTAGTCAAGGATTTGTCAAAAGCAAGAGGTATAATTTTCGATATTCGAGGCATTTCATTGCTTTCCGAGCATACTTTCGATTTCTTTATCAGAACTCCTTTAAAATCCGTTGAATGGAGGATTCCAATATTTACCAAACCCGCTCAAGAATTGGTTTCATACAAAAAAATAAAAGGTGAATTACGACCCATGGATATTTTCATCGATACGAAAATTGTCTTTCTTGCAGATGAAAGAACAATGGGTTATGCCGAAGGATTGCTTTCATTGGTAAAGTATTTCAAAATTGGGAAAATTATCGGCAGCCCAACTGCTGGCGCCTGTGGTGAAATCATGTCTATGAACCTTCCTGGTGGATACAGTTTTTCGATGACTGCCGCTGAAGGGATTCTGCCGGATGGTACCCTCATCGGCAACAAGCCCGTACAGCCGGATATTCCCTGCAAACAGGATTATGTTACTACAACATGGAATCAGGATAGGCTTATTAATTATGCCATGCAAATGATCGGAAAGTAATGTTATGAAAATCACTATTGTCCAGTTTGCACCAATCTTTGGTGAAAAAGAAAATAATATTGAGAAAATAATAAATTACATAAAATCTGATTCTGCCGATATTATCCTTTTCCCGGAGCTTTGCACAACGGGTTATTTTTTTACAGGACGAGCAGAATTAAGCCCCGTAGCAGAGTATCGCGAAGGGGAGTTTTGTTCGGAAATGAAGCAGTTGGCAGTCGAAAGAAACATAATAATTATCGCAGGATTTGCTGAAAAAGCTGCTGACAAAATCTATAATTCATGCGGATTATTTTTCCCAAAACCTGAATACAACTCCATTTACCGGAAGACGCATCTGTTCTATAAAGAGAAATTCTCTTTTGAAGCCGGAGATACCGGTTTTTTCGTTGTGGATTATAAGGAATGGGATATCCGAATCGGTACTATGATTTGCTATGACTGGCGATTCCCCGAATCAGCACGCAGTCTTGCTTTGCAGGGAGCGGATTTAATTGTCTGCCCATCGAATTTAGTCACAGATGTATGGCAGAATGTAATGTCGGCACGTGCTTTGGAGAATATGGTCTGGCTTGCTGTGTCAAATCGCTGCGGCACAGAATCAAGAAATGGCGAAGAGTTAGTATTCAAGGGGAATTCCGCAATGTACGATACTTATGGAAGGCAGCTCGGAATTTGCAGTGCCGATAATGAAGAAGCGCTTACAATAGAGTTCCAGCCTCACACCTCACGCAATAAATCGTTCAATGAGTTTAACGATATTTTCAATGATAGAAGACCGGAATATTATAAGTAGAGTTAAGAATACCCATCAATTTATATTTCATGGTTTGTTTTATTTTTAATACCCATTGTTGTTTACAAACAATCATACATTCCTACCGGGGAATATTGGGAACATAGAGCATATCTGCCGTTCTGGATTCTTCGCTTCGCTCTGAATGACTTTCTTCCCATTGTTGATTTTGAGACAGCCTTATCACTTTCATTATTTTGATTGGACATATCGTTAGATTGAGAATTTAATTGTTTTTTATGATTATTCCTATTTTAGATAATCTTAGTAATTTTGATAATAATGTTGATGATGATTTGAATTGGAGGAGTTTTAAATGAAAAATAAATTGAAAAGAATTGATTTAAACTATACTGTTTATTTAGCGTCTTTGCACCTTTGCGACTTTGCGCGAAAAATTTTTATCACGCCAAGCCGCAAAGAATCTAAGTTTTTTAGCTTTTTGAAAATCCATCTATTAATTATTGGAATTTTTATTTTTCATAACTCAATTACTTTTGCCAATGTTCATTTAGGTTCGGATCAGCAATACAAAAATATCGAAGCAGCTTGGAGCGCAGGAGCTATTCTTCCGGGGGATACGGTATTCCTTCACAAAGGGTCTTTTGCAGGTTATCAGGGTATTTCGAAATTGAAGGGAGAAGCTTCCAATTGGATTGTGATAACCCGTTTTCAAAATGATTCCATTGATATATCCGGCTGCTGGCAATTTACAAGCTGCGAATATATAAAATTACAGAAACTTAATTTCAAAGCAAATAAAACATTTCCCGGCAGACTTATTAATGTTGATAATGGCGGGAACTGCGAAACCCAGGCAAAGTATATTACGTTCGATAACTGCTATTTTTCTGATGTGACTGATGTCAATGCTATTTGTGCATTTAAGTTTGGAGGAGTGGATAATTTTGAAGTAACGAATTGCGTTTTCAAAGATATTTCCGGTTGCGGGGCTATGGATTACAACGTCTGCCATAACGGATTAATAAAAGGCAATCGTTTGGAGAACTGCCTTACCGGAGGGCATATCAAGGGCGGTGCATCAAATATCACAATGGAAGCAAATTTATTCATCAATGCATCGCAAGCTTCCTGGGTTGCTTTTGAATTGGGAGGCGATACCGGAGCACAATTCTACTGCCCCGGAGATAATTTCGAAGTGAAGAACCTGAAATTTTATTCTAATATCATTGTTGGCGGATATAGAGGGTTGGCACTGTCTTCGGCGGTGGATTGCAAGGTTGTGAATAATACATTTTATAATTGCGGACAAGCTACTTTGCGCTTCCTTACTACAAGTTCGCTGTATCCGAAATTATCAGATAATATCGTTAAAAATAATATTTTCTCTTTCGGGCAATCGGCATATATCAACGGAAGCGCCCAGGATTCAGCCGCAGCAACGCTTAGCAACAATATTTACCATGGCATTATTACAAAAGATTTCACCGGACCTTACTGGGACACTCCCGAACTAAACAGCATAAAAGAAAAAGAAATGAAAATATTTGGTTCATCAACTCTGATGTATGTTGATGCTGCCAAAAACGATTTTCATTTAAACGGGAAAAGTCCGGCAATCGGCTCCGGCGTTGCAACGGACGAACCTATTTACGATTTTTACAGTAATAAATTTGCTTCGGAGCGCTCTATTGGCGCAATTCAGTATATTGATAGTACAACCGGTGTAACTGATGTTCAGATTGATGAAATAACTTTGTTTCCAAATCCATGCAGGAATGAATTGAACATCTTGTTGCCGTATGCAAAAGCACTTGCTACTTTATATATCTATAATTCGCTTGGGCAGCAGGTTTACTCGGATTTTATAACTAATAATATTGAACAAATCAATATTACTGATTTTAGTGATGGTGTATATTATTTAGTTTTGAAATATGGCGATGGGACAGGGTATACGAGGAGTTTTTCGATAATAAAATAGAATAAAATGTTGAATTTCAAAATATTTTGGCTGGAATTTCGTAATTTTGTTTGAATAATTAAATAATTTAAGATGCAGTTTGATTCTCGAAAATTCTTATGATGAAGCGATGAGGTATGTTGAAAATGCAAGAGTTCAACTTAAGCAGGCAGGTAAAGATGACAAGTTTTATGTCGATGATAAATATGTAAAAGCTGCCAGTGGAATTGCTTATTCAGGATTATTGAAAGCATTGGATTTTTTATTTGATATTAAGAAAGTTCAGAAGAAAAGGGGCAGGAAATCTATTGATTATTACAGAACTGTTCTATCCGGAATGGATAAAAAGCTTCTGAACAATTTGAATACTTCCTATCAAATTTTACATCTTGCAGGGTATTATGAAGGCGAAAAGAAAATCAATGTTATTGAAGAAGGATTTGATAGTGCCTTAACAATCATCGATGCTCTGAAGAAGTATTCAAAAAATGGGAAGAAGTGAAAAATCCTTTTATTCATTTAATAAACATGGTATCTTATCTTTTTTTTGTTTTATTTTTCAATATTTAAATTTTACTTTATCATTATCAAAGTCAGCTTTAGAATATCCAATTGGATGGTTTTAATCATTCTATTGGGAATGTTATTTTTTTTACTTTCATAGCTGAATTAAAAGCAATTTCTCCCATGCCAAAGCTATCATCATTTATATCATAATAATAACAAGGAAATTTATGTCCTTATAGCTTTTTATCTACAAAAATATCATCAGGTTTACCCAAACAATTAATTACATCGTCTTTTTTCATACCTAAATAAATTTTCTTTGAATTTGTTAAATTAATTTTCGCTTTCTTAGCTCTCTCTGAGAAATTATCATAATAATAGAAAGTAAAAATCAATCCTATTAAAACGAGACAGAAAACCATAGATATCGATAAAAGGAGTTTCTTCATAACAAACATACTCTAATTCATGCTTAAATGGAAATTTCTCGTTATTAAGAGCTAAATCACTTGCTTAAGCTGAGTGTAAGACAATTCAAATAGTAATTCCGGAGATATATCCAGATTACCATCTTTTTCTCCGCCGTCAAGGTCTTTATATTTTATAAGATTTTCCCAATATAAGCTGGTTCCATCGCATTTCACTTTAATAAAAACGTCACTATTTTTTAATTTTTTAAACGATGAATTTGGATTTAAGGATTTCTTTTTGATAAATTCTTCAAGATTTATCAACCTGACCGAGCCATCATTCCAAAGAGTTTTTATTGTGTATGGCTTGACTTCCAAAATTTTTTCTATCCATTTCATAATTATTCCAATGGTTTTATTTTTGAATATGTCATTATTTCACTATTGAGTTTGTTAAAGTTATCAAGCAATTCTTCCTTATGAATGTCTGCCCAAACCTGAACATACTTAAGTTGTTTGGACGGAAGACTGCCTTGCAATATTTCACCTGTTTGAATTTCAATTAACGCTCTATATTCATTATAAATAACATGAAAATGTGGTGGATTATGGTCTTCCCCGAACATTTGAATAATTATTCCATAAAATCTTGATATTTCACCCATAGTTTTAATTTCCCAAATTAAAACACTACTCCCAGCGTCAAAGTCAGATATGCTTTAGTTTCCTCTTTTGCATCGCTTCTAATCATATTTGCTATGTTGTATTTCGTCTCCAAATTAATCGTCAAAATCGATAGGTCTATGTCAAGACCTGCTCCAAACCCAACACCAACGCGGCTGTCCGTAGGATTCAAATCATAAGCGAATGGAATGGGTACATCCCCTTTTTGAAAATCTACGGAATTGGCAATGAAATTATAGGTCAACTCGCCTGTGCCGTAAACGCCGATGAAACTTTTAAACAAATAATAATTTATCGATGCTGCAATTGGAATTACATTCTGAGTTGTGAATAAAGTTGCAAGCACCTTACCACTGATTTGGTCTTTTATTTCTGTTTTTGTTTCAGGGAACCGGTTCAACGCTAATCCTAATCCAAAAACGAAATTATCTTTTTCATCCAACGGGATTCTCCATTTTAAACCAATATTAAAACCGATATCTGTTGCCTCTCTGAAAAGTTTACCAAGGCTGTCACCTCCGGCAGATAGTTTATCAGTATTGTAAACGTTATTAATTTGAGCGTTCGGAGTGGCTAATCCGAAAGAAAATCCAATATGAGAGCCTGCTTTTGCGTCAATGAAATCGATGAAAAGTAAAATTATAACTGAAAGCAAAATTGCCTTCGTGGCATTGTACAAAAATCTAATTGGTTTCATAATTAATTACACTTTTTTACTTTAACAAATTTCTTATACCATAATATATTATTTACGTTTTTTTAAGGTAAATGTTTTATAATTTTGAGAAAAAAAATGAACTTGAAGATAAAAATGAATAAAATCAGGCTGTTAGTTAGCTTTTTCCTGCTTGTTGCATTTAGTCTCGGACTTTCTGCCCAGACAGAATTGCCAATGAGTTTGGGCGCTTATGCCGGTCTGAATTTCAATATGCATACACCTCAATTTACTCTTGATAAAAATACAAGAGTTTTTGACCAAAATAAAACGACTGTGGGCGCTAATCTAGGCGCTATTGGCAATTATCCGATAAATGATAATTTTATTTTTACCGGTAGAATCGGATATAACGGATTGGGTGGCACACTCGACAGCAAAATGGCGGATACGACTCTGGAAGGCAATCTTCATTATATAGAAATTATGCCTGCTATTATTTTCAGCAAATTAATTCCGGTGAAAAATCTTTACTTACTTGGGGGATTGGAGTTTGGTATTCCCGTTTCAAATAATTATACAATTAACCGTATTAATAAAGAACTACCCGATAATTCGTTCCGTATGGCTTTGGCTGCGGGATTTGGTTACTCGGCAAAAATAGGCAAAGGCGCATACCTTATTCCTGAACTCAGTTTCCGCTTGCCTTTGACTGATGTTTCATCAAATTCTCAATTTAAGTCATGGAATGTTCCGCAGCTTAGAATTGGAATATCATTATGCTTTTCCTTGAAGGATGATGAAAAGCCCGTAGAAAGGGATGATAAGAATTTCCTTGATGTAGGTTTTGCAGAAGTGAAATATTACGATGATGACGGGATATCTTATCCCCTGAAAAAAATTAAAACAGAAGATATTCAATATACTGAGCTATTCCCATTAGTACCTTATGTATTTTTTGAGGAATCCAAGTCGCAGCCAAACGGGAAATTTCAAATCCTTCAGCAGGAAGGAAAAACCGGAGAGTTCGATATGGCTCAGCTTGCACCTGATGCTATAGCTATAAATTCCAGAACGCTTGATATAATCGGCACAAGAATGAATTTACAAGCTAATTCCGAAATGACAATTACCGGAACAAACGATAATAAAATCGAGAAAACAGATGCAGAATTAGCCGGTAAACGTGCCGAGTTTACAAAAAATTATTTAATATCAACTTATAAAATAAAACCGGATAGAATAAAAACAATAGCAACGGGACTGCCTGCAAAACCATCGGCAGTAACTATCCCTGATGGAATAAAAGAGAATAGACGAATAGAGCTTTCGTCGGTAGATAAGCGTTTATTAGAGCCAATTTTAATTGAGAAAGAGCGCCAGTCAATAGCAACACCGAATTTGATTGAATTTGTGCCGAAGATAGATTGCTCCGATTCAATTACAAGCTGGCATTTGGAAATATATCAGGGTTCCAAGAAGATTCGTGATTTCTTTGGAACAGGCAAACCCGCAAGTGTTAAATTCAATGTATTGCCCGACGAACTCTCAGCAGGCAATATCCCATTAGATTATTCTATAAAAGCTACCAGCATAAACGGATTATCCAAATCCACAGGTGGCTCGGTTCCCGTTGAGCATTTTTCCTTTACCAGAAAGAAGACCGAAGATTTACCGGATAAGACAATCTCAAAATTCAGCCTTATTCTTTTCGATTTTGATAAGGCTGATATATCGCAGCCGGACAAAGAAACTATTGATAAATATATAATCTCTGCAATAAAATACAATTCTATCGTTCATATCTACGGTTATACCGACCGTAGCGGAGATGAAGGTTATAACAAAAAACTTGCAGAGCGGCGCTGCCTGGCAGTGAAGGAATATATTTATTCGAAAATAAAACCGCAGCAATTTGAATTGCATGGTGTAGGTGAAAGCGAAATGATATTTGATAATGAGAACCCGGTTGGACGGCAGCTTTCGAGAACGGTTCAGGTTTTTATTATAACGCCTAAGGAATTGAAATAAAATAATGGCTCTGGAAACATCAAAATATAATTATTTAAACAGAATCAACTCACCTGCTGACCTTAGACGGCTGCCAATAGAGTCTTTGAACAAGGTTTGCGAAGAAGTGCGTGAATTTATCGTCGATACGATTACTACTATTGGCGGGCATTTCGGCGCAGGATTAGGTGCAGTTGAGCTTACCGTGGCACTTCATTATGTTTACAACACTCCGAACGACAAATTGGTGATGGACGTTGGGCATCAGGGCTATCCCCACAAAATATTAACCGGAAGGCGCGACCAGTTGAGAACCATCAGGCAATTCGGGGGATTATCCGGATTCCTGAAACGTTCGGAAAGCGAGTATGATGCATTCGGGGCAGGGCATGCCAGTACGAGCATATCTGCTGCATTGGGTATGGCGGCAGCACGCGATTTAAAAAATGAACATCACAGGGTTATTGCATTTATCGGCGATGGGGCTATGACGGGTGGCATGGCATTCGAGGGGATGAATAATTGCGGCGTTCAAAACCGCGATATAACCGTTGTTCTGAATGATAATAATATATCAATTGCAAGGAATGTATCGGCTTTATCTAATTATTTTAATGAATTATTTGCATCGCCGCCCCTGCAGCGAATAAGAGAAAATCTGTGGGATTTGACAGGCAAAATGGACCATTTCGGCGACAGGCTTCGCAAAATGGCATCCGGCATTGAGACCGGAGTTAAAGGAATAATTACACCAGGAATGCTTTTCGAAGCATTCGGTTTCAAATATTTCGGTCCTATCAACGGGCATAATATTCATAAACTGATTAAGATGATGCGGCTTGTAAAAGATTTGAAAGGTCCTGTTTTTCTGCATGTAATCACTCAGAAAGGCAAAGGCTATGCCCCAGCCGAACGAGATTCACTGCGCCTTCATGCAATAGGAAAAATTGATAAAATTACCGGGTTATCGATTAAATCAAATCCGGAAGAAAAGAAAGCGCCATCCTACAGTACAGTATTTGGTGAAGCACTTACCGAACTTTGCAGGAGAAATAATAAAGTCGTCGGAATTACAGCCGCCATGACTGATGGTACCGGTATGGATATTGTCAATAAGAGTTTCCCAACCCGTGTTTTCGATGTAGGAATTGCTGAGAGTCATGCGGTTACTTTTGCTGCCGGATTAGCAAGCCAGGGAATTATTCCAGTCGTTGCTATTTATTCCACATTTCTTCAGCGTGCTTACGATAATATGATTCACGATTGTGCCTTGCAGAAGCTGCATGTGATTTTTGCTTTGGACAGGGCTGGTATTGTTGGTGAAGACGGTCCGACTCATCACGGCGTATTAGATATGGCATATATGCGTTTGATAACCAATATGGTCGTTGCTGCTCCAAAGGATGAATGTGAGTTACGGGATTTACTATATTCGGCAGTTTATGATTATAACTCGGGACCATTTGCCATGCGTTTTCCCAGAGGTTCGACTCAAGGTTTGGAATTAAGGGAAATGAAATCAATACCACTTGGCAAAGGAGAGATTCTAAGGGATGGTTATGATGTAGCAATTGTAGCCATAGGGAAGATGGTAGATGCAGCGCTGGGAGCGGCTGAAATCTTAGAAGATTTATCTATTTCTGCTTGTGTGGTAAATGGCAGGTTCATCAAACCACTCGATAAGGAATTACTTTGTGAAATTTTCGAAAAATTCGATAAAATTATTACCGTTGAAGATGGAACAACTATCGGAGGATTTGGCTCAGCAGTACTGGAATTAGCAAATTCGTTCGGATTTAAAAAAGACATTTATATTATGGGCATTCCTGATAAATTCGTCCAGCACGGAACTCAATCCGAACTTCTAAGGATGCTTGAATTGGATGCCATTGGAATAGCCGGTAAATGCAAAGAAATCTTGAATTATAGCAAACCTGAAATTATTGAGACACTGGAAATAGTAGAAGTATAAATTTCCAAGGCTATTAGACAATTAGGCTGTTAGCATAAAAGCCTAAGCTCCTAAAAGCCTAAAAGCCTATTAAGTTCAATATGCATGAAAAACGACAAAATCTCCACTTAATTGTTTTAACGGTAATTGCAGTTATATTTTTAATTGCAGGATTGCATCGAATCACATACCTTTATTTCATTCCTTTTTTTGAGGGAAGTCGCCCTTTCTCACAGGATTTTAAGATATTTTATTACTCGGCAAAAACATTTTTTGAAGCACCTCTAAATATTTATAATGCTCCGATATCCGGAATACCGGTACCTTACTTATATCCGCCTCCGAGCATTTTTTTGTTTGTACCGTTTAGTTTATTACCGGAAGTTTCATCCTATTTCAGTTTTGTTTTGATTGGTATTCTTGCATATATAATTTCGATACGTTTGCTAATAAAAAGTATTGAAATAAATATCGATATAAAGTTTGTTCGATTTCAGAGAATTTGTATTTGGTTAATCGCCTTCGGTTTTGGTCCATTTATTCAAAATCTAAGACAAGGGCAGGTAACCAGTTTCGTTTTATTAGCCTGTGTTGGAACTTATTACTTGTTAATTCGTGGAAAAAACACCTCTGCTGCCGGAATACTTTTAATAGGGTTTTGGATTAAACTTTATCCGATTATTTTATTTCCACTTCTACTAAAAGAAAAAAAATATATACAAGTTGCAATAGGAACGGGCCTGGGAATTTTATTACCCATGATTATAACCATATTTTTCTCTCCTTTTGAGATTTTCAGTGTATATTTCACAAGGATTGTACCGTCAACATCACAACAAATAATGCTGAATCCACTCAATCAATCAATAGCAGGATTTTTGATGAGAGTCTCAGCCGGAGCTACTTCCTTTACCTCCTGGAATTATTTTTTTGTACCGGTTGGTATAAAAGTGACGGTAATAATAATTTCTTTAATTTCTTTATCCTGGATTTTTCATTATTTTTTCAAAAAATCAGCTAATTCATTATTTGTTTTTATAAGCCTTACTTCCATAACCAGCATGATTTCATTTTTAGGTTGGGAATATTCTTATTTACTTGCCTTACCCCTGGTTATTTACTCAATAGGAATACTTCCAAATATAAACCCGTCACAAAAATTAATAGTATTCATCTGCATTTTAGCGCTCATCATACCAAAGCCTCCTGATGAATTTACTCCGCAAATTATTGAAATCATGCCGCTATTCATTGCAAATATTTTATATTCGAGATATATTTTTGCCGTAATCGGAATAAATATTATTTGCTATATATTTATTTCAAAACAAAATAAGATTCTTAGATAAAAAAAGCTCCCACACATCATGTGAGAGCTTGTTTCCGGGGTGTTCTTATTGTAGCATTCCATCACTACACAGCAAATATATCAGAATAAATAAATTGAGACAATAAGTATAAATACTGAATTTATATTAATAATATTTTTTTTAATTATTTATAAATATTTAGCGGCTTTCAGGAATTAGGAATAAATATAAAAAAAACTCTCACTTCCTGTGAGAGTTTTGTTCCGGGGTGTTTTTTATTGCAGCATTCCATTACTACAATACAAAATTAACTTTTTTTCATTTTTCAACAATCAGTATTTATACGGAATTTTTTATTTAAAAAATGGAAAATTATATTAGACATCTATATAATAAAATATATAATTTATTTTCTTATGATTAATGACTTGATTTGAATGTTGTTTATAATAAAGTCTATTTCAAAATTAAATCTTTGTAAACCATCCTGCAATAAGTATTAATACGGAATTTCAAATTATTATTATTATTAAATTATTCTATTGGAATTTATTTTAATTTGATAAAATCAATTTTCAAAACCGGAAAGAAATTTATAATTCCAAATATTTTTCGTATTTAATAGTCTTATAATTAAGCAGTGAAATATCATTATTGATAAAATGATAATATTTCCGGAAATTCGAAATTTATTCTGGCTGATATTAGTTTCATAGCCAGTAGATAAGAATATTAAAATTGAATAAACTGAATTTTAAAATAAAATCGAGGAAGTGCATGTATTCATGGTTTTTACCAGTTGTTAATTTATTTGTTTAATTATTGGAAGTACGAAAAATGGAAAACTCAAAAGGTAAAATCCTGTGGATAGATGACGAAATCGAATTATTACGTCCTCATATTATTTTACTTGAACAGCGCGGATATTATGTCGAAACAGCTACTAATGGTGATGATGCCGTTGAATTAGTTCGCAGTAAGCATTTCGACCTGATATTTTTAGATGAAATGATGGTTGGCAAGAGCGGATTGGAGACACTGCCACAGCTTAAAGAAGCCGACCAGAAAACCGCTATTGTTATGTGTACAAAAAGCGAAGCAGAAAGCCTGATGGAGGATGCACTTGGACAAAAAATCGACGACTACCTCACCAAACCCGTAAATCCCGCACAAATACTTGCTGCATGCAAAAAATTCTTGGAAGCCGAAAGAATCGGCAGCGAACGGTTTACTCAAAATTACCTCATGGGATTCGCTGAAATTTCCAATAAGATAATGAACAATTTATCCTGGGAGGAATGGCTGGAGCTTTATGTTAAGCTGGTTGGCTGGTCGATGGAATTAGACCGATTCCCCGATAGTGGATTGCGCGAAACATTACAGAACCAATGGCAGGACTGCAATGCCGCATTTTCTAAATTTGTCGAGGATAATTATGTCGGCTGGTTGAATGATAAATCAAACTCTGCCCCCTTGCTTTCGAACGGTGTAACGGAAAAATATGTCCTTCCGCTTTTGGAATCCGGCGAACCGGTAGTTTTTGTTGTAATAGACTGCATGCGTTATGACCAGTGGCTTGTAATCGAAGAGATGCTCCGACCTTTTTATAGTTCGAAAACCGAATTCTACAGCTCGATTCTTCCAACGGCAACTCCATTTTCGAGAAATGCCATATTTGCAGGTCTGTTCCCATCCGAAATACGAAAGCATTATCCTCAATACTGGTCTGTGGAAGCCAACTCCGAAGACCATAAACAAAATGCTTACGAAAAGGAATTACTCGAAGCATTGCTATCACGAAGGAAAGTCAATCTCAATAATAAATTATCTTTCGTAAAAATATTCGATACTGATTTCGGGAAAAAAATCGAAAAAGAAATACTAAAATATATCGCAAATAATTTAAGCGTAATCGTAGTCAATGCAGTGGATATGATAGCCCATTCCCGTTCCGACTACGCCATTCTAAAAGAAATTGCTCCGGACGAATCCGCATATAGAAGCCTGACTCGTTCATGGTTCCGTCATTCCAGCTTATTCGGTATGCTTAAAACGTTATCCTCGGTTAAAGGTATTAAAATTGTTATCACAACCGACCATGGCTCCATTCGCTGCATGAGAGGCGTTAAAGTGTTAGGTGATAAAGACACATCAACCAACCTGCGTTATAAATTCGGGAAAAACGTTAAAGCCGAGCAAAGACACGCAATTCAAATACCCGACCCGGAAATATACAAGCTGCCAAGAACGGGACTGACTGTCAATAATATTATTGCAAAGGAAGATTTCTATTTTGTTTATCCGACCGATTATCATTTCTATGTACAGAAATATCGCGATAGCTTCCAGCATGGCGGTATCTCGATGGAAGAGATGATTCTGCCTGTAATTTCTTTAGAAACAAGGTAGGGATGATAAATAACAAAAGCAACACTTATGGAGATTCTGAAGATGTCCAACATCTTCCGGATGTTGGACATCTAAAGGCAACTATGAATGAAACCCTGCTAAAGGTTCACAATTCAGAAGAATTAAAAGATTATCAAAAGTACTATTGGAGCTACCAATTTAAGCTGGGGAGTGAGATATTGCTGCCTCATTTAATTGAACTAAATGCATTCCAAAAAGGTTCTTCGGTTATGGAAATCGGCTGCGGCGAAGGCGGAGTCCTTGCAGGATTTATTAACGCAGGTGCGGGTTATTCTGTTGGTACCGATATTGTTGCACTCAGATTGGAAAGCGGCACACAGATCGGTGAAATAGTAGGAATAAAAGCCGAACTCTGCAAACATGATATAATTTACGAAGAGCTGAAACCAGAATGGGAGGGCGCTTTCGACCTTGCAATTCTTCGCGATGTAATAGAGCATTTGGATGATGCAGAGCAGGCTTTAAAAAATATAAAAAAGATTCTAAAGCCTAATGGCAATTTATTCGTGACTTTTCCACCTTACCATTCCCCTTTTGGCGGGCATCAGCATATCGTGGGAACTTTGCCCGGTAAACTTCCTTATATCCATTTGCTTCCTGATTTTTTATTTTACTTTTTAATTGGTGGGGGCAGGGTGCGGGATATAGAAGAGGTCCGACGCCTGAAAAGAATAAGATTAACTCCTGATAAATTTTTGCATGCTGCACGCAATGCCGGTTTTAAGGTAAAATACGAGATGTATTATTTGCTCCGTCCTGTTTTCAGGATTAAATTCGGGTTACCGCCCGTTAAGTTTGGTATTTTCTCGAAATCGAGATTCCTTCGGAATTACTTCAGCCTCGAAGCCGCATATTTACTGACGAATACTAATGACAATGGTTAATGCAAAAAGAATGGTAGAATAAACATCCTTGTTTGTTCATATCTTTGGAAAACATCCAATGTTTGCCAAACATTGGATGTTTGAGTCTCTAAAATTTGTATCTATTTAAAACAAGTTTATTCTATCACTTCAAACTTATACTTTATAACTTTATAAACTTTTATCACATATTCATCAGCTTAATTTTAGTTTTACCGGAATCGGCGCGCGATGATTTGATTTCGTCTAAGAAATAATCCTGAGCGCAAAACGGCTTTTCGCCCGATTTATGAATTTTTGTGTATGAGCCGTCGGCTTCCAACTTCCAGGATTTGGTATTTTCCCGCCAATGAATCTGGAGAATATCCCAAAGCCGGCGCTGAAGCTGCTCATCCAATACCGGGAACATCAGCTCGACCCTGTTATTCAAATTCCGGGACATCCAATCCGCGCTGGATAAATAGAATTCCTCATCGCCGGCGTTCTTAAAGTAAAATATACGGCTATGCTCTAAGAACCTGCCCAGAATTGAGCGCACTTCGATGTTCTCGCTCAAGCCAAGTATCCCCGGACGCAAGCAGCAAAGCCCCCGAACAAGCAATTGTATTTTTACGCCTTTTTGCGATGCTTTGTAAAGTTCGGGAATGACCTGTTTATGGACGAGTGAGTTCATTTTTGCAATTATTAAACCCGGATTTTCTGGTGTGTGCTGCTTTGCTTCGCGGCGAATCATCTCGATAATATTATCCCGCAGGTTGATTGGAGCCACTGATAACCGCTTCCAGTCTTTGTGGTATGAATATCCGGTTAAATAATTGAACAGATGTATGGCATCGACGGTGAATTCTTCCCGGGCAGTAAAGAAGCCGATATCGGTATATAATCTTGCTGTTACCTGGTTGTAATTACCGGTTGAAAGATGAAGGTAGGTTTTCATTTTACTGCCTTCGCGGCGGACAATCATGGCGATTTTGCAGTGCGTTTTAAGTCCTAAAATTCCATAGACTACATAAACACCCGCCTTCTCCAATTCCTTAGCCCAGATGATATTATTCTCTTCGTCGAACCTGGCTTTAAGTTCGACGAATGCCATTACCTGCTTCCGGTTTTCCGCAGCCCGCTTCAATGCAGCAACAATTGCGGATTTTGAGCCGGTACGATATAGGGTAATTTTAATTGCCAGCACATCCGGGTCATCAGCAGCGGTATTGATAAATTTCAGGGTACTATTGGAAAATGAATCATAAGGATGATAGACCATTAAATCCTGCTTGCTAATAGCCCTGAAAATACTTGTCCCGCCTTGCAGGAACTCAGGCAGTGGTCTCGTTGAAAAGGGTTTATCTTTTAAATGCCGGATGTCGAGTTTGACTAATTCCATGAAATCGGGTAAATTAAGAGGGCGGTTGAGTACGTAGACATCGCCGGGTTCCAAATCGAGCGAATTCCGAAGCAGTTTAACGAGTGAATCGGACATGTTGCTGCTTACTTCGAGCCGGACGGGGTCGGTACCCCAACGGCGATGCTTGATTTGCTCGGCAATTTCATCAAGCAAGTCCTCGGCTTCGTCTTCTGCGATTTCCAAATCGGCGTCGCGTGTAACCTGGAAGGTATTGGAAGTATCTATTTCCAAACCGGGGAAAAGTACATGAGCAAATGCTTTGATAACAGCCTCAATCAGGACGTAATGATGCCCTTTTTTTCTTTCGAGCTTAACGAACCGCTGCAATACGGGCGGTACCTGAAGAAATGCCACTTTGCGTTCCATAGGTGTTTTGGTTTTATCCTTCAGGACAAATGCAATATTCAGGCTGCGATTTAACAACTGAGGGAATGGATGCGCAGGGTCTAAGCTGTGGGGAGTAAGCACTGGCAGCACGCTTTCACAAAAAAATTCCTGAAGAGTTTCAATTTCATCTTTCGTCAGTGTTTCAAATCTATGGATGATAATTCCTTCGGATTCGAGCGCCGGCAGTATATCTTCATTGACTAACATTTCCTGTTTTCGTAATGCGGGGAGAAGCTGGCGTCGAATTTCCGACAATTGTTCTTCCGGCGTCATACCATCGTAAGATAATTCAATAACTCCCGAGGCAACCTGACCTTTCAATCCGGCAACCCGAATCATAAAGAACTCATCTAAATTGGAGCTAAAAATAGATACGAATTTTAAGCGTTCGAGCAAAGGGTGACTCTTATCTTCTGCTTCGGCTAATACGCGCTTGTTGAATTCGATGAAACCTATTTCCCGGTTGAAAAAATTTTTCGTGGAGTCCCATTCATGGCTATTCTTGTGATTATTATTGTTCCTGCTCATTAATCGCTTTCTTAAAATATAACTTTAGTATTAGGTATAAGTTTAATGATTCTTTCCAGCTCTGCCCTCGAAATATGGTTGCCGGTCAGTGTTAATGTATTTAAATTCTTTAAATTTTTTATTTCGTCGGATAATTTTGAAATACGGTTATGGCTTAGCGATAGAAAATATAAATTTTGCAGTTTATATATATCGCCGGGAAGGAAGGTTAATTGGTTTTTATCTAAAATAAGAACCCTTAATTCCTTCAAAGAAGTAATTTCAACTGGCAAAGATATAAAGTGATTGCCGGTTAAATCAAGCTGATACAGGCTTTTCAATTGCTCGAAACTTTTTGGTAATGTTTTCAGTTTATTCCCGGATAAATTCAATTTTAACAAAGCAGGGAAACAGTCCCATTCGGAAGGGAAAACTTCTGATTTATTTTTTACAAACTCGAATTTCTTTAGTCCATATAATTTGATATTTTGGGGAAATGCTTTGATTTTATTTTCGCTTAAATCCAATTCTTCCAATGCAGTCAGTCCGGAAAATTCCTGTGGCAGCGATGTTAAAGAATTCTTCTGAAGTTCGAGGGTTAAGAGCGAGCTTAATCCACCGAATTCTTTCGGTAAGACAGTCAAATTATTATCATTCAATGTAAGTTTTTTTAATGTCTTTATTTTTCCAATGGATGCAGGGATTTGAGTGATTTGATTTTTTGAAAGTGAAATGGTCGATACTTTTTTCAAATTACATAATGCTTCCGGAAAAGCCTTGAATTTGTTATTATCCAGATACACGTCGTGTAAAAATTCAATATTTCCGAATAGAGCAGGAAGACTTTCGAGCGAATTATTAGTCAGGCGAATGATTTTCATCAATTTTGATTTAGTGAAATCCAGATTAAAGGATTTTATTCGATTGTCCGAAAGGTCAAGCTGCTGCAGCGATGCAATATTTCCCAAACAATCCGGCAATTCCGTTAGTTTATTATTTGTTGCCCTGATGATTTTCAGATTAGTCAATTGACAAATCTCAGGAGGCAAGTCAGTAAGTTCGTTGCGGCTTATATCTAAGAATTGCATATTTCCAAATTTGGATATATTCGGATTAAGTTGAAAACCTTTTTTATCAGTCAGATTAAGTTTTTTAATGTCCGGAGCATGTTTAAGGGCATCTTCCATAGTTGGGTACTCCCGTTGACGATGCACGGGATATGGAGGCGCTCCGCTGCTTTTCTTTGTACGACTCGAATCTGCAGCAATAGCAACCTGAAAAGTATAAAAAGCGCCGAAAGTAACGCTTGAATATACTATAAATCCAAATATAAGAACACTGCTTCGTTTCATCGCCGTTTACACTATAAGCATTATTCCAAATTTTACTGTACTACCCTTTTTTTATCGACAGAAAAGCGCCGTTCAGCATACTTTGCCATCTTGACAAAAGGCAATCCAAGCAATAAATAAACCAACGCAACAATAATGCCATTTCCTAAAAAGTCGTAATCGACCAAAGAAAGTTGCATGTAAACTTTGGTTAGCTCGACCATTGTTATGACAGACACAAGGGAAGAATCTTTTAAAAGTGAGATGAAATCATTTGTTATTGGTGGTATAACTAATCTTAGTGCTTGTGGAATAATGATAAATCTCAAAGCCTGGCGTCTTTTCATTCCAAGCGAAATTGCAGCTTCCATCTGCCCTTTAGGCACAGAAAATAATCCTGCACGATAGTTCTCCGCTTCGTAGGCGGCATAATTCAAGCCCAGACCAATAACTGCCGCCAGGAAGGGAGTAAATTTTATTCCTGTTGTAGGCAGAACGTAATAGATAAAGTAAAGCTGTATCAATAGCGGTGTGCCTCGAATTAGCTCGATGTATGCAGTAGCCATCTTGGAAAAAGGAGGAGGGGAATATATTCGAATAAGTGCAATAACCAAACCCAGAATTATTGCTATTATCATCGAAGTAACTGATATTTGAATCGTTGTAAGCGCTGCCCTGCCGAATAGCGAAAGCGAGTCGTAATAGCCCTGCATCCGCTCGGAAAATGTTTTAGCTTTACCCTGCGACTTTAAATATTTTTTGAACTCAGAAGGAGGAATATTCGATTCGGAATAATCGTTCAGGTATTTCCTCATCGATTGATTCCATAGATTCCATCGCATTAATATATCTTTTAACTTGCCTTTGCTGCCAATACTTGCGAGGGCATTATTTATATTTCTTAAAAGTAAAGTATCGGATTTCCGTATTGCAACACCATAAGACATTTCGCCAATACCCTCGCCAGCCAATTGAAATTCCGGATTCCACGAAGCATAATAAAGGGCAATAGGAGCATCAACCAAGGCTGCATCTAATCTGCCGTTTAACATATCCTGGAAAGCATTAACTTCACCTTCGTAGGATTTAACCCTGATTGCAGTAGGTCCCCGCTCAGCAGTATCGAGGAGCACCCTTTCTGCATAAGAATTTTTAAGACATCCGACATCTTTGCCGAATAAGTCCGAAAGGCACCGGATTTTTGAACCTTTCAATACAACTAACTGAACATGAGTTATATAATATGGAGTGGAGAAATTAACCTCAGAGAGACGCTCGGGAGTAATTTCAATACCATTAATTGCAACATCGTAATTCATAATCTGCAAGCCGGGAATTAATCCGTCCCATTGATTCTGAACGAATAGGGCTTCCATAAACAGTTCATCGGCAATAGCTTTAGCAATATCGACTTCGAAACCGATATTGTTCATATTAGTAGGGTCCTTGAATATAAATGGCGCATTGCCTTCAGCATCGGCAGCCCAGCTTAGAGCAGGCTTTTTTTGTGAATATGAGATTTCCGGAATTGAAAATAAAATTGCAAAAATTAGAGTTAACTTAAGTAAAATGGAAGATAAACCGGAAGTATACTTTTTTTTAAGGTACTCTTGAAACTTCTTTATCATCAGATATGACAATCTTCTGATTGACCTAAAATTTATAAAATTATTCATTAATTCATACATAAAAATCCTAAAGTATGCTAAGATATTGCTGAGTACGTTGGTCTTTCGCATTATCGAAAATCTCATCGGGATGCCCCTGCTCAACAATTTTCCCATCTTCCATATATATAACGATGTTAGATGCTTTTCTGGCAAAATTCATCGCATGAGTTACAATTATTTGAGTCATTCCTTCTTTATGTAAATTAATCATTACCTCCATTACTTCCTGTACCAGCTCGGGGTCGAGCGACGAAGTTGGTTCATCGTAAAGCATTACCTGAGGCGACATAGCAAGCGCCCGTGCTATGGCAACTCTCTGAGCCTGCCCTCCGGACAACTGGTGAGGATATCTGTCCATAAATTTTTCCAATCCGACTTTTTCCAAAAGTCCGATTGCTCGCGGGACAGTTTGGTCGCGGTTTTCTCCTTTGACAATCATAGGAGGACGGGAGATATTTTCCAGCACGGTCATGTGTGGGAATAGATTCAGGTTTTGGAAAAGGATGCCGACCTTTAGTCTGATAGCCCTTGCTTTTAACCTAAAATCATCATCTAATCTTTCTTCTTTTGGCATTCCGAGATTCGGCAACAGTACTCTTCGTTTTTTATTATTTGATGGATTATTTTCCTCCGTAATATGATGATTGAGGTGTCTTGATAGGGTAATACCCGCAATGTGAATAGTACCGGAATCTAAGATTTCAAGACAATTCAGGCAGCGTAGAAAAGTTGTCTTCCCACAGCCGCTCCTTCCGATAATAGAAATTAAATCACCTTCGTTGGCTGAAAAATCTATTCCCTTAAGGATATGATTTCCCAAAAAATATTTATGCAAACCTTTAACGTTTATTAATTCATCTTGTTGTGATGCGTACATTTCCTATCCAAAACTTCATGTATCCTTTAAATTTAATTTATTATCCATTATTATGCCATAAATTTAACTTGATTTTACAACAAATAACTATTTTGTAATAAAAAACTGTAGTATTTGGGAATCCCCAGATCCTTCGATTTTCAGATAATAACAACCCGGAGAAAGCTTCTCTACGTTTAAATTTGTCGTAACATTTTCAATCATAATCTCAGTAACTTTGTTCCCAACATAATTATAGATTGAAGCATTCAGGGGCTTATTCATTGATTCGATTGGCAATTCCAAAGTCATTATACCAGAAGCCGGATTTGGGTATAAAGTTGGAATTTTCACGTTATGGAATTCATCTTCAACTCCGGTAACATCCAAACATGAGACGGTTTTATTAACTGCATGAACGGCGCAATTCTGGGCAAGATTTTTATCTACGACGGAAATTCCCCAATATGGCTGTCCTTTGATTAACTCAGGTCTATAGCTGTTTTGAAAGAGTCCGAAGAACATTTGGTCGTAATTTGGATGTGCAGCAACAAATGTAGTATATTTGGAATTTTTCTTTACTTCCGCGCCGGGTTTATCGCTATCAATCCATGTGAATGGTTCAAGGTTCGTGTTTTTATCTATCCCGAATTGCTTGAATAAATCGAAATTTCCGGGGAATTGGCTTGCATTGAATAAAACAATCTTTAAAACCATAATTGTTTGTGTGCTGTCCGGATTTGTATTTGAGCGAAAAATATATATCCAAACATTTGCATTACCATTATCTATGTCAAAGCTAATTGTCACGGGTAATCCTTGTAGGACACCCTTCATTGTTCCGACAAAAATTAATTGAGGGTTGCTGATTGTCTTTGCAGCTTCTGTTTTAGCAGATGCCAAGCCCTCACTTGCTTTGAACGGTGTAGTTAATTGTGCGTTTGCACTCTGATAAAAAATAAAAATCGTTAAAACCAGCATGCTGTATAAAAATTTCATATAGTTCTCCATTTATTTAATTTAACAAGTTTTAAATTTAAAAAAACTATTGGTGATTTAAAAGTAATTTTTTAGTTATAATAAAATAATATTTGGTTATCCATTAGAATAGCTTGTTTTTTTGTTTCATTTCTTGTGTATGCTTATGATTAACAATGGAGCATGCTCCATTGTTAATTGTTCCATGAATGTTATTTTCATAATTTAGTATGGGAGATGGCTCCATTATTCGGATTTAATTGGAAATAAATGAAAAAAATAGTTCTAAAGAAGACAACTACCGAAGGCGTACGAAAACGCATTGGCTATAAAATAGATTATTCCGGTGAGTTGAATACTCAGCAGTATGAAGCCGTAATGCATACCGACGGGGCTGCTCTTGTGATTGCAGGCGCCGGCACCGGCAAAACAAGAACTCTAATTTACAGACTTGCAAGATTAATCGAAGACGGCATTGAGCCGGAATCTGTGCTTCTGCTTACATTTACCCGTAAAGCTGCTTCCGAAATGCTTCGCCGGGCAGCCGGTTTATTGGACGGACGCTGCGAGAAGGTTTCCGGTGGTACTTTCCATTCGTTTGCGATGTTAATACTTCGCCGGTATTCCGAGGCTGCAGGATTCGCCGGGACATTCAATGTATTAGACCAAACCGACAGCGAGGATTCAATCAATCTCATTCGTTCCCGATATAAGCTCGAAAAAGGCAAGCGGCGGTTCCCTCAAAAATCAACACTACATAGGATTTTGAGCCTCTCGGTAAATAAACGCATGACTATCGAGGAAATACTCCAAAAGGAATATCCCTTCTTTACCGATGAAGCTGAGAAAATCATCGCAATCCTCGATGAATACAATGCCTTCAAGAAGAAATCCAATCTTATGGACTATGATGATTTGCTCCTTAATTTGCTGAATCTGCTGAAGTCGAATCAGACTGTACTTAAGGAAATCAATGGCATTTATAAATATGTCATGGTTGACGAATACCAGGACACCAACCGTTTACAGCATGAAATTGTGCTTCAGCTTGCCGGAGCTAAGGAAAATGTAGTCGCTGTGGGAGATGACGCACAGAGCATTTATGCTTTTCGCGGCGCTGATTTCCAGAATATCATGTTCTTCCCGGAATCCTTCTCTTCTTGCAAGATTTTCAAAATCGAAGAGAATTACCGCTCTACGCAGCCCGTGCTGAATCTTACCAATGCCATAATGGAAAGGGCTGTTTATAAATATCAAAAAGAACTATTTACTCGAATAACAGGGGGCGAACCTCCTAAATTAGTCGTTGCCGAAACTGAGCGCCAGCAGTCGGAATTCATCACCCAGCATATTATGCAATTACGCGAAGAGGGTATTCCTTTGGAGGAGATTGCTGTGCTGTTCCGCTCTACCTTCCTATCGTTCGATTTGGAAATTGAGTTGAATAAATCCAATATCCCATATAAGAAATTCGGCGGGATGAAGTTTATCGAAACGGCTCACATCAAGGATTTAATCTCATATTTGAGAATTATCTATAATCCACTCGATGCGGTAAGCTGGCAGCGGGCTTTGCTATTATTAGACGGTATCGGACCCGGTGCCGCATCGAAAATAATCGATATGGTTATGCAAGGAGAGATTTCCTTTGGTAAGTTCGACGCTATTTCTCAAATCAAACGCAATACGGAAGGGCTGACAGAGCTTTTCTCTACTTTAACCGAACTATCCTCACGACGTTACACGGTATCCGAGAAAGCAGCTTCACTTTCGGAATTCTACAAACCTTTGCTGACGAACCGTTACGACGACTGGCAGAAGCGCTGGAAGGATATTGAAATGTTCCGGACGATTGCTGCACGCTACGAGACGCTAAATACCTTCCTGAGCGATATGGCAATCGACCCGCCGCTGGAGTCACTTTCAGAGCTTACTCCCGAATCGAAAGAAGAAGAATTCCTCACCTTGTCAACAATCCATTCGGCAAAGGGATTAGAATGGAAGGCTGTATTTATCTTATGGGCTCTCGAAGGGCGCTTCCCATCAGCTAAGGCGGTTGAATCCATCGATACTTTAGAAGAGGAGCGGCGTCTATTCTACGTTGCCGCAACCCGCGCGAAAACCGAACTCATTATTTCATTCCCCACGAATATTTACGACCGGGAATCGGGATTTGTGCTATCGAAGCCAACGCGCTTCCTTGACGGGATTGGTGATGATTTAATTGATAAGTATTTACTCACGGAAGAGGAATAATAATGGTCAATGGTTAATGGTCAATGGTTAATGAAAAAAAACAATTACGAATTGAAAAATTGAGAATAATCCTATCATCCTTTAATCCTAAAAATCCTAATTCAGATAATTTACCGCTTTTTACTACTTTATACTATGGATTTTCGATTTTTTTTGGGAACACTTTCGGAAAGTTTCCCTGCTTTCAGAAAGTTTGGAATTAGCATTTTTGACTAAGAATGACTATGTTTTACTATGGATTTTCGCTTTTTTTTGGGAACACTTTCGGAAAGTTTCCCTACTTTCAGAAAGTTTGGAATTAGCATTTTTGACTAAGAATGACTATGTTTTACTATGGATTTTCGCTTTTTTTTGAAATTTAACTTTCCGAAAGTTGGGAAACTTTCTGAAAGTATTTAATTCAACTTTGAGTCCTATCTAAAAACCAAAAATTGAATTCCAAAGAACAACTTTGGAATTAGTAAGCCCTTGAAAAAGCTCATTCCAAAAATCCGATTTTGGAATGAAATTTTCACAAAAAATGCTTTTTAGAGAGGACTCAACTTTAAAAACTTTCACCGGTTTTCTACGGTTTTCTACACTTTTCTACGGTTTTTTAAATTTTTCGCGTTTCATCGAACAGACGAAGGCGTCTATTCTACCATTTAATTTTTCATGTTCAAATTGACTTATTTTTTCCTTTGTGGCCTCTGTGAAACCTTTGTGAACTTAGTGGTAAAATTTCATCTATCAGATTTTTTAACACAACGGTCTCGGAGGTATCACAGAGGTCACAAAGGTTAGGCTTCAATTAATCAAAGAACGTTCTATTGCAAAAATAATCAGTAAGATGGAATTGCCAAGAAAACGATATTAAAATGATTTCAAAATTATTTTCAATTATTTTGAGACGTTTTCGCCTTTCATGTGTCATGTATATAGTGAAATGACAAATTCGGGAAAAGTATGAAAAAATTCTACATTATATTATTGGTAACTTTGCTTAGCGCTGCATCAGTGAAGGCGCAGTGGGAGGAATGTAATGGCGGTCCTTATGGTGGCGCTATTTCATGCGTAACCATGATAGGAAAAAATATTTTTTTAGGCACTTTAGGCGGCGGAGTTTTTTTATCTACTGATATTGGCAAAACATGGACTACAAAAAGTAAAGGATTAACAAATAGGGACGTTTGGTCAATGATTACCATAAATAATATAATTTTTATTGGTACGGGAGATGGAGTTTTTATTTCTTATGATTTTGGTAACAGTTGGTTTCATAAGAAATCAATATTAGATAATATAACAGTAAATTTATTGGCTACAAAAGGAAATTATATTTTTGCCGGCAGTTCAAGAAATAAATATTATACAGAAAATGAAGGGGGAGTTTTCTTATCAACTGATTTTGGGAATTCCTGGATATCAAAAAATACAGGATTAGTATGCCAACACATATATTCACTTGCAATATCAGGCAACAATATTTTTGCAGGAACTAGCTGTGGTATATATTTATCTTCAGATAATGGCAATACCTGGACACAAAAAAAAAATGAACTCTACTATTATGAAATTAACTCATTAGTTGCTTCAGAACAAAATGTTTTTGCAGGGACTTCAGACGGTGTTTTTCTTTCTACTGATAACGGTAATTACTGGACTCCTATAAATAAAGGATTGCCAAAAATCTTTATAACTTCCTTAGCAGTCTTCGGAAATTATTTATTTGTTGGAACTGGAAATGATGGAACATTTATTTCATATGATTATGGTAATACTTGGAATAAAAACTATTATCCTTTATTTGATGTTCATGTAACTTCCTTTACAAATATTGACAATAATCTGATTGTTGGAACTTTGGGTGGAGGGATTTATGCAACTTCTGATGCAGGGGGTAAATGGTATCCTAAACCTACAAGTTTATATAACCTAAGTGTCAGAACAATGATAGCAAAAGGTAATAATATTTATTGTGGTACTGATTTTCGTGGATTGTTATTATCAACTGATCTTGGAAATTCATAGAATCACTTAGTTTTAGATTCAAATAAACAAGATATTTCAGTTTATTCTTTTTTATGTGAAAATAATAATATTTATGCCGGTACTCAGAATGGAATATATCTATCGACTGATAATGGTACAAGCTGGGTTCAAAAGAATAATGGAATAAAAAATCTTCGGGTAAATTCTATTGTCAAGAATCATTATTTATTTGCCGGAACCTGGGCAGGAGTATTCTTTTCTTCCGATAATGGTGAAAAATGGGAACCTTACAGTAATGACGATTTTTCTACAAGAGCAATATTATCATTGGCTATAAGCGGGAATAGTATTATTGCCGGTACTTATGGTGCCGGTATTTACCGTACAAGTTATGATGGATTTCATTGGGTTCCCAAAAATTCAGGTTTAACAAATTATAAGGTTTATTCTTTAGCTATAGCGGGGAATAATTTCTTTGCCGGCACTGACGGTGGTGGTATTTATTTATCCACAAATAATGGCGATAGTTGGATTCAGAAAAATGGCGGACTACCCTCTAATCAAATATACTCAATTGGTATAGATGGTGAATATATTTTTGCGGCAACCTTCGAGGACGGCATCTTCCGGGCTAAACTCATTGATTTCGGAATTACAGATGTAGAAGAAACGATTAATGAAAAAAATGAGTTGCAAATAATTCCAAATCCCGCTCTGGATTATATAGAAATTAAGTTAAACATTGCTTTGCTGCCAATTTCGCAGCAGGTTCATATTAGAATCTTCAATACTCTTGGCGAATGTGTTATGAATAATACACTTCAAAATGCAGACTCACAACGGCTCGATGTATCAGGATTACCTGCTGGAATATATATTGTTCGTATTGGGAATGAAACAAAGATGTTTGTAAAGGAATGAGTGTATATTTTTTTAAGAGTATTGAAGTAACGTAAAGTTGTAGATGGAAAAATCAATAGAGGAAACTTTAGACCAATTGAGAATTAAAATCATCAGTCAACGAAGGTTTCTTTTATAATTTTTTTTAAATTAATTATTTCTTTATCGGAAATTCTTCCTAATAGCTCAATAATCCTTAATTTATCAATTGTTTTAATTACCATTTTTCGAATTCCTCTTCGGGAAAAACATCAGGAATTATCAAACTATCATCATTATTTTCGTGCATTTGTTTGAATGCCTTATCCCACCCTTGCCTTATATTCTTTACTGGTTTAATAACGATATAATCTTTTTTTAATTCAATTTCAACCTTATCCTGTATATCATATTTATCCAATATAGGCTGTGAGAGCTTTACCCCTTTAGATTTCCCGATTTTTATCATTGTTGTTTCCATGTTTACTCCTTATTGATAAATAATAAACAAAACGATTGATTAAGATAATTATTTCATTAAATCATGAAACAAATGCATTCGCAAGAATGACATTATTCGTTTCAAAAAGGGATTCCTTCATTCGAGACTGTGTGAAAACTCTGCTTGGGCTGTCATTCAGGGCGAAGCGAAGAATCCAGTCCCAATGCAGCTTCTGGATTCTTCGCTTCGCTCTGAATGACATTCTTGTTGACTTTAGATACAGCCAATTTAGGGATTTTAGTGAATAACTATTTACTTTATAAACTTTTAACTTTGAACTTTTATTACAATATCTTCTGACAAAGCCCAGCTACCGAACATTCCCCACATTTTGCTTTTCGTGAGGTGCAGACCTGCCTGCCGAGAGAAATCCAATAATGCGTAAAGAGCATCCATATTTTTTTTGGCACAAGTTCCATTAAGGCATATTCGATTTTCCCGGCATCCTGCGTTGCGGCAAATCCCATTCTGTTTGCTATTCGCGAAACATGGGTATCGACGACAATTCCTACCGCCTCGAAACAATGCCCTAAGATTACATTTGCAGTCTTGCGTCCAACGCCGGGCAGGCGCAATAGTTCTTCCATTGTATTCGGTACGATACCATTGAATTCATCGATTAACATTCTGCAATTAGCCTGGATATTCTTTGATTTTGCTTTGTAATATCCCGTTGAAAAGATTTCCTGCTCTAATATCTCGACCGGAATTGAAATAAAATCTTCAGGAGTGGAATATTTCTTAAATATTTTTTCTGTTACCATATTTACCCGGGCATCTGTGCATTGAGCCGATAGAATCGTTGAAATCATTAATTGAAAGGGATTCCTATATTCCAATCCGATTCTGGCAGTGGGATAGACTGATTCTAATGTTTTGATGACCACGGCCATCCGTTTTTTTTCGTTTGTTGGTTTTGCGGTTTTTATTTTTTTCATTATAGATATTTTTTCATATTAATTGAATTTACCACCCCCTACCCCCCCTAAAATAGGAGGGGATTTTAATTTTCTTTTCTTATCCCCTCCTATTTTAGGAGGGGGTAGGGGGTGGTAAATTTATTCATTTCAGCAATTTAAGCCTTTAATAAAATTAAATTCATAAAAACAACTTCAACATAAAATAAATCAATATAGCAGGAAAAACAAATAAAATGCTGTCGAAGCGGTCTAAGAAACCGCCATGACCAAGCAGCGTCCTGCCGCTATCCTTAACCTGGGCATCCCGCTTGAATTGCGATTCTGCCAAATCGCCTACCTGTCCTGCTAATCCAATAATTATTCCTATTAAAATCGAATATTCGAATACATGAATAAATGGAATAGTTATCCATGCAGATACGGCAAATCCTATGATGCTTCCTGCTATTCCTGCAATGAATCCTTCAATTGTCTTTTTCGGGCTAATCCTGGGCGCTAATTTATGCTTACCGAAATTCTTCCCAATAAAATAAGCGGCAGTATCGCAGAGCCAGACTGCAATGAACACACAAAGAACGAAATATCCCCAATGATTGGAGTTCATCATTAATATGTAATCCGTTCTGTTCATGTGCAGGATTAGAAAAGAGGCAGCCTGCCGGTCGATAGTATTAAGTATTGAATCAAAATTCCGGATGGCAATTAAACATGAAAAGAGTCCGGTAATATAGAAATTACCGAGCAAAGTAGCGCCTAATAAAGTAATCGGACCATGACGCTTGGATAAGATTTGAAAAGTCAGGAGCAGGATAATATATGATATAATTAAAATGAGAGCAACCAATAAAAATTCAAATAATGCATTGCTGCTCAGGAAATACCAGAAGGCTAACTGAAAAATAATTCCGGTAATGACGCCTAAGCCTGCAAAAGGTTCCATTCCCTTATGCCGGCAAAGAGAATAAAATTCCCAAAGCGATACTGCCGAAATAATTACGATAATACCGGTAAACCACATCCCACCGGTGATGATTAATAATATTAGCAAGGGTATTCCAATACCTGCAATAAGAAGGCGGCTTTGCAAATCTTTCATAATTTCAATACTTTCAATTAAGGATTTACTAAAATCAGGAATTCAAATTAAATAAAATAATCGAATGTTAATAAGAGACTTTTAACACAGCCTCGAATGCAGGAATGACAATTTAGTGATTAATAGAACTACACTTAATCCATTAAAATCATTTCAAAGTTAATTTATGAAAAAAATTTGGCAATAACCATCTTATTTATTAATTTTACTACTTAAAAGTGTATTGATATATAAATTAATATATCTATAATTTTTTCCATCGGGGGGGAATCCGAAGGAATAAAGCAGGAAGTGAATAAAAACTAAGGATTTGTCAATCTAAACTCCAAAATACTGGAATTAATAAAAATATGCAATGACAAATTCAAGAGAAACCCCCTAACCCCCTTTGAAAAAGGGGGAATTGGTTGTCCCCCTTTTTCAAAGGGGGTTAGGGGGTTTCTCATTATTGAAATAGTTGATATTGTTTTGAATCAAGAAAAATCTATCATTGGTAACTTGTTTCAGAATCATGGATTCCGAAACAAGTTCTGAATGACATACTTACCAACTTTTCATTTACAAACAGGTTAAACAATTTGGTGGTTAAATGAACCACTTAAATTAATGCTTAAAAACATGGCAGATAAAGAAGAAGAACAAGAGGATTCCGAAGAAGAATCGGAAAAAGCAATAAAAAGTAAAAACCGTAAACTGGTGTTTATGTTAATTTTATTTTTTATTGGTTTCTTAGTAATAGGGATTCGTCTGTTCGGAATCCAGATTCTCAATTCAGCCGAATACAAAGAAAAAGCCCGCCGCCAGCATGAATCAAGAGTAGCGCTGCTTGCCGAAAGAGGTAGCATTTATGACCGAAACGGCAAACTGCTTGCCTCTAATGTTAGAAAATTCTCAATTGCAGTTGACCCGGTATTATTGGAAGAAATTGAAGAAAATAATGAAAAATCCGATAGCCGGGATAAAATATCCGAAGTTATCTGCCGCGAAACAGGAATGACCTTGCAGCAGTTAAATGCAAAAATTGACGGTGCGAACGGCTCCTTTCTATGGCTCGCACGCGGTTTACCGATTTCAAAACTTCGTATATTCCAATCTCTGAAAAATAAAGCGTTATTGTTAATCCCGGAGCCAAAAAGAAATCTGATTTATTCAAATATAGCTGCCCAGATTTTAGGTGCAACTGATATCGATAATAACGGTATTAGCGGTATAGAAAAATATTGGAATAAATACCTGCAAGGCAAAGACGGATTCATGACGATGCACCGGGATGCGCTCGGAAGGCTGCGACCCGCTGCAGACCTGCCTTCTGTTCAGGCAGAAAATGGCAATTCGCTCCAGCTTACTCTTGATATCGACTTACAGCAAATTGCAGAATATGAATTAAAACAAGGCGTGATTAGCACAGGCTCTGTCTCGGGAACTGTAATCGCAATGAAACCATCAACAGGAGAGATACTGGCAATAGCATCCTACCCCGGATATTCACCCGAAAATACTTCTTCATCAGCCGAAGCGGTTATGCGGAACAGGGCTTTTACCGACCTTTATGAACCCGGTTCGACCTTTAAATTAATTACTGCTGCTGCTGCTTTGGAGGAAAGGATATTTTCTCCGAGCGATGTTTTAGACGGCTGCGATGGAGTCCTTGCAATAGATGATTACAAAATTACAGATGTTCATGGCGTTGGAAAAATCACATTCCGACAGGCTTTTGAAATTTCGAGTAACATCATTTTTTCAACAGTTGCAAGCCGTCTGCCGGATTATAAATTTTATAAATACATCAGGAATTTCGGTTTCGGACTTACGCTCGGAATAGATGCTCCCGGTGAAGTACCTGGCAGAATCCCGAAAATGGAGGAAATAACTCCCGTTATGAAACGATTTCTCGGTTTCGGATACGGATTTCTTGCAACGGGATTGCAAGTTGTTGGCGCTTATGCAACGGTTGCAAATGGTGGGAAATTGATGAAGCCATATATTCTTGCATCGGCTACCAATGATGCCGGTGAGAATATTTACACAGGAAGCCCCGAAATGATTCGGCATGTAATAACAAAAGGAACTGCTCAAACACTCACAAATCTTCTAACCGGTGTTGTTAATCGTGGAACCGGTTTAACTGCACGTATTGATGGATTCAGCGTTGCCGGGAAAACCGGTACAACCAAACTTGTAGTAAACGGTGTTTATTCGGAGGAATATATCGCTTCATTTGCCGGATACTTCCCGGCAGAAAACCCAACCGTAGCTATGCTTGTCCTGCTCGAAAAACCTAAAGGTAATTACTATGCTGCCGCAACTGCAGCGCCTGTGTTTAAGAGTATTGCAACCCGTTGGCTTAATTTTTCTCCCGAATCGGCATTAGGTGAAAAGTATAGTAAGCAAAAGAGTGTTCCTGCTGATTCTAGTCTAACTCCATCGGTCTGCGGGATGACGGCGGAAGAAGCATACAAAGAGGCAAGAAATTGCAACTTAATGCTAACGAATGAACAAAGAAAAGGAGTTATTGTTTACCAGAATCCTGCATCCGGCACAACTTCCAAAAAAGGCACTTATATTGATGTGCATTACAGCATTAACGAAGATGGCAAGCCCATAGTAAAAACACCATCGGTAAAAGGATTGTCTTTACGTCGTGCGCTCAGGATAATGCATAGCTGCGGAATTAAAGCCAATGTAACGGGAACCGGTACTGTGGCTGAGCAGGTTTGGTCAAAAAATGCAAGAAATGAATTGTTCTGTAAACTGATTTGCAGGTAAATTTTTTATATAATAACACCAAACTTTTTTATGTATTATCTAAAGAATAATTTAAGTAATTTACAAGGATGTCATTCTGAACGAAGTGAAGAATCCAGTCCCAATGTAAGAAATGGATTCTTCACTTCGTTCAGAATGACATTTCAGCATAGTATAAATAAATTTATAATTCGGAATGAATATTTCATAAAAAACAAATATTTATTTATCCTATTTTTTTTATACTTTTGCCAAAGTTTATGCCATGCGCAAAATCCATATAGGATAAATAAGGAACGTGATATTACTTCCTGTATATTAATTACTGCTAATCTTTTCGAATCTTTTTATTTGGATTCTAAAATTGAACCGATGACTGAAAACCAGGTTAATGGATTGAAACGTTCCGACCTTTGGGTAATTGACCGTTCTGCTACTTATAATTATTCCTCTACCGCCCTGACAACCAGTGATATTTTGGTTGCAGGATTATGCGCTTCACCTCTGTTGTTATTAATTAATAATTATAACAGCCGATTCACAGAATTAGGGTTTATGACTTATGAAGTTTTCGGAATAACCGGATTCCTTCAATTTTATGCTAAAGCAGCTACAACAAGAGCCCGTCCTTATACTTATAATCCTGAAGTATCATTATCCGAAAAAATCACATCCGAAGCAAGGCGTTCCTTCTTCTCTGCTCATACGGCATTTGCGTTTGCCACTGCCGTTTACATTTCTACAGTATATTCGGATTACGAACCGGATTCGAAATATAAATATTATGTCTGGGCAGGCACATTAGGGCTTGCCGGAACGATTGGATTCCTGCGCTGGTACGGTGGCGCTCACTTTCCTACCGATATATTAACCGGAGCAGTAATAGGCTCGGCTATTGGATATTTAGTTCCTCTGGCTCACAGAAAAGACAATGTTAACAGTTCATGGCAGATAGGTCCGGGTCTTGCAGGCAATAATTTATTATTTAATGTTATATGTCGTTTTTGAATGAAAATATTCGAGCATATAAAATTTATTCTAATATTCGGTGGATTACTTGCTATTTATTACGTCGGTTTTGCTACTAAGTTTCTGCTATTCATACTCGAACCATACAGATTACTCACTGCACGCATTGCAGGTTATTATTTAAATTCATTCAATAGCAATATTATAACAAAAGGCGACCTGATAATATTAGATGATTTTTCAATTAAAGTCGGCTATGGATGCGAAGGTTCCGAACCGATAGCACTGCTTTTATCTGCCGTTCTTGCATTTCCGGTGAAATTCAAATTGAAAATTCCAGCTCTTTTATTTGGAACACTTTTTATATATTGCCTGAATATTGTTCGAATAATTGTATTGTTCTATTTATCTAAGAGCGACCCTGCTGCTGCCGATAGCTACCATAACGATATACTGCCGCTGATATTAACTCTTTTTGCAATTTTATTTTTCATTCTTTGGGTTCGATGGGCTTTAAAAAAAATAAAAAATCAGAATTGAGTCAAGAGGAACTCTTGACTCAAGGTAAGACACCCCTTGTGTCAAGAGGAACTCTTGACTCGAGGAACGAATCCCCTTTGAGTCAAGAGGAACTCTTGACTCAAGGTAAGGAAACCTTGAGTCAAGGAAAGACACCCCTTGTGTCAAGAGGAACTCTTGACACTAAATTAAAGCACTGCAAAAAACCGGGATTTGCCAGGGAATTAATTAAATTTTTTGTTGTCCTGTCAATTTCAATGTTTGCATTGTTATCGGCTTATAGCCTTGTTTCTGCGTTTATCGGCAACATTCTTACCGACTCATTCAATTCCTATTCTAAGAAATATTATAACACACCATTTCCTAATCTAAACCGCATGAATACTCATTTCAACAATGATTCGCTGGTAATTGCAATACAAAAATATGTAGTCCGGGAAAAGAAATTACTCGATTTTAATTACCCTGAAATTAAAGTCAATATAAGGACAAATTATTACTTCACTTTGGTTTTGCTTATCTCACTTATTATATCTTCACCTGTTACATTTCGAAGAAAGTTGTTTGCATGTATTTCTGGAATCATTTTATTTAATCTATTTTTTGCTTTTAAAATCAGTATCGAGATTGCAACATTGCTGAACCAGACCATCGTTTTCGATGTTATAAAAAATAACGCATATCTTGTTTATGAATCTTCATTTTATAAGGATTTCATAAATGTTTTAAATTCAATTTTCAATGAACTGGTTATCGGTTCGAGATTTCCCGTAGCTATTGTCCTTTGGTTCCTGCTTACCTTCAGGGCTGAAGAGTATAGCGAAATAGCAAAAATGCTTGAGAAGCCAATCTCATCCGAAAAAAAATCCAAATAAAGTTATTCAAAATTGGATTCAAAAACTTGATATTATTTTTCTCCCTTATTAATGATACAAAAAAATCAACAATAACTAGCAAATAATCTCAATATATTGATTATAAATAGTGAAGAGAAACCCCCTAACCCCCTTTGAAAAAGGGGGAATGAGTTCTACTTCTACTTCTATGTTCTTCTTCTAAAACCGGGTTAGGGGGTTTCTCTTCTAATTTATTCATATTAAATCATCTTCCTGATTGAAAAAATTCCGTAAATACCAAGTAAAATCCCCATTAATATAGCCGCCCATTCGCTTAAAGTAGGAATCGGCAGGCTTTCCATATATACCCTTCCCTTGGTTGATGAACCTATCGGTGCTTCCACATTTACAACCACCTGGGTCGTAGCCTGAGCTGTTGAGCCAAGTCCGTCGGTAACCGTTACGGTCTCGGTATAAGTCCCAATGGCAGCATAAATATGAGTTGGATTTTGTGAAGTTGAAGTTTGCCCGTCTCCAAATGTATGTAAATAAGTATATGGAGGAAGTCCTCCGGCAGGAGTAGTTGTGAATGCAAATGCCGTAACTGCTGCCTGCCCGGATAACGGGCTGACTGATATTGAAACGGATAAAGGAATCATTACAGCAGGTAAAATAATTAATCGAACAGATGCCTGTGCTACCAAACCTGCGCCATCAGTAACGGTTACTAATGAATTATAAACGCTTGCTGCAGGATAAGTATAAGATGGATTCTGGGCTGCTGAAGTTGAACCATCCCCAAAATTATGTGAATATGTATAAGGAGGAGTACCACTGTTAACTATCGTTGTAAAGTTAATTGCAGTTACTCCTTCTGTTCCGTTTAATGGATTTGCAATAAGTGAAACAGATAGGGTTGGCACTGGTGCAGGCGGTGGTATATCGACAGCTACCCGGAGTGATGCCTGTGCAGTTGTACCGACAGCATCTGTAACGGTAACGGTTGACATAAAAATACCCGATGAATGGTAAATATGAGATGGATTCTGTAGTGTGGAAGTATTTCCATCACCGAAATTATGTGAATAAGTGTAAGGAGGGGAGCCGCCAACAACGTTTGTTGTAAATGCAAAAGATGTGACATCTGATGAACCACTTGCCGGAGCCACCGAATATGTAACCGTCAGAGCGCCTCCAGCCAAAGGATTAACCGTAATACCAACGCTTGCCTGTGCTGTAGCTCCTAAAGCATCGGTAACTGTGACTGTTTCCGTATAAACACCGTCAGCAGCATAAATATAAACGGGATTCTGAGCTACTGAAGTTCCGCCATCCCCAAAAGTATGAGCATAAGTATATGCGCCCCATCCACCCGAAGCGGTTGTTGTAAATGTAAAAGCAGTCACTCCTGCAGTACCTGTTACTGCCGAAGGATTTAAATTGACCAATAATGGCGGGGGGAGTATCGTTACAACACATGTAGCCTGTGTCGAAACCGGACGCGCATCGGTAACTGTAACTGTTTCGGTATATACTCCGGGTGTCGGATACGTATAAGATGGATTTTGTAATGCAGATACCCCCACTCCATCTCCATGTGTATGTGAGTATGTGAATGGACCTAATCCTCCGGTAACAGTGGTTGTAAAGTTTATTAAAGTAACAGCGACAACACCTGTATTAGGCGAAGCAGAAACCGTTGCCGATAATGTAGGAATCGGGTCGTAACCGAAAATAGTTCCCCTGTTGCTTCCACCGCCATTAGCCGTCATTCCGTACATTACAGTTCCAATGAAAACCAAACTGCCATTCGGAGTATTTTTATTAGAACCGCCGTCGGACATGGAAGCTATAACAGTATAACCTGAACCATCAGTATTTATGCTGAAAATAACACCCGCATTACTTGCACCTCCCTGATTTGTCATTCCATATAACGTAGCACCTACCTGAATCATTGAACCATGAGGATTATCACCGTCACCATTACCACCTGCAAATGAGTGCATCAGGTTAAATCCCGAACCATCGGTATTAAGACTGAATATCACTCCGCGATTTTGAGTTCCACCATTTGAATTCATACCATAAAGAACACCGCCTATCAGGTTGAGTGAGCCATAAGGGGCGCTTCCATCTGTAGCGCCGCCAACCAAATCACGAATTAAGGCAAAACCTGTTCCGTCTGTATTTATTTTGAAAATTACACCACGATTTTGAGTTCCACCGGATGAGGTCATTCCATACAATACTCCGCCGGATAAAACCAAATCACCATAAGGCGAAGCACCGTCAGAACTGCCACCTCCAAACAAATGAAGTACAGTGTAGCCTGTACCATTGGTATTGATTTTAAAAATATTTCCTTTGTTACCGGATGTTCCGCTGGAAGTCATACCATATAGGACGCCACCAGATTCGATTAATCCTCCCATAGGATTTTTCCCATCAGCTCCGCCACCAACAAAACTGTAAAGAAGCGAAAATCCTGTGCCGTTAGTATTTATTGAAAATATAGTTCCCCTATTGCTTGCTCCTCCTAAATCCGTCATTCCGTAAAGCACACCACCAACGATTATAAGGCTGCCGGACGGGGAACTGCCATCGGTTGCACTTCCGGTAAAGTGATGAAGTATAGTAAAGCTGCTGCCGTCAGGATTTATTTTAAAAATGATTCCAACATTATCAGTTCCGCCGTTTTGTGTCATTCCATAAAATAACCCGCCTGAATAAAGAAGCGTTCCGTAAGGATTGCTGCCGCTTGTAGCTCCGCCTGTAAAATCATATAATGGCAAAAAAGATTGTCCCCTTACTGAATAAATAAGAAGCAATGAAATTAAAAGGTATTTTCCAATTCCTAATTTCATAATCATTTTTGCAATATTTTACTCTTTATATATCGACTATATTAATATATATCTGTATATATAATTAGAGATTTTATTTAATAGTTATACATAATCTTAAATTTTCACTATAATTACCTACGTTATAATAATGGGCTAAGCTAATATTAACCATTACGGAAAAATATTATTAGCCATTTTCTTTAAAAATACCAATAGCTAAGGAACCATTATCAAAAAAGCATATAATCGAAGGCTTCAATTTTACATGAATTTGAGATTTTGGTCCCGGTTCTTGAGAAACTATGATGATTAGTCTTTTGAAAATTTCATTCAACCTCCTTGTTTCAATTTAATTAGCCAATCCTTTAAGCTAATATATATTCCTAATTTTCTAATGAAAAAAGAGTGTGAACTTCGATAAACGTCACACCCTTTTTTCAATTAGAAATGTTACTTTAAATCAATTATGCAATTCCAATGCCATAATACAAATAATCAAAATATTAATTTAAAATGCTTTTGTCATTAAATATCAAGCTTTTCATAAAATTTCAGGAACATATTAAATATAAAAAAAATATTCCTTAAAATTTAATCGGTATTTCAATTAATTTTATAATGAAAAACCCATAACTTTGTTATTTGTTTTATTATAATTTAAAAAATTTTATTAAAGTTCAATTACTTTTGGAGTTTTTGATGAAGTTATTTAAAAATTTTTTCTTGTTAGTCGGATTTCTTCTCAGTGCATTTTCAGGTAACCTTTTTGCTCAGGACCCGGCAATCTCCAATCTCGTCACCTCCGTTATTAATGTCCAGAAATATGAAAGAGCAATCCATATAATGGCAATGCTTATTCTTGGTTTCGGTTTTCTGATGGTTTTTGTAAGGAAATACGGCAGGTCGGCATTGACTGCGACATTTCTGCTGGTATCAATTTCTTTGCCGGTATATTTCCTTATCGGCTGGTCAGGTATATTCCATTTTCCCAATGAAATAATGGAGAGGTTGATTTTTGCCGAATTTGCAGCAGCTTCACTACTGATTACGGCAGGAGCAGTACTGGGCAGGCTCAAAATGCCGCAATATTTGCTTCTTGGCGTATTATTCATTTTTTCTTACATGCTAAATGAATGGCTTGTATTAAATGGCGGTCTCGGTTTTTTAACGCCCAACAGCTTTGCAGACACAGGCGGTTCAATTGTAATCCATGCTTTCGGCGCTATTTTCGGAGTAGCCGCAGCTATTTTCCTAACCACAAAAGATGAACAGAAAATCCCTGTCGAAAGTAACTACGTCAGCGATAGATATTCAATGCTGGGAAGTATGGTTCTTTGGGTATTTTGGCCCAGCTTTTGTGCTGCTCTTGTTGCACCGGCTCAGATACCTGTAACAATATTGAATGTAATTTTTGCACTATGCGGCTCTACTCTTGCAACTTATTTTACATCCGTTGTTGTCAGGAAAAAAATCAGTATAGCAGATATTGCAAATGCTTCGTTAGCCGGGGGGGTAGCAATCGGTTCAACATGTGATAAAGCCGACCCCGTTACTTCATTTATTATCGGAATATTAGCCGGTATTTTATCTACTTTAGGCTTTGCTTATATCCAGTGCCGTATGCAGAAGGGGCTGAAATTTGTTGATACATGCGGAGTTTCAAATTTACATGGACGCCCCGGTATATTGGGTGGTCTCGCAGCAATACCTATTGTTAACGGATTAAATCCCATTAACCAGTTAAGTGGAATTGGAATTACTATTATTATTGCGGTGGTAGCTGGACTAATTACAGGAAAAATCGTATCGTTGATGGGTAAAATGTTAGTGCCTTATGATGATGCAAGCGAATTTCTCGATGCCGAATGATATTTTTTTCACTTTGATTTTAGGGGAGTTCTATAAATTGTCATTCCTGCGAATGAGACTGTGTAAAAACTCAATTATTAGGTAGAATGTCATTCTGAACGAAGTGAAGAATCCAGTCCCAATACGGCTTCTGGATTCTTCACTTCGTTCAGAATGACATTCTTCCAGACTTATAGGACATCCTCTAATACCAAGTAGCGTTCAAACAGACATTCTTGTCTGTTTGAACGCTACTTGGTATAAGGTGCGGATTATTTATGTATTACTTGTTGATTTCATAGTTCTCTAATGAATAAATTGGGCTAATAAAAAAGGGTGTATTGATTTCTTCAACACACCCTTTTTTTCGATTTGAAATGTTATCTTACCTGAGATAAATCATCTTACCGGTGAATGCCCGTCCGTCTAAATACAAAGTGTAATAATAGATTCCCTGCATAATTCCGGCTGCTGTGGCATTAAATTGTACTTTATGCCTGCCTGCCATCAATTGCTCGTCAATAAGGGTAGATATTTTATTACCCATTATGTCACAAATGACTAATTTTACATTGGAGGTAGTCAGATTGCTCCATGAAATTTCTGTAATATCCTCAAAAGGATTAGGCACGTTTTCGAGTTTGATTAAAGATGCAATATAAGAATCTTTAACATCGGATTGTTCAATTAAAACAGTCACAACCAAAGTACTTGTATCGGATGTAACAGAGCCGCATTGATTAGTAACAATACACCAATATTTGCCCTGGTCGGCTGTTGCAACGGCGGCGATTGAAAGAGTAGCAGTTGTCTGGGATGTAAGTGAAGTTCCGTCTTTATACCATTGATGTGTGAGAGGAGCAAATCCGGTTGCACCGACAATAAATGAAATTGGATTTCCTGTTTTTTCGGTAATTGTATTTGCCGGTTGTAATGTTATCGCCGGCATTTCTTTAATTGTAAGTTTTACGACATTTGATTTAACTTTAGCGCCGCCCGGTTGAACGGTCATAATGCAATAAATATTATTTGAACCTGAATTGATAGTAAGATTCAAAGCAGTTAAAACAGCAGTATTTGTTCCTGTAAAACTCATCGGATTTTCTGCTAAGGCAATATCGTTGATATACCATTGATACAATATTGTTTGTCCGCCGTTTGTTGGGGCAGCAGTAACGCCGAATGTTGCGCTCGAACCTTCGCATGAACTAATATCAGCCGGCTGTTTTGTAACAGTTATACCTGGAGGAATGCCAATAGTAATTTTAAAAGATGTATCCCAGCCGCATTGGCTTTTCAATATGAAGTAGTAATCGTTACCGTAATCGGTAGCTTTGATACCCCTTATTGACAATGCATTCGATGTTGTACCGATAAATCTCAAATCATCAGTAAGAGGCTTGGTACCACGATACCATAGAATTTCAGGTTGATACTCCGGCGGCAATCCCTGAATATGAGCGCCGAATGTAATACGAACTGTGTCGCCTAATGCAGCCCAAATTAGCTGTGATGGGGGTTTTGTAATCTCGGGGTCGGAAGCGACATATACAACCATATTTCGAGAGTAAAGTGTATCACGGAATGGGAAATTAGTTACCCTGCACCTGTAAACCGCAGAAACATCGAAAGTACCGGCGGTGAAATCGAGTTTTGGTGTTGTTTGACCTGTAATATCAACCCCGTCCTTTTGCCATTGAAATTTAAGGTACGAACCCGTTGCAGTAACATAAAAATGCACGGATTCGTTTTTGCATATTATAGCATTGGGTGTTTGTGAAACTATTTCGGGCGGGTCGAAAGCCGATTTGAATGAATAAGGAGTTGACCATTCCGAAGAATCGAACAGATGGTATGCTTTTACCCTGAAATAGTAATTAGTTCTTGTGTCCAACTTGTAAGGATAAAGCTGTATCAGATAAGGCATCTTGGGCGTTTCATAAATAATATTGGAGAAGTCCGCCATATCGGAAAGCTGCATAACGTAATATGTAGCATGTTGTACGCTGAACCATTTGAAAGTAGGCACTACATTAACAACAGTATCTCCATCGAAAGGTTCAAATAGAACCGGAGTACTAAGTGGAAATGTAATATTGAACGATATTGTTTGACCGGCAGCGCCTACTCCGAAAATATTTATACCTCCGGGAGAGCCGTCTTGAAGAAACGGAGTCGGATTTGTTGTTGAATTTATCGCAGTTCTACCGGAAGCAGCGCTGAAATTTGCCTGGGAAGGAGTTCCGTTAGCCGTAGTCGTACCGTTTGGTCTGTAAATATAAAGTTCATCGGGAGGACCGGATGCATTTCCATTGCCTGCCGTAGGGTCGATTCGGTAAACCAACATTCCTGTTCCTGGTATGTTTCTTTCAAGCAATCCTGTCTTGACTCTGTATTCCACCATGAAATATTGGTTCGGGTCATTCGGAGATTTGATTTTGTAGCAATTCCTTTCCGAAGATGTCAGGGGATTAAGTGTGTATGTGCCGGGTTCGGTAATCTCGGGAATATTGTTAATCCAATGACCGTATTTATATTTCATAAAAGCCGTCATGTGCTGGGTTGCATCGTTTTCCATCAAATCCCATCCGTCAGCCGGCTGAATTCCATTTCCGACATAATGATACAAGTCCGGAGCGCCTAATGAGTGGAACATTTCATGGCACAATACGCTGACAGCACGGCTTTGAGTAACCCAGGATTGTATTTGGAAATTAAAATCCCACACTCTTTTCCCGTTTATCATTGCTGTCTGGGTGTAAAGCGCCCAGCGGTGGGGCCAAAGAAGTGTAGCCCAGGCATCGTTCGTACCGGCAATGAAAAAGCACACATTATCGACAAAGCCGTCATTGTCATTATCAATATTTAATGAAGCAGGTACTTGAGAAGCAATGTAATTAACTGCGTTCCTCAGCAAGGTATGCTCACGGGAAGTGCGTTGAGCATCATTTGTGTAGCCAATTGTATTAACACCTGAATAAGGGCTATAGTAACTCCTGGGGTTCGGATCTCTGTAGAACAGGCAAATCGAACCTGATGTGGCTGGGTAAAAGTAAGTATTGATTTGCAGTTTCTGATATGAAACTTCTTTAAAATAATAAGCCATTGAAACAGCATCGGTCGCATTGAATTGGCTGTTATAAACGCTTAATCTATCCTCATATCCTGTACCTGAATATCCAAAATTAGAAAAGCCAATGAAAATTGCTAAATTTTGAATAGTACCAATATTGGCTACCTGTGGCATATCCTTCTTTTTATTGGCAATTGGCTTTGCAGGCATGTCAAATAATGATCTTCGCTGCATCATTTTCTCAGCGGAAATTGTCAGCCATTTTTGAATGCCCAAAGAGTTCGGGTCAACTCTACCGACAATATTTTGCGATGAAACTATATCACCACCATCATTGAGAACAGCATAAGTAAAGTAGCCGGTTTGGGGATGCTGAATGATTGTATATCCGTCGGCATCATGCAGCCAGTTGTAATATTCATCGCCGGTAGCAAAGAGATTCAGCGTTGTACCGTCCGGCTGGGAGAGAGTCATCGGAATAGCCTTCATATAAGCTGCGCGAGCGGGCAAGCCGGCTATGATAACTATTACGGTTATAATAAATAAATACTTGAAATAATTAGAAATTTTGTTTTTCATAATGCACCTTGATTTATTTTTTTGATATATTATATGTCATTAATATTTTTTCGGTACCGGGAACCGGTATTGGAATACCTAAAGCAGTTATGGTTAGAGGGTCAAGATGTTCCTTCACAATTCCAATATCAGAATTAATCCAGTAGTGATAAGTAATAGTGAATTTCAAAGGAAATACCAGAGAAATTGTTCCATCGAAAGAGTACAAAATTTGGTATTCCTGAGTTAGAATTGGTGTAAAAATACCGTTATCATTGATTACAACATTTTCTTTTTTCCCAAGTACACCTTTGATAGTATATTTTCCACTCAAAGAAACATTGGTACCACCATAAGAAATATTAAAAGATGTTAAAGTAGTATCAAATATATTCCATCCGGAACTTTTGCTATCGGCAAGAACGCTCCAGCCATTACTCATTTGCGGAACCATCGATACCGGGGGATTGACATAATTATTCGAAGCATACATTGCCGTTTCGGTTGCATAGAAATAATGCACTGTATCATTGCGGACTTTCCCGTTGAATGTTACAATCTCGGATGCGGTTTTACCGAAGTAAGTTTTTGTGCTTGATACAATGATTGAATCAACCAGGCTTGTTGTATAATCGGGCTTTCCATCACTACCCAGAGCATATTTAGAATATTTCCACCAGGTACCGGGTTCAATGGGGATATAAGTTTTTCCGGTTGAAGGAGTGCTTGTCGTTGAGTCGGAGCAGGAAATAAATGACAAAATCATGCAAAATCCTGCTGCGAAAAGAATTAGTTTTTTCATATCTTTAACTACCTTTTATTTATTAATAATTTTTCTAATTTCCCAAAGAACAGATGATGTTGTCTCAAAAGGCAATAAGAATGTCATTCTGAACGTAGTGAAGAATCCAGAAGCATCATTGGGACTGGATTCTTCACTACGTTCAGAATGACATTCTTCCATATTATTTTATGAGACAACTTCATCTACTATTACATTCTATTTCCCAATATTGAATCTTATTAAATTAGCTTCTTCGCCCGGCATTGAAAATCCGCCCATCAACGGAATTGAGATGGATGAAGATTCATAAAACCTTTTCACAATACCGATATTTTCAGCAATATAAAAGTGCATTTTCCTGGTAAAATTTATCGGAACAGTTCCAATAACAGGAGCTGCAATATTACCATTGAAATTTACTCTTATCAGAAAATGATAGGTCATCATGGAGCCGTAGGGTACGGTTATTGTTTTCATTTCTTCCAAAGAGCCCAGTGCCTGAAGTGAACCTTTTAAAGGAAGTCCGAACATTAGAGTATCAATGTCTTTAACAAGAACCAGCCAACCGTCGCTGTTATCGAAATCGAAAATTTTAAGCCATTTATCTTCGAGTGTTATCGGCATAATCGGCATGGCGAGCATTGCTGAAAAAATATTCGAATGAACATAAGTTTTAGTAGCTTCTGTGCGCCAATAGCTGTCGGGTCCTTTGGTATATGCTCCGTTGTTGAATTCAAAAGAGGAAAGAATTTTGCAATCTTTTTCAAGCATTTTCGAATTACCGGTTATAGCTGTGGAATCAAGTGTAGGTTTAATATTTGTCCGGTTATTCATCGAATCCAATGTATAATAATCATAAATCCAGTTTGAGCCTGATGTTATAGGAAAGTAACTCGATTGATTTGAGGGTGTTGTACTGTTTTCTTTGTGGCAGCCTGTTGCCAAAAAAAACAGCAACACCGGCACTATTATAGAAAAATTTTTCATGATTTTCCTTGTAACTATTTATTTAAAAATCTAACTTTAAAATTAAAACTTTTTCCTTAAAAAAACTAACATTATTTTTATATAAATTATTTTTTATATGTTGAAACCTCGAAAAAAGTAGAAAAGATGTCCTACATCTTGCAGATGTAGGACATCTTCTTTCAATTTCGTAATTTTGCATTCTTAAAAATGTTTTATAACTCGGCAAATAAATAATGGGATTTTTTGATAAGCTAAAAGAAAAAGTAGTACGGGCAGTGATCGGCAGCGCTAATGATGCTCCCACCCAGGCTGCGGAGCCGGAAAGTATTGAATATTCAAAACTAAAACAAGGATTAACCAAAACCCGGAGCAAATTTTTATCTAATTTGCAAGCGGTATTCGGTATCGGACGAAAGATTGATGCTGCTTTATTGATTGAAATCGAAGATATATTAATCTCGGCGGATTGCGGTGTTACCGCTACCGATATGATAATTTCCCGGATGAAAGAAAGAATACTTAAAGAAGGATTTGAAAACTCCGAGGATATTTTCGATATTTTAAAAGAAGAAATATTTAAACTTTTGTCTAATTCAACTATTTTGCCCGAAATGGCTTTCGAAATAGAAGCAAATAAGAAACCATATACTATACTGGTTGTCGGAGTAAACGGAGTTGGAAAGACCACTACGATTGGAAAGTTAGCTCGTAATTACAAGAATGCCGGGTTAAATGTTGTCATCGGCGCTGCGGATACATTTCGGGCAGCCGCTAACGAACAATTGGAAATATGGGCTGAGCGTGCCGGTGTTCCAATTATATCCCAGGCTCAGGGCGCCGACCCGGCAGCCGTTGCATTCGATACCCTGCAATCTGCAATCTCAAAACAACTGGATGTTGTGATCATAGATACAGCAGGTCGTCTCCATAATAAAACTAATTTAATGGCAGAACTTGAAAAAATTTCACGGGTTATGAAAAAACTGAGAACTGAAGCGCCGGACGAGGTTCTTTTGGTTCTTGATGCCACAACCGGACAAAATGCGATTTCACAAGCGAAGGAATTTACAAAAGTTGCCAAACTCACCGGAATAGTCCTGACAAAACTCGACGGTACAGCTAAGGGTGGAGTGATAATACCTATTGCCGCAGAGTTGAATCTTCCTGTTAGGTTTATCGGTGTCGGGGAGAAAATCGACGACTTGCAGGTATTCGACCCGGCTGCATTTGTCGTTGCCCTTTTTGACGAATAATATTTTACTATTTTAAAAATTATTATTCCTGCGAATGATGCTGTGTGTGAAAACTAAAAGAAGGGAAGAATGTCATTCTGAACGAAGTGAAGAATCTTTTTCAACATAGGATGAATGTAGTCTTGAATTAAAATAATTACAATGTTCATTCGAGATAAGCCTCAATACTACATTCCTCCCAAAAGGATTAAAGAGTTTTGAGTAGCTTTAAAAAAGAAGGGGGGTTCTCGAAGCGAAGAATCCAGTTTTCTTTAAAATCAACAAGATAGATTCTTCGCTTCGCTCAGAATGACAGCCTAAATTGAATTTTTAGAACCCACCTTAATACAAAGCATTTATTATATTTGAGTTTGTTTTACGTAAATTGGTATAAGTGTAGTTTTAAAAAATAAAAATACTATGAGCTGTCTCGACCAATCAATCGAAGATAAACCCTGCAAACCTGAATGGCAGACCATTCTTAGTCATCTTGTATATCAGGATGAAATAATCCATTATAAAATTTGCCGGAAAATGATTATAACGCTCGACCGCATGAAAGCGCCGGAAATACACGATATTATTGAAATGCTCAATCCTACGCTCGAAACCCAGGAAGAAACCCAGAACTTTGGTCCGAATTGGCCCAAACCAAAGGGGAGTCCTTTCGTTCCGACGGAAATATCGGAGAGCATTTTCATGATTGCAAAGCAATATATGACTGAAGCAAAAATTACAGAACTGCTTTCGCAATGGATGTACACTGAAAAAGTCGGTCATCTCTCATCTGTACTCGAGAAGCGTCACGCTCCATTAGTAGAAATAGCCGACGCTGTGTATAAATTTCTAAAGATTTACCGGTTTAAGAATCCATTACCAATTGAAGAAATAGTAGGGTTGCGAGTTGCTTTGATTTATCGATTCCTATCGGAAAACCTTGCATATATCAATATTGCCAAGTATTATATTAATATTACTGCAATTTCAAAAGTTCTTAAAAGAGTAGTTGGACCGGCTAACGGTAATGGCAAATTAGGAGGCAAATCCTCAGGATTAATTCTTGCCGAACAAATTCTGCGCGACAAAAAGAAAGATAATCCTATCTTAGAGCAAATATATACGCCAAAAAGTTGGTTTCTGACATCGGATACCATGCTTGAATTTTTTCATTATAATGCATTGGAGGAGTTCTTATATACAAAGTATATGAACCCTGATGAAATCAAACAGGAATACGCATTTTTGGAATATGTATTTAAAACTTCGAAATTCCCTCCGGAGACTATTTATGCATTTAATATGGTATTGGATGATTTGGAAGGCAAACCGATTGTAGTCCGTTCTTCGAGCTTATTGGAAGACAGTTTCGAAGCTTCTTTCTCCGGTAAATATAAAAGTCTTTTCATTTCCAATACCGGTACAAAGAAAGAACGGCTTTCTGCCCTTATGAATGCCATTGCCGAAATTTACGCCTCTACGTTTGCACCGGACCCAATCGAATACCGCAAGGAGCGTGGCTTAATAGATTTTCGCGAGGAAATGGGACTATTAATTCAGGAAGTGGTAGGCACAAAAGTCGGAAAATATTTCTTCCCTAGTTTTGCCGGTGTTGCATTCAGTAATAATGAATTCAGGTGGTCGGGACGCATTAAACGAGAGGATGGAGTGGCTCGTTTGGTAGCAGGACTGGGCACTCGAGCAGTTGACCGTACCATGAACGATTATCCTGTGCTTATTTCGCCCGGGCAGCCCGGATTAAAGGTAAATCCTACCGATTTGGAGAAAATTAAATATTCGCAGCAATTTGTAGATGTGATTAATTTAGAAACAAATAAATTCGAAACGGTAAATTTTCAGGAATTAATAAAAGAATGTAACGGATATTTCCCAGGATTGGAGAAAATCGTATCATTTAACCGTTCCGGCAGCCTTATAGACCCGATAGGTTCAATGGTAAATTTTGAAAAAGAAGACCTCGTTATTACATTTAATCCATTAATAGAGAGAAGCAGTTTTATAAGGCAAATCCGCGAAATCCTCAATGAGCTTCGCAAAGCGTTCAATTGTCCGGTTGACATTGAATTTGCCTCTGACGGCGAAAAGCTTTATCTCTTACAATGCCGCCCCCAAAGCCACTATGCTAAAGAATCCAGAATTAAAATCCCAATTGGAATCGAGCCATCGGATAAACTATTTTCTGCCAATCAATTCGTATCAAACGGGCTTGTGAAAAATATTAAATTTATTATTTATGTTGAACCGTCGGAATATACAAATCTGGCTACATCAGAAGAAATGCACGAAGTAAGCAATATAATAAGCAGGTTGAATCGTGCTTTGCCAAAGAAAGAATTTATTTTGATAGGTCCGGGAAGATGGGGTTCAAAAGGGGATATAAAATTAGGCGTACCCGTGATTTATAGCGATATTAACAATACGGCAATGCTAATCGAAGTTGCTCGCGAGAACTCCGGCTATGTTCCGGAATTATCTTTCGGCACACACTTTTTCCAGGATTTGGTCGAGGCAAATATTAAATATCTCCCACTTTTCCCGGATGAAAAGGGGGTTATTTTCAATGATGATTATTTCCTGAATTCAAAAAATTGTTTAACTAAATACACTGATTGTGACGAGGAGTTCTCAAAGACGATTAAGTTAATTTCGGTTCCAAACGGTGACCCTTTAAAATCGCTTTCTATTTATATGGACGGAGATGAAGGTAAGGCAATTGCTTGTTTCGAAAGGCATTAAGGTATTTAGACTTTTAGGTTTTTAGACTTTTAGCTTTTTCGTTCTCGCATAACTATCACTTGTAAATTAAAAATCTGGATTACAAGCAACTAACTTGAGAAGTAATTTAATTATCCGATAGATTTTTCAGTTTTTTGATTTGTGGTTTAGTTAAACCGGTTATCTGAACAATTTCATCTATTGAAAAACCATGTATCAATGCGTTTTTAGCTATTTTTTCGATCCCTTCATTTATTCCCTGCTGCATTCCCTGCTGCATTCCCTGCTGCATTCCCTGCTGCAACCAGAATTCCTTACCTTCGTCTCTAAGTTCTTTATCGAACCCTAAAGTTCTAATCAAATGCTTAATATTTCGTTCTTGCTTTGTCATGGTTTTCTCCTGCTCAATTATTTTTGAAATTTCTAATGAATATAATACTATCGCTATTCTCAATAATTCATTATTTTTAATTGAAGTTCGCTCGCTCTTTAACAATCTCCTAATATATTCAGTTCTGTCCTTCTTGCTCGTGAATTCTTTTAGTATGCTTATTTCTTTTTCAAAACTTATTTCCAATTCCTCAGAAACAATCACATAAACTGGAATGATAGAAATATTTTCCATTATTCAAATTAAAATCCGCCATGAAGGAATTTGATGAAGTAAAAACTCAAAGCCGCTACTATTGCCGATGCAGGAATAGTAAGCACCCATGCAATCATAATTCTTGTTGCTATCATCCATTTTATATTTGAAGCATTTGTGGTTGAACCAACACCGACAATAGCACCTGCAATTGTATGAGTCGTTGAAACAGGAATTCCCATAAATGTAGCCATGAAGAGGGTCATAGCTCCTGCCGTTTCGGCACAAAAGCCATGAACCGGTTTAAGTTTTGTCAGCTTCATCCCCATGGTTTTTACTATTTTCCAGCCGCCTAAGGCTGTACCGATTGCCATACTTAAATGGCATGCAAGTATAATCCATAAGGTATTCCAATGAGTAAGACTTAATTTTGTATTAATATCGAAAGCACCAACCGCCACAAGAGTTGCTACTATTATACCCATAGTTTTTTGAGCGTCGTTGCCGCCATGCCCGAGTGAATATAATGCAGCGGAAATGAGCTGACCTTTACGGAATATTTCATCAACTTTGCCGGGGTGCCATTTTCGGAATATCCAGTACACACCAATCATAATAGCAAAACCGATTGCCAAACCGAGCAATGGTGCGAGAGGAATAAAAGCCAAAGCTTCTGTTAACTTATGCCAGCGGATAACATCAACACCTGCATAAGCTATTCCTGCTCCGGCAAATCCGCCTAAAAGAGCATGTGAAGATGATGTTGGCAGTCCCCACCACCAAGTAAGCAAATCCCAAAGAATTGCACCTAAAAGACCGGCGAAAACTACATATAAATAGGCGTTATCGCCATGTTTTATGATTACAATTTTAGAAACGGTATCTGCGACTTTAGGAGCAAATACGAACATAGCTATAAAATTGAAGAATGCTGCCCATAAGACAGCAAAGCGTGGGGATAAGACCCGGGTAGAAACTACCGTAGCTATCGAATTTGCCGCATCATGAAAACCGTTTATTATATCGAAAACCAGCGCCGTACCAATAACTACAATTACAATTACCCATTGCATTTCCATACATTAATACCTTTCCTTATGAAGATGTAATAACAATACTTTCGATAATGTTAGCTACATCTTCGCATCGGTCGACGGCTTTTTCAAAACGTTCATATATCTCTTTCCATTTTATAACGAGAATAGCATCTGTTTCTTTAAAAAGATTAGAAAGCGCCTGACGAAATATTAAATCTCCCTCGCTTTCGAACTCCCGGATAGCTATACACTTTTCTTTGATGTAATCACTATTCTTAATATTTCGCAATCCTTTAAGTGCCTTTTCAATTTCAATAGCAGCCTTTAACAGGACTTCGGCTATATCCTTAACATCAGAACGAACCTCTGTTATTTCATACAAAGCCATTCTCAGTACGGCTGCATCTATGGAGTCGACGATATCATCCATCCTTTTAATAAGGGTGTGAATATCGTTTCGCTCGATTGGTGTAATAAAGGTTTTATGCAATGCCTCAACGCATTGATGAGTGATTTTATCCAATTCATGCTCATAGTCTTTTATGGTTCGCGAGGCAACGGTTGTATTGCCTCCTTCACTTGCCATTTTTACTAATTCTTTGCATGTCAGAATCGTCATTGCAGCATGTTTTTCGAAATAATCGTAAAAACCATACTCTTTAGGAAGAATTCCTCGAAACATTTTTTCCTTTCAATCGTTTATATTAACTTACGAAATTACGAAAATTTAATAACTATACGGATAATAACGGAAGTTTAGAAGAGGTAAATAAATAAAAATTATACGAAATAGTTCAAATTATCTTAGCATAATTACAACGGATGTTCATTTGGATTTCCGTTATTTTAGTTTTTGGTAAATTCAATTTTTATAAAAAATAATTTTTTTATTCACTAAGAGGATTTTTATGAAGAAATTATTCTCACACCTGCTCACTGCAACTTTATTCATAGTGCTGGCATTCAATCTGCAGGCACAAATGATGCTTGCACCACCCACAGTTAAAACCTCCGGCAAATTGCCAAGCGACCCCGCCGTAACAATAGGCACTCTTGATAACGGCATTAAATATTATGTCCGTGTCAATCATAAGCCGGAAAAAAGAGCCGAGATGCGAATTGTCATCCGTGCCGCATCCGCACAGGAAGATGATGACCAAATGGGATTGGCACATTTTACTGAACACATGTGTTTCAACGGTACGAAAAATTTCCCAAAAAACGATTTAGTTAATTTTCTCGAATCAACCGGAATGAGATTCGGCGCCGATTTGAATGCCAATACCGGTTTCGACCGCACTTATTATTTGTTCCAGATACCGACTGATAAGGAAGGTATGCTCGAAAAAGGTGTTCAGGTTCTGGAAGAATGGGCTCATAACGTAACTTTCGACGAAACTGAATTAAATAAAGAAAGAGGAGTTATTCTTGAAGAATGGCGTTTGTATCGCGGGGCTAACGAACGCGTTATGAAACAACATTACCCGGTTATATTCAAAGGTTCTAAGTATGCAGATCGCCTGCCGATTGGTGATACTTCAATTATATTGAATGCACCGCGCGAGGCTTTCCTTCGTTATTATCATGACTGGTACCGTCCTGATTTGATGGCTGTTATTGCAGTCGGCGATTTCGATAAAAATGAAGTTATAGGATACATTAAAAAACATTTCTCAAAAATTGAACCTGTAAAAAATCCAAGACCCAGAGTGGATTATGACATACCTTCTCACAAAGAAATTCTCGTATCGGTAGCAAAAGACAAAGAATTGACTTACCCGAATATAGCGCTTTTCTTTAAACACAAGGAAAAAGACCAAAGCACTGCCGAAGGTTATCGCAGCAATATGGTGGAGCGGATAATGTCAACTATGATAAATCAGCGTATGGGTGAACTAACCCGTAAAGCAAATCCACCTTTTCTTTATGGTGGTGTAGATGTTGGTAATTTTGTTGGCAGTATCAGGGTATTTCAAGGTTCTGCCGTTGTTAAAGCAGAAGATATTAAGACAGGTGCTGAAGCAATGTTTACAGAAGTTTTCAAAGCAAAGCTCGGATTTAATAAATCGGAAATGGACCGCACTAAACAAGAGATGCTCCGTTCAATTGAAGAGGCTTATGCAGAGCGCGATAAAACCGAATCGAGATTATATGCCGAGGAATATTATCGTAACTTCCACGAAAACGAAGCAATGCCGGGTGTAGAATATGAACTCGAACTTTATAAAAAATTCCTGCCCGAAATTACTTTAGAAGAAGTAAATAATTGTGCAAAAGATATGATAACTATGCAAAATGGTGTAATAATACTTAGCGCACAGGATAAATCAGGTATTACTGTCCCAACAGAAGGCGAAATTTTAGCTCTGTTCAATGAAGTAGCTTCCCGGAAAATTGAAGCATATACCGAAGCAGCCATTACAAAACCTTTGATGGAACACACTCCAAAAGCAGGCACAGTCGTTAAGGAATCAAAAATCCCCGAATTAAATATAACCGAATGGAAATTATCGAACGGTATTCGAGTAATCCTTAAACCAACCGACTTCAAAAATGATGAAATTCAATTCCGTGCTTATTCGCCAGGTGGTACATCGCAGGCATCCGATGCAGATTTTGTTTCGGCTTTGGCAGCAGATGATATAGTTAACGAAGCAGGTATTGGCGAATTTGATATGAATACTCTGGAAAAAATGCTTACCGGTAAAATCGTTCGTGTCACTCCAATGATATCCGATTTAACCGAAGGGTTCATGGGGCAGGCTTCGCCTAAGGACATGGAAACAATGTTCCAATTAATTCATCTTTATTTCTCTTCACCCAGAAAAGATAAAGAAGCTTTCGAATCTTACATCGAAAAAACAAAACAAATGATTAAAAACGGACAGAACTCGCCTGAAGGTGTATTTCGCGATTCCGTTACAGTCACTGTAACAAATTACAACATGCGGAGCAAGCCCATGACGGAAGAAATGCTCTCTAAAGTAGATTTGGACAAAGCATACAGTTTCTATCAAAACAGATTTGCCGATGCAAGCGATTTTACTTTCTTCTTCGTTGGCAGTTTCGAACCCGATAAATTCAGGATTTTTGTTGAAACATATATTGCCAGTCTGCCGAATTTAAGCAGGAAAGAAAACTGGAAAGACCTTAGCGGACATCCACCAAAGGGACAAGTCCAGAAAGAAGTTAAAAAAGGAATTGAGAATAAAAGCTCTGTAAATATGATTATATCAGGTGATTTGGAATTCAACCGTGAAAGTCGTTTTATTATATCCTCCCTTATTGAATTGTTAAATATTAAACTTCGTGAAAGTATTCGCGAGGAAAAGGGTGGCGTATATGGAATTGGTGCAAGACCGTCGCTTTATAAATATCCGAAGGAAGAATATAGAGTATCTATTGGTTTCGGCTGCAATCCCCAACGTGTTGAAGAACTGATAACAGAATGCAAGAATATTATTGAAAAGCTAAAGAATGATAAAATTGAACCGGCTGATATTGAAAAAGTAAGGGAAATCAAAAAACGTGAATTTGAGACCAATCTCAAGCAAAACAGCTTTTGGGTGGGTAATCTTTATTCATATTATTTGAATAACGAAGACCCTGCATTGCTGCTTCAATATCCGAAGTTAGTCGAGAATCTTTCGGAAGACGCATTACATGCTGCTGCAAAGAAATATCTCAAGACAGATAATTTCATCAGGATGGTACTAAATCCGGAAAAGCAATAATACAATTTATTACCTTCCGAAGGCTTCCCTTCCTTCGGAAGGTTTTAATTAATCTAAACTTTTTTATGAATTGCACCCCTTATTCAAGACAAAAATTTGGAGTTTTTAATGAAAATTGAACAAATTAAAATTAAAAATTATAAAGCATTTAAAAATGCAACAATGCATGATGTTCCTCAAATGTGTGTGATTGTTGGTGCAAATGGAAGTGGAAAATCAACCTTATTTGATATCTTTGGATTTTTAAAAGATTCAATGACTCAAAATATTACCGTGGCTTTAGCCAAAAGAGGTGGATATAAAGAAGTAGTTAGTCGTAATACAAAAGGACCAATTGAATTTGAAATAAAATTCAGGGAATCAGGAAAATCTGAATTAGTTACTTATCATTTAGCTATTGGCTTAGAGAATAATCAACCAATTATTGAAAGAGAAATTTTGAGATATAGAATGGGTAGCAAGGGATTACCATATCATTTTCTTGATTTTTCCAGAGGTAAAGGAACTGCAGTAACTAATGAGCTATTCTATCAAGGTGATATTAAGGAATTAAAAAGAGAAGAACAAACCTTAGCTAAAACAGATATTTTAGCTATAAAGGGTTTGGCACAATTCAAGCAATTTCCGGCTGCTGCTACATTTGGCGATTTAATTGATAAATGGCATGTGTCGGATTTTCACATCAATCAAGCAAGAACAACTAAAGATGACGGTTATGCTGAACATTTATCAAGGGAGGGTGATAATCTCGCTTTAGTGACTAAATTCATGTATGAACAACATAATGATTTATTCAATAGTATTCTTGATAAATTAAAAAAACGAGTACCGGGAATTGAATCAGTTGATTCAAAGCTTACAGATGAAGGAAGTGTATTATTAAGGTTCCAGGATGGTAGTTTTAAAGACCCTTTTCTGGCAAGATATGTTTCCGATGGAACAATCAAAATGTTTGCTTACCTGGTATTATTATATGATCCAAATAAACATCCTTTGTTATGTATTGAAGAACCGGAAAATCAGTTATATCCGACTCTATTAACAGAATTAGCTGAAGAATTTAAAGAATATTCAAATGTGGGAGGACAAGTTTTTATTTCAACACATTCGCCTGATTTTTTAAATGCTGTGGAATTGGAGGACGTTTTCTGGTTAGTTAAAAATGCAGGTTATACAGAAATAAAAAGAGCAAAAGACGACAGTTTAATAGCAAGTTTAATAAGGGAAGGCGACAAGATGGGATATTTATGGAAGCAGGGATTTTTTGAAGGAGTAAATCCAAGATGAAGCATTTAGTTTTTCTACTTGAAGAAGAATCTGCAAAAGCATTGTTGGAAAATCTTTTACCAAGGATATTTCAAAATATAACTTTCAAATGTATTCCTTTCGAAGGTAAATCTGATTTAGAAGGTAATTTTGTAAAAAAATTAAAAGGTTATAATGTTCCCAATACTTTCTTTGTAATTTTAAGGGACCAGGATTCTGCAGATTGTTATGTCATAAAAAATAATTTAAAAGAAAAGTGCGTTGATGCTTCTAAGCCAGATACTTTGATTAGAATTGCTTGTCAGGAATTGGAGAGCTGGTATTTTGGTTCATTGGTATCGGTTGAGAAAGTATTGAATATTAGTAATTTAAGCCATTATTCAATAGATAAACGATATAGAATTCCAGATTCAATAGTTAATCCAAAGCAAGAACTAAAAAAAATAACAAATCAGAAATACAGACAAGTATCATCATCACGTGAAATCGGTAATATTATGGATTATCGAAATAATACATCTAAAAGTTTCAATGTATTTATTGAAGGTTTAAAAAGAATTATTGAGTAATGATAAATATGTATTTTCTTATACCCCGAACCGCACCGACGAGCCGGATTACATTGTTCGGTTAATCGGTAGAATTGTTACCGTTAGCTTGGAAACGGTGAAGATTGCTTAGGAGTTATGAGAAAGAAAATCAGAATAATTTATTAATGAAGAAAACTTAAACCTTAAAGATTTTAATTGTATCTAAGTTAAAACTATAACTGATTAAAAAAAAGAACAATTAAAATAGCAATTAATTTGAATCGTATTTAATAACAAGATTTATTTACTCTAAATAAAATAAACTGAATGTAGAACAAATTCATCTTACTAATAAAAAAAATACTTCAAAATAAAAGAAGGTGAAATATGAAAAGGTTATATTTTTTGCTCGTACTTGTCCTATCAATCTATGTAGTTTCAAATAGTCAAAACACTGCCGAAGAATATTTTCAGAGTGGTTTATCAAAAGATAGCTTAAATGATTATCGAGGCGCTGTTCTGTATTACAACAAAGCTATCGAGATTAATCCAAACTATACCGAGGCATTTTACAAAAGAGGAAATGCAAAGTATAAACTTGGTAAATATAATGAGGCAATTTTAAATTATAACAAAGCCATTGAATTAGATTCCAATTATTTCGAAGCATATAACAGCAGAGGTAACGCCAATTACTTCCTTAGTGAATTTGACTTTGCTCTTCAGGATTATAACAAAGCATTGGAATTAAATCCAAAATATGCTGAAGCATTCAACAACCGAGGTGTTGCAAAAATCAAAATGATGGAATATCGTAGAGCTATAGAAGATTATAATAAAGCAATTGAAATAAATCCCAACTATGAAGAAGCGTATAAAAACAGGGGAAATGCGAAATTATACCTTTCTGATTATGAAGAAGCTCTTCAGGATTATGACCTTGCTATTGAAATTAATGCCAAAAATCCGAAAGTTTATTTAATGAGGGGTTATGTAAAATCTAAACTTAAAGACAATAGAGGTGGATTAGCAGATTTTAACAAAGCCATTGAACTTGATTCCAATTATGCAGACGCTTATTACAGAAGAGGATTAGCAAAACAGGGATATGGTGACCATAGTGGCGCTTGTGCCGATTGGAATACTGCCGGACAATTAGGCTTAATCGAAGCTTATGAGTTGATTAATAAATATTGCATTGTATCTTATCCATATCATTGGCATTGGTAGCCCAGGATTTCAAAAGAAAATAATAGCGAGTAAATACATAAATGGAAGTGCTTAAAACTCAGAAAGTTGAATAATGGCATTTATTGACTATTATTGCAAAGACAAGTATATAAAAAGATTCCAAAGTGAATTTGAAATTTTAGATGCTTTTATAGCAGAGACCGGAGAGCTTGCGTGAAATTTTTCAAAATTATTTTATTATGATTTTTTATTAATCAAATTCTTATTAAATTTGTATCTTATTAATTAATTAATTTGGGGTACCAATGAAATCTCAAGAAGAAGAAAACGGAATTATTCCATTTATTGGTTTTGAGCTATCAACAGAACAAGAATATGATGAATGGTTAAAGCCTTCAAACACAGAGATACCCATTAAAGAAGTAATATTTGGAACAATGGAAGACTTCAATGTCGCATCCTATTTCATTCTTGATTAATCAATTCTCAATATGGAAGAACCGAATTATTAAAAGAGAATTTCAGTTTTAACCAATTCATTTTTCTGAAATAAAATTTTCAGTAGTCGTATGAAAGTAATTTAAAATTATACTTTATTAAGAATTGTTAAAAAAGATATGAAATACTTAATTATAACTTATATTATTATTTGGATAATCATTTTATTTCAATGGAATCTTTTTAAGGGTGTTGTTTCTGGTTTCGTTTTTATTAAGGATGAATTTACAAAAGATTATATTATTTCAATTTGGATTACTGCTAACATTATTGGTTTTATTCTCATATTTGTTTTAAGAAAATTAAGAATTCAAATTTTTAATATATATAGAACAATCTATAATCGACTACCGACACTCAAAGATATTTATGTTGATAATAAATATTTTTTTAATACTTTTTTCTCATTAGTCTTTGTTATATTTGGAATTTATTTTATATGGTTTCTACCAGTTGAAACTGTTGAAAATAAAAAGGATTTAAAAAACTTCACATCTCAAGAGGATTATCATCGTGCGATAAAGGACTATAGGTCAATCAATGCTCAAATTATTGGTGGTCTTTTATTATTCATTACAACATACCTTACATGGTATCGTATCCGAACAGAAAAAAAATTAAATTCTGATAGGTTAACACTTGACCAATACCAAAAAGCAATTGACCATCTTAAAGATGATAAAATTGAAGCTTGTCTTGGGGGTATTTATTCATTAGAAAAGTTAATGAATGAAAATATTGATTATCATTGGAAAATTGTTGAAATTCTATCTGCTTTTATTAGAAATAAAAGAAAAAAAGAGAAATATGAAAAAATAATAATAAACGGAAATCCAAACAGCCCAGATTGTGAAGCGGAAATTAAAACTCAATATGAGGTACCAGTAGAAATTTATATTCAGGCAGCTATTACAGTTTTAGGTAAAAGAAATCTTGATATGGAAAATGGAGAGGAGTTCAAAGATTACCGAATAGATTTAAACTTCACCAATCTTTATCATGCAGATTTCAGAAATCTTAACTTTGAAAAGGCATTATTTGAGGGTTCAATTTTACAAAGCAATAAGTTGTCCAATGCTCATTTTGAAGGTTCACATCTTTTAAATGCAGATTTTAATTATTCCAAAGCTATGAATGAAACTCACTTTGAAGGAGCATATCTTTATATGGCAAAATTGGAAGACATTGAATCCTATAAACTTCATTTAGAGAATGCTGACTTAACAGATGCAAATTTTATTGGTGCAAAACTTACTGGAGCTTATTTTAAGGAAACTATATGTCAGAAAACAAGATTTAACGGTGCAAAATTTGAATTAGCTCAATTTACCGATGTATTAATTGACGATTCAGATATATTTAAGGCTGATTTTAGCTATGCTGATTTAACGGGGATTATTGATATGTACTTGTTTATTGAAAAATTTTCTAAAGTAAAATCCCTATTTGGTGCAAAAATTAAAGACATAGAAATTAAAAATGAAATTAGCAAAATAAATCCTAATTTATTTCATAAATTGGCATAAACTAAAATTATTCATAATTTCAATTCTCCAATCAAATTTTTCAAATTTACTTTGGATAACTACCGAAATAGCCCTAATTTTGTAGTTTGTTTAAATTTGAAAATAGAAATTGCACGGAGAAAAAATGTCATTCTTACCTAATACCGACGAAGACCGCAGGCTGATGTTAGAGCAAATCGGCGTCGCCTCATTCGATGAGTTAATAAAAATTATTCCCGAAAAAGTCAGGTTAAAAGAGCCGCTCAACCTTCCCCCGACACTGTCGGAATACGAAGCAGTCAAGCTAATGGAATCATTCGCAAATAAAAATATAACCGCAAAATCACACGTATGCTTTATGGGCGGAGGCGCCTACGACCGCTACATACCTTCGATTGTCGGCTCGGTACTCGAAAAGCCGGAATTCAAAACCGCATATACTCCTTACCAGGCAGAAGTTTCGCAAGGCACACTTCAGGCAATGTACGAATACCAATCGATGATTTGCACATTGACAGGCATGGACATATCGAATGCCTCGCTTTACGACGGAGCATCGGCATTAGCCGAAGCCTGTTTATTAGCAACTGCCCACAACAACCGTTCGGAAATTATTATTTCCGGCGCCCTAAATCCCAATTATTTTCATGTAATAAAATCAATATGTGCAGGCAAGAAAATCACATTCAAAAATATCGTAGCCGGGGATGGCACCTGCGATTTGGATACATTGAAAACTGCTGTCGGCGCAAATACTTCTGCCGTAATTTTGCAGCAGCCCAATGCTTATGGCACAATTGACGATGCCCAGGAAATAGAGCAAATTACCCACAACGCCAAAGCATTATTCGTCGTTTCAGTTGACCCGATTTCACTTGGAATGTTAGCTCCTCCCGGCGAATACAATGCCGACATAGTCACCGGCGAAGGTCAGGCGCTTGGCATTCCGCTTAATTTTGGTGGTCCTTATCTCGGACTATTTGCCTGCAAGAAGGAATTTGTTCGCAAAATTCCCGGACGGCTTTCAGGAATTACACAGGATTTGGATGGCAATCGCGGATTCGTACTTACATTGCAGACGCGCGAACAGCAAATCAAACGCGAAAAAGCTACATCAAATATATGCACAAATCAGGGTTTGTTCATGTTAGCTGCAACAGTATATTTGACTGCGATGGGACCTGCGGGGATTCGCGAGGTTGCAGAGCAATCCTTCCATAAGGCACATTATTTAGCAAAGAAAATCAGCAGTATCCCAGGATTTAAACTGCCCATAGACAAACCGTTTTTCTGTGAATTCCTTGTCGAGACTCCTGTAGCGCCGGGTGAGATTATTGCAGAAGGTGAAAAACATGGCTTCTTATCAGGTATCGATACATCTGCATTTCCGCATCTCAAGCCGGGTTTGTTGATTGCCGTTACAGAGAAGCGCACTAAAGAGGAAATGGATAAATTCGCTGATTTCCTTGCTCAATTCAGCAAGTAATTTGATTATATAAAGATTCTAATAAATATCTTTCAGAACGAAGAGAAGATTCCTGGAACTGCCTTGGAACTGGATTCTTCACTTCGATCGGGATAGCAATCTTCTTACTTTTTCAACAGTCTCCCAACCTGAATTAAGTGGCATTTTTTACTTCGACATTCATTATTCGACATTCATTATTCACTATTCCCTAAAAAATAAGTCTTCATCATTCCTTTTCCCTTTATTTCAATTTCGCCTCTCTCTTCAAAATCAATTCGTAATTCGTAATTCGTAATTCGTAATTTTTCCCGAAATCTCTCAGTGCAATGTATCTTCCCCTCAATTCCATTAGTCTCCATCCTTGATGCAGTGTTGACCATATCACCCCAAACATCATAGATAAATTTATTTTCCCCGATAACGCCTGCTACTACAGGACCGCAATCCACTCCGCAGCGGAAATTCAAAATTGTTCCATCGCCGGTATCATAATCTTTGAGTAGATTCATTGCTTCTAATGCAAATTGTGCAGCTTTGTTAACATTGTCAGGGTCTGCAATGGGAATACCCGCTGCTGCCATGTAGCAATCGCCGATGGTCTTTATTTTTTCTAAACCGTGTATTTGTGCAATTTTATCTAATTTGGAGTAAAGGACGTTGAGAACTTCGACGACGCGCTTTGGGTCTGCGGCTGCGGAACTTTTTGTAAAATCAACAATATCAATGAATACAACGCTTGCTTCGCTGAAATGGTCGGCTATTGTGGTTTCGCCTTCTTTTAAGCGGGTAGCGATAGTTTCCGGTAGGACGTTGAGGAGGAGACGGTCGGATTTATCTCGTTCTTTCTCGGATATTTCCTTTTCTAATTTTAGTTCACTTGTTCTTTCTTCTACTTTAATTTCGAGTTCTTCTTTATGTTTAAGCAATTCTTTAGATAGATTTACAACTGATAAGTATGTTTTTCTATCTTGAAAAAGCAAATCAATAAATACAAAAGCCGGTATTAGAAACCAAAGATATTCTCCTAAAAGTAAATTTCTTATATAACCCTGGCTGCTTAATGTATCGTTTAAAGTTATTGCAAATGACGATCCTAAGAGAACAATGAAGGGAATTTTTTTTCTCTCATCTTTCGATTTAAAATACTGTATAAACATTAAAACATGTATAATAGATAAAAATATTGCCCATATTTTATATCCTAAACAGGTCTTACCAAAATGGTATATGAAAACAGATATTTTAGTATTTATTACCATGGAATGTACAGGCATAGATATAAAAATTTCCAAAAACACAAGAACTAAAAATATTGGTGTGATAGCAAAAACAATTACCGCTATTATTTTCCTCTCAATATCAAAGTAACATTTATAAAAAGTCATGACATAGAACGGAAAAATAAATATTGCCGACATTATTTTTAACCTATGAAATATCAAATATTGTTCATTTGTAAACGGTAAACTAAGCAATAATGTACTGCACCAGCGTAAAAAGGACAAAATTGATAAAAAAATAATGTGTACTAAAATTCAAAAAACAATGAGTTTTCTTAGGTATAAATGACAG
>JAERMQ010000099.1 GCA_016844745.1 Ignavibacteria bacterium | reverse complement strand
TGAAGAACCCCTCCCTAACCCTCCCCGAAGGGGAGGGAATTGATAAATATTGGAGTTACAAGTTGCCTCCCCTTCGGGGAGGGTTAGGGAGGGGTTCTTCATTTTTTTTGGTTTCTTCATTTTTCTGAGGTTACAGTATTTTTCTTTTCAATTTTCATTTAATCTGGATTTTGAAAATACTTGCCTTTTAAACGCCAGTTAATCAGAAATAAAATCCCTGTCAGAAAAAGTGGACCGGAAATTAGAAAATAAACCGAAATGGGGAAATTACCCCATGCTGATACTATATATAAAATTCCAAGTATATTGAATAGAAATCCGCCAATCCACTCCCTTTGCCAGCTAATTATCAGGATTACTAAAATTAACAATGATGGTATGAGATGAATAAGAAGTGCTAAGATAATGTGGAAAAAACCATGATGTTCCTGAAATACATCCAGTGCAAATAAACTTAAAAATAATATTGTTATTATACATAGTACTCTGGGAGACCAATAAATAAATTTAATTATTGGTCTAAGATTTTTCGTTTTGCCAAAGTTACTGAGAACTGAATAAGATATAGCAAAAAAACCAAGAAGAACCAAAGTTATTCCGGGAGTATTTTCTACTGTTCCAATTGAGAAACCGGTAATAACGGATATTATTCCAATAACCATGATGATAATTGTACTTTTTTTTACCATTATGGCATAGCGCTTTCATCCATATAGAAAAATTCCCATAGATGCCCGTCAATATCCTGAAAACTGCGGGAATACATCCAACCATGGTCTTGCGCCTGCCGGGTTTCGGTTCCGCCTGCCTCTACTACCTTACTTAATTTCTCGTCAACCATTTCCCGGCTTTCGCAGGTAACAGCCATAATTATTTCGGTTGCTTTTGAAGAATCGCAGATTTCTTTATCGACAAATGTTTTGTAAAATGGCTCGACCAATAGCATTACATAAATATTTTCACCGATTATCATACAGGTTGCGTTTGCATCGGTAAATTTGGTATTGAAGGTGAAACCCAGCATTGTAAAGAAATCTATTGTATTTTGAAGGTTTTTCACCGGAAGATTTGCGTATAGTTGAGTAGCCATAAAATTGCTCCTTTAAAATTAATTATAAAAATTAACTTTTTTAGACGATTTTGAAATATTTTATTTTTTTTAAATTTTGTTTTGTTTTATAAAAAATTTTGTTTAAGTTTGTGAGTGAATATTCACTCACATATTTTGAAAGGTTTTGAAAATGAAAAATAGCCAGGGGCAAATGATTGATTCGAAAGTTGAAATCATCTCTCTTTCAGGGATGAATGGACTTAAAATAAAAAACATAACAGTATTATTCTCAATTCTATTAATATTACTAATCAATTTTTCAGTTTTGTATTCCGAAGAATCAAAAGGAATTATCTCAGGTGAAATAATTGATGCTGATACCAAACAACCATTATCCTATGTAACGGTTACAGTCCAGGGAACAAAACTCGGTGCAATATCGGATAAAAACGGATACTATGTTATTAAAAAAGTTCCGGTTGGCAATTACGTTGTAAATGTAAGCAGGATTGAATACCAAAAAAGTGAAATACCTGATGTTAATGTATCAGTTGGAAGAAACCAAACAGTGAACTTTGAACTAAAACACAAGGACATTATAATGGGGAGTATTTTGGTTACAAATGATTATTTCCAAAAACCGGTTGATAATCCAACAAGTTTCAAATCATTAGAACCCCAGGAAATACGCCGCTCTCCGGGTTCAGCCGATGATATTTTCAGGGTGATGCAATCACTGCCCGGTGTATCTACTGCAGGAGGGAAAAGCGCACAACTTATTGTAAGGGGTGGAAGTCCCGATGAAAATCTAACCTTACTCGATAATGTTGAAATATACAATCCGATTCATTTTGCAAGGTCTGGTGAATCTATGGGAATTATAAGCGTTATCAATCCGTCACTCCTGAAAAAGGTAGATTTTATAACCGGAGGATTTCCTTCAAAATATGGTGATAAACTTTCTTCCGTATTTGATATGTCATTAATGGATGGCAATAAAGAAGTATTTAATACGGATGTCAATCTCAATCTTGGAGGATTTGGTCTAACGTTAGATGGTCCTGTAACTGAAAAAAGTTCAGTGATTTTTTCATTGAGGAGAGGTTTTTTTGATATTTTAACATCAATTATGAATAAACCGGCGGCACCAAGGTATTACGACGCTGTCGGTAAATATACAATTCATTTAAACGATATGAATAAATTAAGTATTGTCGGATTTTATTATATTGACCAAATTGATAAAGAAGGTACTATTAACCAAAATCCGGAAATGAATAAATATCCTTACATGACAAGAGATGACTATGGCTCTGCCTTTGGCATAAATTGGCAGTCTTTGTTCTCAACAAATGCTTATGCTCTTACAACATTTTCTTATTCAAGCAATGGCTGGAAAACGCATTTAGGACTTGAAAATAACAGGGACCTTAAAGGTGACGATATTCAGGAAGATGAATATATTTTGAAGACAGAAGTCAATTATAAGCCTCTATCATGGATTGAATTTAAAACCGGAGGTTATATTAAATTTATAGATTCAAAGCATGTAATCTGGAGTCCTGAAGATACTACAAGAAATGGGAAACTAATTCCTGCCTCATCAGTTTCTTATCATCCTGAAATTTCGGAAAAATATTCGGGTTTTATTCAAACATCCATGAATCCCATATCTGTTATAACATTAAATACCGGTCTGCGGTTAGACCATTTTACTTATACCGGCGAAACTAAGCTAAGCCCACGGATTTCTTTTAAATATAATATATTCGAGAACACAGCATTTAACCTGGCGTATGGTGATTTTTACCAGACGCCTGCAGCATTCCAGATTGCAGTTGATACGAACAATCATAGCCTGAAAAGTGCAAAGTCAACACATTACGTAATTGGATTTGAACATAATTTCTACGAAGATATGAAAGCAAGTGTCGAAGTTTATCACAAAGAACTTAATAACGTAATAACAACAAGCGATACAAATAATATATTAACAAACTCCGGTAATGGCTATACACGGGGCATTGAATTTTATCTTCAAAAAAAGTTTACTCAAGGATTTGTTGGAAGTATATCATATTCTTATTCTACTTCAAAAAGGCAGGATGGGGTTAATTTACCGGAATATAATTTTGAATACGACAGACCTCATATATTAAATATTATTTTTGGAATTGAACTGCCTGACTCATGGCAAATAGGAGCGAAATTTCAATATGCGACAGGAAATCCTTACACTTCCTATAAAGAAGCGAAACAGGGCATCAATGGCATATATTATATTGTTGACGGTGAGAAAAATGCTGCCCGTTATCCTGATTATCATAAATTGGATTTAAGAGTTGATAAAAAATTCCAATTTGACTCCTGGTCTATTAATGTATATCTTGACTTATGGAATGTTTACAACAGGATTAATGTAATGTCTTATTCATTTAGTGTTGATAATGCCGGAAATATTAATACAAAAATCCGGGAAGATTTTGGGTTACTTCCATTGATAGGTATAAATATATTATTTTAATCAACTGTTGAAAAAGTCAAGTAGAATGTCATTCCTGCATTCGAGGCTGTGTGAAAAATAAAAACAGAGATGAAAACAAGGAAAATGAAGAACCCCACCCTAACCCTCCCCGAAGGTGAGGGAATTGATAAATAAGACAGTTACAATTTCCCTCCCCTTCGGGGAGGGTTAGGGTGGGGTTCTTCATTTAGTTAAATATGGAAGTAAATATGGTTTTCACACAGCCTCGAATGTAGGAATCCACTTCCAAAGCGGTTTAGGAGATTCCTGCATTCGCAGGAATGACAATATTGCTTATTATTCAGAAGTTTATTAAAATAAGTATAGCTTTTTTAAAGTAAATGAAAAAAAAATTTAGGAGGAAAATTTGAAAATAAAACCAAGACAACAGCAAATTATTGAAGCGGCGGGAGAAATTCTAACTTTATCGGGAATCAACGGGCTAACTATTAAAAACCTGGCAGCAAAAATAGGATTTGCCGAATCAGCACTTTACAGACATTTTAAAAGTAAAGAAGAAATAATTTTAACTATGCTTAAATATTTAGAAGAGGATATGGGAGAACGTTTGTTATTAAGCATCAAGAATATTGACGAACCGGGTGAACAACTAAAAGCAATATTTAATAATCACTTTGATTTCTTTATAAAGAAACCGTATTTTTTAGTTGCAATCTTTTCTGATGGTTTATTAGAAGAAAGTAAAGCAATCAATGAAGCTATAATGCAAATAATGGCAACAGGTAAAAAGCATTTTTTGCAGATTATTCAAAAAGGACAGAAACAAATGAAATTTAACCGGTTGCTATCGGCTGATGAGTTGGTGCATATAATTATGGGAAGTTTGAGATTGCAAATATTGCAGTGGCGGTTATCCGGATTTGCATTCGATCTAAAAGAAAAAGGAAATAAGTTAATGGATAACATATTAACATTAATTAAATCACAAACAAACGAAAACCATGAAAAATAAAATTTTAAAATTATCAGCCATATTAATCACTCTCTTTGGTTTGATTACCATATTTATGAGTGGTTCGGTATTATTTGATTTGTTCGGGATAAGAGCTATGGAAGGCAATTTTGTACTCGTGATAGTTTTTGCAAACTTCTTATGTGGATTTATTTATTTGATTGTGGCTTTTGGTTTCGTAAAGGAAAGCAAATTTACTACAAGATTATTATTTGTAACAATTTTGATTCTATTATTAAGCCTTGCTTTTTTATTTTTTCATATCAATTCCAGTGGACTATATGAAAGAAAAACTGTTGCTGCAATACTGTTCCGAATTGCTCTAACGGGTCTATTTGCAGGAATATCATGGTATTATATAACAGGAAATAAAAATAAATCCATAAAACCAAGGGGAAATAGTTATAAATTAGAAGGTTTTTTAATTATAGTATTTAGCTTTTTTTCTGTAAATGATGTTAATGCTCAAACTTATTCAATAAATCAATGTATTGATACGGCTCTCTTGAATAATCGCAACATAAAGTTATATAAACAAGATGTTTTGTTGGCAAAGGAAAAGAAAAATGAGGCAATTAGTAATTTGCTGCCCAAAATAATTGCTATTGCTGACTTCAAATATTACACAAACCTTCCTTATCAGTTGATGCCCGCCAAAGCCTTCGGTGGTCCGGCAGGTACATATAAAGAAGTACAATTTGGATTACCTCAGAATTTAAATGCCAATGTTCAATTTAATTTACCGCTTTTTAATACAACAATACTAAATTCTATTCAAACTACTGATTTATTAATTGAATTATCGGAAATTCAAAAAACCAAATCTGAGGAAGATGTTGTCATTGAAGTTTCAAATGCATACTATAATGCCCAAATTCTATCAAATCAATTAGCATTTATTGACAGTAATATCATTAATAGTAGCAGGCTTGTACAAACTACTTCTTTGTTGCATCAACAACAATTGGCAAAAAATTCAGACGTCGATAGGGTGAAATTACAATTGGCTCAGTTACAAACTCAAAAAATTACTGTGTTCACTCAATATCAACAAGTATTAAATGCTTTGAAATTTCAAATGGGGAAACCGCTGACCGATTCTTTAGCAATTATGAAAGAATATAATGAAATTATTGTTTTTGAACTACCGATTCAACCAACATCAAACGTTAAACTAATTGAAAAAAAATTGGATATGAATTATTCCGAATTGAGCGGATTGAAATACTCAAGACTACCAACCTTAGGTTTATATGGAACGTATGGAACTACAGGTTATGGTAGTACGGGAGATAACAGTTTTTTTAATTTTTATAGTATTGGATTTGTTGGTGTTCAACTAAGTGTACCGTTGTTTAATGGTTTAACAACTCATCATAAAATCGAACAGAAAATCACTGAAATTGATAAAAATACAATTATGAAAAATCTTTTAAGTGAAAAAAACAGTTTAGATACTAAAAATGCAAAAATGCAATATGAAGTAATGAAAAAAAGCATTGAAACAACTGCCACACAAATAGATTTAGCAAAATCCATTTGGGTTAATACGGTGTTACAAAATAAGCAAGGCGTTGCTTCGATTACAGATTTGTTATTGGCTGATAATTCTATTCGGGAAGCTCAACAAAATTATATTGTTGCTTTGATAAACCTTCGTAAAGCAGAATTAGAATATAAACAGGTAACCGGCAATCTTTTAAATAAATAAAGAAAAATATGAAAAAAGCAATTTATATCTTCGTTTCAATAGCTATCATAGCATTGATTATATTAATTCTGTTTTTTAACAAGAAAACTGCTGTTGAAAAGGTATATCATTACGATAAACAGCAGCAGATTTTGATTACAACAGAAACTGCCGAGCAAAGACTACTCTCAGTTGAATTAAATTACACCGGAATATTTGAACCGGTAAAAGAAGTAAAAGTTATGGCAGAATCTCAAGGCAAAATAAATAATTTTAATTCGGAATTAGGTGATTACCTCAAAGAAGGAGACTTAATAGTTCAGTTGGATGTAGAGCTTCTGAAGCTACAGTTAGAAGCCATCGATATTCAGATTGACGGATATGAAAAAGATGTTAAACGTTATACAATACTGACGCAGGCAGATGCTGTGCAGGGCATTCAATTGGAGAAAAGTCAATTAGCTCTAAAAGGAGCAGAAGTACAACGTAAAACAATTTTAGAACAAATTAAAAAGTCGTCCATTAAATCTCCAATTGATGGTATAGTAACTCAAAAATTTACTGAATTAGGTGCAGTTGTTTCTCCTTTTGTTCCTATAGTTCAGATCACGGATATAAGCTCTGTATTACTTTCTATAAATGTACCGGAATCCGATTTAAAACACTTTGAATTAAGGCAACAGGTAGAAGTTGTATCAGATATATATCCTGATATAAAGTTATCGGGAATAATCACTATGATTGGCAGTAAGGGAGATATGGCACATAATTTCCCGTTGCAAATAAGAGTAAACAACAAAGCACAAAAAATCAAGTCCGGAATGTTTGGTACGGCAAAAATTTATACCGGTAATAAACAAACATTTGTTGTCATACCAATCAAAGCACTCTTCGGGAGTTCAAAAGAGCAGCAAGTGTATGTGATTAATGATGGAAAGTCTTTATTAAGAAATATTTTCGTTTCGTTTAGAAGTGGTCAATTTGTTGCTGTTTCTTCGGGATTGAAAGCCGGTGAAATCGTTGCAACAAGTGGTTTTATCAATCTAAAAAATGGTTCTCCTGTGAAATTTAATTTGCAGACAGGTTATTAAGGGGGTATTCTAAAAATTGTCATTCTCGAAGCGAAGAATCCAGTCTTCTTTAAAATCAACAAGATAGATTCTTCGCTTCGCTCAGAATGACAGCCTAAATTGAATTTTTAGAACCCACCTTAAATATTAAATGTTTGACTCAACAGACAAGGTCGTCTGTTCTACAACTTATCAAAGGAAAAGTATAATAATGACTATTACTGAAATATCTATAAAAAGACCATCGCTAATCATAGTATTTTTTGGAGTATTAATATTGGCAGGTCTGTTTGCCTATCAAAATATAGGTTACGAGTTAATGCCGGATTTCAGCCAACCGGTTATCACGATTCGTATTATGTACCCGGGTGCTTCACCTGAGGAAGTTGAAAACTCTGTTACTAAAATAATAGAAGATGCCGTTTCCAATATTGATAGGATTGATTATATTTCTTCAAAATCAATAAGTAATGCGTCCATTGTGATTGTGAATTTGAAATATGGTGTTGATATTGATTTAGCTATGCAAGATGCTCAAAGGCGAATAGATAATAGAAAGAAAGATTTGCCTGATGGTATTCAATCTCCAATTATGAGTAAACTATCAGTAAGTGAATTACCCATAATACAGATAAGTGCAAATTCAAACCTTGAAGTTGCAGATTTTTATCAAAAATTGACTGATGAATTACTTCCCCAATTACAGACACTAAAAGGTGTCGCTGAAATTACTTTATTGGGAGCAGAGAAAAGAGAGATACAAATTAAAGTCAACAAGGAAAAATTAAAATTTTATAAAATATCATTATTGCAGATAAGTGAAATCATAAATCGGGCAAGTATGGAAGTTCCGGCAGGAAAAGTTCAGACCGCAGAAGAGCAAATTACAGTCAAACTTGCGGGGAAGTTTAGTTCTTTAACGGCTATTGAAAATCTGATTGTTGCAACCCAACCGAATGGGAGTGTTATTTATTTGAAGGATGTGGCAGCTATTAATGACGGGTTAAAAGACACAGAATCAATCAGTCGTTTCAATGGCAAACAAGGTATTGGTATTTTGTTGAAAAAGCAACCTGATGCTAATGCTGTTGAAGTTTCGTCACTTGTAAAGGATAAATTAAGAATTATGGAAAGCAATAATAAAGCAATTGGATTGAATTTTATTATAGCTGATAATAGCACCGATATTACTATTTCCGCAGTAAATTCTGTTGTTGAAGATTTGTTACTTGCAGTAATCTTGGTATCAATAATAATGCTAATGTTTTTGCATAATTTTCGTAATTCATTGATTATATTAATCACCATCCCGGCTTCACTAATATCTGCATTTGTGGCAATGTGGTTATTAAATTACACGCTTAATTTAATGACGCTTTTGGCTATGACCCTGATTATTGGAATTTTAGTTGATGATTCTATTGTCATACTTGAAAACATTCAGCGTTATCTTGATAAAGGCAAGGAAAAACGAATAGCAGCTATTGAAGGTCGTGCAGAAATCGGTTTTGCAGCTGTTTCCATTACTTTGGTGGATGTTGTGGTTTTTCTGCCGATAGTATTTGTTCAGGTTTTTATAGCTGATATGTTGAAGCAATTCTCTGTTGTGGTTGTTGTTTCTACGCTGATGAGCTTATTAGTTAGTTTTACTTTAACTCCTTGGCTGGCTTCCCGTATTGGGAAAAAAGAAGAACTTCATAAAGATAAGTTATTTGATAAGTTTCTTATTGGATTTGAGAACCAACTAACAAATTTAACCAATTGGTATGGAAATTCTTTGAAGTGGGTTTTGAATCATAAACTAATTTTTACAGGTATTATCCTACTGCTATTTATTGGTACCGGTGCTATGATGAAATTAGGTATAATGGGCAAAGAACTAATTGCAACCGGTGACCAAGGGAAATTTAAACTAAATTTGGAATTTGATAAAAGCACTACTATCAAAGAAAACAACATAGTATCTAAGCAAGTAGAAGATTTTTTACTTGCCCGGAATGAAATTTATTCTGTTTTTAGTAATGTTGGCGGACCTACAACGGGGATGATGAGTCTGGGTATAGGAGAAGAGAATAAAACCGAACTAACCGTTTTACTCAAATCGCCTAAAGAAAGAAAAAGAATTTCAACCGAGAAATTTATGATTGGTATAAGAAAATCACTTCAGGGAAAATTTTCAGGAGTTAATTTTAAGATGTCAACTATTGGTTTGGTGGCAAAATCTGCACCAATTCAATTAACATTATCTGGTACTGATTTTTCTTTGGTATTAAAAGATGCTCATCGAATTAAGGAGAATCTCATATCTATTCCCGGAGCAAATAATGTAGAAATCTCGGTTGAAACAGGTAACCCTGAATTGAAGGTTGAGCTTGACAGAGACAAAATGTCACGTTTTGGATTGAACACAGCTATTGTTGGTGCTACTCTACGAAATGCTTTTGCCGGCAATGACAAAAGTACATTAACAGAAAATGGTTCAGAACATATTGTTCGTATCTGGTTAGATGATTTTGACCGTAAAAACATAAAGGATGTAAAAGATTTGTTCATCATTAATCCTATGGGGCAGGCTATTCGCTTAGACCAGTTTGCTAATGTTTCCCAAAGTTATTCTCCTTCGGTTTTGGAACGAAAAGACCGTTTAAAGGCAGTAACTATAACATCAGATGCTTTAGGAATTGGTTCGGGTACAATTGCAGATAATTTAATATCATACATAAAAGCCAATCCTTTATCTTATGGCGTCAATATTTCCTGGGGAAGTGATATTAAAAGGCAAGACGAAAGTTTCGGAGCTTTGGGAATGGCTTTGATAGCTTCTTTTATTTTGGTTTATTTGATAATGGTTGCTTTGTATGATAATTTTATTTATCCGATTGTTGTATTGTTTTCAATCCCTGTAGCAACAATTGGTGCCTTCCTTGCCTTAAATCTCAGTATCTCCAATTTGAGTTTGTTTACTATTCTTGGATTGATAATGCTTCTGGGGTTAGTTGCAAAAAATGCAATCCTTATTGTGGACTTTACTAATCAATTAAAAGCCAAAGGAATGCACTTTAGCGAAGCCCTGATTGTAGCCGGAAGAACAAGATTACGCCCAATTCTGATGACTACAACTGCTATGGTTATTGGTATGATGCCTATTGCTTTGGCATCCGGAACTGCTTCAGAATGGAAGAATGGTTTGGCTTGGGCAATTATTGGAGGATTAACAAGTTCAATGTTGCTTACAGTATTTTTAGTACCTGTTGTTTACTATGTTGTTGATTCGATAAAAGAGCGAATTTTCCGAAATATTGTGAATATTGATCCTAAACAAATTTAAAATTCATGGGTGGTTCTAATATCCACTAAATTGCCATTCCTGCATTCGAGACTGTGTAACTATTCTTTGAAAAGCTGACTATGTGGTTGTTAGATGGACTCCACCTGGAAGGTGGAGTCCATCTTTTAATACTCAGCTTTTCAATGAATTGTTACACTGGAATGACAACTATTGTAATTAGAACAACGTCAAAATGTGAATCTTTCAAATTGCTCCAAAGATTTCGGATTTAAAAGAGCATCCTTATTGGATATTGGCTGTCCTGTCAATATTTTAGTTACAGCAGTTTCAACTTTTTTGCCATTCAATGTTATAGGAATTTCAGAAATCTGTTTGATGTATTTTGGCACATGCCTTGGTGTAAGCTCTTTTCTGATGACCATTTTGATTCTATCTTCCAATTCATCATTGAGCTGAGTTCCTTCCTTTAATACAACAAAAAGCACGATAATTACATCATCATTAAAAGGAACCCCTACAGCTAATGAGTCACTTACTTCCGGGATTCCTTCCAATACTCTATAAAGTTCTGCAGTACCTATGCGAACACCGCCTGGATTTAAAGTTGCATCAGACCTTCCATAAACAACAACGCCGCCATTTTCGGTAATCCTGATATAGTCGCCATGCCTCCATACTCCCTCGAAATGATTGAAGTATGCATTTCGATATTGTTCTCCGGAAGCGTCATTCCAAAAGATAACGGGCATCGAGGGGAATATTTTTGTACAAACGAGTTCACCCTGCTCATTTATTATTGGTTTTCCTTCATCATCCCACGCCTCTACAGCCATACCTAAGCCTCTGCACTGGATTTCTTCCGAATAAACCGGTAATATAGGATTGCCCAGCATGAAGCAAGAGATAATATCAGTACCGCCGGATATTGATGATAATAAAACAGAGCTTTTAACAGAATTATATACCCATTCAAAATTGTTTTTTGATAGGGGAGAGCCGGTAGAAAGAATAGTCTTCAATGAATCAAGGTTATGTTCCTGCCACGGATTTAATCCGGATTGCTGGCATGTTGTCAGGAATTTGGGACTTGTACCGAATATATTGATTTGAAATTTTTCAATTGCTTCCCATAGTACATTAAGTTTCGGTTCTGCAGGACTGCCGTCATATAAAAATACTTTTGCTCCGGTCATCAGACTGCTTACAAGCCAATTCCACATCATCCAGCCACATGTTGTAAAGAAGGATATTATATCTTCCTTTTTCAGGTCGGTATGGAGTATTAATTCCTTGAAATGCTGCAATAATGTTCCGCCCGCACCATGAACAATACATTTGGGTTTGCCTGTCGTACCTGATGAATACATGATATATACCGGATGCTCAAACGGAAGTTGTTCAAATTCGATTACATTCCCCTCTTGAGAGGGGATTAAGGGGTGTGTAATATCCTCGAATAATATAAATTTTACTTTGACTGTAGCTTGTATTTCCTCAATTGTATGAATATTGTTTATTATTATCAGTTGAAAATCTTTCGGCAGGAATTCTGCTAAATGATTGATAGTCTCAAGAATCGAAATAGTTTTTCCGTTATATTTGTATCCATCTACCGCAATAAGCACCTTTGGTTCTATTTGTTGGAACCGGTCAACGATACCCTGCAAGCCAAAGTCCGGTGAAGTTGAAGACCAGATAGCTCCCAATGATGTTGCTGCCAACATGCCAATTACTGCTTCGGGAATATTGGTTGTCAGGGCAGCTATTCTGTCATTCGGCTTGATGTTGATTGATTTTAGATAATTTTTGACGTTCGCTGTTAAGTTATATAATTCATTAAAAGATATTAAGCCGGTTTCTTTATTTTCATTATAACTGATTATAGCTGTGTCATCCGAACGGTTTCGTAGAAGGTTTTCTGCAAAATTAAGTCTGGCTCCTGGGAACCATTTGGCTCCGGGAGCAACTATATTCAAGGGTTTATCATAATCAAGAATTTTAGTATATGATTTAGAATGAATAAACTCGCCGTAATCCCATATTGCTTCCCAGAATTTTTCAATTTCATTAATGGAAAATTGATAAAGAGAGTCATAAGTATCTATTTCAAGATTATATTTCTTGTTGACAAATTTGATAAAATCATACATATTTGAATTGATGATTCTATTATTATCGGGAGTGAAAAGCGGTATGGATTCTGTTTTATTCAATGATATTTAGTTTCTTAAATATTAAAAAATCCTTTGTGACCTTTGTGGAACCCACTGTGTCCTTGGTGTCAAAAATTACAAACTACTTTAATAAAGATTTTTTACCACAAAGGGCTCAAAGGTAAACACAAAGGGCTCAAAGTATATCATATTAAAAATTTTCCTAATCCTTCATTATATGATTATTATACATGCAAATCAAAAAAGCTTCCTTAATTCTATTCTGCTGAAGAAATTCCTTCGCCGTTAATTCTAAAATATTTTCAAGATTACTGATATTAAAAAGAGCAGAACTCAGCATTTTTCCTAAATCTCCCGAAATACGGAATTGTTCGAAATCAGATAATGAAGATTTTAATGGTTCATATCCTTTAATAAATTCATAAGCTCGTTCCAAATCCGGAGTAGTTTCCAATAGTGCTAATCGAGCAAGATTATTTGCTGTAAAGACCGGTGAATTCCTGATATAATCAGGCAATCCATTCATCCCGATATTATTATTCGTTGTAGGTTTCTTCAATTGAAATAGTGCATTTGAATCAATATTGGACCAAATATCACCGCCATTTCGTCCGATATGATGAATCTTAAATGGGTTGATTTTCCCGTTTTCCATTATTTCTTCATCAACATGGAATTTCAAGACCTCACAAATAGCAATATTCGCCGAACCGGGATTAATCCCAACACTAACCATCTGATATAGTTTACATTCCATCCTGAAAGGCGATTCCTGTACCAGGCAAGGATTTATTATATCTGATTTGATGGGAGTTAATCCGGATTTTTCCCATTCGTTTACTTCTGATGCATATTCGGTTGAAGCCAGGTTAATTTGTTCAAGTATGTTGAAAGTTACAGCATTGATGACACATTCGCCCGTATCGATTAGATTATTATAAGTATCTTTCAATGAGCCATCCCGTCCTCTCCTTGAGGCAGAAAAAGCTACAACCGGAGGATTTGAACCAAAAGCATTAAAGAACGAGAATGGAGATAAATTTGGGATTCTATCTTTACTGATTGTAGAGACTAAAGCAATTGGTCTCGGTGCAACGCCTCCAACCAAAAAAGACTGAACAACCTGTTGTGGCTGGTCTTTTGGTTCAAAACTAAACATATTATTATTTCCTTATTTTTCTGTAATAAAATGTAATTTAAAGATTATCATTCTACACATTTTAGATAGTGATATCTTTATAAAACTCTTTGCGTCTTATCATCTTTGCGAGAAAATTATTCACGCAAAGACGCAAAGGATAAAAATATTCTCTACGAGCTTTGCGTGAAACATTATCTCGCAAAGGCGCAAAGAAATTATAATTTTTTGTATTAGCAATGTTATACTGCAACTGCAAAGGTAATCCTGAACAAAAGGTTACATTTCCAAATGTTTCTTCTTCGATAAAATCGATATATTATTCTCGCTTAGCTTAATTTTATTTGTCAGCTTACCTAACATCTCGATTTCCAATTCAATTTCATCCCCATTCTGCAACCAAACCGGCGAATATATTTCTCCTTGTTCTTTTGCTTCCCTGGCTCTTGTACCGTTTAATTCCAAATAACAACCAGTACCGACCGTACCTGAACCTATTACATCACCCGGATACAAAGTTACTCCGTAAGAAGCTCTTTCAATGATTTCGGCAAAAGTCCAGTTCATATCTTTTGTATTACCATCTGAAATAAGAACGCCGTTATGCTTTGCTGTCATTGGCAGATTATAATTATTCCCAAATTCCGTTGTGATTTTGTAATCAATTAATTCATCAGGCGTAATGATAAATGGACCTAAAGAAGTAGCAAAATCCTTTCCCTTGGCAGGTCCGAGATTAAGCTTCATTTCTTCCATCTGCAATGTTCTTGCTGAAAAATCATTCATAATCGTGAAACCGAAAATATACGAATCTGCATCTTTGCTATCAATGTTTTTCCCTTGCTTTCCAATAACTGCAGCCCATTCTAATTCGAAATCGCATTGAGCAAGATGGTCGAGTTCAACCAGGACATCACCTTCACCAATGATTGAATGATGATTAGTAAAATAGAAAATCGGGTATTCATCAAATTCGGGGAGCATATCGAGCCCCCGGTTTCTTCTTGCAGCGGCTACATGCTGACGAAAAGCGTAACCATCGCGCACGCTCGGCGGATTCGGAATTGGTGATAATATTTGCAGCGGCTGAACTGGTGTTAAAGATGAATGGTTATTATCAATAAACTCAAGTAATCTCTTTGCTTTTTCAAGATTAGTATCCGATTCTTGCAGAAATTCCTGAATGTTATCAGGAATAAAAATTCCACACAATCTGGAAGTATTATGAATATCATAAAGTGAATTTTTTACGAGTATCCCAAGTCGTGGCTTGTTTTCTTTTGATAAAAATGTTTGAAATTTCATTTTAATTTTGTTGAATTTTTGAAATTGATTTATTTAATTAAGTTGGTTATTCAAACAAAAAGAGAAACCCCTCCCTAACCCTCCCCGAAGTAATGGCACTTGATTAAGAATATTATCTGTATTTTCTATACTTGCCAAGTTTAGTTCTTCGCTCATAATGTCTACCTGGTCTCTTTGGAATTATATG
>JAERMQ010000061.1 GCA_016844745.1 Ignavibacteria bacterium | reverse complement strand
AAAGCCTAAAAGCCTATTTCTTCTCCCACCTCAATTCATGCTTATCCATAATATCCGGGAATATTTCGGAATCGGCAACAGGTCTGCCCGGCTTGGTCTTGCTCAATAGCAGCATCGAATACGATTGATAATGGAATAAACGCCGCAGCGGGTCGGGAGTCTCCAAATTATTGCAAAAGATAATTGATGCAAACTTATCAGGATTCTTCGGATGAGCAAAATTCATTAGCAGTATATTGCCCTCAACATCATATTTCTGTTTGTTCAAAGTTAATTCGTTATCATTCACCTCGAAATTCTGCGGATATTTACCTTTGAAATTCGAGTAAAATGAATTATTTTTCTCGCAGCCTAATACGATAACCGAGCGCTCTGCCCAATCTTTCTCTTTCAAATCGTCGACGGTTTTAACTTCACATTCATAGCTCTCCTTCATCATATCGGCAATTTTGTTGTAGCTGTCGAAATCCGGTGCGCTCTTAGCAGGCAGAACTATGATTGGATTATCGGCTAACACATGACCGAAGCTATAAGGTATTTCCCATTTATTCAGACGGCGCAGGCATTGATAATCAGGGTCAACAGTAACGGATTTAATCGCTCCGTCAATTGCTGCCGCAAATTTATTCGATTTGGCTTTAATTGTAAAATATTTTGTTGAGCTTCCTTTGTCTGTCTCGATTTTAACAGGAACAGATGAATAAAAAGCTGTATCTTGTACAATTTCGAAATACAAAGAATCCTTTTCCATTTTAACATTTGATAATGTCAAAGTAGGAATTATAGCGGCATTCAACCATTGATTCATCGTTTTGCGAATTGGAATATTGAGGCTGTCTTTTTTTGCAATGTCATCGAAAGCCGAAGAAAGATTGAACCATGCTGCACGCTTACCCTTCTGCTTTTGTGTGAAGGATTTCAAAGCGGAAAAGAATCTGTCCTCGCCTAACAGCTTGAACATTTCATAGAAAATAAATCCACCTTTTTGATAGCCGATTGTTGCATCATCGTTATTGGTTTGTGATTTGAATTTACCAACAGGGTAATTGCTTTTTTCAGGCAGATTTGTTATTGAGATAAGAGCTTTCTTGCGCCAATCGAGAGCATTCTCATCTTTTTTAACAAGCACATTGTAATAATAATTTGTGGAAAACGTTGTCAGAGCCTCGCACCAATTGCCGAAATTATAGTCCACATAAACGCTGTTCCCCCACCAGTTATGTACAAATTCATGAGCGAGTGAACCGGGTGACAACATTACAAAAGGCAGAGCCATCAATCGATTCGAAAGAAGAGTATATCCCGGCATACCGAATCCCGTTGCAAAGAAATTCTCAACGATGGAAAAATTCTTATAAGGATAATCACCGAATAGTTTGGTATAAAGCTTGTAATAATCAACTGATGCGTTGAGGTATGTCAGTGCATTCGGACTTTTTTCAAATGTGAAAGCAGAAAATGTTTTGCCGTCAAAAATTGTATCTATTTTCTGGTATTTGCCACCAACAAGAATGAATTCATCAGTCGGCAGTTCCGACACAAAATTATAATATTTGTTTGAACCATCATCTTTGAACGAAGAAATAGTACCGCTTGTAATTAGAGTCATATCATTCGGTAGTGATACTGTAACATTGAAATCAGCCATATCCTTATCTGTTTGGGGGTAGAAGCTGCCTCCCGGCAGGTAAATACCTTCACCTTTTGCGTTTGAAATAATTCCCGGTGTATTTGAATGTCTCTGATTCAGTAATGTTATGCTTGGCGAGTAATTCACTTTGCCTTTATAAGAAATTCTTAATTCGCTTAATTCCCTCAAGCTGGGAGTAATAACAATCATATTGTAGAGTGAATCATTTTTTAAAGGTTCAATTCTGTATTTAATCGGTCCCATTGGAATGCTGATGCCATCGATTTGCATGTCTTTTAATAGTTTCACACTGCTCGTTTTCATAATTGGATTTTTAAAACGCACTACATCGTAACCCTCCAATGTACGTCTCTCAGGATTGAGTTTTACATTAATTCTATGACTGACAATATAATTCTCGCTGAGATGACCACCCATCTGGGATTGAGGAATTGGTTCGTGCGGTTTATCTTCGAGAATGACCATATAATCGCACGCATTTTTCAAGGATTTATCGAAATCAGGTTCTTTGCCTGCTTCGACATATTTAGGCGAGATAACTGCTATCTTCAAATCCTTGTTTCTATCGAGTGTTTTCTGAACCGTGCCTAAGAAATTATTGGAATGGAAATCACCTGTAAAATGAACAACATGAAAATCTTTATTCACTTCTAAGAATGTAACTATGGTTTCAGCCATAGTTTCATCTTTGATGCATTGGGCGCCGTAATAAAGAAAAAGAGTATTTTCCTGGTTTGGATTGAGCGTGGCATTTGTATCTACTCCGAGATTTGAAAGCATCACTTTATTAAATGCTTTTTGATATTCATCCTCCCTGATATTCAATTTATCAGCAACATAACCGCGCTCTTTGGAGGGGAGCCTATCAATTGCGCCCCAACCATCATTAGCATAAAGCGAGGCATATTTACGGGGAATATTTGCCGCCAATACCGGAGCGCCGTTTGCCTTAGCCAACTCAACCAGCGGGGCATAAAATTTCTTGTAATCTCCCCAGGGACGGCATTTCTTGAGGAATTCCTCTTCATTGATTTTTCCCTGCATGTAATCGTCCAATACTGATTGGCAGTCGCGCTCGAACATTTCCATTGAAACCGCTGTTTTCTTATTCAACTCGTAAATTGAAGCTAAATAATCTTTTTGAATTATATGCAATAAAGAATCGTCGTGAAATTCGCCGAAGAAGACTACATCAGCATTTTTTGTACTCTCAGCGAATTCTTTGATTGAGAGCTTAGCTCCGGTATAGGAATTATAAATAGCAAAATTCCGCTGGGCAAATAGAGTATCGGTACTGAATATCAAGAGGAATATAACTAAAAAAGCAAGAATGAAATTCGATAATGATTTATACATATTAAAAGCTCCGTTCCAATAAATACCAAAACTACAAACTTAACAAAAGATAAGGAATAAGGAAAAGGATATATTCTGGGTTATTAAAGGAATTATTTTTGAGGATGCTCTTAAAATTTTATTAAGAAAATAATGTAATTATTTGTAATTTTAAAAACATTAAGAGGTGAAATCAATGAAATTATTATTTTATCGGCAAGAAAACCATTCATTATGTAATTATGTATTTTCATATTAAATGAGGTTATTATGATTTACAAATTAATAGTAATATTTAACGTTGCATTATACGTATTCTCATCCTGTAATAATAATTTAACAAATCCCACGCCAAATAATTCCCCTTTTGTGACTATTGGCTCACAGGTTTGGATGAGAAAAAATCTGGATGTTGACCATTACAGAAATGGGGATTCAATACCGGAAGTAAGAGACTCGATGCAATGGGCAAAATTAAAAACAGGTGCTTGGTGTTATTACAACAACGACCCGGCAATGGGAGCTATATACGGCAAACTTTACAACTGGTATGCAGTAAATGACTCACGTGGTTTAGCTCCTTTGGGACAGCATATCCCCAGTGATTCGGAATGGAAAATACTGGTTAATTTTCTCGGTGGGGATTACAATGCAAGTGATAAACTTAAAGAAGCCGGAACATTACATTGGCAAAGTCCAAATACTCATGCCTCAAATGAAAGTGGTTTTACAGCTTTACCTGGAGGCATTCGTTACAACGATAATGGGAAATATGTAAATATTGGGGAAAGAAGTTGCTGGTGGTCATCCAAGGAGATAAATGAACAAGTCTCAGTAAGTTTATACCTTACTTACGACCGTTCAAGTCTCGGTTGGTTTTGTCACTATAAAGAATATGGATTTTCAGTAAGATGTTTAAAGGATTGACAATTGAAACAATATTATTAAATGAATAATTTTATTATATAACTTTTTTAAATTATGTCTAAAGAATCAAGATGGAGGCATCGATTTAGGAACTTCGAGAAAGCATTCGTTTTCTTTGATAGTGTGGCAAATAAAGAAGTGTATTCTCCGCTTGAAATCGCCGGATTAGTGCAATCCTTCGAGTTTACATTCGAGTTGGCTTTGAAAACCGTTAAGGATTATCTTTACGAGCAAGGTATTCCCACTAATTTCCCAAGGGAGGCAATTAAAGAAGGTTTCCGAACAGGAATAATCGAAGATGGTCATACCTGGCTCGAAATGTTGGAGAAAAGAAATGAACTGACTCATACATACAATTCCGAAGTTGCAGAAAATGCCGTCGATGTAATTAAAAATCATTATATTTTTGCAGTCAGTCAAGTTTATCAATATTTAAAATTGAAATATGATGAGCAATGAAAAATATGGATTAAGGGAATCTGATTTCATCGATATAATCAATATCCTGAAAAAATATCCTGATATTGAAAAGGTTGTGCTGTTCGGCTCTCGCGCTATGGAAAATTATCAAAAAGGCAGCGATGTCGATTTAGCAATTTTTTTAAATAAAAAAGACCTGAATTTAGCAATTGCTACCGAATTGAACGAAAATACTCTAATGCCATATAAATTTGATGTAGTTGATTATTACCGAATCAGAGAACCAGCGCTAAAAGTTCAGATTGATAAATATGGAATAGAGATTTATAATAACACTAAAAGATTTTAATTATTTCAAAAATTGCAATTTAAAAGTATGAGGCTGTGCCATAAGCCAAGAAGAATGTCATTCTGAGGTAAAAGTAAAAGCGAGACTTCACAGACAAGGAAATGAACAAATTTACCACCCCCTACCCCCTCCTAAAATAGGAGGGGACATTGAATAGAAATTCAAATCCCCTCCTATTTTAGGAGGGGGTAGGGGGTGGTAAATTCAATTGTTACATTTACTTAGGACTATTTTTAACGTTTTATGTTCATTAGGAGCGAAGCGAAGAATCCAGTCCCAATGCTGTTTCTGGTTTCTTCGCTTCGCTTACGAATGACATTCTTTTTGACTTTTTACCCAGCCTAATTCGCAGGAATGACATTCGTAACTTTTGCCTGTTTTTAAGAAGTTTCTATTTTATAATCAATAGCTTCTTCATTTCGCTGATTCCATTGACTTCGAGTTTTAAGAAATATACTCCCGAACTCAAATTTGAAGTATTGAAGTTGATTTTTTGATTATTACCTGAAAAGACATTCTCTGCCAAAGTTAATACTTCAGAACCGAATGAATTATATAATTTTAATGTATAATATGAACTTTCTTTTAAATTAAAGCTAATAACCGTGTTAGCATTAGCAGGATTGGGATATGCAGCAAATTCGAATTGGCTGTCCTGAGTAGTTTCAAATATACCGTTTGGCTGTTTAAGTGTAAATAAACCATAAGTGCCGCTTTGCGAAATGCTGACGGAAACCGATTTACTTGCCGAATCAACAACACCACCAACCAAAACCCAAAGATTAGAAAGAGTATTCCACCTGAATATCCTCAACCATTCTGCAGGCATTACTTTTAAATCGGATTCATGATAATTTATTGAAATAATATTTGGCTGATTGCTAATAAAATCATTAGGAAAAGTTGTAAGCGAGTAAATGCTTCCCGACCGCTCTGCATCCGGTTCCAAGCCGTTTGTCAGAGTAGGAAGATTACTTGTTAGTATTGAAATATTTTGAATGTCGGTATTATAAATTGAATCAATAAGTAATTGAAGACTTCCGTCATAGCTCCTGATATTTTCATTAAAAGGAAATTGAGAATAGAAAAGTGGTATTGCAAAATATTTACCGGCTTCATCATACGCTGTGAATTCAATGAATCCGTTTTCTGCAAGGCTGTCATCAAGAATCGAAGAATATATTTTTGAACCGGCATTGTAAATAAATGTCTTATTAGCGAAATTACCTTTGCTTGTTGGGTAAATAACATGGGGAGAATTATTGAAGATTTTTTCAGTAAGAAAGGAAAAATCAACATCTCCGTTGGAATTATATTTCCAGTAAGGCACAAAGGAATAATCACCTGCAACCTGCTCCAATACTATATCTTTATCTTCCAGAATAATATCATTCTTGTTTTTATACCCGCTTACGGCAGCCACTGTAGTTTCATAGAAATAAGACCTTTGCCCGGTATGATTCCAGACATTAATTTTCTCACCGGGCTTAACACCGATAACCTTCATTTTCCCATTTGATGCGGTCAAACCCTGATATAAACGATTATTAAAAATATCCGGATTATTCGTTACAATACAACAATGCGTACCGGCTGCAGCAGAGTGGTCGGGATAAGTACATCTTAAATTGACATCACCGGAATTGTTATTAGCGTCAAATATTTGTACATCCAGATATTGCCCAACATTTCCATAAGGCTGATTACGCATTGGACCCTCGACATAAGAGGGCGAACCGGATAAACCTCTCTCAATTGGCTTAATAATCGGGCATGGAATACTATTATAAGTTCTCTCGAAATCCAATTCAAATTGAGACCAGCAGTCCCTGCCGCGTCGCCGCCATTGAGCCGTCCATTTGTACATATCCGAACCGCCGTAGCCTGTATATCTTTCCAAATTCGACATTTCCGATGCAAAAGAATTATAATTACTACCTGATGGAATAATTTCCCCTCCATATTGGTTCTTCATAAAGCCATAATTGTAAACAGATGGTATAACATTCCCTTTCTCTGGAGGTTCGAAAACATATTCATCCCAAAAAGCGAAGAAATAATGCCCGAGTTCGTGGGCAGTTGTCGTTAACATATTGCCGCAATCAAATTTGTACCAATAATCCGAAGCGCTGGAGTCCTGGTCATGTCTATTTGCATAAAACATTCTCGGCATATGAGCATATCTGTCCCGGAAAAAAACTCCGCCTACTGTAGCATGAGGCCAAACATTATTGGCAGCATAGATACGAACATCGCATGTATTGAAATTTACTCCGGCATCGTATATTGCAACTTTTCCCAAACATAGCTGCCCGTCGGTAACATCATACAAGTAATCGGACATTCTCCTTAGAAAAGAAGCAACCGTATCCAAAAACTCACGCTTTGCATCCCATTCAATACCAAAGATTAAGTTTGGCATAATGGTTGTATGATTTACCTTAATATCCTGAACATTCACTTTCTTAAGTGTGTCGAACGATATCAATCCCTCGTTTGTCATTTTTGCATTATCGAGATTAACATCAAAGCTGATATTAAGGAAAAGCTCTTTTCCAGGTTTATTTGAAGTATTCCTGGCAGGTGTACACTCGACCTTGACAATATCGTTTTCCATGAAATTAAATGATGCTATATTGACTTTACCATCGTTACCGGTGGTGAAATCCCCAATTCGAATATCATTTTTATACAAACCGAATGCTTTATTACCCAAAGGATTATTGTTATGGTCAATAAGCCGCAAGTCGCCTGTAAGATAGGTATCAGGGGGCTTCAAAAAATCTTCAATTGTCATCGAACTAATATATACATTATGCTCAGTAAGAGCTAAAAGATAGTTTGATGAATTTATTGTCAAATCTTTCAAAGTCTCGTACAAAATCAGTAAAGACTTGCCTATAATCCATTGCTTTAAATTCGGGTCGAAATAAATAATTCCATTAGTTGTTAGTAGAAAAATATTTGAATAATTATCTGTCAATATCTTTTTTATGAATCCGCCAAGGTCAGGTGAGAGCTTAATCCAGCTTTTACCGTTATAATCAAAATAACACAAATAATTACCGGCTCCTAAGTAAACTCCATTCTGTCCGGCATATATTGGGGCTTTGTTATCTACCTTATCCAAATTATCATTCAGGCTAATCCAAAACGACCCGTCAGTTGTTTTTAATACTTCGATTACCTGCATATTATCAACTGCACAATATATATCTCCGGAAGGCGATATTGATACGGAAACCACATTCATATCACCTTGTTTTTTATCGTTCAGCTTTGTCCAATTATCACCTGAATCATCAGATTTATAGAGACCGGTATTGGTTCCGACGAACAAGGTATTAGCCGATGATGTCATGCAATTAATTACTTCTTTATTATTAGCGAAGTAATCAATTATATAGGCTGTTTTTGAATTATTATCCCCTCTGAAAATGTAAATGTCGGAAGCTGAAAAGAAATTATTTTTTGTGGCGCAGAACATATAAATAGGCATGTTATCTATGTTCGGCAATATTCTATTCCAACTTTTGGAATTAATATCCGTATAGTAAATGCCTGCACCATCGGTTCCGACGAAATAAGCAATGCCATTTGCTGTAATACAATTGTTAACTGGAATAAGATTATCCGGGTAAGATGTTTTTAACCAGAAATCTGCTGATAATACCGTTGTAAAAGCAAAACAAATCGAAAAAAGTAACGAAGGAAGAAAAATTTTTTTCATCAAAATCTCCTTAATATTGAGTTATTTATAAAAATTAACTTACAAATATTTCTTAAATAAAAAAAATTAATTATTCAGAGGACTCTTAGAATAAAACCTTATTCACTTCCTTCCTAATAATAAAAAACACTACTACTGCCAATACCTGAACCAAAGCCATTATTAAGATAATCGAATTAATCGAAACATCGTAGAGTATGCCAGTAAGTGCGCTTCCAAGAAATGCTGCCAAACCATAAGAGGTATTGAAAATGCCGTAACCGGTGCCGCGCTTCCTGATTGAAGTAATATCGGCAATAGCAGCTTTCATTATCGTTTCATGTGCTCCCATCACGATTCCCCAAATTATTACTCCGGTAATTATGAAAGCGATATTATTATTAAAAACGAATACAGGAATAAATACCGATAATATTGGAATAATCAAAAGCAAGAGCAGTCCGGCGCTTTCATTGTGTTTACGAATTTTCATCATGTCATATAGTTTGCCTATAAGCAAAGCAAGAAAAGCATCGACAATCATCGCACCGGCATAGAAAGCCGGTATGGCAGCATCGCTCACAATATTATTCGATTTTAAATGATAGCCTATTAAAACGAAATTAACAAATCCGAAAGTCGTTAGAAATGTAAAAATCGAATATAAATAAAATGTCCGTGGAAGCTTTTCCGATTCCTTTATGCCTGGTTTCTGCTCGAACAGCTCGGGATGCCTGAATGTATTAAAAGCAAAAAATATAACTAACATCAATAAGCAGTACGGAATGATAGAAAATAGATATCCCTTTTGATATTCGGCAATACCTGTTACCTGAGTAGCTGCAAGAGCAAATACTGCAGTATAGATGAGCGGACCCGAAACAGCGCCCAATTGGTCAAGGAACTCTACAATGGCAAATCCAAAACCAGTGCCAACCTGCTTTGTTGCCTGCGATACGATTGTGTCCTTCGCCGGACTGCGTATCCCTTTGCCTATTCGTTCCAATATTATGAAAATTGATGCTGTCTGCCAAAAACTGGTTAATGAAAGCATTGGAACGGAGAGCAACATTCCATAACCGATAATTGTAAATGTCCAGTAGGCCTTGGTTCTGTCGGAGAAATAACCTGAGAAAAGACGTATTCCATAACCTAAAAATTCTCCAATCCCGGCGATTAATCCGACTATTGCCGCATTAGCGCCCAAAATTTTCAGGTAAGGACCATTGACGCTGCGAGCGCCTTCATATACCATATCACCTAACAGGCTGATAATCCCGAATAGTATGATTAGCTTAAAAGCTGCTTTCTTGGTTATTACCATTGATACAAATCAATCTTTATATTTTCATTATTAATTATTTACAAAAATATATTTTTATAATTAAGAGAATGTTAAGAAATTTTTAAAATATGATTAAAGTTGTCATTCAGAGGCAAAAGTAAAAGCGAGCTTTCACTGACAAGGAAATGAACAAATTTACCACCCCCTACCCCCTCCTAAAATAGGAGGGGATTTGAATCTCTATTAAATTGTCCCCTCCTATTTTAGGAGGGGGTAGGGGGTGGTAAATTTTATTATTACATTTACTTAGGACTATTTTTAACGTTTTATGTTCATTAGGAGCGTAGCGAAGAATCCAGCACGAATGTAAATACTGGATTCTTCGCTACTCTCTGAATGACATTCTTACATTTTTTTGGTTTTTTATTGTCATAGATTTAGTAATTATTTGAAAATATTTACAGTAAAAAACCATAATTCAGTATTTATGCTGATGAACTTCTTCAAAATAATACCGATATTATGAATAAATATTAATTTATATGAAAAATGGAAATGTTAGGATTAAATAAGGACGCAAGTAAAGTGAAAGCGAATCAAAGTAAGGGAGAATTCTTTATTCTTAAATCCCGTATTGTCAGAGCCAGACAAATACTTGATATGCTTTTGGCTAAAGCTAAGAATCAGAAAAATGCAAAAGGACGGGTAGATAATTCGCTGCAAGAAGAACTCCGCAAGGCAAAAAGCGTTTATAGCAGCCTGATGGATATGGCAGGCGAAAAAGGTATTGAAATTACGGCTAAGGATTTCCCGACAAAGGACAAACATAATCAAGTAAGGGAGGAATTTGTCGTATCCCTGCAAAAGAGACCTATGGCGACATCTCAAATAGAAAAGGATGCTTTGCGAAACGAATATAAAGTTGTATCGAGTATGGGAAGGGATGCCGTTATGTTAGATAATTTACAAGTCGAAAAGAAAATAAAATGGGATTATTACCTTGTCATCAAAAAGGTTAAAGTTTACGGAAATGCTAATTACATTTATGATAATTATACTTAATTAATTAAACTGATATGATAATTATACTTAATTAATTAAACTGAATTTATGATAATTATACTTAATTAATTAAACTGAAAATTTATTATCAAAAAGTAGCTAATTTTGTAATTTTATTACAAAACAGATTTAAATGCAGGAAACTTTACTTATAACAGGCGGATACGGCTTCATCGGCAGCAATTTCATCAGAATGTTGTTAGATGAAAATAAATACAGGCTCGTAAATCTGGATGCATTAACTTACGCAGGAAATCCTGAAAATCTTAAAGAAGTGGAAAATCATCCGAATTATTATTTCATCCCTGGAACGATTCAAAACCGTGAATTAGTCGAACATATCATATCTTTTTATAAAATTACGGGTATTATCAATTTTGCTGCCGAGTCGCACGTTGACCGGTCGATTATGGATTCAAAGCCATTCTACGAAACAAATGTAATTGGCACATTGAATCTGCTCGATTGCGCAAGGCACGCAGGAGTATCGCGTTTTTTGCAAATCTCCACGGACGAGGTTTACGGCTCATTGGGAGAATCCGGCAGTTTTACTGAAAATACTCCACTTTCGCCGAATTCACCTTATTCAGCTTCCAAAGCCGCAGCAGACCAGCTTGTTCAGGCATACTGCCATACTTTCGGAATGAATTGCGTTATTACCCGCTGCTCAAATAATTATGGACCCTATCAATTCCCGGAAAAGCTGATTCCGCTTATGATTCTCAATGCAACGGAAGATAAAAAGCTCCCGGTTTACGGAGATGGTAAAAATGTGCGGGATTGGATTCAAGTCGAAGACCACTGCCGCGCTATCCTGATGGTCTATAGAAAAGGCTTGCAGGGCAATGTTTACAATATCGGCGCAGATTCGGAAATGGAAAATATTGATATAGTAAAAAATATTTTAATGCTCTTGGATAAGCCTGAATCATTGATTCAATATGTCAAGGACAGACCCGGTCATGACAGGCGTTATGCAATCGATTCATCTAAAATTCAATCAGAACTTGGCTGGAAGCCGCTTATTAAGCTCGAGGATGGATTGGCAGCCACTGTCGAATGGTATGCAAAAAATTCAAAATGGACCTCCGGCGTAAGAACAGGCGCATATTTGCAATATTATAAAAAACAATACGGTGGGGCATAGAATGAGAAAAAGAATAATTTCAGTAGTAGGCGCCCGTCCGAATTTTATGAAAATTGCACCCATAGATAGGGCTTTTGCAGAGTATCCCGGCTTGTTCGAGCATTTAATTGTGCATACCGGGCAGCATTACGACGAAAAGATGTCGGATTCGTTTTTCCGTGAACTCGAAATGCCGCAGCCGGCGCGATTTCTCGGTATTGGTTCCGGAAGCCATGGAGAACAAACAGGAAAAATAATTATCGAATTCGAGAAAATCTGCAATGAATTAAAACCTGATTTAGTACTCGTTGCCGGTGATGTAAATTCGACGGTTGCAGCGGCTTTGGCAGCCGTCAAATGTGGCATTAAAACGGGTCACATTGAAGGGGGGCTTCGCAGCTTCGACCGAACTATGCCGGAGGAAATTAACAGAATCGCTACCGATGCCATCTGCGATTGGTGCTTTGTTACCGAGGAAAGCGGCTTGGAAAATCTGCGTAAAGAGAATTTCCCTGAGCAGAATATTTTTTTTGTAGGTAATACTATGATTGATTCACTTTTCAATGCGATGGAGAAAGCAAAGAAATCTAAAATACTTAAGGAACTTGAATTAGAACCGAAAAATTATGTTGCAGTTACAATGCATCGTCCTTCCAATGTTGACCAGCCAGAGCGACTCGGGATGATTTTAGATGTTTTTGATTATTTATCCGCTAATAGAAAAATTGTATTCCCGGTACATCCGCGAACCCGGAAAAATTTCGAGCTATTCTCGCTTGGCAGCCGGATTCAAAAGAATCCCAATATTATTTTAATCGATGCATTAGCCTACACAGATTTCCTCTCACTTGTTAATAATTGTGATTTCGTACTGACCGATTCGGGCGGGATACAGGAAGAAACCACAGCTTTGGGTATTTCCTGCTTAACCCTGCGAACAACGACCGAACGCCCCATCACTTGCCGCCTTGGTACCAACATATTAATTAATCCCGAAAAAGAATTTATAATCAACGCGATAGATGATTTGCTAAGAAAGCCCAGAAAAGTTGGGTCAATACCACCTCTTTGGGATGGTAAAGCAGCACAAAGAATTGTTGAAATCATCAAAAATTTATAATTAATTCAGGTTGTTAATAAAAAAATTATTTGCTTATTTTTTAATTGTTTAAGAATTGTATGAAAAATCGTCTTTATAAGCAACATATCTATATGGAATTAATAAAATATTTGATAATTAAATTTCAAAAGATTATATTTATGTTCGGTTTGAAGGCAAAATATAAAAATGAAATGTAAATTCATTATAATATTGTTGATTTTTATATTAAGTTCTTTTGCAATGAAAATAAGTTAAAAATATCGAAAGGAAAAGATAAAATGTCAATTAGTATTACAAGTCCTGATTTCACACAAGGCGGAATTATCCCAGTAAAATTTACATGCGACGGTGATGATAAATCACCAAGGTTTACATTTTCAGACATACCGGATAATGCAAAATCTTTGGCTGTTATCTGCTTAGACCCAGATGCCCCTAACGGCACGTTTTATCATTGGCTTATTTACAATATACCGCCTACCTTAAAAGGTTTTATAGAAGGTATTCCCAAAAACAGGCAGCTCCAGAACGGCTCATTACAAGGGAAAAATGATTATGGACAGATAGGTTATAATGGACCGTGCTGCCCTAAAGGTTCAACCCACAGATACTTTTTCAGGTTATATGCGCTCGACGTTATGCTGAAAATTTCGGGTGGCGCCAATGATAATGAATTAGAGCGTGCAATGAAGGACAGGGTCATTGCCCAGGGCGAACTGATGGCGAAATTCAAAAGATAATGTTGATAAATTAGCTCCTTGTGCTTGATTATTTTATTTAGATTATCAATTTCTAATGAAGGAATCATCGTCTTTTTTTTATTGTACTCATCAAAAATACTTCCTCTAATCATAAAATTAGGGGAAAGTTCAAATAAAAAATTATTATTACCGTTTTTATCAAAGTTTCTTTGACTTTTTGTAAGGAAAGTTCTATTTTGATACAACCATAAAATAATAACTTTGCGCAAGGCAGTGAAATAATGGAAGAAATCGTTTATCATACAAATTATGAGCTTGAAGATAATTACTGGTGGTTTGTAGCAAGAAATGAAATATTAGGCAGGATTATCGAAGAAAAAACGGATTTAAAGCAGGAAGATACTGCCTTAGACGTTGGCTGCGGTACTGGCGGTACGATGAAATATTTTTCTTCAAGATTTGATATGTTAGGTTTAGACATGTCCCCGATTGCACTCGATTATTGCAGAAAACGAGGTTTAACCAAATTATACTCCTGCACTTTCGACGAATTTCCAAAAGATATTCCACTCAAAGCAATAACCATGTTCGATGTAATCGAGCATATTGAAGACGATAGAGGTTTTGTTAAAACCGCTTTTGATTTGCTGCCGGTTGGCGGATGGTTAATTGCAACCGTACCGGCGCTGCAATCGCTTTGGAGCAGCCATGACGTAGTTCATAAACATTTTAGGCGATACGAGCAATTGCAATTCAATCGAATGTTGGAAATCACCGGTTTCCGAATAGAGTATTCATCATATTTCAATTCCTTTCTTTTACCCCTTGCATTAATAAGGAGATTCACTGATAAATTTTTTCATAACGGTAATAAAAGCGAAGCTCCGGTTGATGCTGTGAGCCCGCTATTAAATAAAATTTTCAGGAAAATTTTTTCTGCTGAAAAGACATTCCTGCCCAGAATTACTTTTCCGTTCGGATTATCACTGATAACTGTGGCACGTAAGGGGAAAATATAAAAATTTACATTTAACAATACAGAAGCAAGATTTTCGACAATACATAAAATGAGAATTCGTCAATCGAACTTCGAAAAAGAAATATGTGCTAAAATATCGGTAGCTTATGAGAATTACGAAACAATATACTAATCGTGAAAGTCAATCACTCGATAAATACCTTCAGGAAATCGGACGGGTCGAGTTATTATTGCCGGAAGATGAGATTGACCTTGCCAAGTCTATAAAAAAAGGTGGAAACGAGGGCAATCGTGCCCTGGAACGCCTTGTTAAAGCGAATCTTCGCTTTGTGGTTTCTGTGGCAAAGCAATACCAGAATCAGGGATTATCACTTGGCGATTTAATAAATGAAGGCAATCTCGGTTTAATCAAGGCTGCCCGGCGTTTTGACGAAACCCGCGGATTCAAATTTATTTCTTATGCTGTTTGGTGGATTCGTCAATCAATTCTGCAAGCGCTTGCTGAGCAGTCCCGTATTGTCAGATTACCTCTTAACCGCGTTGGTGCATTGAACAAAATCGGTAAAAAGTTCAGCGAATTAGAACAGGAATTCGAGCGCGAACCAACGGCATCCGAGCTTGCAGAACAGCTTAATATGAGCGTTGCTGAAATTGCCGAAACAATCAAAATTTCCGGTCGTCATCTATCAGTCGATGCACCCTTTGTTCAAGGCGAGGATAATCGTTTGTTAGATGTTCTCCCGAATGAACAGCAGCCGCCTCCTGATGCAGAGCTTATCCGCGAATCTTTGAGAGTAGAAGTCCAGCAGGTACTGACAACTCTATCAACACGTGAAGCGGAAGTTATCCGGCTTTATTTCGGGCTTGATGGGCAGTGCCTTACATTAGAAGAAATCGGCGAGAAATTTAACCTGACACGCGAACGCGTCCGGCAGATTAAGGAAAAAGCAATTCGAAGGTTACGCCATGCATCCCGCTCGAAAGTATTGAGAACATATTTGGGTTGATTGTATTAGATACAACGTATTTATACTTGCTTTCAATGAAAAATTAAATACACCCCTTATTCACCACCTGAGAGTGGATTAAGGGGTGTGTTATTTTAAATATAAGTTCACAAAAAATTTCTTCCTTGTATTTAAAATTGTATGAAAACCATCAATAATGGTAGAATGTCATTCAGAACGAAGTGAAGAATCCATTTCCAATGCCGTCACTGGATTCTTCACTTCGCTTACAAATGACACTCTTCTTGCCTTTTCATGCAGCCTTATTCGTAGATTTGACAATTCATTAATTTATAGCTCCTCTTTATTATCATATTTGTATTTTTGCTAACGAGAATGTTATAATTAATTAACAATATGAAAAAAATAAACCAAAGTAAGATTAATAAAACAATACAGAAGAAAGTTAATCATCCGTTTTTAGAAAAGCTGACTCATGGCTTCTATCCCTATCTTATTATTATTACGTTAGGATTGGCAATCTATGGACAGTCCCTGGATTTCGGCTTTGTCCATTTGGATGACGACATCATGATTTTGAGTGGTAAATCGCGCTCTTCATCAGTCTCGGAGCTCATTTCTGCATTCGGTAAAGATGCTTACTTTAATCAACAGGGAGGAAATTATTACAGACCGGGTATGCTTGTCTCTCTAATTATCGATACGGCAATCGGCGGCGGGAAACCCTGGGCTTTTCATTTTAGCAGTTTAGTCCTACATTGTGCTGTAGCTTGTCTGTTGTTCTATTTAACCGTAATACTGAGAATTAGAAAGGAAATTTGTTTGCTGTTAGCGACAATATTTATTTCCCACCCGTTATTAGTTAATTCGGTCGCATGGATACCAGCCCGGAACGATTTGCTCATCGGTTTTTTCGGAATCCTGTCGTTTATTTTTTTAGTTAAATTTCTTCATCAAAACAGAATATTGTTACTAATATTCCATATTTTATTTCTTTTATTTGCTTTTTTCTCGAAGGAATCCGCATTGGCTCTGCCATTCGTATTCATGTTCTATTTACTATTTGCTGTACAACAGTTGGTTAATAAAAAAAATATTTCTTTAATCATAATTGGTTGGTTCATTTTATATTTATTCTTTTTTATAATGAAAATCCGCGGCAGCGGCTCAGCTCTGGAAGGAGAAATGTTTGCATGGACGAATATTTTAACGAATTATCCTGTATTGACGGAAGTATTTTTTAAATCAATTATTCCGGTTAAATTATCAGTGCTGCCGGTTATCACTCCTGCTTTATCATTGCTTGGATTGGCTGCCTTTGTAATAATAATGATTTTAATTTCAAAATATACCGAAAAACCGGTTCGGATGAAAATATTATTTGGCTTGCTCTGGTTTGCTGCCGTTATGTTCCCATCATTATTTATTACTTATAAGGGTGGAAGAGTAGATTACTTTGAAATCCGTGCTTACCTGCCTGTAATCGGTGCAATAATTGCGTTGGGATTTATGCTGAATTCGCTGAAAGAACAAAATCGAAGCAGAGTAAATTATCTTATTATTTTAGTCACAATAATTTTTAGTATATATTCCTTTTCATATTCCAAAAATTTTCGTGCCCCTGAAGAATTCTTTACAAGTGCGGTCAATTCATCACCCGATAATCCTTTCGGATACTATGGTCTGGGTACGGTATATAAGGATAATGAAGAATGGGCGAATGCAGAAAAATTTCTCTCACAAGCTATAAAAATTAATCCGGATTATTCCGAAGCGTTGAACAATTTAGGAATAGTGGAACACAAAACAAATAATTTCACCGCTGCTATCGAACTATACAGGCGAGCGGCTGCATTGAGACCATACGATTCTAAATTGTATTTTAATTTAGGGAATGCATTCTTTGCAATACAGCAGTACGACTCGGCAAAAACTGCTTATGAGCGCTCAATATCAATTAATCCGAAGAGTTCGGAAGTTTTCAATAATCTCGGCTCAAATTACGTCAAGCAAGGACAGTTCCTAAAAGCTATCGAATATTTCAGGAAATCAATAGAAATTGACAGTCTTTATGCCTCGCCTTACAAGAATATGGGTGTGGCTTATGGAAAATTGGGTGATACTGTTAAAAGAATTGAAGCATTTCGCAATGCGGCACGCTTAGGCGCTAAGGATATAGCTGAGTGGCTGAAAAGAAACGGTTATGAATAATGATTATTTAACCATGTATTTATATGGTTTTATACTTTTCATATCTGATAATCGGGATATTGTCCGAATAGAAGAAGAAAGTTTTCAAAAAACACCTAATACAGGAATGAACTCTTTGACGTTAAGTTTAATCTCCACTCAATATCAATAAAAAATATTATCTATAATATCTAAAATAATTAATTCATTTATCCGACTATTTTTATAATTTAGTATGTTGTATATGATGGGTAAGGCAAAGACTCATATCATCGGTTCGGGGATTACAAGTGAAAATTTTCACAGTAAAAAACAATTACTTTATAAATTATTCTTAAGTGAGCATCATGAAAACAAAACTATTACTCGTTACTTTTTTTATTATTACTTCATTACCGGCATTTTCACAAGTTAAATGGTATCGCCAGGTATTTGATTCAACATTTAATTACACAGGAATCTGTTTTACCGATTCTTTGCATGGCTGGATTAGCATTAGCGGCAAAGATACTATTCTCAGAACAACCGACGGTGGAGCTAACTGGGTAAAGCTCCCATTAATTAATAAAAGAATAATAAATGGATTACACTTTATCGATAGCCTTTACGGCTGGGCTATCTGTCCCCAAATATCCCTTGACTATTACCCCATGCTTTATACGAGCGATGGAGGTGATACATGGATTGAAAGAAAGCATGAATATAAAAATCCTATATATTTTTACAGTATTTATTTTTCTGATGTGTTTAACGGATGGATGTGCGGTTATACTTCTAATCCTTTCGGAGGGGTGATACTTCGAACAACAAATGGAGGCAATAACTGGATAATGAGAAATTTTTTTTCTAATCAACCTGGAGGTACATCGGTATTATATAAAATTAAATTTATAGACAATTATATTGGTTATGCCGTCGGTTCGAATTCGGTTGTGCTAAGTACGATTGACGGCGGTAGTACCTGGCACCACGATGATTTGAACGACGCTCCGGGTATTTCACTGCAAAATTTTCATTTCAAGGATGCATCAACAGGTTGGGCAATCGGAAGCGGGGGCTCCATTTATTTTACTGCCAATGGCGGCAATACATGGAAAAAGCAGTATTCAAATACAAATACTTATTTATACGGAATAAAATTTCTTGATTCTTTGAATGGTTGGGTAGTTGGCTATTCATATAATCCTTTCAGAAGTCTGATTCTTCATACTTCCGATGGTGGAAATAATTGGGAAACTGAGTTGGCAAATGAATCAAGCCATTATTTACTTGATATTGCATTTCCTACTCCAACCAGAGGCTTTGCCGTCGGATATAATATAATACTTTCAACAATACCGCCAAGGATTTTGCCTAAACCTAAAATCACACTATTCGGAAAATCCCAAATTTGTCTGGGTGATACAGTCATTCTTATAGGTTGGCCCTCATCCAACGAATATTCCCTTAAATGGTCCACCGGCGATACCACATCCTTTATAAGAGTTGACAAGGAAGGATTATACACTCTAACGGCGAAGAATATCTACGGCGACCTGGATACGACATCGGTTTATATCACCGTATTTCCATTACCACAGGTGGGTATTATACCCGAAGGCAAAAATACTATCTGTAAGGGGGATAGCATAATATTGAAAGCTAATGAAAATTTCGCCGGATACCAATGGTCGAACGGCTCGAAATCCGGTTCTATCGTCGTGAAAAATTCCGGTACATTCAGCCTCACGGTTGTCGATACCAACGGTTGTGTTGCAACATCGAAAGTTGCTCAAGTCGAACAAAAAACTATTTTATACAACGTAACACCAACGAAAATTTCGTTTGATACCGTGGCAATCGGACGGGACAGCACAATGTCAATCGTGGTAAAAAATTATGGTGATAGCACGATAAAAGTTGATTCCATTTATTTTAAAGCGCCGACGGATATTTTCCCTATTGATTTCTCAACTCCTTTGCCTGCTATATTAAAATACATGGAATCGATGAATGTAAATGTGAAGTTTGTTCCCAAAGACAGCATATATTATATTGATTCGTTGTATGTTTCAATAACTGAGCCATGCCCTAAAAAGTCAATGGTTGTTTTGTCGGGTGCAGGAAAATTAGTTTCTGATGTTAATGAATTTAATAATAATCCAAGATTAAATGTTAATATTCAGCCGAATCCAGCAAATACGGAAGCTATAATTTGCATTGAACTCGGTAAATATTCAAATATTAACTTAATATTAAACGATATTCTCGGAAATGTTATTCTTGAAATTTTTAATGGTAATCTACCTTCAGGCAAAAGCGTATTGAAAATTGATGCCAGCTCGATTCCATCCGGAATATATAATTTAAGCATCCAAGCCGGTCAGGAAAGGTATAATTGCAGACTTGCAATAATTAAATAAAATCTAATTTTCATGATAATAATATGAAAAAAAATCATTTTGTTCAAGTTAGTTAAAATAATTAAAAGGACAAATCGTAAACAAATTAATCTATCAAAGTTTTTGATAATAAAAAATAAATAGACTTATGACAAGAATCAAATTATACCTTATTACAGTCTTTATTTCGTTTTTGTTTACTAATATTTTGTTCGTAAATGCTGAATGGAGAAACATAAGCGGAACAAGAATGGGCAGTATCAATAGTCTTGTTATACTTGACTCAAATATTATTGCGGGTACTTTTGCAGGAGTATTTATTTCTTCAATCAACGGACACTATTGGAAGAAATTAGCAAAGGGGTTTCCTCATTATAATAATGTCAGCAGCCTTGCTGTACTTGGGTCGATTATTATTGCCGGAACATTTAACGGTGTGTTTCTTTCAACAGATAAAGGCGAAAACTGGACTGATATTAGTTCGGGAAAAACCGGAGCCGTCACTTGTCTTGCTGTTTCGGGTACAAATATATATGCCGGGACTCTTTCAGGTATTTTTCTAACTTCAAATTATGGAGATGGCTGGAATCATATAAATAAAGATATTAAGGACAAAAGTGTAAATTGTCTAACAGCTTTTGGTTCAAATATTTATGCCGGAACAATGTTTGATGGAGTTCATCTATCAACCGATTATGGAGTTAACTGGAGTGTTTCAAAAGAAGGATTACCAAAGAACCCAGAAATAAATTCTTTAGCAACCAATGGTTCCGATATCTTTGCAGGTTCTTATTTTGATGGTTTATATAAATCTACAAATAACGGGAAAAACTGGAATTGTATTTGGTGGAAAAAAAATGAAAACGTTTGGGTTTTTAGTATTGTAATCAAAGACTCAAATATTTATGCAGGTTATAAAGACGAAGGAATATTTTTCTCATCAAATAATGGGAATAAATGGATTTCGGTAAATTACGGATTAACAAATAATAGAATTTTTAGCATGGCTGCCAGCAACCCATATATATGGGTCACAACTCCAACTGGTTTTTTCTACACTTCAAATAATGGTGCAGAATGGGAAACAATAGTAAATAATTGGGGATATTCTGCACGTCCGAATTTGTTTGCTGCTGACTCTAATGTGTTAAAAAGTGGATTCGGAGGTATTTATTTGTCTAACAATCATGGTTGGGATTGGGATACAGTACTTGAAGATACAGTAAATTATGTTGATTGGTCCTTGATTAAAAGCGGCTCAGATATTATTGCCGCAGGTCATGGAATTTTTGTATCTAAGGATAATGGAGTTAACTGGAATAAACTTTCAACAGACTTACCTGATTCAATTAACCTAAGTCATCTTACTGTAAGTGGTTCAAATATTGTTGCATTATCAAATGCAGGCTTGATTTTCTCATCAAATAATGGAAAGAATTGGAAATATTTTGATTATACATTTCCGGATTCTTTAACTTATGATTATTCGATGGCATTGATAGGAACCAATATTTTTGTTGGAGAAAGTTACAAAGGTTTATTTTTATCTACTGATTACGGTATAAACTGGTCTGATATTCATACAGATTTAAGTAAAGATTTTAAAAATATTTCCGGTATTGCAACATGGGGTTCATATTTGATTGTTGCCGATAGAGAAATTGGGATATTAATATCATCAAATTTAGGTAAAAGCTGGACAGAGTTTAATAATGGATTTCCCGGAGGTTATGGAGATGTTTATAAACTTGATATAAGCGGTTCACATATTTATGTCGGTTCTTTAACCTACGGTGTATTTATTAATGATTTGAGTGATATTTCCAGCTTTAATGATGAACCCTCGATAATGAATTTCATTGATTTTAATATCTTTCCTAATCCCGCCACCAATGCCGTCAACATTGATTTCTCATTACTCTCACCGGAACAGATAACTATCGAAGTATATAATATTCTTGGCACAAAATGCGCTATTATAGCCGATAAAGCTTTCTACAATGAAGGTCAGTACACAATAAAATACGATACTCAAGGATTATCTCAGGGGATTTATACATGTACGCTGAGAGCTGGCAGCAGAAAGATTTCGAAGAATTTTGTAATAGTAAAATAGCTCCATACAAAAAAATATTAATAAATGATTTCATGCATAATCAAAGGATTTTGCCTTAATATAGGTTTTTGGCTTCCCATGGATAATACTTTGAATATGAGCTAAAGTATCACGTGAAAAATTCTCCTCGGTACATTTACTACAAATTTTTGCAGGAATATTATCTACAATAATTATTTCCCCATCTATATTAAAACTTTTATAACAATTCCCTCATAAAATTCGGTTGAACCACAAATATTGCATTGAAACATATTATCTCTTTTAATATAATTATCAAATATCTCTTCATCAGGTTCATAGACGGTAATTATTTTTCTTGTAAAAAAAAAGTTAATAGAATTTCAAACTTTTTGAACAAATTCGTAATTTAATATTTTTATATCCACAGTATGTGAGATGCTCCCCAAAATTAGGACAGTTCAATAAGGTGGAAAAAGCTTAAATTGAACTAAAGAAAAGGAGCATCAAAATGAAGAAAAATCGGACACGCTACAGTGAGGATTTTAAAGCTAAAGTAGCAATAGAAGCCCTGAAAGACCAAAGAACAATCAA
>JAERMQ010000126.1 GCA_016844745.1 Ignavibacteria bacterium | reverse complement strand
TGATGGGATTATTGGATGCGCATGGCGGACATGTAGAGCTTGTGAAACGCTCAACCAAAACCAACCTATCCCCTGCTACAATGTTCAATGACAGAATTAGTAAGAAAGCCAAAGCTGAAGTAAATATTTTTTTCATTAGTGATTTAAATAAATTAGGTAAACTTTTATTATAATTTATTAAAATATAAATAACTACAATTTATTTCAAGATACATAAATATGATTGATTATGACTAAATTTTAGTTGAAAAAAAGAATAGAGGCTCCAAAGTTTTATATGTATTTTTGTATGACTAATAATCAAAAATTAAAACAAAGGAGGCCTCTAAAATGACTGGTCAATTAGTTAAAATTAATAAAATAAAACGAGAAAAGTTAGACTGGCTGCAATCACTAAAATTAGACATGAAGTTAGAGTTATTAAAGCACCAAATAGAGTTAAGCAGGATAATGATTAATGAGATACTGGAAACGGAAGTAAAAATGTTATCAGGAGAACGTTACAGCCATGAAAAACCAAATGAGGGACGCTACAGCCGTTGGGGTTATAATCCGGGAAGTGTGAGAATAGGCTCAGAGAAAGTACCCATAGATATACCCAGGGTAATGGATAAAACAGGGAAAAAAGATGTGCAGTTAGAGAATTACAGGCAATTGAAATTGCTGCCGGAACCGGATGAAGAAGTGGTAAATAAGATAATGTTAGGTTTAAGCCAGAGAGATTACGAGCGTGTAAGCAAGGACAGTGTAGAAAGTTTTGGATTATCACAGCCTTCAGTAAGCCGGATGTTTATAGAAGCAACGGCAAAAACGTTGAAGGAATTTGAAAATAGGGATATAAGTCAACATGACATAATTGCTTTAATAATAGATGGTAAGAGTTTATTCAAAGAAGGTGTGATCATATGCATGGGAGTAACAATAAAAGGAGAAAAAATAGTCTTAGGTTTTATACAAAGTACAACAGAAAACCACAGGTCAATAAAGCAGTTATTAAAACAATTAATAAGACACGGATTAAATTTCTATAAAGGAATATTAGTAGTAAGTGACGGTTCAAAAGGAATAAAGAAGGCAATAAATGAAGTATTTGGCAAATATTGTGTTCATCAGCGATGTATGTGGCATAAGAGAGAAAATGTTGTAAGTTATCTGAGTGAATCTGAACAGGAGAAATACCGCAAGAAGCTTCAGAAGGCGTATAGAGAAAGCGATTATAAAACTGCCAAAGATATGTTACTGAAGATACGTGATGAGCTTAAAGAAATCAATATCCATGCAGCCAGATCACTGGAGGAAGGTTTAGAAGAAACGTTAACATTACATAAGCTGGGTTTAATAGAAAAGCTTGGAACAAGTCTTGGAACAACGAACTGCATAGAAAGTTTGAACTCACAGCTCGGCAGATATACCCGGAAAGTTACCCGTTGGAGAAACTCAAACCAGGTACTTAGATGGACGGCAGCAGCAATTTTGGAAGCAGAAATAAGAATGAACAAAATCAGAAATTACAAATCTCTTAATATTTTAAGAGAAGTGTTAATGAAACAATTAAAAATAAAAAACAAAAATTCATTAAAATTAGTAGCTTGAGTCTCTATCTATTTTCAACTAAAAATGAATTGATTTCATATGATTTATTAACTATTTAAGTTAATGTTATCTTTTATATATATTTTTAATGGTTTTTGCGATTATTTTAAAAATCTTGCAAATTGTTTAATATACAACTATAATTGCACTTTATAATTAAAGTTGCTCATTCTGAACGGTACAAAGAGAAGAATCTGTTTTTCGCAATTTTAAAGATTTTTTGATTCTTCCTGCCTGAAGTAAAGAGGTATTCCGCTCAGAATTTATTAATTACAATCAATTAATAGCATTTATATACTAAATTCATGAAAAAACGAAGGAAATTTGATATCCGGATAGTTAATACAATACACAGTAAAAATGAAGATATTATTCGTGTAACGGATTTTAAGGTAACACCGGTAGCACCCCAAAAAGGCAGGCAGGTCTTAATTAAAATGACAATTAAAAATGTTTCATCGAAGCTATTGAAATCGGTTCCTTGGCAGATTAATCATAATGAATGCATACTTGTGCATGGTTCAAGGTGCAGGCTCCCCGCCGGTGATAGCTTTAAAATTTCGGTCACATGGACAGCAGCGCCCGGTAAACATTTCTTTTACGGTGATGCTGACCCCGGAAACACACTTAAAGAACCAAAGATTAAACAATATAATAACCTTCCCCAGGGAATTGATGTAAAGGTGAAATAATGCACGGCAAACACAGTAAAACGCGGTGAAGTTGCTATCGGCTGCCGGTTGAATAAATTTGCGCATAATGCAGATAAAGCTTATGGAGTAGTTGTCAATCCTATAAAATCAAATACTGTTGTTTTTGATAATATTGATAATGTGATCGTTATAGCGGAAGATTGAATTAGTTAAATGGGTTAGTGGGTAAGTAGTTTCGTAGTATTTTCAATAGTTTTTTATAAACTCAAGTTGCCCGAAAACCAGCTGTGACAGTACACCTACCTGCCAAGCGGCATTTATGGACCTGACACGCAAAGTAAAACGCCTTCCCGTTGCAGATTTGTAAAATTGTTTTTAGCAAATATATAATTGATATTGTTTAATCAGCTTTTACAAAATATGGAATAATGTATTCTAATCATATGTGCATTAAATTGAAAATAAGCTTTAGTTTTTTTGTATTAATTATTTCAATATTTACTTTTACCTATGACAGGGAAGATCTAAACGAAAGCAAACCGCTTA
>JAERMQ010000018.1:14464-80316 GCA_016844745.1 Ignavibacteria bacterium | reverse complement strand
AAGAGAAACCCCCTAACCCCCTTTGAAAAAGGGGGGACAACCAATTCCCCCTTTTTCAAAGGGGGTTAGGGGGTTTCTCTTTGTCGGAATTTGTTTCATAATTTTTGTTTACTAATTGAAACTTTAAGTCCTTTAAATTAAGGTGCAAAAAATTCTATCATCTCTTATTTTATTTAATTCCATCATTTTGGAGTTCAGAATGGCAAATATCCTGTTTCTATTCTTTTTATAAAGCCTTAATTATTAGAACTACTTTTATTTTAATACTTTAGTCGTCCAATGACTTGCCTGTCCGGCATAAACAATAACAAACCTAAGAATTAATCCTCCGACAATTACCATTATAGGCGCTATGGGAGTGTGGTGAATCCTCCCCCTGACTGCAGCAGACTGAATGATTAATGGAATTACAATTCCTCCAAAAACCACGAATACCCAAAACGCAACCGTATAATCACCACCAAGAAATAATTTAGCAGCATCGATATGAACCTGGGTAGAAGTAATTAATCCTATAATAAAAAGAAAAATAATTATTAGCTCTGAAAATAATAAGAAATTATCAGTCTTTGCTAGCATTACTCTTTCTTCGGTATCTTTTGCAATCATGTGTATTAGCGCAGCCGCAGAAGATAATCCTGAAACCAGGAATAAAAACCAAAGCATGGAGCTATTCCAAAGCGGTCTTGCCGATAATGTGCTTAATAATATCCCGGTGTACATTCCCAATGCTGTTCCAATCACCATACTGAACAAGCCTGCGAATTTTATTAATGATAAATTATTATTGATTTTTTCTGATAATTTTTTAAGTATTGGGAAAATCTTTGATAACCAATGCGGCAGTTTAATTAAAGTATTGAATACTAAAATCGGATAAACCAATAATAAAATCCAGCTTCCCCAGGACATTGGCGAAGTAACCTTGAAGCTAAGATATACCCTCCAGAAGTAGAGTTTATGTTCCAGGTCGAGGAATAATGCAAGCATACCTAATGTGATTGCTATTAATGCTATAAACGGTGTATTATGACAGGAACAGCCGGTATTTTTTGCTCTTCCTTTAAAGATAAAATAACCGGAAATAATCATAATACCTGCAACCAAGCCGCCTAAGAATAAATATACTGCAATTTCCCATCCCCAGATATGAAGTTGAGGGTCTATTTGCAGATTGTGTCTTGAATTTAATAATTCGTGCATTTTTGATTCCTCACGTTAAATAAAATATTTGTGGTTTGGTGCCGGCAGGAGGAAGCAACGCATGATTTGGTCTTTTCGAAATAAGCTGGCTTACAATGCTTAGCGGGTCGTCCAAATCACCGAAATTCATACAATATGTCGGACATACTTCAACGCAGGCTGGCTTTTCTCCCTGAATAACCCTTTGCTCGCAGAAAGTGCATTTCGATGCGAAGCCTTCGGGATGAACGAACCTCGCATTATAGGGACATGCCGCTAAACATGCTTTACATCCGATACATTTATTCTTATCTATCATAACAATACCTCCGGTATCGGAAATATGACTTGCTCCCGTTGGGCAGCAATAAACGCAGGGTGGATTATCACATTGGTTGCATCTTTCCGTCCTGATTTCCTGCCGCAATGCCGGGAATTTTCCAGCAGTTTCATTCGTTATCCAATCCCTGTTGTAGCCTTCCGGTACGTTATTTTCCGTTTTGCAGGCAACGACGCAATCCATGCAGCCAACGCATTTTTTAGTATCAATCGCCATTCCGTAACGAGCCATTATACACCCTCCTGAATAAATGTAACGAAATTCACGTTCATCCCAGTCCCGCCCATTATCGGGTCAATTTTATATTTTGTTACTAATTGAGCATCATTTGCTCCTTTATTGTATGTTGTCTTTAAAGCCTTAGATTGATGTCCGAATCCGTGAACCATATAGACACAATCAGTTCGGATACGTTCAGTTGCCCTGACTTTCAGCTTGTTTGAAACAACACCATCCTGATTTTTTAGTTTGATGTAATCTCCTGATTTAAGGTTATATGATTTTGCAATATCGGCATTAATCCATACTTCGTTTTCTTCGAACATTTCCTGAAGAATAGGATTTGACTGGGTGAAGCTGAATGTATGAACCGGCGTTCTTCCGAAAAGCAGTCTGAAATAACCGTCATGCGGATTCTCATGTTTTGTATATACAGGTATCGGTGGAAATCCTTTTTCTTCTAACTGAGGTGAATAGAATTCAACCTTTCCGCTTGGTGTGGGAAATGATTGCTCTAATCCTTCTTCTACATAATTAGGCAATTTTTCACCAAGAATAATACCGTTTTCTTTTAGTTCATCATAAGATAAACCTGCGCTTTCAACTCTGTATTTCAAATATTCTTCAATATCTTTCCAGGGGAAATATTGACCTAATCCTAATTTATCAGCTAATTTTTTTGCTATCCACCAACCTGGCTTTTGATCTTCCGGTGGTTTAACTGCCGGCTGACGAATTCCAAGAAACGGGGTCGTAAATGGCGAACTGTGCAAATCATCGAATCTTTCTAAGTAGGTTGCTTCGGGAAGAACAACATCTGCCCAGCCTGCAATTTCACTTGGCAAAATATCAATTGCAACCATTAAATCAAGATTCTGAATTGCCTTGATAGTCTCCTGTTGATTTGGTAGTGCATTAATTAAATTAGTTGAGTATGTTACCCAAGCCTTTATTGGATATGGCTTGCCAGTTATTGTAGCTTCACGGATACCGTTCGTCAATCCTTCGTCTTCACCCGCCCAGGGATATTTCTTGCCAGGATTATCAGCCCTGCCTCTTGTCGATTCGGGATAATCAGGGTAAGGATATGACGGAACTTTCAACTTCACAGGCTTGAAAAAGGCGCCTTTATGATTCCAGTTACCAAGCAAAGCATTGACTAAAGCAATTGTACGGCTTCTTTGAGTATCGTCGCCATACCAGGTTGTATGTCTGCCCGGATGAATGAAAGAAGCTGGCTTATTGCGAGCCAATTCCAACGCCGTTTCAATAATTAGTTGTGGTTCGATTCCTGTTTCGGTATATGCCCATTCCGGAGTATATTGAGCTACGGAAGCGGCGAACTGCTCGAATCCCAAACCATATAGCTCGACAAATTCGACATCATATTTTTTTTCTTTGATTATAACATTAGCCCATGCTAATAATAACGCCATATCGGTTCCGGGCTTGATAGGCAGGTAATATTTTGCTTTTCCTGCTACGATTGAGAACCGTGGGTCAACAACGATGATTGAAGCACCATTATCAACGGCAACTGACAATTCCTGAACCTGTGAATTATGCATGTTTTCGCCTAAATGCGAGCCGATAAGAGCCATACATCTTGTATTTTTTATATCTGTGCGTTCAGGCGAACCTATTCCTTCTCCAAATGTTAGTTCAAATCCCACATCGCGGGGTCCACGGCATTGGGCATAGGATGGTGCGAAGATGTGTGGTGTGCCGTAAGCTAAGAAAGTATGTTTAATAAAATTTCCCCCTATTCCATGGCTAAACAAAGCAACTGATTCTGGACCTAACTCGCTCTTTATTTTATTTAATTTCCCGGCAATATAATTGAGAGCTTCGTCCCATGTTACAACACTCCATGCATCCTCTCCCCTTTTCTTTGTGCGAATTAGTGGAGCTTTGAGCCTGTTGGGATCTGTATTGGTTCCTATTCCGCCTGTGCCTCTCGGGCATAATCTTCCGTTACTGAGAGGGTCTAATGGATTGCCTGTTATTTTCCACAATTGACCGTCTTTCAGCCAGGCAATTGCGCCGCATTTCCAAAAACATAAATTACAATAAGTCGGTATTTTTTTAATGCCGGATTCCTTCTTCTCTTCGGCAAGTGCCAGCGAGCCTTTTGCAGCATAGCCCAATGCTCCGATGGCAGAGGCTGCGGCAAAGGTTGAGCCTGAGATTTGAAGGAATTTCCGTCTTGACAATGAATTCATTTTTACCTCGTTGCCAGTTTTATTGAGTCTTTAATACTTTCACAATTGGTATGATTAGTGTAAACTTCGCAATTCTTACATTCCTGCAATTCGCACAGATTATTTTTATGCTTATAACTCCAACAGGGCAAATTACTACCTGAAAATGCTTCGCATACATTTCTTTCTTCGGGAGAACAATTTTTAATACTCCAGCAGGGTATCATTGAATAAAGTGTTTTAATGGAAGCTATTGAAAGTTTGTGTTCATTAATGCCACTGCGAATACACTTAAGCCGGGTTATATCATTATTTGAATAAAGCCGGTGCCGGGAATCCTTTTTGAAAGGAATAATCAAACCTTCCATTTCATACATCCTGATTACATGGACTGAAACATCCAATAATTGAGCAACAACACCAATAGCATACAGTGGTGTATTATTATCAATCTCAATTTCATTATGTATTTTCATTTTATTACCTATATTTTAAAATCTACAATTTAACAATACAAAAATATAGATTGTGAAATTAATAACAAAATAATTTCACCTTGTAAGTTATTGATAATATATAAATTAGATAATACTTAATAATATATTAGTTAATTCTAATAATTCATTTGTTTTCTAATTGAAGAATAAAAAATAAGAAAAAAGAATGATTTAAGTGAATTGAAGTTAATTTCTTATTGAAATTAATTCATATTTCTTTCATTGAATAATCATTTTTGTGTGATTATTTTGGGAGGTTTTTATATTTTTTTAAATTGTAGAATTAAATTCTGTATAATTTTTTGTTGTAAAATTTTTAACAAAATAGAAAATCATTTTTTCTTTTCACAGCATTTTCCTTTTCTGTGTTTATTTCCCAATCCTAATCCCATACATCGTTCGTCGTTAATACCATCGCTGTCGTTATCGATAAATTTGTCCCTCATTCTGCATGGTTGTTTACCATCCTTGCAAAATCCTTTATTTCCCTTCCAGTGCATACATGAATCATTTATGGATTTAGAATAGCAGGAATCGGTAACTTTTTCTGATTTCTTTTTATTCTTCTTTGCTATTCCGGTTGATTTGCCGGATTGCGAATAGGTTATACCGTATGTGACCAAAGTCAAAATCAGTATAAATAATACTTTTCCGGTGATTGGGAAAAACCTTTTCATAACTTTATCCACCCTTATATTTTTTAAATTTATACCTGAACATCCTATCGGAGATATTCAGAAGTTCGGCTGCTTTCACCTGAACGCCGCCGGTTTTCTTCAGAGCCAATTCAATAAGCGCTTTCTCTAACTCTTCAACTTTTCTTGACATATCGCCTATTTCGAGATTTTCCAAATCGAGGTCTTTATTTTCAAAATAAGCAGGTTCGGTAATATGATTGGGTAAATCATTTATTGAAATAAAATTATTCCGGGTAAGTACCACAGATCTTTGGAGCATATTCTCAAGCTCGCGAATATTACCGGGGAAATCATATTTCATTAGGGCATTCATAGCTTCTTTTGATATTGATTTGACTTCTTTTTCATTCTGAGCAGCATATTTTTTTATAAAATAATTTGTCAGGACGGGAATATCGACTTTACGAGCTCTCAAAGGAGGAATGAAAATCGGTACTACATTGAATCTATAATATAAATCTTCCCTGAACTCATTTTTACGAATCATTTCTTCAAGATTTCGGTTAGTAGCAGTGATTATTCTAACATCGGTATTAATAACTTTATTTCCACCGAGCCGCTCAAACTGACCGAATTGAATCGCCCGGAGCAATTTGACCTGTATTGCAGCAGGTATATCACCAACTTCATCGATAAATAATGTACCTTGAGAAGCTAATTCGAATTTCCCGAGTCTTTGCCTCTCAGCGCCGGTAAAAGCTCCTTTTTCATGACCGAATAATTCGCTTTCAAATAATGTTTCCGGCATTGCTGCACAATTAACAACAATAAATGGTTTATCTTTCCTATCGGAAGCAAAGTGGATGGCTCTTGCAATCAATTCCTTGCCGGTACCGCTTTCTCCCCTGACCAATACGGTTGCCTTTGAATTTGCTACCCTGGTTGCCATACTAAGAATTGATTCCATCTCACCGCTTTGGGAAATTATTGATTCGAATGAGAATTTTTCGGATAAAAGTTCTTTCAACTGCTTATTTTCGGATTTCAGATAAGATAGTTCTTCACATTTCTGTATTGAAAGAAGCAACTCATCTAACTCGATTGGCTTTTGAAGATAATCGAAAGCGCCTTGTTTCATTAAATTAACTGCGCTGTCAATAGTCCCGAATGCTGTCATAACAATTACGGGTACTAATGGATTTATGGATTTTACATCTTTAAGTACATCCAAACCCGTTTTATCAAGTAACCTGAAATCCGTAAGAACTAAATCCAAATCATGAACCTGAAATAACTTTATAGCTTCAGAATGGGAAAATGCCGGGAACACAGTATATCCCTCAACCTCGAGAAAGCCTTTTATTGCCTCCCTTTGCGATTCCTCATCATCAACCAATAATATTTTATATTTCTTCATCAACTTACTTTTGTACCCATATATTATAGGTTATTTCAAATATAAAAAACAAAGTTAATAAAAAATTATGTAATGTCATTCAGAACTTGATTCAGAATCCACTCCCAGTGCGGTTTATGGATTCTGAATCAAGTTACCAATGACAGATTTTTCTTGATACAAAATAATGGTAACTACTTCAACATTGAGAAACCCCCTAACCCCCTTTGAAAAAGGGGGGATAATCAATTCCCCCTTTTTCAAAGGGGGTTAGGGGGTTTCTCTTGATTTTGTCATTGTGTATTTTTATTAATTCCATTATTTTAGAGTTCAGAATGACATTCTTCCTGACTTTTCAGAAACCTCTTTCGCAGTAAAGACAACTATTTATACTTATGAGACAGCCCCAGCATTAATTAAATTAACTATAGCTTTAGAAAAACAAAGAACCGGAAATTGTATTATTTCCGGTTCTAATGATAGTAAGCTAAACATATCATTTAAAATTTTTTCTCTATTTTAAAATAATCAATTGTTTTGACTGCACTTTACCTGCTACTTCAACAGTATAGAAATAATTACCCGGTGTCACTTCTGTTGTATTTAAATCTACTGTATTATCCCCTGCCGGAAGCTTGCCTTCGAATACTTCTTTTACTTTTTTCCCGTAACTATCATATAGTTCTACCTTAACACTATTTGTTTCTTTTAAATTGAATGATAATTTTGTGAAATTACTAACCGGATTCGGAGCATTCTGGTTAATTGTAAATTTCGATTGAGTATTCGATTTATTTGTTCCGAATTTGCAATTTTTGTTGCCATGTCCCATTCCTTTGGCGCATCCTTTTCCCTTCGAGCCACGAAGGTCGCACTTGCCGTCGTTATCCGCATCTACAAATTTATCGCACTTGCCGTCGTTGTCGGCATCTACAAAATTGCAGCAATTTCCTTTGCCGGTTCCTGCTGCATTGCAATTTCCGTTGCCTTTACCTTTGCAATTACCCGTGCCGGTACATTGACCGTTTCCTTTGCAATTATCACATTTACCGTCTTCGTTTGCATCGACAAAATTGTCGCATTTACCATCGCCGTTTGCATCGACAAATTTACATGTTGCATCGGAACCCTTAGCACAGCATTGTCCATGCCCTTTGCCCTTTTGAGAATACGAATTTGTAACATTTACAAATAAAGCAATTAATGTCAAAAGAAATAGAAAACTGAAATATTTTTTCATAATACACCTTAATAAATTAATAATTATTTTCAAAAGAGTATATTCAAAAGTTATGCCAAAGAGATAAATTATTGATATAGAAGAAAATAATGGTATTTAAGATTAATTAATAAAAGTTCTTTAACGACAATTTTGTAGGTTTTTAGGAAATAATTGTCGGTATTATTCAACCGGTAAATTAATGATAACTTCGGTACCGATATTTTCCTGGCTTGTCAAACTAATACTTCCGTTATGTTCGCTTATTATTTGATGAACAATACTCAAACCTAACCCGGTTCCATGAGGTTTGGTTGTAAAATATAAGTTAAATACTTTTGATATTAATTCATCAGGTATTCCTTTTCCTGTATCTGCAATTTTAATTTCTACAGAATTGTTCCGAATTTGAAGAGCGCTGTTAACAGAACCGTTGGAGCCAATAGAGTCTATGGAGTTTTTATATAAATTGATAAATACCTGCTTCATTTTTCCTTTATCGAGAGATAATAAAGGAATACCGGGAAAATCATTAATAATTAAAATATTATTCAATTTTGCTTCCGACTCAAATACAGCCTGACATTCTTCAATTATTCCAATGACGTTTTCTTTTGATATCAGCAATTTCTGTGGTTTGGAAAATTCTAAAAATTGTTTGACAATATTATTGACTCTCACAATCTCAGAACGGATAGTTTGCATAAATTTTTCGAAATCATCTTTCTTTTCCTTTGGCTGGAACTCTCTTTGAATCCTTTGAGCAATAATATTAATAGAATTAAGAGGGTTTCTAATTTCATGTGCAACACCGGCAGCAAGCTCACCCATTGCACTAAGCTTTTCATTTCTTTCCAATTGAGTTCTCAGCCGCTTTTTTTCAGTTAGGTCTTTGAATATAATAATTGAAAGCTCAGGTTCCAAATTTCCATTCAAAATATTTGAAATACTAATTTCCAATGTTATCTTTTCATTTTTGGAATTTATAATTTCAAGCTCCTGATTAACAACCGGTCCCTCACCTGTAAGAACAGACAAGATTTGTTTATAACCTGAAAAAACGTTTTGATAACTTTTACCAATTACTTCCAGTGGTTCTAAACCGGTTATTCTGGATGCAGAATTATTGAAATATAGAATTATTTTTTCACCGTTTACAGCTATTACCGCATCTGCCATATTATCCAAAACCAAATCTGCAAGGTTGACAATCTTCCGGTGTTCGACCTTGAGCCTGGAATATCCCTTTCTTATTATAATGTATGCATAAAGAATTGAAAATAATATAAAAATTCCTATACCTATAATTATAACTCTTCTCATTGAGCGTTGTTGTATCGCCCTGATATTTTCAGTCGAAAGGGCTAAACGAAGCAATAGTATAGAATTGTCCGGTAATATAAGGGTTTTGGCTATCTCGAAAATCTTTTTGTCTTTATAATCAATAAGTCTGGTGCTGATTCTTCCGGATTGAAATGCATCCCTGACAAATGTATCGGACTCTATCGATGAAATATCATCTATACCTTTCGATGCCGAAACAATTCCATCTTTATCCTGAAGCAACAGGTATTCAATATCATCATTATCTGCTATCTGACGAATCTGGGCACCAATACCGAATTTCTTCCTGTAATGTAATATCTTATCTGCATCGATGAAAATGATTACAATAGTATTTTTATCTTTACCAATTCTTGCAAAAATATATTTCTGCCGTTCATCAGGCTTTACAGGTAATAATCCCATGTTCAACCATTGATAATCTCCATCGAATATCGGTTTCAGTTGAGTTAACAATTCATCGTCCAGCCGTCCATGAGGTTCCTCCCATATCGTGCTAAATAGTATAACACCTTTTGAATTTACTATATTGATTCCGTCAACCTGAAATTCTCTTACTAATTCTTTTAATTCCGGTTCAATATTTTTGTTCCGTGATTGATATTGAGCAACAAGAAAAGCTACAGAATTAAGTTTATCAGTTAATAAGTTTTCTGCTTCAATATTACTTGTAATCGTATTCTCAAAACTCAGGGATAATGACTCGGTCAGGTTACCTGCTTGTTTTTTTAACAAAGATAATAACTCACCGCGGCTTTCGAGATATTCAATGATAACAAAAATAAATATGAGTGTAGCAATTATAAGGGTACCGAAAAGAATCGTTTTTATATTTGGTTTTATAGTCATACTTTGAAAATTCAAGAATTATTGGGATGTTCTAAAAATTGTCATACCTGTGAATTAGGCTGTGTGAAAACCATATTTACTTCAATATTTAACTAAATGAAGAACCCCTCCCTAACCCTCCCCGAAGGAGAGGTCTTATTTATCAATTCCCTCCCCTTCGGGGAGGGTTAGGGAGGGGTTCTTCATTATCCTTATTTTCATCACTGTTTTTACTTTTCACACAACCTCGAATGAAGTAATGCCATGTTATTATTTTACAGAACAAACTCAATATTTATTTCTACACAAAATATTTACAAAAAAAAATCCTTTGCAAAATAGTAAAATTGTTATTAAATTTGCAATAATAGTTTAGTGACTAAATTATTTATAGTTTAAATTATTTATAACTTAAATTATTTAGAGGTTTAACTATTTTGAGATTTAATTATGACTAAAGAAAAAAAAGAAAAAAGGCTAGCACAAGCTGCAAAACTCGCTCAATTGACATTTTTGTTAGCTCGTGCCTGTGAAGATAAGGAACAATATTTCACAAAACTGTTTGGATTGACAAATGCCGAGTTTCGCTGCATGAGGTTTTTGGATTGTGAATGCCTGTTTTCCGTAAAAGAATTGGCAAAAATTATGGGATTAACTTCCGGCAGGATAACTCAAATTATAACTTCATTGGAAAAGAAAAATTATATCTCAAGAGAAATAGATTTAAACGACAGACGAAATATCAAAGTCAGGCTCACGGAAACTGCGCAGCCATTTATAAAGCAAGTAATCGAACAGCATGTGTTATTACATGAAAAAGTATTAGAACATATACCATTGGAAGCGAGGGATTCGGTATTGGTGGCAATAGAAGAACTATTGAACTCCCTTACTGCGTGGTCAAGGAACCATATTAATTAAATTTAGGTGTTTAAATGAAAAATCTATCAATTCTTAGTATTTAATTACTTATTCTTTTTTTGGTAGGATGCAACAATTCAGGTAATCCTGTAGAACCCGATAATAAGACCGTTGCTTCATGTGAAGGCTGCCATACTAATTATGCACACCTAAAGCAGGTATTTACCCCCGATACCGGTAGCGGAGGGTCGAGCTGTGGTGGTGAAACTCCTCATTACGAACCATTCGACAGGGTTTTTATTAGCGGTGTAGGCTACGAGTCTTTCAAAAAATCAAAGCATTATCCCATAGGTTGCGTTGGATGTCATAATGGTATTGGCAACACAGATGATAAGAATAAAGCCCACAGTGGAAATTTCCTTGCTCATCCGACTAAAGATTTCGCCTCCGAAAAGTGCAAAAGCTGCCATGAATCGGCAGTTCTTAACCACAGCAACAGTCTTCATCAAATGGGTTGGGGGCAAAAGAGAAAAGTCTGCTTAAGGATGGGATTAAAGGATGCGACTGAATTCACGCAGCTTCCCCAGAAAGTAAAAGACGGATATGAATATAACTGCGCGAAATGCCATGCATCTACTTGTGGCGATTGTCATGTGAACAGACCAAAAGCGCAAGGCGGCGGACTTATGAATGGTCACGATTTTTCAGGGAAACCGGATATGATTAACACCTGTGTCGGTTGCCATACTTCCCGGGGAGGACATGCATTTCTCGGAGTGGCATCGGGGACACAGCCGGATGTTCATTTAAGTAAATCGGGCTTTACCTGCGTCAGTTGCCATACTAAAGATGAAATTCATGGCTCCGGGAAATTTATCGAACAAAGATATAAGTATGAGCACCTGCCAAAGTGTAAGAATTGTCATACCGGCTTGGAGTCAAAAAATCAGTATCATTCAATACACTATAATTCATTTAGCTGCAATACCTGCCATTCGCAGGCTTATAATAATTGCGGAAGCTGCCATATAAATGGAGATGGCGCCAGAATTGCATCTTATCAGGATTTTAAAATTGCATTGAATCCAATACCGGACGCCAAACCGGAATTTAAATTTGCTTTAGTTAGGCATACTCTAATGGCTCCCGATAGCTGGGTGCTGTATGGTGTACCGAATTTACCAAATTTCGATGCATTGCCTGTTTATAATTATGCAACACCTCATAATACTTTAAAATGGACAGACAGAACAAAGGTTGCGAATGGAAAACCCTGTTACGATGCTTGTCATATTATTAATGATGGAAATGAATTTAGGAACAAACAATTCTATTTATTCCAGTCTGATTTTAAATTTGATTGGGAAAAATCATCATCTAATAAAATTGCTGTAGATGATAAATTACCACAAAGTTGGTTGAAATAGAAAATTTATGAATTACTTGTTGTATTTACATAAGTAATTTCTAATACACAATATATGTTAAATTTAAATATGGAGATTTTATGATTTGTAAAATTAATGACCGAAAAGCTTTATTAGCTTTATTATTCTCGTTGGTAGTATTCATGTTCATCGGTTGCAGCGATGATAATTCAACTGAACCTACAAAGGTAAATGAATCCGAGATACTTGTCCAGTATCTCGAAAGTACAGGCGGAGACTATATTAACGTAACCGGCAGTAATATTGCGCCGACTACCGAAGTCAAGCAAAACATAACTGCCGACCCTGCGAAGTACTTCGTAATGGATATTCGCGATACGGCAACCTTCGCAAAAGGACATATTGCAGGAGCTATAAATGTTCAATTTAAAGAAATCCTGAATTATTTTAAGGCAAATGATATGACAAAATATACCAAAGTTTATATGGTCTGTTTTTCAGGTCAATCTGCTGCTTATTCTACATGTTTGCTCAGATTATCCGGATATGGAAATGTATTCAGCATGAAGTTCGGCATGGCTTCCTGGCATTCGGATTTTAAAGCTACATGGACAAATGGTGTAGGTAATGGCGGACAGGCATATTTAAAGCAGGATTCAATTCCAAAACCCGCTTTAGGTTCGCTACCAACATTAAGTACAGGAAAAGCAATCGGCAAGGAAATCTTAGATGCAAGGATTGCACAGCTTTTCATTGACGGATTTCCATCAGTCAAGCAAGATGTCGTTATTGGTAATTTAGCCAATTATTTTATTATGGCTTATTGGACGGTTGCCGATTATAAAGACCCCGGTCATTTGCAGGGAGCAATTAATTATGTGCCAAAATCCGATTTTAAATTAGCTAATTTCTTGAAGACAATCCCAACAAATAAAACCTGTGCAATCTATTGCTATACCGGTCATACTGCCGGATATGCTACAGCATTCCTTAAAGTAATGGGATATGATATAAAATCTATATCTTATGGCGGTAACGCATTATTCTATGATGCAATGATTGCTAAGAATAAATCTGCCTGGAAAGAGTCTGAATGTCAGAACTATGAAATCGTAAAATAATCTGATATAAGAAATGATTGAATTTGTATATTACATCAACCATAGGGTTAACCATATGGTTGATTTATTTTCTGACTAAAAGTTCATTTGTATTCCCTATTGGAAACTAACATGGATGAGTTTAATATAAAAAGTGAGGTTGTCTCAAAAGCCAAGAAGAATGTCATTCTGAACGAAGTGAAGAATCCAGTCCCAATGCGGTTCCCGGATTCTTCACTTCGCTTACGAAAGACAATTTTCAGATGTCTCTTATAATGATTTTACTTTTTCATCATTTTATTTATTTCTGTCATGAATGCCTCTTTACTCTGGGAGCCCTGAATAACTTGAGCAATCATTCCTTTATCATCGATGAGAAAGGTAGTTGGAACCGACTCAATACCACCGAAAGCTTCAGTTAATTGTTGTGTAGCTATAACGTTAGTGTAGCCCATATTATTACTACTGGAAAACCTGGAAACTACATCTATTGCTTCTTCAACTGTATTTACTCGTTCCAAAGCAACTCCAATAACTACAAGGTTTTTATTTTTCATCTCTGCTGCAAGTTGCACAATATCCGGAATTTCCCTCCTGCATGGCGGGCACCATGTTCCCCAGAAGTTCAGGAATACAAATTTTCCTTTGGTAAATTCCGCAAAATTGACAGCCTGATTATCTTCTTTCCAAGAAAAATTAGCTGCTTGTTTACCTATTGGTGCATCGACCTTGATGACCGGAAAAACCGATGACTTGCCTGTTGATGCGCTATTCTGCTCAACATTCGGTTTATTTTTATCCTGAGCATCCTCGTTTTTCGAGCAGGAGTAAAACATTGAAAATGACATTAATGTTAATAAAATGATTCCATTTTTATAGATTTTCATTATTTTCCTTTTAATTATTTTTTAGTAATATTTAAGTTAATATTAATTGCATTTTCGACATGGGCTTTTAACAATCAGAAACCCGAATAAACTTCCCCAGAGGGTACTATAGTAAGGATTGCTTGCAATACCGCAGCTTCCGGTGGAGCAGCCGATAAAATAATAATACAGGAAACCTCCTAATCCACCTAAAACAATCCCTATTAATGTCTTGCGAAAAGCGCAGGATTTTATTCTATCCTTAAAATTTTTTGGGCCCTCTTCAATTTTACAGTTGTTTTCCATTACTTCCTTTCATTTATCAAATAAATATTTTTCAAAATTACATATTTGTTAATTATTAAATCGTATAAGTATCACTTTTATTGTAAATATTTTTTTATCATTGAAATTATTAAACAAGAAAAATCCCTAACCGCCTTTGAAAAAGTGGGAATTTTTCTACTTCTATTTCTACTTCCCTGTTCTACTACTAAAACCGGGGTTAGGGGGTTTTTCTTGTTTAATTAAAGATTATATTCGTATTTTTGAATTGCAATGATATTTTATAAAGAATTAACTCAAGCTCAAATAGAAAGCCTGTTTACAAGCGATTTGGCATGTTATGAATTTTTGGCTGATTTGAAGTGGTCAGCCGGATTTACTTGCAAAAAATGCGGCAACACAAATAGCTGCCCTGGGAAAACTCATTTCTCAAGAAGGTGTACCAAATGCAAAAAGGAAGAGTCGGCAACTGCCGGTACAATTTTCCATCATTGCAGATTTTCGATTAGTAAGGCTTTCTATATTGCTTATAGCGTATGCAAAGGCAATGATGAAATTTCTTCTTATGAGTTTGCAAGACGGCTTTCACTGCGACAGATGACATGCTGGAAATTCAAGGATAAATTAAAAAAGGCTATTGAAGCATCGGGCGAAAGCGCAGCTAATTGGATTGAGATTCTGAAGTAAACTTGTCTTCAATTCTCTCAATCCAATTCCTTGAAATAACATTTTTGAATACCCAGCAACTAAGTGTAAACAGAAACTTCATTTTTTTTGCATTTTATAATATTATTTTGTAGTTTTAATTAAAAGTAATTTTATGATTTTGAAAATTAAATTATTATGAACATAAAAAAGATTTAACGTTATGAAAAAAAATTATTTTATCGGCACTTTAATTATTTGTTTCCTCAGCTTCGGAATAATATTTTCCCAGTCCTTGAAACTTAAGGATTATTTAAATCCTAAAGATGTTTCTGATTATAAGGTAAAAGTTAAAGAAAATGCAATTTATAAAGACGAAATGAAGTTCATTGTTCATAATTTCGAAGTTTCTGCTAACGAACAATTTATCGATAAGGGAAAAATATACAGACAATTCTTCAAGAACGGAATTTACGAATCCTTTTACTCGCAAAGCAATAAAGGAATATTCAAAGTATCTTATTGGTCCGACCCAACTGCATTAATTACTGCTAATATTATCAAAAAGGAATATTGTGTTGAAACCAATATAAACAATACTCTTTTTCCAATGGTATTAAGGGGTTATGCGAAAATCCTGAAATCAGGAGTTGTTGAAAAGAAATACCAGAATATCAAATTTGCCTTGAAAAAACTGAAAACTTATAAAGAAAAAGGGATGGACATAGTATCCTTCGGTGTCACAAGCGAACCTAAAGTACTCGAGGGTACTATAGAAACTTTAGGAGGTGTATTAGTCCTCAAAGGAAATATTATTATTGATAATGACCTTGCTAAAAGAAGCGGATTTAAGCTAATTTTTTCACATTCAGACCTGCCCAATACTGTCAAAATCAACTTGAAATTTGATTATGAATATATAGATAAGAAAAAACCGGAAGGATTTATGGAACTGGGTATTGATGAGATTATAAAAAATTATACAAAAGTTGATTGTGATTAAAGGTTAAATAACAAAAGAGGTCTATGTTTGTTTGTCCGAAATGCCATGAAACAATTGAGCATATCGTAAGTAAAAAATGTCCTCATTGTAAACTGCAATATTTCAATGAGACTTTTACCACCTGGATTGGAAGTTCAGGTTATTGTAATATTAAAATTAACAGGCAGGATATCCCCGAATTTGCTGCCGTTATAACGTATAACCCTGAAAGTCAACAATATGAACTTATTAATTTAGACGAAAATTCCCATGATATTGAAACCAATAGAAGGATTGTTACTAAAAAGGAAATCATTTCTATTGCCGATTGGGTCAAAATAAAAGATATCATTTTAGACTTTAATCATCCTAAAATTGCTCCTCTTTTTAATTTAGATGTTAAAATCAATTTAATAATTGATTTCGATATATCGGAAGAATTCAAAGTTGGTAATTCCCAGGATTCCGAAATTATTCTTCCCGAACTAAATAAAAAAGAAATTTATGCATCTATTATTAATTGCAAAGGGAATTTTTTCTGTAGCTATCCCCGGTTTGTCAATAGTTATAGAAGCCCAGTTCCAATATTTATCAACGGATTCAAACTTTCCTTAGGTGATTATAAATTAATAGATGAAAACGACAGTATAGTTATCGAAGATGTGAAATTAGATTTAAGCCTTATTCCGGATTTCCTTAAAGATAACGACACTTTTTTTGTAACTGAGAAATTTCCACTTGAATTTGTTTTCGATGATTTCAGCAAAGAAGAAGTAACTATCGGGCAGTCCAATTGTGATATTGTGCTGATTAGTGAAAAAATTTCTTACAAACATATTCAAATAAGAAAACTCGATAACGATAATTTTCGTATTGAAGATTGCGATTCTTATTACGGAACTTTCCTTGATAATAAAAAAATAAAGGAAGCCGAGATTTCTTACAATCAACCGGTGATATTCGGTGATTTTATTTTGACCATCAATCTTAAAGAAGAAAAAGCGATAATCCATATTCAACACATAAAAGGAAAAATCAGGTTAGACGCATTAAATATTTCAAAGAAAATCAAAAATTTCAAATTTCCTTTTTCATGGCATACGATTCCATTATTAAATAATATTTCGCTCTCTGTCGGCGCAGGAGAAATAGTTGGAATAATGGGTCCAAGTGGAGCAGGCAAATCAACTTTGTTGAAAATTCTATCAGGTGTGGATAAAATCAATGATAAATCTATTAGTGGGAATTTATTGTATAATAACATCAATATTACAAAAAATCCCTACCATTTCAGGTTTTCGACCGCCTATCTGCCTCAGGACGATATCCTCTTTCCTGATTTAACTGTTGAACAGTGCCTGATATATGCTGCTAAACTAAGATTACCACACCTGACTACCCATAATATTGAATCTGTTATCGATAATGTTCTAATCAGCCTTGACCTCTCTGAATTGCACGAAGACGGCACTTATTCATTTCAAATAAAAAATAAAAAAATTGGCGATATGAATAAGCGGGGGGCTTTATCGGGCGGTCAAAGAAAAAGAGTGAACTTGGCTATAGAGCTATTGAGCGACCCATCGATTTTATTTTTAGACGAACCTACTTCCGGACTTTCTTCTGCCGATTCCGAAAAGTTAATCAATCTGCTTACTAAAATCAGTAATGTAGGGAATACAATTTTTTTAACTATACACCAACCTTCGAAAAAAATCTTCAGCAAATTCCATAAAATACTAATCCTGACAAAAAAAGGTGAAATTGCATATTTTGGCTCTGTGAAACGTTCGGTAGATTTTTTTGAAAAAAATTCCAATATTAAATATGATGCAAATATGAATCCTGCTGTTTATATTTTGGAAGCATTGGAATCGCAGCCACCGGAATATTGGAAAAAACAGTACCTTGAATCCGAATCTTATGAGTTTTATATTCATCATCCGCACCAGAAATTAGCTCAATCGATTGCAAATTTAGCGGCTCAAATCGTAAAACCGGTTTTTGAAAAATTTTCGAATATTACCCAAATTAAAACTTTGATTTTCAGAAATTTTAAGTTGAAATTCAATAATATCATTACATTATTCCTGTTGATATTTCAGGCTCCAATTATAGCTCTATTCTTAGGTATGATTTTTTCCGGAATTATTCAGGACGGCAGCCGGTTCGCCGACCTTAAGCCGGAAGAAGAATTTGTAAGACTTGAAAATTATTCCAGACCATCAACCTCAAGGTATCTGCCGCCTTTCAGCAAAGATATTAAAATCGGGAACCTGACTTCAAAAACCCTGTTTTTATATTCTCAATCTTCGGCGACCGACAATCCCGACTCAAATTATTATTCTGTTATCGGACCTTATCAAATATCCAAACAGGAACTGGAATCAGGCAATGAACTCTACTTTCCAATCAAAGCAGGAAATTATAAATTAGTAATCTCCGAGAAGCAACTTGGCAAGGAAAAGTTAATTGATTTAATGAAACTTTCCCCGCAAAACAAAACAAATAGCTTCTATTATATTTTGAATTACCCCGATAAGCAAGTTTCGGTCAATGATTGGAACGCCCTGGAAGATTCCCAGAAAGTAAAATTATGGACGGAAAAAATACTCCCTGACAGAAGAAAAAAATCTCAAGAGGATGACTCATTATTCAGGCAATACAAATTATTCGGAAAGTCTTCGGTGCTGGCTTTCACGAATCCTATATTTGATAAAAATAAATTTTTCAATCAAATTAAAAAATATCAATATACAGTCGAGAATAAGAAATACTCATGGTTCGATGGTTCATATCAGAAAAAAATCATCTTCACCGGAGATACAGGTTATAAAGAGCATGCCCAGAAATTGCTCTACCTTTTGTTTATTATGATTTTATCTTTTATTTGGATAGGTATGACTAACTCTGTAAAAGATGTTGTGATTGAAAGAGCTATTTTCATCAGGGAACATAGATATACACTCAAGGTTATGAATTATATAAGCTCGAAATTTGTTTCATTAGTCATTATTTCGGTTCTGCAAATCATAACTTTTTTAATTGTTCTTTTTTTATTTATTCCAATGCTTCCCGCTGATATTATTTATATTTTTTTAATTCTTCTCCTTACATCAGTTATAGCAGGAGGAATAGGGCTTTGTATTTCTTCTTTAGCAAGCAGTATTGAATTTGCAATTTCTTTTTTACCATTAATTTTAATTCCTCAGATAATCTTTGCCGGTATTTTTAAGCATATTGGTTCAATGAACCATTTCCTGAGGGTTATATCGGATTGTACGATATCTCGATGGTCATTGGAATCTATGGTAAATCTGGTTTCAAAAACCGTCGATTTTGAATCCCCATTTCATAAGTTTATTGTCCCCTATTACAATATGATTTATCCTTGCTACTTCCCCACTTTTGATAAATCCGGAAAGCTGCTGCAGCATGGATATTTTCCTTTTGTCCTTGAGATTGATATTCTGATTCTTATTTCAATCTTTATACTAACATTTTTCATATCTTCATTTGTTCTGTATTTTAAGACAAATTATTTCAGGAAATAGAATTTTTTAAAAATATTTAAATACTTCGGATTCAGAAATTTCTTCTTATGAGTTTGCAAGACGGCTTTCACTGCGGCAGATGACATGCTGGAAATTCAAGGATAAATTAAAAAAGGCTATTGAAGCATCAGTCGAACGACCAGAAAATTGGTTTGAGATACTGAAATAAGGCTTAATTCTTTTCTCCTGAAAATAAATTTAATATTTACAACAAATTTGCTTTATTTAACGACAAAATTGTCGTTTTTCAATATTTATCAATTTCAAAAAATTTCGTTAATTCCTTATAATGCAATTATTTACATCTTTGGCACAGTTCATGTGTATAATTTACTTGGCGCCATAATTTGAAATAAATTTTTATAACATTTAAAGGAATTTTAAAATGAAGAAATTAATTGGAATAATTGCATTGTTTGTTGTAACAATGGTAATATCGAATTCAATATCAATTGCCCAGCCACATGGAAAGGGTAAAATGGCTGCTTCTAAAGGAGCGAGGTTCATCGATGCAAATGGAGACGGAATCTGCGATAACAATCCAACAGGTACCGCAGGAGCCGGTTTGGGTAGAAATGGGATGAACGGTAAAAATTTCATCGATGCAAATGGTGATGGGATTTGCGATAATAATGCAACCGGGAAAACAGGTGCAGGAATGAGAAATCAGGGTAAAAATAAACCAAATTTCATCGATGCCGATGGTGATGGTGTTTGCGATAATTTTACAACAGGAACAACCGGTTCAGGAATGAGAAATCAGGGTAATAATAAACCAAACTTTATCGATGCTGATGGAGACGGGGTTTGCGATAATCCAAAACAAAGAACTACAATGACTTTGCCAACAGTTCAGGGAAAGTAATATTCACAAAACATCGGATGAGTATTGCCTCATCCGGTGTTCTTTTTATAAAATTATTTTTTTTGGTGTAATCATGAAAAAGAAAATAAATTATTTAATTGTCATTTTCACAATTGTTTTTATTAGTATTCGCGCAAATGCCGAAATCAAAGGCTCTGTAAGTCTTAATAACAGTTATATTGAGAATCCGTTTCATTTTGCCGGCTCTAATCCGTTGACAAATCATTCCATCAATATTAAATTATCGAATAATATATCAGGTTCTGACTTTGGTTTTAATTTTATGGGGAATTATTCACTTCTTCCTCAATTATCAAATTCATCTGTTTCTGATAATTTCTTTCAATTTGCATATACCACCGATTTGGATAAGGATGGTACGATGAATCTCAGTTTCTTACCATATTTAGGGATTGGTTTGAATTCCGGTGACCTGACCGGATACAACAATTTCTCATTATCTGTTTTGAGCACACTTTCAAATAATTTTTCAGAATCTTCAATTGGGAGAATTGGTTACAGAGGGATTTACAAGAATTATTATTATTCTCAAAGTCTGTCATTTTCCGACCAGGTTGCATTTATTGGATTTCAACAATTCTTAGAAACTAATACAAGCATTAATTCCGAACTTAATCTCGGTTATAAGAACTATACCGGAAAATTATTTTCTTTTTCCAATCAGAAATTTTCTAAAAATCAGTCTGAGACTGCCAGTCAGCTTACAGCAAATATTAAAGTCGGACAATCTTTGGCTGATAAAACCGGATTAAGTCTTATGTATTCTCAAAGCTGGAATATAGGTTCTTCAAACGCAATCAAAGCAGCTTTTAATCCAAACTTAATATTCGACAAAGAAATTTATGATGACCCATATAGTTACGAAAGCAGGGAAACCATTGCTACACTGACTCATTTTTTTGATAATGAGTATAAAGTACAATTGAGCGGATTTTATTTTGATAAAAATTATAACTACAATTTTGATTTCAGCTATGATAATGATGTTGTTAAAATGCAAGATAACAGTTATGGTTTTGGATTAAATATCGAAAAGGTTTTTAATAATCAATTTCTTGTTTTCACCGCCACAAAACTGTCTTTAAATTATCAATATCTTGATAATTCATCAAATAGTAGTATTTTCAATTATATAAGCAATGAAATAGGATTCAATATTAAAATGAATTTTTAGTAGTAACAACAACAAATTTGTATAATCTAAAAGTATTTATATTTTTTGTGGAACTCAATAAAATAATTCTTAAATTTGGACGTTTAAGGTAAACGAAAAAAGTTATTTGTTTGGTATGATAAGAAAAATAAGATATATAACAGCAGCGTTTTTAATGGCGATATTTCCAATATCGGCTCTGGGCGTGAATGTTTCCATACACCAATGCAAGCATAATGGAACAACGCATATATCTTTTTTTGATTCCCATAAGAATAATGAATATTCATGTTGCAGTTCACATCGTATAATTGAACAATCAAAAAAATCCGGCAGCAGTTCCCAATATTCAAAATCTAAAACAGGAAAGAAATCCATGTTTAATTGTGGTTCATGTATAAAGAAAAAATCCAAATTGATTAAAAAAGATAATATTTCTAAAAAATCAAGTTGTTCCAAAAGTATTAATTTTGGTAAGGACAATTCTACATGTTGCAAAGATTCCTTTCTTAAATTCAAAATCAAATCATCATTTAATTCAATATCTCATTTTAAACTGATTTCTTCTAATCATTTTTCCTATTCCGATTTTGTTCTCTCTCATTTATTATATAATTATAAACCTGTTAATATTGCCTTTAAGAAGGTTCAATACCCACTTAAAGAACCAATATCAGGCATAATATCCTTCATTCATTTTACCTCCGACGAAGGGAGCGATAGCGACATCCCTTCAAATATCTATTGCTAAAATTCTTAGCAAAATATCCTTTTAAAAATAAAACCTTAATGTAGGGCGATTTACCTGTTATCATCGAGTTAAGTGCTGCTCTTGACTAATCAATAAGTGTCAAGAGGAACTCTTGACACAAGGTAAAAACCTTTAAAATAATTATTAAATTTGAGGACAAAGTCATGAAAATACCATTTCATGGAATAATTACTATTCCTTTTAGAGGATTTGTTTGGCTCCTATTAATCATTGTTGTCGGATTACTATCCTGCGAAAACGACCAATATGCCGTAGGTATAGCTCCGGAGATTAAACTATCTTGTGATACTAACAAAGTTTCCTTTAAGGATTTTATCAAACCAATCATAGATGAAAGATGTAAAACTTGCCACAACAATACCAGTCAATACGGAGGTGTTAATCTTGATGGTTATGAGAATATCAAAATCAATTCGGTATCCGGTAAACTTTATAACAGCATCAGATTTGGCAATATGAGTAATTATATCAGCGATGATTGTGATATTGCAAAAATAAAAGCCTGGAGAAATCAGGGAAGTAAAAATAATTAATATAAAGCAGAGAATATATATGAAAAAAATAATTATTGCAGCGTTTGTTGTATTAATCTGGACTTTACTGATTAATCAAACTTCTTATGCAAATCCGGCCTTTGCACGAAAATACCAGACAAGCTGTGTTACCTGCCATACAGTATATCCGCAATTGAATTCCTTTGGCGAATCCTTCAGGATTAACGGTTATCAATTTCCGGTTGACGATGAAGAAAATGTCAAAGAAAAACCTGTTCCAATGGGTGCGGAAGCATATAAAAGAGTGTGGCCCGATGCGGTCTGGCCAAATTCAATCCCCGGCACAGCTCCTTTCTCACTTCGTGGAAGGTCGGCATTCACAGTATCTACTGATGATTCGTCCGGTCAAACTACATCCCAATTCGGTATGCCTGCTCTACAAATTTTAGCCGCTGGCGTATTAGGTAAGGATTTATCATTTTGGATTGGAGCTCATCTATTCGAAAACGGCGAGACCGGCAGTATTGATAATTTCTTTATGAAGTTCGATAACCTATTGACAGACTGGCTGCCGGAGAAAGCCCTATATCTGAAAGTGGGTCAGTTTATCCCTGAAATAGTCCCATTCGCTACATTTCACCGTAGTTTAACAGAGGCTGCCTATGCGATGAATACATACTCCCCATCGATGGGAGATAAATTTGTTGCGGGACATGCTCATGGCACCGGAACATTCGGAATCGAGCAGTTTCAATTGGGAGCGGAGGTCAGCGGTGTTTTACATAGCCGGCTTCGTTACGTTATTGGTGTAGTAAACGGAAATAGTGTTGCTGCAGATAGGAATTCAAGCAGGGATTTTTATGGCAGATTAGCATATAAATTCGGTGGCTTGGCTTTCGACGGAACTTCCACAAATGACACTACATCGGCGGAAAAATTTGATAATTCGAAAGAAACATCCTTCTCATTAGGCGCTTTCGGATATAAGGGTATTGGTACATTATCTGCAAATGAAGATTATGATTTCTACCGGGCAGGCAGTGATATTAGTTTTATTATGGGTAGCCTGCGCGTAACCGGAGGAATATTACTTGGCTCGGATGGCGCTGCAGATGCCCAGAAATACAATTTGTTTTTCGGTGAAGCGCAATATATGTTCTATCCGTGGCTTGCAGGAATTGTCCGTTACGAGCAGGCGAATCTGAAAACTCTCCCTTCTGGGAAGCAAATAGTGGTACATATAAGTTCGCTTCTCGTAGCTAATGTAAAAATAAAAGCAGAAACTGTAATTAATCCAAATAAAACCGACATGTTTAATTTGTTTATAGGACTTGATTTCGCATTATAAATGGAAACCTCGAGTCAAGAGTTCCTCTTGACTCGAAAAAAGGATGTCAAGAGAAACTCTTGACACGAGGGTATAAAAATTTAAATAACTTTTTTAATATTAAAGGAAAAACCATGAAAATATCAATCAATTCAGCCATCGGAATAACATTTGTTATTCTGTTTTCAATAACCCTGACATCATGTGGCGAAACATCCCATAGTACCGATAATGACCATGCAACAGAAGTCACGATGACTTATACTCCAAATCCGATAGTCCCCAACATTCCTACAACATTTGTTTTTGAAATTATGGATAATATGGTTCCTGCTGATGTTACCGATGTTGATGTTACAGTAACAAAAGGCACTGAATCACCAATAAAATTGACGGCAACCAAACAAGCGATAGGAGTATTTAAATGCGAATACACCTTTAAGGAAATGGGTACGTATAAACTCGCATGTAACTATAACCACGCCGGTGAAATGGGTATGAAAGATTTTACGATAACTATTCAATAATTATTTGGTGAATAATGAAAAACAGAATTTTAAATAAAATTATTCTTCTTTTGTTTTTATCGGCATACATTAATATGTATGCCGGTGAAATCAAAGGACACATCGAAACGGATGCTAATAAAACAAAATATAAAGCCTATTGCGTGGTTTATATCGAGAAGGCAGACGGCAATTTTAAGCCCCCCGCAAAGAATCCCGAAATGAACCAAAAAAGTCTGGTCTTCACTCCAAGAGTGATGCCGGTGCTGGTTGGTACCACAGTCAATTTTTTAAATAACGACGATGTTCTGCATAACGTTTTTTCACCGGATGCCTGTGCAGACAAATTCAATCTCGGTTCATGGAAAAAGGGAGAAATCCGTTCTCATAAATTTTCGCAAACAGGCTGCAGAAGTGTTATTCTGTGTAATGTGCATCCTGAAATGGAGGCTTACGTTGTCGTATTGCAGAATCCATATTTTTCATCAACTGATAAGGATGGGAATTTTTCAATTAAAAACGTACCTGCTGGTAAATATACCCTAAAAGTATGGAACGAGAAATTGAAGGGTCCGGCTCAGGAAATTACTGTATCTGGCGCTAAGGTTGATGTAGTATTTAAATTGGCGAAGTAGAAAATTGAAATTCAAAAAATAATAGAATAGAGTATGAAATCAAAATATATAGTTCTGCCTCTGCTAATAACAATATTCGGAAGTGTTGTCGGGTTTGTCTCCGGTGGTGGTTCGTCAAAACCCATAAGAAGGGATATCGTCGTCAAAGCACGTCAATACTCTTACGAGCCGGACAGATTCGAAGTTAATCATGGCGATACTTTGCACATTAGATTAGTTTCTTTGGATGTTATGCATGGCTTCTATTTGGAAGGATACGATTTGGATGCCGAAATTCCGGCCAATCTTAAAACCTTTAAAATACGACACCCATCAGAAGGATTCAATTGGAAGGACACAAGCGAAATAGTTATCATAGCAAATAAAAGAGGCAAATTCCGTTACCGCTGCTCTCACACTTGCGGTACGATGCACCCATTCATGCAGGGAGAAATGCTGGTTAATCCGAATATTTTATTTAATGCAGGATTAGGCGCTACGGTTGGTTTTGCTTTGGGAATGTTAGGTATGATTTATTTTAGAACAAAGAAATCAAGAACATGAAAAGGAATCAATTTAAATATAGAACCCTCACCCTAACCCTCTCCCAAAGGGAGAGGGAAAATAATTTATAATTCCCTCTCACTCTGGGAGAGGGTTAGGGTGAGGGTTTTTAAAAAAAATTACCACTTTAGAAATAAAAAGTAAATAAGCCTATGTACATATATGATGATAAAATAGAAAAGCAACCGTCAGTTGAAATAAAATTGCCGGAACAGGAGCATTCATTCAATAAACATGATTTATTGAAAAAAAGTCCGTTGCTTAAGAGAATATTGAAAGCAAGATCTTTCCAGTTCTTAGTTATCCTGCCGAATTTATTGGTGTTTTATGTAATAATCATAGCTGGATTAATAGGCACACCTGTTGGAAATAGAAATATCGCTATTGTATTTATTTGGATTTTGTGGTGGTTTTTGTTAATAGCAATAATGGTTCCCTTTGCATCACGTATCTGGTGTACCGTATGCCCGCTGCCATTCTTCGGCGAATTATTTCAGCGAATGGCATTAATCATGGTGAGGATTGGCAAGACTTTTAATTTAAGAAACAAAATGTTCGGATTTAACCTGAAATGGCCTAAATTTCTTTCGAATATATGGATTCAAAATATTGGCTTCTTGACATTATGCACATTCAGCGCAGTATTGGTCACTCGTCCCTTTGTTACTTCAGTAGTGCTTGGAACTATGCTGCTTTTAGGTACTTTATTAGCAATAGTTTGGCGGCAGCGTGTATTTTGCAGTTATGTTTGCCCGGTAAGCGGATTTCTGAGCCTGTATTCAATGGCATCGACTATGGAATTGCGAAGCGGCGATAAAGATGTTTGCAAAAAATGCAAAGATAAGGGATGTATTCGCGGAAATGAGGATGGATGGGCTTGCCCGTGGTTCGAATACATAGGAAATATGGAACGTAATAATTATTGCGGTTTGTGCATGGAGTGCGTCAAATCATGTAAGAATGATAACATAGCTCTGAATGTTCGACCATTTGCATCCGAAACGAAAATCAAAAGCCTCGACGAGTCCTTTAAAGGATTTATCATGCTTGCATTGGCTATGGCATATTCGGTAATACTATTGGGGACAAACGGAACGGTTAAAGATTGGGCTAATGCATCGGAATCAGGCTTATGGGGCGGCTTTTTCATTTATGCCGGAATATTATGGTCTTCGGCTTTGATTATTGTTCCGGGAGTATTCTATCTGTTCTCATATCTGTCAAAACGAATGTCTGGTGTTGATTCGGTAACTGTAAGGGAAATATTTAAAGGTTTTTCATATATTTTGGTACCGCTGGGGCTTTTAGCATGGATAGCATTTAGTTTTCCTTTGATGTTCATAAACGGTTCATATATCATTTCTGTAATTTCCGACCCTCTCGGATGGGGATGGAATCTATTCGGAACAGCGGATTTCAAGTGGCAGCCTCTCCTGCCGGAATATTTAGGCTATGTCCAGTTAATTTTATTGGTGGTTGGATTAGGCTATGCTATTTCACGTGGTTATTTTGTTAGCTTTAGATTATATAAAACAGATAAGGCAGCGCTCATGGGGTTAATTCCTATGGCTGGTTTTGCCTTGCTTGTGACAATGGCGTTTTTAATATTTTTTATTGGATAAAGGAAATAATAATGAAAAACAAGTTCAAAGAAATATTTGCCGGCGCTGTCGTAATAATTATTCTGATTGGAACGCCATTAGCTATTTCATTAAATGCTCCATGGATGAACCTTACTAAGAAAAGAGTTATACATCTTACCGGTTTAGCTTCGCAAGGAATCTGGACTGAAGATTTAGTCACAGCCACTAATAATGGGAGTCAAACTTTTAAAAGAGCCAATATAGTTCTTACACAAGATGAAGAAGTAATTTTCAGATTTACAAGCGCCGACGTAACACATACTTTTTATGCACCGGAAATAGGCTTTGGACCTATCGTTGTGGAAGCAGGTCACTACTATGATGTTCCATTTACACCGAAAGTAACCGGTAAATTTGAATATTACTGCACTACATTTTGTGGACATTGCCACAATTATATGCGGGGGAATATAGTCGTATTGAGCCATGAGCAAATAAAAAATACAGAATTGGCTAAGAAGTTATCTACAGATACTGTTCGTGCTGATTGTTGCGCACCTAATCCGGCATTAGCTGCGGGTTCATCGATTTCTTTCATAAAGCGCGGGCAGCTTCTTTTCATTGATAAGGGATGCTTTACATGCCATGGACAATCCGGTATCGGTGGCGTATTTAATCCGAATTACGTCAATAGAACCATACCTGATTTAATTACGTTAGCAAAAAAACTTAAAATTGGGGAAAAGAAAGAAGCGGACAGCTTAATCAAGTTGTTGGAGCGGGGTGTAGACCTTGATAAGCTGAACGATTCTCCCCCCTTCCCCAGTTTCAGCAGGTTTTATGCTCAATATAATTCAATCACCCAAAAAATATTGAATGGTGCGCCCGTTGTTCAAAAAGCAGACTCTAAGTCCTTTACACCGCCTCTATTGATGCCTTCCTGGGAATACCATTTGACGCGCAGGGATATTAATTCCATAATTGCGTATTTCATTAGTATCTATAATTGGGACAATGATTAATTACTTATTATTCACTATAAAAATATATATATGAAACGAAGAGAATTTATAAAAAACACAGGTCTGGGAGCAGGCAGTGTATTAGTGGGTAGTTCTATGTTCACTTTTTTAGAATCATGCGGCAACGTGATGAACAACGGTGATATGAATATGGGGAGTCAACCGGTTCCTGTAACAGAAGGGAATTTCAGCAGGCTACTCCCCATTCCAAACACAGTAACAGGTAATACAACATTAACAGCCCAGGCAACAACTGCAAATATTAATGGCAGCAATAAATCAGTATTTGGTTACCAGGCAAACGGTATATTGGGACCTACAATTCGTGTTAATAATGGAATTAATGCCAATATCAATTTTCAGAATAATCTTTCTGAAAAAAGTAATATCCACTGGCATGGATTAAAAATTCCTGCCAATATGGATGGACATCCGGAAGCTGTTATAAATCCCGGAGGTAGTTTTAATTACCAATTCATAATTAATCAAAGAGCAGGACTATGCTGGTATCATCCGCACCCGGATGGAGCAACTGCAAGACAGGCTTTTCAGGGATTAGCAGGTTTATTTATCATTAACGATGCAGAAGAAGCTGCTTTAAATCTGCCGTCAGGTAATTATGAAATTCCTTTGGTAATACAGGACAAGCGGCTTACAGCATCAGGTATTACATATAATCCTTCTATGGGAGAAATAATGTCGGGTTATATGGGTGAAACAATTATTGTAAATGGAGAAGCCTCACCTTATTGTGAAGTAGAAACAAGATTTTACCGCTTGAGAATATTAAACGGTTCAAATGCCCGTATTTATAATCTTGCTTTAAGTAATAATGCTGATATGATAATTATCGGAAATGATGGCGGTCTGTTAAGAAATCCTATAGCCGTAAAAAGTATTTTATTAGCTCCCGGAGAAAGATTAGATGTGCTGGTAAACTTTGCCGGCTTGACCTCTGGTACAGAGATATTTTTGGAAAACAGGATATTTGATAACGGTGGTAGCGCTCAAGGTAAACAAACGTTTAAGATTATGAAGTTTAAAGTATCACAAATCGTAAGTGATAGTTTTAAAGTACCGACTTCGCTTTCTTCTGTCAATGCTATTTTACCTTCATCATCTTCAAAGACAAGAAATTTTATTATTAATGCCCCGCAAATGACCGGTGGCATGAATATGACAGGTATTCATAGAATCAATAATAAAATATATGATAAAAACAGGATAGATGAAACTGTTTCTGCAAATACAACAGAGATATGGGTATTTGATAATTCACAGGGCGATGAACCTCATCCTATGCATTTGCACGGAGTGAATTTCCAGGTGTTGGAAAGAACCGGAGGAAGGGGACAGTTGACCGCTTCAGAAAACGGTTTTAAGGATACCGTTTTAGTTTTGCCTCGTGAAACAGTAAAAATCATTATCTCATTTGCAACATTAAAAGGTGTATTTGTTTTTCATTGCCACAATCTTGAACACGAGGATGATGGCATGATGTTACAATATCAATTGGTATAATTGTTTAAATAAACTTGCTTATCGGTTTGTACCCAACAGGTTTATATATCCTTGAGATAAGAGGAACTCTTGAAATATGTGAAGATTCAAGGTGGAACTTCAAGAAAAACGCTTAACTCAAGGAAAAGGAAATAAAATGAAATTTAAAAAAATAAGAGAAAATACGATAGCCATCATTCTTTTAGTTTCGGCTATAGTTTGGATTTTAGCAACAATCCTTGAACCGATGATGGTTGAGGACAAAATGTCACAAAACATGAATTTCTTGGATTTATTAATTTTTAATATACCTGAAATGCTAATTTATCATAGAATACTATATATTCTGATTATTTCTTTTTTATTCAGTATGGTATTTTTATATAGAACGCAATATAAATTAAAATCATCGGAAAATACATTAAATGAACTTAATAAAACACTCGAACAAAAAGTAATTGATAGAACGGAAGCATTAACTAATGCGAATTTGAAACTTGAACATCTAAGTAAATCAAAAAGCGATATATTAAGTTTAATTTCTCATGAATTAAAAACACCACTTAATGGTATTATGGGGCTCGCAAATATACTTCTAACTGAACTTGAAAATACAAATAATAAAGAAATTGCACAGCATTTATTTGACTCGGCAAAAAGATTAAACAAATTTTCAGAGACAGCACTTATGGTTACTAAACTAAAACTCAGGGAACATAATTTATCACCCGTTAAAATTAATCTTGATGATTTTGTTAATAACGTTACTATACATTTCAATGAGTTGGATGGTTCGAATATTTTAAATATCTCTAAAAATTTTATCGCTGAAAATATTTATGTTGAAATAGATGAAAACCTGATTGCTTTTTCAATTGAAAGTATTTTGAATAATGCTATTAAATTTTCAGACAAAGGAAGTGAAATTAAAGTGATTTTAACTATTGAAGGTAATTACTTTATTCTCTGTTTTCAGGATAAAGGAAATGGTTTCTCAGAAGAAGTTTTACCTCAGATATTTGAGTTATTTACAGTTAATGATATTCTTCACCATACTGAGGGATTAGGACTTTCCCTGGCTATAGTAGGATTAATTATGGAATATCATAATGGGAAAGTCGAAGCTAAGAACATTGAATCAGGAGCAGAAGTATCTATGTATTTACCCTTAAAAATCGAATAGAAAAATAATAAAGTAGATATGTTTAAATAAAAACAGGAGAATTATGACGTCAGCTAAATTTATGGGAATTATTATACTTACTGTATTATTCTCAACAAGTGCATTCGCAAGTTTGAACGTACATCCGAACCAGTTAGTGATTCCGGTTCCTGCGGGTCAAAAAAGCTCAATGATTTTTCATATAACAAATCAGGGACCTTCAGGTAATTTGGGTTATAAAATCAGCGCTTCCGAAAGTTGGATTAGTTTTAACTCTGTCTCCGGCAATCTTAACATAAATGACACTGCTTTTATTGTATTAAAGATTGATGCAACTATACTTTCATCCGGTACTTATAAGTCCAATATTATTGTTACCGACCCACATCACGGTCCGGTAACAGTTCCTATCGAAATTCAGGTAAAGTCGATAGCCGATGTTAATGATGCTTCTGGTATTATTGGTTTAACATTACAAGCAAATCCAAATCCTTTTATATCAAATACAGAGATAAAATATTATTTACCAGTGAGTGAGAATGTAATTATCAATGTTTTCGATATGAAAGGATTATTAGTCAAATCATTAATTAATGAACTTCAAATTGAAGGAAAGCATCTTCTTATATTCGATGGTTCTGAATTAGCGTCAGGTGTTTATTTTCTTATTTTAAAAACGCCAACAATTTCGATAGAAAAGCAAATATTTATCAACAAATAAAAAGGATTTCAAAATGCTCAAAGTAGATTTCAAACAAGTTATTATTCCTTTGATAGCAGGAATAATCATTATCTTTGCATTATCAATTTCAAGCCTGAATTCTCAGTGCTGTAGTATGAAAGGTCATGGAAACCACTCAGGTCACTCCGGGAGTTCAGACCATTCGGACCATAGTCTGAAAGACGCTAAAGAAGGAGATACAACCTTAATCAAAAAAGGAAAAATTGATGTCTATGCAATTGACACTAATAAGGATGGGTATGTTTATCAAGACCAGATGCACTGGAATGTAATTTCAGACAAACCCGGAAATTGTCCTATTTGTAGTATGGAATTAGAAAAAGTGAAGAATTTAGCGGCAATAAAAAATTTAAAAGAAAATGATATTGATGTTAAATAAGTAATTGGTAAATTATTTAGTTCTATAAATTCAAAATTTGTTGTCTGCTGATATTGTTTATGAATCTATATATTTGATTTTATAGGAAACTGATTCAAAATAAATAAGAACTCAATTTAATGCTTTTGAATCTCTTGTTGAAATAAAATGGAAAATAAATTGAAAGTTAAAAATGATTGAAAAATTAATCGAATGGAGCGCTCAGAATAGATTCATTGTCCTGTTATTATATGTCGTTGTAACAGGTATTGGCATATATTCGGTAGCGACGCTCCCAATCGATGCAATTCCTGACCTATCGGAGAATCAGGTAATAATATTTACAGAATGGATGGGAAGGTCGCCCGACATAATCGAACAGCAAGTTACTTATCCCTTAGTTACCAATTTGCAGGGATTGCCCGGTGTGAAGGCAGTCAGGGCTTCTTCAATGTTCGGGATGTCTTTTATTTTCGTAATTTTTGAAGATAATGTTGATATATACTTTGCCAGAACGAGAGTGCTGGAAAGATTGGCAACAATCTCATCTTCGCTCCCGAACGGAGTAACTCCTGTTTTAGGACCGGACGGAACCGGTGTTGGGCATGTTTACTGGTACACTGTCGAAGGCAAAGGATATGATTTAGGTACATTGAGGACTCTACAGGATTGGTTTATTAGATATAAATTAGTATCCGTTCCGGGAGTTTCCGAAATAGCAAGCATAGGAGGTTACGTAAGGCAATATCAGGTTGATATCGACCCTTCAAAGCTAAGAAGCTACAACGTTTCGACCTCCGATGTTGTCAATACAATTCAGCGAAGCAATAATGAGGTTGGCGGGAAATTATTGGAATTGAATGATGCAGAGTATTTCGTAAGAGGGCAAGGATATATTCAGGACAAAGAAAGTTTGGAAAATGCTGCAATCAAAGCCGGTCCGAACGGAATTCCGGTACTGCTGAAAGATATTGCGAAAGTACAATTAGGCGGCGATATCAGGCGCGGTTCTCTCGAAAAAAACGGCAAAGGACAAGTTGTCGGAGGTATCGTCGTTATGAGGCAGGGAGAGAATGCAAGTAAGGTAATCGATGATGTAAAATCAAGAATTAATGAAATAAAACCGGGATTACCCCCCGGCGTGGATATCATCCCTTCTTATGACAGAAGCACTTTAATCAAAGAAGCAGTTGGTACTCTGGAGCAGGCATTATTGGAAGCAGCGCTCGTTGTTTCTATTATGGTAGCTTTATTCCTTCTTCATTTCAGAAGTATTTTACGTATAATTATCGAAATACCCATTTCGGTTTTATTAGCCTTTATCCTGATGCATCTCTTCAATGTTACTTCTAATATTATGAGTTTGGGAGGTATAATTCTGGCGATAGGAGTAATAGTCGATGCTTCGATTGTCATGGTCGAGAATGCCTACCGGAATATAGCTCATGCATTAACTCAAAAAGAACATCTGACAAGCGAGGAATATACAAAAATCTCGATTATGTCTGCCAAACAGGTCGGCAGGGCAATATTCTTCTCCGAACTCATTATATTGGTTTCATTTCTGCCGGTCTTTTTTCTAACCGGACAAGAAGGAAAACTATTTAAACCCCTTGCTTATACAAAAACTTTCACCCTGGCTGCATCAGCGATTGTGTTAATTACACTGATTCCGGTGCTGATGACACTATTGATGAGAGGTAAATTCCGCCCCGAAATGAAGAATCCAATAACAAGGTTCTTTATCAAAATCTATGAACCGGTTATTCATTGGGTGCTGAAGCATAGAAAAATTACTCTTTTTCTAAATGTTGTAGCATTACTTATAACAATACCTATGATAATGAAAACCGGTTCGGAATTTATGCCCCCGTTGGATGAAGGCTCTATTCTCTACATGCCGGTTACCTTGCCAAACGTTTCTATGTCCGAGATAAACAGGATTCTTCTCGTTCAGGATAAAATCATTATGAGTATTCCCGAAGTTTCTCATGTGCTTGGCAAGGCAGGCAGAGCCGAGACTGCAACGGATAATGCACCACTTAGCATGATTGAAACCATAATATTACTAAAACCGAAGAATCAATGGCGCCCCGGAGTTAAGAAAAACGATATAGTTGCAGAATTGGACAGGAAGCTGCAAATACCTGGTGTTCGTAACGGTTGGACTCAACCGATAATCAATAGAATAAATATGCTATCAACCGGAGTACGCACGGATATCGGATTAAAAATATTCGGCGACAATCTCGATACTCTTGAATATTATGCCATAAAAGCTGAAAGAATACTGCAAAACGTCCATGGCGCTGCCGATGTAGTAGCTGAAAGAACACAAAGCGGATATTATCTCGATATTGCTTTAAAGACGGAATCTATTGCACGGTATGGAATTAATATCAGCGATGTTCAGGATATTATTGAGACGGCTATCGGCGGAGAGAATATTGGCGTAGTATTCCAAGGCAGGATGCGGTTTCCGGTAAGAATGAGATATGAGCGGGATGTCCGGAATACGATAGAAGATTTGAAAAGTTTGATTGTTCCGGTTGCTTCATCATCCGGAATGGCTGCTACTTCGATGAGTTCGATGGGCAGCGGAGCTAAAAAATCATCCGGAGCCGGTTCCATGAGCAGTATGACGGGTTCATCTGAGCAGAACTCAAGTATATCAAATTCGGATATAAATACGGCGAGTCTTTTAGCGCAATCGACAAATGCTAAAATTTTCCTGCCGCTATATGAATTAGCAGATATTACAGTATCGACCGGCGCTCCTATGATAAACAGCGAAAGCGCTATGCTCCGCTCGATTGTGTTTATGAATACCCGCGGAAGGGATATGGGAAGCGTCATGGAAGATGCAAAGAAAGTTATTACCGATAGTCTGAATCTTCCGACAGGTTATACATATTTGTGGAGCGGACAATACGAAAGCAAAGTGCGTGCTCAACGAACTATTGAAATTATCATGCCTATCGTTTTTCTTATAATTTATGTTCTGCTCTTTTTCACCTTGCATGATTATAAAGAAGCCGGAGTAGTAATGCTGTCGGTTCCTTTTGCATTAATCGGTGGAATGTACATGATATATATTTTAGGATATAATTTTTCGGTCGCTGTTTGGGTAGGCTTTATTGCTTTATATGGAGTTGCTGTTGAAACCGGTGTTGTGATGGTGGTTTACCTTCACGAAGCTTTAGACAAAAGAATCAAAGGACATGTGGATGGAGCAAGACATCAAATTACAAAAGAAGATATTTACGAAGCTGCCGTAGAAGGTTCAGTCCTGAGATTGAGACCGAAACTTATGACCGTTTTCGTTGCTATAGTTGGATTAGTTCCTGTTATGTGGTCAACCGGCACAGGCTCGGATGTTATGAAACCTCTTACAGCGCCAATGATTGGAGGCTTGCTTACTTCTGCTATTCATGTTCTCGTTGTAACTCCTATTCTCTTTGTTATTATGAAAGAAAGAGCGCTGAAAAAAGGAAAACTGGAATTATCCAAAATGTCAGGCTGGATGAAGGAAGGGGAATAGAAATTATGAATTATGAATTATCAATTATGAATTACAAATTTTTAATTACGAATTACGAATTACGAATTACGAATTTTAAAGTTAAAACTATTTTTAGGAATTTGCTCATTATTTTATGCTTTTTCTGTTTCAATAATGTCTTTTCCCAATCTGTGGATTCACTAATAAAGGAGGCTCTGGTCAATAATCCATATTTAAAGTCTTTGGATTTAAAGGTAAGAGCATCGGAGGAACGCGCAAAATCAATAAATTCATATCCTGCTCCGACCGTAGGTTTCGAATTATCACAAGTTCCATTCAATACTCTCAACTGGCTGAATGAGCCTATTTCGCAGAATATAACTTTTTCCCAGATGTTCCATTTGGGAGGCAAAATCGGCGCTATGACCGATGCAGAAAAAGTAAATATTAAAATCAGCAGGGATAACATTGATGTTTACAAGGTTAATCTGACAGGTAATATTAAAATGATTTTCTTTAATATATGGATGTTGGAACGTAAAATCGAGGTTCAACAAGAAGGCATCGTATTGCTGAATCAGCTTCTGACTTCATTGACGAATCTTTTTGAAATAAATAAAAGCGCTCCGGCTGATATTTTCACAATTAAAAGCGAAATAGCATTCAATGAAACCCAGCTTTTAATCTTATCCAACCAGAAAGAAGCTGAAATATTTAAAATGAATAAGCTGTTAGGCAGGGATTTAAATTCGCCGGAATTATCGGTATCCAAGGCATTACCGAACATTCATATTGAGTATAAGCAGGAAGAATTGGAAAATATTTTAGCAGGCAATAATCCATCACTTAAGAAAATGAACACGATGGCAGAAATGAATAAATTCGAGATTATTGCAAATAACAAGGACAAAATTCCTGACCTGATGCTCCAGGCAATGGTGATGAGAATGCCTCAGGGTATGCTCATGACCGCTAAATCAGGTTCATCCATGGGTAAATGGGATGGGAGTTCGGATTACGGATACAGCCTGATGGCTTCGATTACACTGCCATTTGCTCCCTGGACTAAAGAAAAATACGAAGCTAAAGAACAGGAACTGCTGGCTAATATTCAAAGCATTGAAGCGGAAAAGAACGATATGCAGAGGGAAATGAATGTCATGCTTAAAACAGCTTTGCTAAAGTTGAAAACGTCACGGGAACTGATTATACTTTATTCCGGGAAGGTAATCCCACTTTACGAGCAGGCAAGAAGTTCGCAAATTTCTCAATATCAAAACAATCAAACCAGTATAAATATGATTATCGATGCAAACAGAATGTTACTGATGCAATCAATGAATTATTATATGGCACAAGCCGACGAACAAATGGCAATCGCTGAGATTGAAATGATGGTCGGCAGAGTAGTTAATAAATAAATATTGAAAATTCTTAAAATAGGAATAGTAAGCAATTGAAAATAACAAAGATAAGGAAAAACCCCCTAACCCCCTTTGAAAAAGGGGGAACTTATTCTTTTTTCTACTTCTATGTTCTACTTCTATGTTCTACTTCTATAACCGGGTTAGGGGGTTTCTCCAATTATATAATGAAAAAAATTAATGTAAGAAACCAAAATAATAAGGAAATAAATGAAAAAATCAAAAGTAAAATTGTTAATAATCACCCTGATTATCATTTTAATAGCCGGTGGTGCTTTCATTGTCTATTACACCTATTTTCATAAAAAGGATGGTCAGCATGAGCTTTCCAAACCGGAGAAAAAGGATATCTGGACATGCACGATGCACCCGCAAGTAAAATCCGACAGACCGGGAGTATGCCCCATCTGCGAAATGGAGCTTATCAAAATGTCAGACGATGAAAGCGCTATGGATGAAAAACTTAAAAATCAGATCAAGCTGACCGATAATAAAATTGTCCTGGCAAATGTTTCAACTGTTCGAATCCAAAAGGCAGAATTGAAAAACAGGATTTCTGCTTATAGCTACCTTGACTTTGCCGACCAAAACAGGAAAGTGATTTCTGCCAAATTCAACGGCAGGATTGAAAAACTGCTCGTGGCTCAAACAGGTGATTTTATCAATGCCGGTCAGCCTTTATTCGAGGTATTTAGCCCTGATTTGGTTCAGGCTCAAAACGATTTCCTCTTAGCTTTGAATTCCGGAAGTGGGATGAATACTACTTTGAATTCGGCTATAAAAAAATTGAAGCTCTTCGGTTTTACGGAAGCTCAAATTAAAGAGTTGGAACAAGCTAAGGAAGCACAATTAACAATCAAGTACCACTCCCCTATTTCCGGCATCGTAATAGAGAAGAAAGTCCAGGAAGGAATGTACTTCAATGAAGGAACTACTCTCTATGATGTTGCAGATTTATCCATGCTATGGAATATCGCTGAAATCAATCAGCAGGATTTGAATACAATATCATTGGGGAGTCAGGTGAAATTAACGATTCAGTCTTATCCCGGAGAAATTTTTACCGGCAAAGTAACGTATATTTATCCTGTATTAAATGCCCAAACCAGGACGATAAAAATAAGATGCGAGTTCTCGAATTTCAATGGAAAATTGAAACCTCAAATGTTCGGGGAAACTGTTTTCGAACGCAGCTTTGGTACCGGATTGGTCGTTCCTGCAGATGCGATTTTATTTACAGGTAAGAAAAATATCGTTTGGCTAAAAACCGGAGATGGAATTTTCGAACCGAGGGAAGTTAAAATCGGAATGAAAATTAATGCACAATATCAGCTATTGTCGGGAATCGATGAGAATGATGAGATAGCAGTAACAGGCGGTTATCTGATTGACTCGGAAAGCCAGTTGAAAACCGGTATGCCTACAGAAGCGGGATTAAATGCTAAGGTTGAGTCCCAACCCAATCCTCCTAATCCTAAACCCAATACCCTAAACCCATTACCCGAAAAGAATAAGAGCAGTCAGTCATCATTAGGTGAAACAAGCAATAAGCAAAATCAATCGGGAACCCCGGAGGGTTCAATCGTCAGGAAGGGCGTAGTCGATTTGGAAAGAATTGATAAAAACAAAGACGGCAAAGTATTCCAGGACCCGATGGATTGGAATGTTATTTCGGATAAGCCTGGGAAATGCCCTTTGTGTGAAATGAAATTAAAAGAGGTCACACTCGAAGTGGCAAAACAGAATTTAAAAAAACATGGGTTTAGTATTAAATAAAATTATTTAATTAAAACTAACTTTATTGTTTGGAAAATTAAAATATTTTATTTATTTTAATAAGTTAATTGTATAATAGTTTTTTTATAATTTAGGAGTAAAATAAAATGAAAGATACACCTACAATATTTGGTCAAATATTTTTGACCATACACACTAAAAATGCTCTATTTAATGCTATTAGCAGAACCATTTTTGTTCTGCTAATAATGACTCTCTTGGGACAATCTAATAAAGCAATAGCCCAAGTAGCCACTCAACCTGCATCGGATGTAACGACAACAGCAAAACATTATTCATATGCTTACAAAACATCCCCCTCTCAATACAAGGATTTGGAATACATTTTGGTAAAAGCTTCGAATGGCGATATCAAATCATGTTTCAATGCTTGTGACGTATGTTACCCTTATCATAAGGGGTACTCTCAAAGCGGCACTAATTTAAGATGCAATAATTGCGGCAAAGTCTTTGATATAGACCAATTAGGTTCGCAAGGTGCGGGCGGTTGCTGGCCTGGAAATTTATTGCATACATTGGATGAGAACAATGTTGTAATTCAAGTATCCGAATTAGCAAAAGGCGCCTATTTCTTCCTTGCGAAAACTTCCGATGTAACCGAAAACAGAATGATTCCAATATCGATTGATGTTCGTAATAATCGTGAACTTGCAGTTAGGTTATCTGCATCATTACCGAAATATTTTAGAATTTTAGCATTGGATGGCAGTCTTTGCAAAGATATTGCAATAACTTCGAATGAATTTAATCTGGACATAAGCGATTTATCATCCGGCGTTTATTATATCTTAACGGAGTTTGACGGAATGCCGGTTTCCATGAGTTTTTATATAATAAAATAGACTAATTTCAATCAGGGATGATTTGACAATCAGGGATGATTTGACAATCAGGGATGATTTGACAATCAGGGATGATTTGACAATCAGGGATGATTGTCCTACTTTTAATATTAATAAATTAGTAGTTCAATCATCTTGATTGAACGGATGATTGTCATTCTTTTAATATCGAAAAAAATTTTAGCTCAATCATCTTGATTGAGTTGAAAAAAATATCTTTGTAATGATGATAATAAAAATGAGAAAGATTATGAAATTAAAACAAATATTACTGAACTTACAAATAATATTATTTATGGTAATATTATCCGGATGCCAAAAAAACGACGGTCCTACGGGTAACGAGCCTGAAACCGCACCATCCATAAAAAGTATTGATGCCAATAAAACCCAGATATTATATGGTGGTATGGACGAAGCAATAATTACATGTAATGCTTCGGGAGGCAATCTGAAATTTGTCTGGCAAGTCGATTTGGGCGATTTGGTACCTTTGAATAATGAGCGGTCAAAAGTAAGTTACACAGGTGCTGCTTGTTGTGTTGGTGATAAAATAATCACCTGCACCGTATCGAACAGCAAAGGTTCTGTTTCTAAAAGCATAACGGTAACAATACTGGAAGTAATTAAGCAGCCGGAGATAATTACAATCGAATCTGATAAAACTGAAATTCAATCCGGCTCTGCCGAAAAAGCAAATATCGTTTGCTATGCAATAGGCGGGAATCTGAAATATGCCTGGAAGGTAGTCGATTGCGGTGATATTACCGTCAATGAATCGGATAATACGAAAATTACCTATTCTGCACCACAGAATTGTGTTGGAACGAAAACTATAAAATGTACGGTTTCAAATGAAAAAGGAAGTTTTTCAGATTCCATTCAAATGACTGTTAAGTGATTGAAAATAATTTTGTCATTACAGCTAAAGAAAATGAATGAAAATGACAATATGGAAGAATGTCATTGGTAACGAAGTGAAGAATCCAGTCCCAATATCGCTTATTGATTCTTCACTTCGTTACCAATGACAGATTTTTCTTGATTCAAAATAATGGCAACAATTTCAACATTGAGAAACCCCCTAACCCCCGGTTATAGAAGTAGAACATGGAAATAGAATATAGAAGTAGAAAAGAATAATAAATTCCCCCTTTTTCAAAGGGGGTTAGGGGGTTTCTCTTGAATTTGTTATTGCATATTTTTATTAGTTACATTATTTTGGGATTCAGAATGACTTTCTTCTTAATTTTTGATTGAGCTTCTATGAGTCCATGTTATTGTCATATTAACAATTTATCATTATTAAGAATCGAAACATGAAATCAAAACAATATATTATTTTAGCTTTACTAATTTTTGCAATTCATAGTAAATCCAATGCTCAATGCTGCGCTGCCGGTAATCCCGTCAGTTCGAACAGTTCAATAACGGAATTTGGGGAAAACGTTTTAGGGGTCTCCATATCACATGTTTACTCAAATTCAGATATGTATTACAACGGTACGGAAAAACTTGATACAAAGTATATCGAAACTGATTTTAATTTCTCTTACCTGGCTTTATCATTCGGATTGTCAAATAAATTGAGGATATTAGCAGATATCGGTTATTTTTTAAATAAAACCCAAAAATTCGTCAATCCCGAATCCTCAAGATATGGATATGAGAAAATTGCTACAGGTTTCGGAGATTTGAACCTCGGTGCAAGTTATGATACTTATCAAAGTGATAATAAAGAATTCAATTTTGTTCAGTTTTTTAAGGTAACCATCCCAGTTGGTGAATTCAATCAGGTGTATAATGGTGTTGAATTGCCAATTGATTTGCAGCCATCATCGGGAAATTATAAAATTAATATGGGAATCATGCTTTCGAACAGGTTTGGAAATAGTGGGTTCTCAGTTTATTCAATAAATTCATTTGAACTTTCCCAGTTCATCGAAACATCCAATACCATGTATAAATACGGTAATCTATATAATTTGTCCTTATTGGGCGCTTATCAAATGACAGATGAACTCGCCGGACGTCTGCAAATACGATTCGAAATACGCGATAAAGTACTTAATAGCACAAAGGATAAAGTAACTCAATTATACTCTTCCTACTCTTTTATCAATGCATCCGGGGGACTAATAGCATTTTTATCTCCGCAACTAAATTATACTTTAGCAAGGGAATGGATTATTTCCGCACAGTTTAACTATCCTATTTATAAAAATGTAAACAGCGAACAATTAACCAATAAATTTTCGATACAGGCAGGGATTTCAAAGAGCTTTAACTTTTCCGGGGATGAAGAATCTATGGAAACTCCCAAAGAAAAGCCAATTATTCATGACCCAAATCTATTAACATCGAAAATTAAAATTTCCGGCAACTGCGAGATGTGCAAAGCCCGTATTGAAAAAGTAACCAATGATTTCAAAAACGTTGAAGAATCGGATTGGGATTCCGAAACCAAGATGCTGACGATATTCTACAAGGATAATTCGCCTGATATTAGCGGGATTGAAAAATCAATAGCCGCAGTTGGACACGACAATGATAAATTTCAAGCGGAAGACTCGGTTTATAATAAATTACCGAAATGCTGTCACTACAGGAAATAATGGTCAATGGTTAATGAAAGAATTACTAATTACTAATTACTAATTACTAAATTTTGAGTTAAAAAAATATAAATTATATTAATCATTTAATCAGGTAAATCAAGGTTCAGACAATTTGTAAATCAAGGTTCAGACAATTTGTTAATGGAGAAATAATGAAAATCATTCCTATCATCTTATGTGTAATTGGAATATTCGGCTGTTCAAATTCAACCGACCCAAATTATAATAGCTATTACGATGCCCTTGCTAATCTTGAAGCTAAGCAGGCGATAGCATTGGCTAACGAATGGCGTGATTCAGCCCCGAAAATCACATCGCTTATAACAACGAATGAAGTAAAATTTGAATTCCCCGATGGCAGGAAAACAAGCAAATCTTTGCCTGATAGCTTAATGTATATAGCAATAGCGCCATATATCAACAAAACTCACGAATGTTCTACTCATTATCCATCGAGCTGCACCGGTGAAATCAACGAAAAAGAATTCAAGATAACAGCAAAAGACAAAGACAATATCTCCATCACTTATTTTGATGGAAATATTACTTCATTGAAGCATGGATTTATCGAGTTATGGTTGACCAGAAATAAAAATATTGAGTTGAAAATAACGTATGATAATAAATCCGGACAGGAAATAATCCCTACTTATAATGACAGCAGGTCTTGTATTACGACGATAATGCTAAAGTAAGTAAATTCGGTATCACAAATACTTATAATTTTACGAATTTAAAAGTTTGGTTACCAATATTAATGAAATATATACCGGTATTCAATTCTGATACCGAAAGTCTTTGAATTGATGATACGGATAGGATTTGTTTTTTCATACATTCACCAAGACTATTTATAATTCTTATCTCATTAATTTGAGTTCCAATTGCAATCGAATTGAGTCTTATTTCTAAATAATCGGAAACCGGATTGGGAGAAATAATAATATCAGTGTTACTATCTTCATCAAATTCTTTAGTATATGTTATACCCGGCTCCCAGCCTGCAATTTGAGCCATCATTACCCAGAATGCTTTCGAAATAATTGAAGCTCCAAAATCGTTCGGATGACAAGCGGCAGCATCAGGTTTTTGTTCGCCGCAATAAGGTTTGAATGCTTTTTCCAATCCCTGTTCATTTTTGACGATTGCACCTGTTGTGTCGTGGCACTCAATATCGGCTAAATCGAATAGTATTTTTTTGTTTTCTTTGCAATAATCACGGATAAGTTTATTCAACTCATCAGTGCAATACTGCCCGATTTGAGTCAATGGAATAGTCCACCATACAAATACTTTCTGGGGATATTTATTTTCAACCGTTAACATATTATCTTTCAGGTAATCCCATGCTTTCTTGATTTTATCAGGCTTTGATGGATAGCCGCCGCATGGCTCTGCAACCTGGTCTAATCCATCGAGATAGCAATATTTAAATGAAAATATATCAAAATTTTCTTCTTGTGCTGTAACTTGAGTGACAAAATCATCGACTTTACCGAACCAGCCGGAATTGCCCCTTGGCTGGCACTGCCATGCCCGCCTGTCATATTTATATTGTGGATATTGTTTGCAGTTATTTTTCGTTCCTTGCAGACAATTCAACCCGCCGTCTATTGTAGTACCAACAGAAGCATGCCTGAACATGTGTTTTAAATTAATAGTTGCAGATAGAAATTCAGTGGGAATTTTTTCGAATTGAGAGGCGGATTTATGGTCTATAATTATGCTCTTTTCTAAAGAAGCAAATGCGCTCGAAGAGTAAAACAGAATTAGAATAAAAATTATTTTCATTTCATCACCATACTTATTAATTACCCGATTCTAAATTAATAAAATTTTTTATATCAACTCATTATTTTACATTAATAACCGGGCAAAAATATGTTCTATCGGTTGTAATAATTCTAGCATAATACATACCATTCGATAAATTTGTATTGCTCAAATCAAGATTCATTTCATTTGAATTGTTGCCGTCTTGGTTAAGTATTAATCTCCCATCAGGTGTGGCTATTTTAACATTTTTGATGTCTTCGGATTCATTTGATAATCTTATAGTCAAGAACCCCGAACTTGGATTCGGATAAACAAAAATCGATGTTGGAAAACCTGCCGTGAGTGGCTCGAACACTGCGGATTGGTACTGTGTTGAATATTTGAAAATATAACCGTTGATACCTGCACCGTAACAAGTTGCGGTATCAACAATAAAATAATACAACTGATATGAAGCTAAATTCTTATTCATTGGGAGTTTATTCCAGGACGAGCCTCCATCGGTGGTTTTAATAACCTGACCGCTTTCGCTGACGCAAATCCCAGTATTCAAATCAAAGAACCGAACGGATTTTAGTTTATTCGATATTCCGGTGTTTAAGGATTTCCATGAAATACCTCCGTCAGTAGATTTGACAATAGCTCCCGAATCTCCTACACCATAAAAATTGTAATTATCAATAATAAATAAGTTATTGATTGTCTTTGGCAAACTGGAACGATAGCTCCAAAAAGAGCCTCCATCAAAAGTAACAAAAAATTGTCCGCTATTACCCAAAATCCATCCATTTCGTTTATCAAAAAATCCGAACCTAATTACTTGTAGCAAATTTTTACTTGAGTTAATTATTGACCACGATTTTCCACCGTTAATTGTACTGTAAATATTACCATTATTACCTGCATATATTCCATTTTGAGAGTCAGAAAAGGAAAATGAGTTTATAGACTTATTTGTACCGCTTCCATAAGGATTCCAATTATCTCCGCCGTCGGTCGTAATCCAAAAATTTCCAATTGATGAAGATAAAATCCCGTTTTTAGTATCAAAAAAGATAATATGCGTCAAATGACTTCTTTCACCGCAAACAATTTCTTGCCATGAAGAGCCGCCATCGGTTGTTTTCCTCATAAAAGCTTCTTCACCGATAATCCATCCTGTTTTTGTGTCTATGAAAAAAATATCTGTCATATTTTCAATAACTTTTAAATCAATAAATTTCCAGTTCTCACCTCCATCTGTTGTGGCAAACAATGCGCCACCATATCCGGCAATATATCCTGTGGAAGCAGTATTAAAATTTATCGAATTTAATCTGTTTGAAGTATTGGCTTGTTTGCTTGTCCAATTTATGCCGCCATCAGTGGTTTTCAAAATGTTGCCTCCCATACCAACAGCCCATCCATTTTGCTCATTGGAAAAGTTAATATAATTAACGACTTTATTTGAATTTATAAGCAATGAATTCCATGAATTGCCGCCATCGGTTGTTTTATAAATTTGATTCGAATCAGTTAATAAATACCATGACAGATTATTAAAAACTTTGATTTGTTTAATTTTATTTTTTATACCCGAATTTATTGTGAACCAGGTTTTCCCCGAATCGTTGGATTTCAATAATGAACCCTGCGCTCCTCCAACCAAATACACGCCACGTGAAAGAATAGCTGAGGCAAATAAATCTTTATTAAAAATTATATTCATTTGAGTCAGATTAGGACTACCTGAATCTATTCTGTAAATATTATAATAAGTACGGACCCAACCGAGACTATTATCAATGAAATGCATTTCTCCAATTGATAAAGTAGAATCTATTTTTATTGTTGACCACAATTTTCCTTGGTCAGTTGTTTTATTCAAAAATCCTTTATCACCACCAATCCAACCAATTTTATCATTAATAAAATCATTGCAAAGAATTCTTTGGTCAGTTATTGTAGAATTTTCATTCCAACTAATGCCACCGTCGGTAGTTTCAATAATAGCACCATTATTCCCAAATAGAATTCCCCTTTCCTTATTGAAAAAATGTAATGAAAGGACAGTTTCCCTTACTCCTTTTGTTAGTTTAGTCCAAGATTCCCCGCCATCGGTTGTAGAATAAATTAAGCCTGCATTTCCGCAAATCCAGCCATGAAGGCTATCGAGAAAGAAAATATTTTTAGGCTGAAAGTTAGTACCAACTTTTTTAACAATCCAATTTTTACCGTCATCCGTACTTTTTATAAAAAGCCCTCCGGCTATTATAAGATTTATTAACTTTTTATTGATTATCTGTAACGAATAAAAAGCATTATAATGACTATAAATACTTTGCCAATTTCTCCCACCATCCGTGGTTTTACCAATTGTCCTATCAATAATAGCAAATGCATTGTTCTCATTAATGAACCGAACATAACTAACATTTTTTTTATTGGGAATCGGGTAAAACGACCAACTTTTACCTTTATCGAATGTTTTGTTTACTTGATTGGCATAATAGTAAAAACCCGTATTTTCATCAATGAAGCTTAGGTTATCATAAGAAGCAGATAATAGTTCGGTATCTTCCCAAGTTTTACCTCCATTTTGGGTACGGAATAATTTGTTACCTTCAATAAAACCTATACTATCGTTAATGAAATATAGATTTGTAATTACATTAGGGAATAATTCCCATTCCCAATTTTTACCGCCATTGGTAGTTTTTAATATTGTGTGGTCACTAATAGCAAAAACTTTTTTCCTGTTTAAAGTTTTAATTGAAGTTATTAATGTTCCCCAATTGGAGTTCTGCAATTCCCATGATACTCCTCCATCCGAAGTAAAAAGAATAGTGCCTTCTTCGCCGGCAGCCCAACCGTAAAGAGAATCGGTAAATGAAATTGCAACTAAATTCGAGGCTGTTTTCGATGGATTAATTAATTTCCAGTCCGCTTCGGATTCGGCTGCCATAACCATCAGGAGGGTAACGATTAAGTAAATCTTTTTCATGATTTCTTCTCAGTTTGTTGAAAAATCTATATTCCAAATCACTTTTTTCAAATTTACACATTCCAGACCTATATAGACACAATAAAGGCAAAAAAGTCTCAAAATATTTGAAATTAATTTTTAAAGGGTAGTTCTAAAAACTGTCATTTATGAGGATGCAGTAATCCCTTCCCTTATTGATTCGGGAGATTTCTGAATCCGCAGGAAAAACTTTCTGCAAGTATTTATACCCACACATTATTACAAAAATTTTTTTTTTCTTTTTTAATTAAAAAAAAAATTAAACTTGCAATAAGTTTTTTGTGTAATATAATTTGTGTTCTTGATATAATAAAAAAAGATAATTAGCAAAAAGAATAGGCAGAGGAATTAAGAATTTTTGCAAGAAAGTCTAAGAGTTCGATAAGTATTAAAAATACAATAGGAATAAATAAATCTAATGTTACAAATGGAGTAAGTATATGCAAAATGAATCAAGAATCGATTCCTTAGAGAACAAGACTATCTTGGATAGCAATCTTATCTCAAGCAGAAGAAGTTTTATTAAAACTTCTGCATTGACGGGAGCTGGTATAGCTATTGCTTTGTCCACACCACCAATACTCAAAGCTTTTGAAAAAAAAGGTGATGGGAAAGACAAGTTACTTGCTTATGAAGGTAAGTGGGTACCTTCTACTTGTCAGGGATGCACTACTTGGTGCGCAATAGAATTTTTTGTTCAAAACGGGAGGGTTGTCAAAGTTAGAGGAAATCAATTATCCAAATCAAATGAAGGTTATTGCTGTCCCAAAGGACATCTTCAGATTATGGAACTATATGATCCTGACAGAGTTAAAGTTCCTATGAAAAGAACAAATCCCAAAAAAGGTGTAAACGAAAATCCAGGATTTGTACCTATAACTTGGGACGAAGCTTTGGATACAATTGCGACAAAAATGATGGAACTACGTGCAGCAAATGAACCTCAAAAATTTATGCTATTGAGAGGTAGGTATTCAACAGGGCAGACTGATTTTCCATATACATATTTACCAAAAATATTCGGTACTCCTAATTATATTTCACATAGTGCTATGTGTGCTGAAGCCGAAAAATTTGGACCATATTATACTGAAGGTTTATGGGGTTATCGTGATTACGATTTATTGAAAACAAAATATCTGGTTCTTTGGGGATCGGATCCTTTAAGCTCTAATCGTCAAATACCTAATGTTATAAATAAAATGGGAACAGTTTTAGACCAGGCAACTGTAGTAACTGTTGACCCAAGAATGAGCGCTTCGGCTGTAAAATCACATGAATGGGTTCCAATTAAACCGGGTGAAGACGGGGCATTAGCTTCTGCCTTAGCTCATGTAATTCTAACTGAAGGTCTGTGGTCGAAGGAATTTGTTGGTACTTTCAACGGGGGAACTAATCTTTTCGTTGCAGGTCAGAATGTGGATGAATCTTCGTTTACTGAAACACAAACAAGTGGGTTAGTAAAATGGTGGAATTTAGAATTAAAAGATAAAACACCGGATTGGGCAGAAAAAATCACATTAATACCTAAAGAACAAATAATTAGAATAGCCAAAGGTATGGGTGCTGCCGCCCCTAATACTTGCGTGTGGTTAGGACCCGGACCTGTTATGAGTCCAAGAGGTGCATACATCTCAATGGCAATACATGCTTTAAATGGTCTATTAGGCTCTATTGACAATGAAGGTGGAACACTTAGAAATGGGAAAGTTACATTAGGTTCATTCCCAAGCGATGCTAATTATATTGACCAAATTGCAAAAGATGGAGCAGCAAAGAAGAAAATTGACCAAAGAGGTACAAAAAATATGCCCGCAATGGCAAGCGGTAAATCAGGTGGTGGAGTTGTAACAAATAATGTGGCAAATGCGTTAATAAAATCGGATCCTTATGATATTAAAGTTTGTATTGGTTATTGGTGTAACTTCAATTTTTCAGGAACGCAAGGTCAGAGATGGGATGAAGCATTATCAAAGCTTCCATTTTTTGCTCACATAACTACCAATGCATCAGAAATGACTCATTTTGCTGATATAGTTTTGCCTGCCGCTCATCCTGCTACACAAAAATGGTCTTCAAGCGATGACTTTGCTAATTTATATTCTTTCCATTCAATTCAACAACCAATTGTTAAGAAAATATGGGATGAAAAAGCAGATGAAAATGAAATTATGTGGTTACTTGCAGAAAAATTGAAAGTTAAAGGATTTTCTAACTTCTATGATTATTTATCAAAAGAATTTAAAGATCCGGAATCAAGTGCCTTGCCAACAACAGCAGAAGAATTTGCAGAGATTGCAACAAAAATAAAATCCAAACCTGCTTATGACACTATAGGTGGTTGGGAAAAATTTAAAGAGATTGGAATTGTATCGTCATCCAAATATACTTACAAAAAAACCTGGGGTGCTTTTGGTACTGTCACAAAAAAATTCGAATTTTATAGCGAGACTTTGAAAAAAGTGTTAGGCGAACATGCAACCAAATACACCACAACAATAGACGATATTATGACTTCAAATAATTATATTGCACAAGGCGAACTGGCATTTGTTCCTCATTATGAGCCACCAATGAGAAAAGGCGATATCAAGGATTACCCGTTTGAATTTGTTGATTATAAATCAAAATTAAACAGAGAAGGAAGAAGTGCAAATATTGCTTGGTATCATGAGTTCCATAAAGTTGATACTGGGGATGAGTCATGGGATGATGTTATTAAATTGAATCCTAAAGATGGAGCAAAACTTGGTATTAAAGATGGTGATTTGGTAAAAATTTCATCACTAACCGGCAGTATCGAAGTTAAAGCAAAATTATGGGAAGGAGTACGCGAAGGAACAGTTGCCAAAGCCTATGGACAAGGTCATAAATATTATGGTAAAATTGCATCGCTTGACTTTAGCAAAGGTACACCAAGAGGTGGGAACAATAATGACGTTATTCCGGACGAATACGAAAGATTTTCCGGTTCTACTTGTAGAAACGGTGGCTTCTTTGGCGTTAAAATCGAAAAAGCAACAACCGGAATAGTTGAAAATAATTCTACATCACCAAGCAATTTAATAATGGGCAATATTTATCCCAATCCGGCAAAAGATTATTCTACAATCAATTTTACATTAACTATTGCTTCGAACGTCAAAATTCGAGTGTTCAATACCAACGGTAAAGCAGTTACAACTATCGCAAATGGCATGTTAGAAGCTGGAAGCCATACACTTAGAATCGATACATCAATTCTGGAAAGTGGAATGTATATCTGCAATATCGAAGCAAATGGTATGAGAAATGCCGTAAAATTAGTAGTAGCAAAATAATTTAAAAATATTAAAAGGAGAAAAATATGTCAAGATTTGGAATGGTAATAGATCTGCATAAGTGCGTTGGTTGTGGAGCTTGTGCTATTGCATGTAAAACCGAAAATAACACTATGAACAGATCAGCTACCCAAACATTCAATTGGGCAGATTATCATATCACTACCCAGGGTCAATTCCCAAATACAAAGTATCAATTATTACCGGTTCTTTGTAATCATTGCACCGATGCGCCATGCGTTGCCATCTGTCCTGTTACTCCAGTTAAGGCTATGTTTAAGTCGCCTGATGGTTTGACTTTACACAATGACTCAAGATGCATTGGCTGCAGATTGTGTCAAAATGCTTGCCCTTACAGCTTCGACAGAGACATTACTGAAATAAAAGACCAATATAGTGTAATTAGCTATACTGAATTTACCGTACATCCATTTTGGAGAGATAAAAAAGAAGTAATTGCAGGGTGTACTGCATCTGGTGATGAAATTGCAAAAAAAGTAGGAAATATTCCTCCTAATGCCAATATTTACGAACATTCGGATTATCAACCCGTTCGAAAATCAAATATTACGGAAAAGTGTATTCTTTGCGACCATAGAAGGAAAGACAGCATGGAACCGTACTGTGTTGCTTCATGCCCGGCACGGGCAAGGACAGTTGGTGATTTTGATGACCCCAACAGTGAAGTAAGTAAATTGATTGCAAAATATCCCATTAAACAACTAAAAAATAATAAAGGTGACTTCCTTTCAAGCGGAGAACCCGGAACAAAACCTAATGTTTATTACATTAGAGAGTACGAAACACAAAAAGTATGATGAATAAGAATATTGACGAAATAAAAAGGATTGAGCTGATATTTTCAGTTCTATCGAATTTATTCTCATTTCCAAACAGAGAATTTCTTCTGTCCGATATTTTTATTTTAAAAAATGAGATTTCTTTCATGGAACTCACACCTGTTACCGGTGAAATTTTTAAAAAATTGAAATCTCAGTTGATTGAAAATCCAAATGAAAATTTAATGGTAGAATATGCAAGATTGTTTGTAGGACCTTTTAAAGTAATTGCGCCTCCTTATGGTTCATATTATTTGGAAGATTGTAAATTAATGGGAGATTCAACAATTCAAGTGATGAATATTTATGACCATGCTGATTTATCAATTAACAATACTTTTAAAGATTTACCCGACCATATAATAGCTGAATTAGAATTCTTATATTTCCTATTTTTTAATAAACATGAAGTTTTAAGCATCAGTGATTATAATAGGTCTGAACTAATTGATTTAATAATATTTAATTTTTATCATAATTATTTTAGTAGTTGGGTTCAAATTTTCGCTAATGTAATCATAGAAAATTCTTCAAGTGAATTTTATTGTAATTTAGGAAAATTATTAAATCATATAATTGTAAATTTAAATTTGGTTATAAATAATAAAATAAGTAATAACTAAAATAAAACTCCGAGCTTCACAACCTAAATCTACGGACATGGTTTGAAGCCGATAGGGTACAGCCGGAAACAGCTATGCCTGCCGAATTTGCAAAGGAGTATAGACTGAATCAATCGCAGCTCTGTATTATATGCAATACAGGGCTTTTTTAATAATAAAAAGGAAACGAATAATGGCTATTCCAAAACGTTATGTAAAATTCACGGAAGATTATCCCGATGTGGCAAAATCTTATGAGGCAATGGGCGATGCAGCTCATAAAGCCGGTCCTCTCGATGACAAAACAAGGGCTTTAATCAAACTTTCAATATCGGTCGGAGCAAGACTCGAAGGCGCTGTTCATTCCCATACACGAAAGGCATTGAAAGCAGGTTGTTCGCCCGAAGAAATTCGTCATGCTGTATTATTATCGCTTCCTACAATTGGATTACCCTCTATGATGGCTGCCTTAAGTTGGGTGGATGATGTAATAGAAAATAAAAAAGATTAGTGATAAAAAACGATATGAAATTTATCGATAAATACGGCAGACAGCATGATTACCTGAGATTATCCATTACGGATAATTGTAATTTCTCCTGTGTTTATTGCAATCCGGTCCATAAAATTTTACCTTCGAACGGTACGAATCAGTTATCAGTTGATGAAATTTTGCTCTTGACAAAGATTTTTCTTCAAAACGGTATAACCAAAATCAGGTTGACCGGCGGTGAGCCTTTGATTAGAAAAGATTTTGATATTCTCGTTACCGAACTTCACGAATTAAATAAAAACTATAATGCCCGGTTAGGGATAACAACTAACGGGTCGAATCTAAAGGAAAAAGCCCCGCTTCTTAGTAAAACCGGATTTACAAGTATCAATATAAGTCTGGATTCGTTAAATGCTCTTAACTTTACCAAAATTACAGGTAATAACAACCTTGGAAAAATAATAGATTCTATTGATTATGTTATCAGGGAACCGAACCTGAAACCCAAAATTAATTGTGTTGTTATGAAGCAAAATAATTTTAGTGAGTTGTTGGATTTTGTTAAATTCGGTATTGAACGTACTATTCCCATTCGTTTTATTGAATATATGCCTTTCAGCATGAACAAATGGAATGAGGATAATTTCGTAAGTTACATCGAAATGTTAGATGTAATCTCAAAGCAATACAAGCTCACTTTAAACGGGACTTCAAATGATGTTGCCAAATATTACAGGGTAAATGATTCTGACTATTCAATTGGTTTCATTTCTTCGATTAGCGAGCATTTTTGCGGCGATTGCAACCGTTTGCGTATCACCTCCGAAGGAAAAATGAAGCTTTGCTTATTCTCATTAAAAAATAAATCTCTTGACATCAAGAAGCTGCTCGATAGCAGTCTATCCGATACTGAAATTTCTAATGTGATTAAAATTTATTTGCTGGGAAAAGAACTGCATCATCCGGAAGTTAGCGAATTAGCTCATTTTGAAAATAATGACATGATTGAGATAGGAGGCTAATTATGAGCACTCTAAAAGCTATCTCCATTAGTACAAAAAAAGGAATACCAAAATCAAACGTAGATTCCGCCGAGTTAATCGAAAATTTCGGTATTAAAGACGACGCTCATGCAGGGGAATGGCACCGTCAGATTAGTTTACTTGCCATGGAGAGTATTAATAAAATGAAAGCAATAGGCTTGGTAGATTTAATACCTGGAATTTTTGCGGAAAACCTTACTACCTTAGGCATAGACCTGCTTCAATTAAAAATTGGCTCTCACGTAAAAATTGGTAAGGATGTGGAAATTGAAATCACCCAAATAGGAAAAGAATGTCACTCGAGATGTGCTATATACAATGCTGTCGGAGATTGCGTTATGCCCCGTGAGGGAATTTTTGCCAAAGTGATTAAAGGCGGACTTATATTTGTTGATGATGAAATAAAGACTGAATATTGAAATCGTCTGAACCCTGATTTACTTGATTTAAGGATTACCATGATTTTATTAATGAACCTTAAACAATTCACAGTTGACCATTGAAAACTTTTCCTAATCATAATTTACCTGATAATTTTTCCTGATGGGGTTTATATATGATTTCTTATAAAGAAGCACTGGATTTATTGCGAACGGAATTCAAGCCCGTAATTACCAATATTTCTGTTCCTCTCGAAGATTCCGTTGGTTATGTTTTATCAGAAGATATTTTCCCGGATATTAACCTCCCTCCGTTTGACAATTCTGCAATGGATGGATATGCAATCAAATACAATCCCGAAATCAGGAAATGGAGGCTTATTGGGCAGTTAACCGCCGGAAGCGAATCGGAATTCACAATCGATGAATCTACAACTGTTTCTATTATGACAGGCGCAAAATTACCAATTGGAGCTGATACAATCATACCGGTAGAAAATGCCGAACTGCAAAATGATATTGTAATACTAAATGATAATGCTCATGTGGAATTCGGTGAGCATATTAGAGAAATGGGTAATGACCTTCCTATAGGCATTTTGGCTGTGAAATCCGGTACTTTAATTGAAACAAAACATATTCCAATTTTAGCCGCTTGCGGACAAAGGAAAGTGAAAGTTAAGAAACCTTTGAGAATAGCAGTGATTTCAACCGGTGATGAACTTGTAGATATTGATAATAAACCTGAAAATGCTCAAATTCGGGCAACCAATCTATATTCAATAATATCTTTAATCAAAGATTGCGGTATAAAACCAATTAATTTTGGATTAATTAAGGACGATAAACAATCAATAGCAAATACATTCAGAAAAATCCTGGAAAGCAAAGCCGAAGTTATAATTACAACAGGAGGTGTATCAGTCGGGCAACATGATTACCTGAAAGATGTATTGAAGGAATTGGGAGCTAAAACAATATTCTGGAGAGTTAATATTAAACCGGGCAAACCTTTCCTGTTCTCAATAATTGAGCAAGACGGCATCAAAAAATATATATTCGGACTACCCGGCAATCCACTCTCATCTTTTGTAAATTTTAATATATTTATAAAACCTTCAATTAAATATATATATGGTAAAGCATCTGAATTCCATTTTACGGCAGAAATAGTTGAAGACTTAAATAAAAAAGATAACAAACTTCATTTCATTATGGGATATTACGAATACGTTTTTGCTTTAGACAGGTACTTTGTCAGAAAGGCAGGTACTCAATCATCCGGTAATATGTACACATTGAGCCAATCCAATTGCATGGTAATGTTTCCTGAAGAGTTAACAGAAATTAAGTCCGGTTCAATTGTAGATTGTATAAGGATATAAATATGGACAGACCAAAAATAGAAATCATTCTTTCTGAATCGGATAGACTTGTTGAAACGTTAGCCCGTGTCTCGCTGATTATTTTATGGGGATTAACAATTTATTATTACAGGCTCCTTCCCGATACAATCCCGATTCATTTCAATGCCGCAGGCAATCCGGATGACTATGGTACTAAGTTAACTATTTTCCTTCTTCCCCTGATAGGAACAATTCTTTTTATTGGATTGACCATACTAAATAAATATCCGCATAAATTTAACTATCCCGTTGAAATTACACCTGATAACCTTTTAAAGCAATATACGGTAGCCACAAAACTAATCCGGTTCCTGAAATTAATAATTATTATCATTTTCATTTTAATTAACATTCTTTCCTGTATGACAGCTTTGGGAAAGACTTCCGGGCTTGGGTGGTGGTTTCTTCCGTTATCGCTAATTATGGTATTTGGAACTGTTATTTTCTATTTCTTTAGTGCTTTCAAATCTAAATAGAAAAATTTTATCTTAATGTAATGCCAATCCAACTGAACTGTCATTTGTAAGGATTAAAATAATTTCGTAAATTTGTAGTCTTTGTGATTGGAAAATACAATACAAACGGGTATTCGGGATGTAGCGCAGCCCGGTAGCGCACTTGGTTCGGGACCAAGGGGACGGAGGTTCAAATCCTCTCATCCCGACAAAATCAATTACGAATTACGAATTACGAATTACGAATTATAAATTATTCAGTTTAATTAAAATAAATGTCATTCCAGCGAATGCAGGAATTCCCTTCCAAACTGAATGTCTTAAATATAAATAAATTCAATAAGCTAAAATTTGCAATGTATCATCGTAATTCAATAAAAGAACTTTTGGATTGGGGTACTATTCAATTAACCAATAATAAAGTTGAATCTCCAAGACTGAATGCGGAATTAATTCTATGCCACATTCTTCAATTAAAAAAAATCGGGTTGTATTCCAAATTCGACAGAATATTAACCGGGAAAGAAGCGCAAAATTTTTATGAACTAACTGAAAGACGCTGCAGTGGCGAGCCTTTGCAATATATCTTAGGAAAAGTAAATTTCCTTGGTTACGATTTCAAAATCAAACCGGGTGTGTTGATTCCCCGCCCTGAGACTGAGTTGTTATGTAAAATTGCAATTGATTCAATCGAAAATGATATTGCTAAAATTCTTGATATTGGCACCGGTTCAGGTTGTATCGCACTTACGATAGCAAAAGAAAGACCATCCGTTACTGTCCGGGCAATTGATAATTCGGATTCAGCTTTGGAAATTGCAAAATCCAATGCTGCATTTCATGGATTGAGCAATGTAAATTTTGAAAATTGTGATATACTCAATAACCTCCCTGCTGAGTCTGGTTTCGATATAATTATTTCCAATCCACCTTATATAAATCTAAATGATTATACTCTTCTCGATAAAGTAGTGAAAGACTGGGAGCCGCGTTCAGCGCTTACCGATGAGTTTGATGGTCTTACATTTTATAAAAGATATGCCGATATTTTTCCGGAATTATTAAAACCAACCGGTACATTTTTTCTTGAAATCGGATTTGGGATGGCGCATGATATTGAAAAAATCTTTTCTTCAAAAGGCTTCATTTGCGTATTCTTCAAAGATTTTTCGTCAATTCCGAGAATAGTACAAGGTTCGTTAAAACAATTATAAATTATGAATTATGAATAAAGGGTTTATAAAAAGTATAGTATTCTAAATCCTATAATCCTTTAATCCTATAAATCATAGTTCAGACAATTTTTAATCTTTTAATCCTATAAATCCTAATTCAGCCAATTTTGTAATTAGTAATTAGTAATTCTTAATTAAATCCTATCTATTCAAAATCATACTTATTGAGACCGACAATCCACCATTCAAATTAGGGATTAACTGCATGGTTATATCATCGCTGACTGTGAAATCATAAAGATGAGCGCCTACATAAGCATCAATGATACATAATGTATAGACGCATCCAAGATAAAATAAACTACGGTCGCGATTATCACGGTAGAATTCTTTATAGAGTTTATAATACATAGAGTCTAAACTTGATGAACCACCTTTACCAACTACACCATCATACAAATTCTGGTAATTTTTATATTTATTATTATTGAAAATCGCAGCATAAACTAAAGCACCCGAACCTGCTATAAAAATTGGAGCTTTCCAATAATTTCCGGTATATATTTGTCCTGCACCAGGCAAAGCTAATGAAAGCAAAATTGCAGTAATCGGTGATTTTTTCATTGTAAATTTTGTTGATGTATCAGCTTTTCTTATAGTATCCTGCTGTGTCGCAACAGTATCCATAAAGAAAAATTGTTTTTTCATACTATCGAGATTACGTTCGGATTGAGAATACAAATTTAAATAAAACGTATGATTGCAGAAAAAAACAAAAATTATTATGAAGAATTTTTTTTCCATTTGAGTTTAATAATAATTATCGCATCCATAGCATTCAGTCACTTTGGGAATGTAGTAAACCAATCAGCGGTTGCTTTAATTGCCTTAGAAAAAGTTCCAATTGGAGCCGTGCATTTGCGTTAATACGGTGATTTTCATGATTTGTTCCAATAATTCCCTAATTTTTAATTCTTAATTCTTAATTCTTAATTAATTTTGCCAGCATTGCCTTCATAGGCTTAATGGTTCGGTTCAAAGGGTCTAAAACTAATCCGAATATTTCTAAAGTGACGGCTCCAAGTAAATTTTCATCGTCACCATCCTCACCCAGTATGACAGGAGAATGACCTTCGGATTTTAAAAACGGAATTTCAATAAAACATTCGGAAATTTTTCGACTGATTCGGGAGCCATCTGCCATTACAAATTCCATTTCCCTTTTTGGTTTTAGTCCTAATTCCTGCCAGTTTTTTTGGGTTATCAGGGAATAGCTCGCACCGCTATCAACTAACATATTTATTTCTTTATGCTTTTTGTTGTTTTTTAAAGAAGCATCTATAAAAATTAATCCCATGACTGTCTCCCTTTAGAGTAGTTCTAAAAATTGTCATTCTGAACTTGTTTCAGAATCTATCTTCTTGATTTTTAAAGATTTTGGATTCTGAAACAAGTTCAGAATGACAATAAAATATGAATTAATAGAACATCGCTTTATTAAATTGTATCCAATCATATTGATTCAAAAAAGCCAAAATAATTGTAATAAAAAATTATTTTCCTATTTCAATTACTTCATAGTCAATCAGTCCGGCAGGAACCTTTACCTGTACTTTATCACCAATTTTTTTTCCCATCAATGCCTTACCAATCGGGGAAGTAACTGATAATTTATTCTTTTCGTAATCGGCTTCTTCTGCGCTAACCATTATATATTCCAAAAATCCGCCTGTATTTATATTTTTTATTTTAATTTTTGATAAGATATAAATTTTATCACTTGGGAATTCTTCCGGTCTAATTATTTGAACTTTAGAAAGAGTAGTTTCAATTTTGGCAATTTTTCTTTCAAGCATTTGTTGAGCTTCTTTTGCGGCATCATAATCAGCGTTTTCAGATAAATCACCATGGGAACGGGCATCAGCAATTTTTTGTGCCATTTCCCTACGACCTTTAACTTTCAATTCATGCAACTCTTTTTCAAGTTCCATTACGGTTTCTTTAGTCATGTAAACAACGTCTGTCATTTGATTCTCCGTTGCGAAAATGTTAGTTCAAAAAATAAAAAAAATAAAGCCAATTTCCACATCGGCTTTATTTTTTCCTCTTACAAAATGCAAAATAATCAAAATTTATAAATTATGCAATAAATGTCCCAATTTTGATTTTTTTGTTTTTAAATATTCTGCATTATTGACATTCGATTCCACTTCTATCGGTACTCTTTCTGTAACTTCCAAACCGTAGCTTTCGAGTCCTACTCGCTTCTTCGGATTATTTGTCATAAGTTTCATCTTCCTCACCCCCAATTCGAATAATATTTGAGCTCCGATCCCATAGTCCCGCGGGTCCGGTTCAAAACCCAACTCAAGGTTCGCTTCAACGGTATCCATTCCTTTTTCCTGCAATGCATAAGCTTTCACCTTATTGATTAAGCCAATATCTCTTCCCTCCTGTCTCATGTATAGCAAAACCCCTTTGCCTTCCTTTTCGATTTTTTTCATAGCAGCATGAAGTTGAGAGCCACAATCGCATCGCAATGAACCGAATACATCCCCGGTAAGACATTCGGAATGAACACGCACTAAAACGGATTCCTCCGATTCCCATACTCCTTTCACTAATGCAACATGCTCTTTGCCATCTACAATATTAGTATAAACTTTAATTTCAAAGGCACCGAATGAACTGGGGATGTTTGCTGTGGCAACGCATTTAACAAGACATTCGCGACGTTTTCTATATGCGATTAAATCAGCTACCGTAATAATTTTCATGCCGTATTCCATGGCAAATATCATTAACTCCGGTAGTCTTGCCATTTCACCGTCATCCTTAATGATTTCGCAAAGAACACCACAAGGTTTCAGACCGGCAAGGCGCATAAGGTCGGCAGCCGCTTCAGTATGACCGGTGCGACGAAGTACACCTTCTTCTACGGCAATAAGAGGAAAAATATGCCCGGGGCGTCCTAAATCCTCAGGTTTGGTATCTTTATCAACAAGAGCGCGAATTGTGGCAGCGCGGTCAAAAGCAGAAATACCCGTTTTCGTTCCATGAAGATAATCAACCGAAACAGTAAATTTAGTGTCATGTATAGCTGAATTATTATGTACCATTACATCCAAATCCAGTTCCTTAGCCCTTTCCGTAGTAATTGCCACGCAAATTAGTCCTCTACCTTTTGTTGACATAAAATTTACAGTTTCCGGTGTGCAAAGTTCGGATGCCATAATTAAATCGCCTTCATTTTCCCGGTCTTCGTCGTCCATTACGATTATCATTTTTCCGTCTGCAAGTTCTTTTAATGCTTCTTCGATAGTATTCATAACACTAATCCTATTCTTTCATAATCTGTGTATAATATTCTTATGAATTTGTAATTTAACAAATTTTGTCAAATATTTCTCCTTGAAAATATTTTTTGCTGTTTGAGATGTTGCTTCCATCCAAACTCTTTGCAGATTGTTTGGTATATCGTCGTCCATCAGCCCTGCCGTTCCGAAGGAAATATCAAAAAGATGCCGGCTTGATGCTTCATCAAAAAATTTCCTTCCCACTCCGTTATCATAGAATGGAAAAGCAAATGTTCTGTATTTGATTTTGAATCTTTCTTCCAAAAACTTAATACTGTTTTCGGTTTGCCGGATTTGTTCATTTATTGAAATATTCTCAAATACCGGATGGTCTTCCGAATGAGCACCGATTGTAAATCCTTCTTCTAACATTTGCTCGACTTGTGTCGAGTCAAGATACGGTTTTGATTGAGCTAAATATCCATTAAAATCAATTCCTAATATTTCTGCTAATTCATCTATTTTGTCTTGATGATGATATTCCAACGCATCGACAGCCTTGCTGAAATCACCCGAATTCAAGCCTATTGAGGAAAGAAGCAGATTAATTTCTTTATCTCCTGATAACATCAAATAACTTTCTTTTAAAACGCTCTGTTTGCACTTGTATCCCAGCTTTTTATTATCCAGGAAATCTGTTGTCAGAAAGAATGTTGCCGGGATTCCTTTTTTTAAAAGAATAGGTCGGATAATATCGAAACATTCCCGGTAGCCGTCATCGAATGATAGAAATAGTGCATGTTCAGGAAGCTGCCTGCCATTAATGATATAATCAATTAAGTCCTGAAGTCCGATTGGAGAGTGTTCCTTAAGAAAAAAATCCAATTCTGAAATAAATTCATGTTCGGATTTTACAATATGTAAATGCCTGACATGAGGAGGCGTCTGATTGCTAACAAGGTGATAAAGTGGCATGGCAAGCCGCGACCGTGAGATTTTCCTTAATAATCTATAAGGAAAAAATTGAGAGATTAACGTCCTTGCTTGCATGATGTATAATTACCTAAAAAATAAAGGAAGAGTTTTTTTTAAGAACCAGATTTGTTTGAAAAAATCAAGCATAAACTCTTCAACCATAGGGTTAACCCTATGGTTGATTTATGATTGTAGGCATTTTCTGACAAATTAATATTACTTCTTACCGGCAATGGCGTGCTTTTCGAAACGCATCTTGGTACTATCGGAAACCTGCAATTCGAAAGTTTTATCATCCATATCAGTGACCGTTCCGTGAATACCGGAAGTTGTAATAATTTTATCGCCTTTTTTTACCGATTCGAGCATTAACTTATGTTCTTTCTGGCGCTTCTGCTGCGGGCGAATCATTAAAAAGTACATGATTAAAAACATACCGCCGATTAAAACAAGCATTGAAACCATCGAACCGCCGCCGCCTTGCTGACCGCCGCCGGGAGGCATGAATAAGAAAAGTGTTGGAAGAAAAGTTGTCATTAATATACCTTCTATTATAAATATTTCATAAACTTACAAAATTAGTTAATTTATCCGATTCGACAAAGAAGAAATGAGGATATAATTCCAAAAAATATATTTGTAAAGAAGTTCCAAATAAAATATATAAAAGAAAATTTCATTTATTATTTAAAATAGGAATTTATAGAATGAATAGAAACTTTACTTTAGAATATTGGATGGATGATAATTACTTTGTCGGGAAATTAATTGAAGTACCTGGTGTCTTTTCTCAGGCTGAAACATTAGACCAATTGGTTTCAAACATTAAAGAGGTGTATTATCTTCTCAAACTTGATGATGATTCTTTGGAGCAAGAAGACAAAAATTATATGGAAATCCAGGTTGAAATTTGAAACGAAAAGAATTAATTAGGATATTAGAATCAAAAGGTTGTTATCTTCATAGGTATGGTGCAAATCACGATATATATTCAAATCCAATGAATGGTTCAAAAGCCGCTGTTCCAAGTCATAACGAAATCAAAAATACAATTGTGCTATTAATATTAAAACAATTGGGATTACCTAAATCTTTTAACAATTAAGTTTTATCTTAAATCATAATCTATTTTAATTGCGTAAATCCTATACTCAAACGGCTCAAAACGCACATCCAATTTGCCCTCATTAATTTCCAATTTTTCATTATCAACCACATTTTCAAGCTTTAAAAAATGATTTGGTAATTCAACATAGGTCTCAATACGCCTATCAGCATCCATACTACCTAAAAATAAATATTGAGATGCTTCCACCTTTCTAATAAATGCAATCAAGTATTCATCTTTTGATTCAAGCACTATAATATCCTCCGGCAAGAATTCTGAATCGCATGAAAAATACTGCTTTTTTAACTCCAATAATTTCCTAATTCTCAATGTTAGTCCTGTGTCATTTCCCCAACAAAGAGCAGCCTCAGAAAATAGAGGCAATAGTTCTTGAGGATATTTCGAAGTATCTTCAGGTTCGAATCCAAGTCCGGTATTTACCGGACAGGTCTCCCCTAACTCAAAACCTGCATGAATAAACGTTGGCGCAGGAAGAAGTATATTTAGAGCTAATGCAAATTCAGAGAATAATTCACCACCATGTCTGCTTGCAGCCCGCGGAGTATTGTGATTTTCCGGCGAAGCAAAAAAAGGAACAGGCATCCCTTCCAAATGAAGCCTCCATAGCAGATTTCGCACTTTCCAATGCACGTGATTATCTAAAATTAAATAACCTACGACAGCCTGATAGCCCTCTTTAATAGACTTAATATCGAGATTGAAATTCTCCTCCCAAAAAATGAAGTCTTTATTATTGGCACGCGCCCTGCGAACTATTTCAGCCCTAAGTTCGTGAGGGAGTGCATGACCCATATCAATCATAACGCCGTCGATGTGGAAATTTTTCTGCCAATGCGGGATAATATCTGAAATGCTATTCCAAAGGCTTTCAATTTTATTTTTTTTCGCAGAAAGCTTCTTGTCGTACATCCTGATTGTATTATAGGCTATATAATTGAAGTCGGGATGTTTGTACATCCTCAGGTAGGTTACATCGCTCCAGGGGGGCTGTATATCGTCGGGGGGCCAATCTGCAAATGCTGATGGTATCCTTTTGCCATCTGCAATAATTTCATTATTAACTCTCTCGACTTTCAAAGGTGGTTCGCAGAACATCTCGCGAAATATTTTATGAGGTTTGGGGAGATTTGTTAAGTCTTTAGCTTCAATTTTTTCTTTAATTTTTACTAATTCCTCTTCCTTCAAAACAGGTGAACCATAAGTTGATTCATCTGTTTCTCCGGGCTTTCTGTCTTTAATTTCGGATTTAATCCAATAAAAATATTCGGGATGTTCCAAAGCTAAATCACTATCAATCGATGCAGTACGGAATACAAATTCCAGCACTACTTTCATTCCTAACAAATGAGCCGCTTCAACAAAAGCTTTGAATTGAGTATGGCAATCCAATCCTAAAGCAGGCTCTGATAAATTTTCATCCAATTTAAACGGGTTGCGAATTGCATACGGCGAACCAAGACTCCCCTTTCTGTTACCAATTCCGATCGATGTAATTGGAAGAAGATATAAAACATCTGCTCCAAGCCATTTTATATAAGGCAGCAATGCTATGGCTTTCAGGAAAGTGCCGGTTTCACGCAAGCCGGATTCATCATAAGGTATATTTATTTTCCCATCACCGTTATGGTCAAAAGCAGTAGCATGGCGAACGAACATATTATAGATAATGGAAGGATGAGTTTTTTTTTGAATTAACTGGCTACTATTATTTACAATATAATCAATACTATTACGAAAAAAATCGAAAGGTTCGACTGGAATAATTACCGGATTATTTGATGTACTCAACGGTTTCATCCAAAGAGATGGTATTTGATAATTAGTACCGGGTTTTGTTTTCTTTAATTCGGTTAGTTTTTCATAAATAATTTTTAAGGAACTGGTCATAATTTTCCTATAATTGTTTTGTCAAAAATTAAATGCTCATATTAAGAAATTTGAGCAATTGCTAAATGATACGATTCATGCAAAAATATCAAATTGGATTGAATAAACCTATTGAAAAGTCCGAATCACGGATTTAACGGATTATTTGATTACACGGAATCGAAGTCTGAAACTTTAATTGTATATCTCAAAACATTAAAATAAGTCTTACACCAAAAATTAGCGGCTTAGCCGGATATTCCAATTTACTCGGTGAAATTATATATTGTATATCAGGTTGAATTCCAATATTTGCTGTTATAAGATATTTATAAGTAAGCTCATATATCTTTTCAAAATCATCAGTGTTTAATCCCTTTTGCTCCCGTTCCGTTCTAAATAAATATGAATTGTGTGCATAGCTGAAGGCAAAGCCTAATTGATCCCGGTCGCTGTCTGTAAAAATCCCGTTAAAAGAAATACTTCCGCTGATAAAATTATCAAATTGATTTACCCGGTCATCAGCAATACCAAAACGACCGGTGATTGATAGTCTTTCTGAAGGATTTGTTTCATCCTGGTAAATATCCTGTTCGAGAAGAAGATAGAATCCCCAATTATCAGGATTTTTTAATACATGATATAATCCCTGTGTGTAAAACCAGGTTCCTATCCCTAACTTTGTGTAGGGTTGATGTTTGTCATCATCATCACAGCTTATTATACATTTTTTATTACCTTTTACATATCCTAATTCACAGCATACAAGTAATCCATCACTTTTATCCAAGTTAATATAAGTTCCATTGGGGTCATTGGGATGACCAGGTACTCCGTCAAGAACTGCAAATTGAATATAATTATTTTTTAAAGGTGTAGCTCTCAGTCTTATTCCAAGTGAGGCTGATGGAAATACTGACGGTCCATTTCTTCCACTCTGTGAGAAATCGGTGCCAATACCATGAGAAGGATTAATAAAAAGCGATTCGACAATTTTAACATCATAATGGGTATTTAAATCGAACATACCCAAAAGAATCGAGAGTTTATCATTTAGCAGTTTTTGTTCCATAAACAATTGGAATATTTTCCATGTATTCGGAGCTGCAATATTTGATACTCCCTGCCTGATACCTTCTAATTCCGCAGGGTCTCTTCCATGACTACCTATACCATGAAAGTATATTGAAGCACCATCCCAACCCGTTAATTTTGCCAAATCAATATCGAGTGTGATATCAAAATTATCAAGATAAGAAGACTTTTTGGGGTTATTCCCTGAAATAATTGAAAATAATTCTCCCCTGTAAATAACTCCGGGTTTAATTCCATTATCGGTTAGTTTGTTCCAAAAACTTTTCCAATCTTCGGTCAAATCAGACTTCTCCATTTGCCCGAGTTTGATATTACCGGTCTCAACATTTTTGTTAGTATCGGTTATAATGTTTTCAGCATATAAATAATAACATGGCAAAAAACCGATAAGTATTACAACCAAAAACCAATATTTTTTTCGAAACGATTCCATTACTTTAGTCTGAAAATAAAGAATGAAGCAAATCAACCATAGGGTTAACCCTATGGTTGAATCCATCTTGCATAACTTGAAATCTTAAAGATTTTCATCACCCTTTGTTAAAGTTTCTTTTATGATTGTTTCTTAATGTATTAATCAATAAATA
>JAERMQ010000018.1:0-14422 GCA_016844745.1 Ignavibacteria bacterium | reverse complement strand
TGTTGAAAAAGTAATTATAAATGAAGACCGATAATCATCCTTAATTGGAATTCCGATGCACCCTCACTGACTGCTCCAATATTTTTCAAAGCTCCAAGAGCAATCCAAAAACGATGGCTTCCGTGTGCAATAGTTGGTCCAATATAGGAACCTTTTTTATCACCTTTACTTTCTATGCCAACATGAAATAATCTCCCTAATCTGTAACCCAATCCTATTGCATATTTAGGAACAAATTCCGATTCATCTTTTGCAATTTCATACTCAAAATACGGATTAAGCGATAATCTGAAATTCCCGAAATCTTTTTCCAGTATAAGTTTCATTTCAATTCCATGTTCGGAGAAATCCGGTTTCCCTTTATATTCCAAATATAAAAGTGGGTCCATGAAATATTTGTTCTTTTCTCCGAAAAGATACCTGGTTCGAAGCTTAAATCCGGAATACTTTAATGAACCATCAGGCGTTTGTTTGAAGTTTTGATAAATTGCAAAATCGTAATGTTTATTCATTCCAACTTCCACTTCAAAATTTAATTCCGTTGAAGTAGTTCCTTCCATTTTATCAGCATCTGTGCTTGAAAGGGTTGTATATTGTTCAATCTCCGCAGCGCTCGTGTCCATAATCATATATTCATAAGTCCAAATAAAATTCCTCTGGTCGCAAAATGATTCCGTGATGAAAATCAGCATAAATACTGCGATTGTACATAATAATTTCATAATTTTTCCTTTAAATAATAATTAATAATATCGAATATCTAAATCCTTCTTCCGGATTAATTCCTTATTCATTTCTTTTTTCTAACTCAAATGTTATACTTAACTAATGACAAAATTAATTCAAACTAAAATTATCGGCAATCACTAAAACTAAGTATATTAATAAGTGTTTTGTGAAATAAAAAACGAAAGGAATTTATGGAAATTCCCTTTAACTATTTTATTTACAGATTGTTAACTTCTAAAAAGGATTGTTTTTTTAGAATTTTATTACATAATTATAGGTATGAATCGAAAATTCGTGTTAAAAATTGAAGGAAAGTAAATTTACTGAATATTCGTTTCATCTGCCCTTAACAGGTTATTTATAATCGCATATACAGTCAGTCCTGAAACTGTTTTAATGTCAAGTTTGGCGCTAATATTTTTTCTATGAGTAATCACTGTATTCAAACTAATACCAAGATAATCTGCAATTTGCTTACTTGAATATCCTTTTGCAATTAACTGGAGAATCAATTGTTCCCTTTTGGTTAATAACTCTATTGGAATTTCATTTTTATTTAGGCTATTAATTGGTTCTATCGCCCTTAATATTGTTTGGATAATCATCTTCTTGTCTTCGTTTATATCTATCCTATGCTTAAACGAATCCGGAATACTTGCATAGCTGCCGCTTTTCACGAGGGGTATAATTACCGAATGTTCCGGGATTCTGTGCAGGTACCTTTTCATTCCTTCCATAATTTCGGAATTTATTATCACACAACAGCTTCCTGTCATTTCTATCATTGAAACTAAAGATTCAAAATCATGAGCGTCTTCATAAATAGTAACATTCTTAAATTCGTCCAATAAAAGTATAGAAAGCCCCGTTCTTATTATCCAGGATTTTTCAATTAAAATTATTTCAGTATTTCTTTTTTTTCTCATAAATTTAATTTTCAATCTTTTGAACCTAAATTTAACAGGAATTGCTCCATCTTATTGACTTGCGGAAACAAAATCTGATTCTCAATAAGTTCATGGTATAATAAATCACTTTCCAAATCATAAAGTGCGTAAATCAAACTCTGGGTAATGAATTCATTTTGAAATGGTTGAAAATATTTTATTAATAGATTTTTCAAATCATTCAACTGCTCATTCAATGAATCATGCTGTTTTATATAATTTTTTATTGTATTATCCTTTATCAGGTTCTTTATAACCAAATCATTTGTTTTTAACTTATAATTCTTTTCTACCTGCAAAATATATGGAAAAATGATTGTATCTTCATAATTTATATGGGAATGGAAATCTTTTTCATATAATTTGAAGAATTTTAAAAGTACGTTTGTATCTTCCATTCGGGATAATTCTAATTCCTGTAAATTTACGATTAGCTGTTCAATCTTTGGAAGACTTTCATTGATATATGATAAATGAGATTTTCTTAAAAAATTAATAGTTAAAATGGTCTCGAAGTTATTGATATATTTTGGATTAAAGTCATATTTTTTCACGATTAAATGCATTAATTCGATGAAGAATTCGATATTAATATTGTTCTCGATGCAAATTTCCTCAATTGTCTTATCTCCAAAACCCAATTTGAGTTCCATTCTACGGAGAAAAGGGAGTAAATTTACATTTTTATTGACAACTTCACCCAATTTTGATTTTTTACCAAACATAATAACACCTATTTAACCTTAGGTTTAACAATTTATAGACTTAGATTCAAGAATCCTCTAAATATAACTCCAATATTTGAGGTTTGAATATTGAGTCCCTCTAAAAAGCATTTTTAGTGAAAATTACATTCCAAAATCGGAATTTTGGAATGAGATATATCAAGGACATACTAATTCCAAAGTTGTACTTTGGAATTCAATTTTCAGTTTATATATAGGAATCAATATATTATAACAACAAAAATTAATTTCATATCTCTTACAAAATTATATTATTCTTGTAAATTAATCATAATACCTATAAAAAAAGAATCAGAAACCTCTGTAAAATTATGAATTTTTTGGGAATGTCATTCAGAACGAAGTGAAGAATCCAGTCCCAATGCTGCCTATGGATTCTTCACTTCGTTCTAAATGACATTTTTCAGAGGTCTCTAATTAGTAATTAATAATTTTTTTTATATTCGATGTACTTATCTTTTATAGCAAGGGCTACCCGCTCCGATACTATTTCCTTCAAACTCTCCAAATCAGCATTCCGTATATTTTCTACTGAGCCGAATTTTATCAACAACTTTTTTGAAGTCGCATCACCAATACCTTCAATCTCGGTAAGCTGAGTTTGGAGCGTTCGCTTACTTCGCAACTGCTTATGGAAGGTAATTGCAAAACGATGCGCTTCATCCCGAATCTGCTGCAACAACCGCAAGCTGCCGGATGTGCGCGGAAGTACAATCGGGTCTGAATTCCCCGGCACAAACACTTCCTCCAAGCGTTTGGCAAGCCCGATTATTTTGACCTTATTCGTGATATTTAATTCATCTAATATCTCACAAGCTGAGGATAGTTGCCCCTTACCACCATCGACGACAATTAAATCAGGCAGGGTATTATTTTCTTCGATTAGACGCTTATACCTACGGTGAACTACCTCTTTCATTGATGCAAAGTCGTCGTTTTTACCTTCCGTAGAAATTTTGAATTTGCGGTAATCCTTTTTGCTGGGCTTGCCTTCACGAAAGACCACAAGCGATGAAACGAGGTCAGTCCCCTGCAAATGCGAATTATCAAAACATTCTATTGTATGCGGAACGGCTTCCAATCTCAAATCCCTTTGGAGCGAAAGTAATGAACGTGGCACTGTTTGCTCGCGTTGCTCCATAGCTGCCATATATTCGCGAATTATAAGTTCGGCATTGGAGACCGCCATTTCGACGAATTTTTTCTTATCACCAACTTTGGGTATTGAAACAGATAAAGATTGACCTTTTGTCTTATTTAACCAATCCAACAGATATTCGAACTGCTCCGGTTCGCATGGCAAAAAAAGTTCCTTTGGAATAAATTCACTCTCTAAATAATAGCTCTCGAGTGTCCGTGCAAGTATTGACTCATCAGTTTGTTCTAAAGCATTATTAATCATGTAGTGCCTCTTGCCTGTCAGCTTGCCATCGCGTATTTTGAATACCAGCGAACAAGCCAAATCATCTACACGTGCAATTCCGAAAATATCCCGGTCAATTAATTCAGTAGAAAATATCTTCTGTCTCGAAGTATATTCTTTAAGTTTAAAAAGCCGGTTGCGCAGCTCAGCCGCTTCCTCGAAACGCATATCTTCCGATAATTCCAACATTCGAGCTTCAAGTAGTTTTTCCAAATCCTTAGTTTTACCGTTCAGAATCTGGTAAGCCAATTTTACATTTTCCCTGTACTTTTCAAGGGTAATAAATCCTTCGCAGGGTCCCTCGCATTTTTTAATGTGATAATCTAAGCAAACCTTGAATTTCTTTTTGGCTATAGCTTCTTCGGTTATTTTCAAATCGCAGGTACGTAGGAAAAATAGTGAGCGCAGTGTTCTGATAAGCTGTTTCATAGGGCGCACTTCAGTAAAGGGACCAAAATACTTCGAGCCGTCACGAATGATCTTTCTCGTGGCAAAAATCCGCGGGCATGGTTCGTTTGTTATCCGGACAAAGGGAAATGATTTATCATCCCGCAGCAGGACGTTATAACGGGGCTTATGCTTTTTGATTAGGGTATCTTCTAAAATAAAGGCTTCTGCTTCGCTATCAACTATGATTGTTTCCAAATCAACAATTTTTGCAATCAGCGCTCTTGTTTTTGCATCAACGGGACGCCCTGACTGGAAATAGGAGCGCACTCTATTCCGTAGGTTCTTAGCTTTACCTACGTATATTATCTTACCGGCTTCATTCTTATAAAGATAGACACCCGGCTTGCCAGGCATGTTGGCTATTTTTTCCTGAAGACTGATAGGCACATTTTCCGGCAGTTCCTCTATAATATTATTTGTTTCGTTTAATTCCAATCACAACTCAATATTAATCTATTCAAAGCTAATTTGATTGGTTGGAAAATTACGTAAAAATTATGATAGTTTAATAAAGAAGTGTTATTGCTGCGAATGAGGCTGTGTGAAAATATTCAGAACCTTCAAATTTTTTTGTTGTTTGATTAATTTTTACTATGTTTGAAAGATAGTTAAAGATCAGGAAAAATTATGTCATCGGTTTTTGAATGGGATATTGAAAAATCAAATTATAATTTAATAAAACATGGAATTAGTTTTGAAGAAGCTAAATCTGTTTTTAAGGATGATTATGGTTATTTGTTTTCAGATGATATTCATTCTAATTTTGAAGAAAGGTATATTTTGATTGGATATTCAAAAAATAATAGGTTACTATTTGTTTCTTATACCGAACGAAATGATATTTTTAGAATTATTTCTGCAAGAAAAGCAACTAAAAATGAAAGATTATATTATGAAAAAATCAACAAAAATAATTGATGGCGATAGAGTTACAATCTATCAAGGCAGACAACCTGACATAGAAGATGAATTACTGCTTGAGTATGACTTAAGCAAAATAGATTTAAAGCCAAATCCATATTCGGAACGGTTAAGAAAGCAGAATAAATTGACTGTACAATTGGATCCGGATATTTCAGGATACTTTAAAAATTCGAGGGATGTTAACAATTATTTAAGAAAGCAAATTAGGTTAATTCAAAATGTGGTGAGTAAATAATGAATATACCAGAAGAACATTTTAAAAAACTTTCTCAATCAGATTCATTTAAGAAAGCATATTTGGAAGAATCAATTAAATTTGATTTAGAAATGAACCTGAATTTTTTGAAAGAGGATATCAAAAATAAAAAAAGCAATACTAAAGAATGAAAACACCCAAGAGTAAAGACGATGATGCTCAAATTGAAGTATGGGAGTGGAAGCAAGCGCTTTATGAAGAGGTAAAGGAGCTTGACAAATATGAGCAATTTAATTACATCAATAATAAAGCTGATATTGTTAGAAAAAATATGATTGAAAGGCAGAAAAAATAAGCAGGTAACAACTTGTAAAGAACGAGAACGGAAAGAAAGCAAACATTTATTTTGTAAGTTGCATTTGTCTTTTTTAAATTAATTTTGAACAATTTACATAAGAGGATAATTATGAATACTTTATTTTATAAAATCATTTTTGAACCACAGGAAGAAGGCGGATTCACTGCCTATGTCCCAAAATTACCTGGTTGTGTTTCCGAAGGCGAGACGTATAACGAAGCATACATAAATATTAAAGAAGCTCTGGAGCTATATTTAACAACGCAGAAAGAACGCAATATTTGTTAAAAATTGAATAGATGAACAATTTCACAAATTATTAAAGGAACAGGTTTATCATTAGAAGAATTTAAAGATAAAATATAATATGTAAGCGTGGTCTTGCTTACGTTCTTTAGTGAAAATCGCTAAATTTATATCCGAGAACGGTAAGAAGGCACGCCCCAACTGGGGCGTTTTCCTTTTTGCTTTCGGATAGGGTGTTTAGCGATACCTCACTAAAGGGCATTGAAGTGAAAATGCCCTTTTTTATTAAATAGATGGGCTATTAATAATAACAAATTGGAGGTTTTATGTCTGAACAAGCTACAAACCCAAAGAAATCCATCCTGAAAAAATGGTGGTTTTGGGTTCTCGCAATTATCGTACTTATCGGTATTCTCGCTAATCTTGGAAAAAAGGATAACACACAATCCTCAACGCAAAATTCCTCGACAGAACAAACAACGGAAAAGAAGGCAGATGAAGCAAAAAAGGTCATCGGACTTAAGGACGAAGTTTCTTTTGATGACTCGAAATGGATTGTATTAGAAGCTCTTAATAAAGGGAAAGAACTTAGCTCCAGCAATCAATTTCAAGAAAATGCTCACACGGAAGGGAATTTCATCGTTGTAAAATTTAAAGTTACAAATTTGACTAAAAAAGAAGACCACATTTTTGATGTTCCAAAGCTCATTGATTCACAAGGTCGTGAATTCCAAGCATGGTCAAATCCAATTGGAAAAATGTTCTTCATCCCTGAAAACGCTAAAACCTTATCTATGGAAGCTCTACCTGCTGGTATGCCTAAAACTTTCTACGAAATTTATGAAGTTCCTACAGATGCAAGAGGATTAAAATTTCAAGCAAGAGCTTTGTCTGCTTTTGGTGGTAAAACCCTTATTGAGCTTGGATTTTAGGGGGTATTAATGAGAATAAAATTAATAATCGTAGTTCTAATAAGCATCTTTGCTATTGAAATCTCTCAAGCGCAAAAGCAAAAACCAGATAAGGAATTTTCTGCGTTCTGGAAGGAATTCCTTAAAGTTGTAAAAAGCAAGGATACCGAAAAATTGAAAAATTATTGTGAACCAGAATTGATTTTAATTGAAAGTCAATGCGGAGATGAAAATAAAAAACAATTCTCTATCAAAGAATTTTTCAGTTTATATCAAAGTCTATCAAAAAAATTTAATAAAACAAAACCCGAAATAGGTGTTTTATTAAAAAGCTCCGAAATGAATGAATCACTAAAAAAATATAAAGACAATGAATTAATTGAGTTATATATTGATGTAAGTAATGAACCTGGAGCGTTAAGATCGGTAGGATTAACGTTTGTTAAAACTAAAGAATCTTTTAAAATGGTTATGATTACTTATGATTTTGATTGTTAAAATCAATAAATTAGCTTAAATTTTCCAGCCATTCTATTGCTTTCAGCAATAGGATGGCACTATTTTACCATACTATCACTGCAAGCAAAAGTAAGGGAGAAGAGAAATTTTTATATTAATTTTCCTTATAATTTTCTTAATTTTATACGTCTATCAAATAATTATAAATTTAAAAAAGGAAGAAGAAATGGATTCAATACTTATAAGTCCAAAGGATATTCAAGAATTCCAATTGATTACTGATTTATTCTCGAAAATGAAAGTCAAAACTAAAATATTATCTTTAGAAGAAAAGGAAGATTTATACCTGGGTGAATTGATGAAAGAAGCCGACAGAAGCAAAAAAGTCAGCAAGGAATCTATTCTGAAAAAGCTTAGGAAATAATATGAAAGTGGAATTTCTTGATAAATTCAGTAAAGATTTGGATAAAATTGATGATAAAAAAATTAAAAAGAAAGTCATTGATGTTATCGAGGATATTGAATCAACTGATAAATTATCAAAACTTATAAATGTTCAAAAATTATCAGGATTTAAAACTGCTTATAGGATTCAATTAGGTGATTACCGGATTGGATTTTTCTTTGAAAATGAAATCGTTGAATTAGCTCGTATTATACATAGAAAAGATATTTATAAGGTTTTTCCTTAAAAATGTTCTTACAATATTCTCACCATTAATCCATCTATATAAAACTATATTTGTCAGTTTGGAATAGGAAAATAAAGATATGGCTGGAATTAATTCTAAAGTTAATTTGAAAATCGAAACCGAAAAAGATGTAAATAATTATTCAGTTCCCAAAAAGCTCACAATACTCACTCTTCGGGATATAGTCATTTTCCCTAATATGATTTTCCCCGTGCTTATAGGCAGACCATCTTCATTGAAAGCCGTTGCAGAAGCTGTTGAGCGGGATAAGTACATTTTTGTTACTTCGCAGAAAAGTGCTAATGTCGATGACCCCGAATTCAATGATATTTTCTGGAACGGAACAACTGCTAAAATCATTCAAATCTTGCGCCTGCCGAATAATTTGCTAAAGGTATTGGTTGAAGGACTTTATCAATCCAAAATCGTCAAGGCATATAAAAACACAGAATACATGGAGGCTAATATAGAGCCGGTCGGCATCACATTTTCCGATGAAGATAAGGAATTACAGGCTCTTGTGCGGCAATGCTCGGATTTATTCGTTGAATACGTCAAGAATAGTCATGTTATTCCACCCGAAATAGTCAATGCTTTCGAAAATATTGAAGACCCGCTACGGAAAATGTATTTCGGTGTAGCTAATATCCAGACTAAAGTAGAAGTAAAACAGAAAATTTTAGATTTGACATCGCTTACAAAGCAATATTTCGAATTTTCGTCCATACTGACTTCAGAGCTGGAAATGCTCAAATTAGAAGAAGAAATCGGCACAAAAGTTCATAACAGCATCCAGAAAACACAGAAGAAATATTTTATTCAGGAGCAAATTAGAGCTCTTCAAAACGAACTTGGAGAAGATGACGATGCTTCGCCTGAATTGGCAGCAATGAAAGCCGCAATCGAAAAAGCGGAAATGCCCGAACTCGTCCGTAATAAAGCGCTTGAGGAATTTGATAAATTAAAGAAAATTCCAACTATGTCGCCTGAATATTCAGTAAATCGTAATTACCTTGATTTCCTTTGCGCAATGCCATGGAAAATCCGGACAGATGATAATCTCAATATCTTACACGTAAAAAAGATTTTGGATGAAGACCATTTCGACTTGGAAAAGCCGAAAGAAAGAATACTTGAATATATAGCAATTTTAAATCTTGTGGGGCAACTGCGACGACAGATTCTATGCTTTGTGGGTCCTCCCGGAACAGGCAAAACATCTCTTGCCCGCTCGATTGCCCGCGCATTGGGTAGAAAATTCGTACGATTCTCTTTAGGCGGTATCCGTGATGAAGCTGAAATTCGCGGACATCGCCGTACATACATTGGCGCACTACCGGGAAAAATAATTCAATCCATGAAAAAAGCAGGTGCAGTAAATCCTGTAATTTTATTAGATGAAATTGATAAAATGTCAATGGATTTCCGTGGCGACCCCTCTTCTGCTTTGCTCGAAGTTCTCGACCCGGAGCAGAATGTCGCATTTAATGACCATTATTTAGAAGTAGATTACGACTTATCAAATGTAATGTTCATCACAACAGCCAATGTTCGTTTCGATATTCCACTACCGCTTCAGGACAGGATGGAAATTATTGAACTTAGTAGTTATCTTGAGCCGGAGAAAATCGAAATTGCAAAGCGGCATATCCTACCAAAACTAATGGAAGAATACGGGCTTAAGAATTTCAATATTCTGTTACAGGATGAATCTTTATTTAAAATTATCCGTGAATATACACGCGAAGCGGGTGTCCGTAATCTGGAACGTTCAATCGGTTCTGTTCTGCGGAAATTAGCTAAGGAATTGGTGCAGGATTTTATTCAATCCAACAGTACCCCAGATAATGAAGATGAATCAGCGATAAAAATTGCCTTGAAGGATAACCCAATCTTCCTAAAGAAATTAAAGAAAATGAAGATTGTTATAAAACCGGAAAAGGTTGAAGAATATCTAAAAGCTCCTAAATTCAAAGATAAACGCGATAAATTGGATGATAAGGTCGGTGTGGCAAACGGATTAGCCTGGACATCGGTTGGTGGTGAAATCCTGCCGATTGAAGTAACTATTATGCCGGGCGCTGAAAAGTTGACTCTGACGGGCAAGCTCGGCGATGTTATGAAAGAATCAGCTACGGCAGCTCTCTCCTATTTGCGTTCAAATGCCGAAGCCCTGTCGGTACCCGTGAAATTCAACAAGGGTAAGGAAGTTCATATTCATATTCCGGAGGGCGCTATCCCCAAGGATGGACCTTCGGCTGGTATTACAATGGCAGCGGCGCTAATTTCTGCGGCATCGGGCAGACCAATACGCGGCGATGTGGCGATGACCGGTGAGATTACTTTGCGTGGCAATATTCTCCCCATCGGCGGATTGAATGAAAAATTGCTTGCAGCCAAGCGTGCCGGTATAATGAATGTAATAATACCGAAAGATAACGAGCGAGACATTGAAGATGTGAATGAAATAATCAAAAAGGATATGACCCTCATTCCGGTTGACAATATCAGCCAGGCATTGGAGCATATTTTTAGGAATTGATTTTAATTTACAATTTCTTGAGCTTATTTTAATTTATTTTGTTTTTTTTCATGAAAATATTTCATTATGTTAAACGTTAATTTTAAGAAAATGATATAGTAAATGATATGAAACAGAAAAACGCTACATTGGATGAAGTGCAAAATCTATTGAGGGAATTTGCCATAGATATGCATCATCTTAGTGAAGCCCAACTTGTGACCGACCGGCAATTCAAAGAAACAGATAAAAAGTTTCTTGTGACCGACCGGCAATTCAAAGAAACAGATAAAAAGTTTCTTGAGACTGACCGCCAATTCAAAGAAACAGATAAAAAGTTTCTTGAGACTGACCGCCAATTCAAAAAGACTGACAAAATGTTTCAAGAATTAGATTTGTTTTTAATTGAAGTTGGGAAGAGAATCGATGAGCAAGGAAAGCAAATCGGAGGTGTTCATAAGAGTTTCGGGAATTTTACCGAAGACCTGCTTTTTAATTCACTTCATTTGCAAATGCAAAATAAATTCAACCTCGAATTTTTCGATACTAATGTTTGCAGAAGCCTGAAAGGAGAGGAATTCGAAGCTGATGCACTCGCTTTTTCGAATGGAACTTCAAATCGGTTATTCGTTATCGAAGTAAAGACACGCTTCAATAAGACTGTGTTAAAGCAAATAACAAAAAAATTGTCTGATGTCAATAAATTTTGTCCGGAGCATAAAACCAAAAAGAAATATGGAGTTATTGCAGTACCACACTTGAAACAGAGCGAGGTTCAGGAAATTCTCAAAGCAGGCTTTTATCCGGCAACATTGAAGAGCGATATGCTTGTCATCGAATACCCTCCTGACTTCAAGCCAAAAGTATATTAAATGATTTTGGATAGTTTATAACAAGATGAATTTTATTATATTGTCAAAGAACGAATTAATATATTAAAATTATATTTTTCATTCAATATGTCCGCTTCAAACAAATCCTTGAAAAATTCAATTGTTTTCTTTGTAAGTAGTTTATATCTTCTTAAAAAGAAAAAAAGTCCTGACACCATTATTACTGGAAATGTTAATAAAAGTAAAGAATCATTAAAATAATAATAAGAAAAAATACAACAAAAAATATAAATAAAATACCTAAAATTAAAATTAATGTCCCGATAAAATCTATAAAAGACATTCTAAAATAACGTTTACATGAGTTCTATCGTCCTCGTCTGTTCATTGATTAGTTCTAAATGATAATATTTTCAATGCTTATAATTCAATTAGTAATTGGTAATTTTTTTATTACAATTGACAATTAACAATTGACAATTGACAATTATTTTAGATAGAGCTTCAGCCCATTCATCAGAGTAGTTGAGGCTTTCGACCAAATCGAGTTGTTCACCGCCATTTGCTCGGAATAAATCACCATACTCGATTTTTAATTCAACTGTCGTCTCAAGGCAATCGGAAACAAAGGATGGCGCAATGATTAATAATTTTTTCAATCCTTGTTTTGCCTTCTCAATTATCAGGGAATCGGTAAATGGAGTAAGCCAATTCTTTGTCAGGCGCGATTGAAATGCAATTGTATAATGGGTTTCATTTAAACCGAGACCTGATGCTATTCTTCGTGCAGTTTCATAGCATTGGGCTTTGTAGCAGTAAGCTCCATGCTCGGGCATTTCCTTCTTGCAGGAACAAGTATTAATCTGCACTTGAGGATGAATTTTATTAATATGATTTACCGGTAAACCATGAAATGAAAAAATAATATGTTCATAATTTTCAGGTTGATACTTCACAATTTGACTGACGAAAGCATTGATGAAACCGGGTTCATCATAAAAATGATTTATAAATTTCATATTTGGGAAGCTATTCCAATTGCTCAATTCATCTAATACCAATCTATTGATTGAGCCGGTTGTAGATGAAGCATATTGTGGGAAAAGAGGCAGGAAAATGATTTCATCAAAATTTTCTTTCTCAATATTGCGAAGAAGGTCTTTCAGTCCCGGATTTCCGTATCTCATTGCATAATATACTTTGAAATTTGCACCCAAAATATTTTGCAGTTTATCAGCAAGTTTTGAAGTATTGCCAACCAACGGAAATCCTTCTTCAGTCCACAGTAGTTTATATTTTTCCGTGGATTTTGGCGTACGAAATGGAACAATAATCAGATTGACAAGAATTTTTTGCAATATTAGCGGCAAGTCAATTACACTGCGGTCGTTGAGAAACCGGAATAAATATTTCCTGACGGAAGGAACATCGGGACGAGCCGGAGAGCCTGTATTGATAAGGATTACAGAGGTTTTTCCCATTTATCTTCCTGTGATTGAATCTGCAATTGTTTTGGCTTGCTTTATTCTGTCAGCCATTCCAATTCCATCGCGTATATTTCCGGCTATAATTAATCCCGGATATTGTTTCTGAATCATGTAAATCCGGTTTAATCTGGCTTCCGAGGTAATTCCATATTGAGGTATAGCATGTGCATAACGGAATATTCTAACCAAATCAGGCTCTGCGCCTTGCAGCCCGAGCATTTCGTTTATTTCGGTGTAAACAATTTTAATAATCTCATTATCGGATAAATCAATGGCATTAGGATTTCGCATTCCTCCCATAAACACCGAAAGCATTGCTCCGCCAAGGGGAGCACGATTTTCGAATATGGAAGATGTAAACAATACACCCAATATTTTTCGCTTTTCGACTGAGGGAACAAGACCGCCGAATGCATCCAATTTTATACCGTTCCATTTCCTGAATCCCAAAGCCACTTGGACAACCTTTGCATATTCGAGATTTGAGATTTGGTTAATTTGTTCTTTGATAATAAAAGGTAAAATCGAAGGTAAAGAATAAGCTCCTACAGTTGTGATGACTTTTTCTGAGTTGAGAGTGTAATCATCACCATTTTGGAAAAAACTGGTGGCAAAGGAATTGTCTTTTGGAGTAACTGAAATATTCTCAGAGTTAAAGAAGAAATTTTGTTTATAAATTGAGTTCTCCAAAGCATGTACAAGATTTATTAATCCATTGGACGCCGAAAAAACTTCCCTCGTAGGTTTCTTTGCACCTTCAGGCAGAGGGGCAGGCTTTTTCTTAATAGCACCTTTAATGAAACTACCGTAATTCTGCTCCAATTCATATAGTTTTGGCAGAGCGAAACGAGTGATGATTTTATTTGGGTCGCCTGCATATATACCCGAAATAAACGGGTCAACAGCATAATCAAGGAAACTTTTGCCAAGCCGCCTCAATACTAATTCGGCAACGCTCTCATCGGGATTATTTCCTTTTTTACGGAAAGGTTCGCCAAGTATTCTGAATTTATCATATAAGCTGAATAGAGGTGTTGAAATACCTTCAACGGGACTTCCGGGAAGCGCATTCCATTTACCGTTTTTCCAGATTAGTCGTTTCTTGGATTCCTTGTTAGCTTTTTCAAGCGTACATTGAGGTGCAAGGTCATCGAATAAGTCAAAAACTTCGGAATGTGACAGCACACCTGAATTAGGACCGGCTTCAAAAACGAATCCATCCTCATTTATTGTGTTAATCACACCTCCGGAGTGGCTGTCCTTCTCTAATAAAACAACTTTTTTGCCAGCTTTTGTAAAATAGAAAGCAGCAACAAGACCGGTTAATCCGGCTCCGATAATGGTTATATCACAATTTATTTCTTTTGGCATTATTTAAATTATTTTACAAATTCATTTTAAACAAAATCCAATCTTTATTTAAGGAATGGAAAAGAAACCCCCTAACCCCCTTTGAAAAATGGGGAATTTTTATTCCCCCTTTTTCAAAGGGGGTTAGGG
>JAERMQ010000017.1 GCA_016844745.1 Ignavibacteria bacterium | reverse complement strand
TATGAATTTATATGCTGATGTTCTTTCTAAAAAGAGACTATATCAAAGTACATTGTTTATTTAAATTAGTCAACCTATTTTAGGTCAGGACAAACCATTGACCATTAACCATTAACCATTAACCATTAACCATTGACCATTAGTTTACTCGTTCTTCCAATCCGGAAAGCGTCCCGGTGTCCAGGGAGCCTTCTTCTCATCTAAGAACTTTTCAATTGGCGCCAATTCATTTTGCATTATTGACTTCAATTTACTTAATTGTTCTTCCAACAGGCTTCCTGCAATTGAATAGTTATTTCTTGCTGTTTTTGTTGGTGCAGAGCTGGACTGCCACATAGCATATAAAATATAATCCAACCGTTCGGCAATTGGAGGTGTTTGATTTTCATTCCTTTTAGCAAGAGATTTATCTCCTGTCATCGCTTTATCAATATCAATAAGCTCAAGTTCAATTTTCCGTGCTTTTTCCAACATTTCACTCGTTGCGGTCGGCGCTGCAGTCAAGGTATTTTTTATTATTTTGATACGCTCTGTAATTTCATTTAAGAAGCTCTGAGTGCCGCTTACTGCGCGCATCAGATTAAGAGTTTTCTTGCGGAATAAATCCAATTCTGACTGGTCTTTTGCCGGTAAGGTGACATTCTTCAATGGCTTTGCTGTAAATTCCACCGGTCCGGCAATTTTAGAAATCACTCCATCAATACTTTTAAGCATTGTAACCTTGTATTTCCCAGGCATAGCAGGCATTCCGGATTGTTTATTTACATCAGTCTTTGAATTCATTGGTGATAATTCGGTGTAACGCAAATCCCATGTGATTCTGTTAATACCAGCCGATGCTGTTGTTTTCAGACGTCTTACTAGATTCCCTGCTTCATCGGTAATCTCAAATAATAAAAATGGCTTTTCTTCGATGTCCTCAGCCCGCAATTCATCGAATCCCGGATAAGGAATATCTTTATTATCTTTTTTCAATTCTTTGACTTTTTCATTACGCAAATCTTTTTTGGTCTTATAAGCTTCTTTGATATAGTATGTGAACACAGCTCCAAAGTCCGGATTTTTAGCGCGATAGAAGGATTCACCCAAAGAATTTCTGCCCCAGGATTCGTTTTCGATATACATCAAAGCATCTTTAACAGGAAATAAATGAGCTTCTTTTTCTGCGGTTTCTTTTGTCATTTCACGAAGAGCCGCATAATTATCGAGTATATAGAAACCACGACCGAACGAAGCCAGTACCAAATCCGATTCCCTCTTCTGTATATCAATATCTTTAATTGCTATTGTAGGCAGACCGCTTGTTATTCGGAACCACTTCTCGCCTCCATCGTTCGTAAAGTACAAGCCAAATTCCGTTCCTACAAATAATAGATTGGGGTTGACAAAATCCTCAGCAATCGTATAAACAGAGCCATTTTCGGGTAGGTTTCCTGAAATTGATTTCCATGTGACGCCCTTATCCGTACTCTTTAAAACATAAGGTTTGAAATCCGCCATTTTATGATTATCGAATGTAGCATAAACAGTACCTTCAGCGAATTGTGAAGGAAGAACATCACTATTGTACGTCATTTCGGGGACACCGGGGAAGTTTTCGATTTTCCTCCACGAACCTCCGGCATCTTCGGTAACCTGAATTAAACCGTCATCTGTTCCAATGTAAATCAAATTTTCTTTTAATTGCGATTCGGCAAGTGATATAATATTGCCGTATAGGGACGTAGAAGCGTTTTTAGCGACAGCTTCCGGGTCCCAAAGCTTATCCATTACTTTAAGCTGATTCCGGTCAATCTGGCGGGTTAAATCGCCGCTGATAGCCTTCCAGGAATCGCCGCGGTCGTCCGAACGGAATAATTTATTTGCGGCAAAATATAATCTCGTATGGGAAAATGGGCTAATTATAACAGGTGAATCCCAGTTCCAGCGCAGCATTTCCCCTTTGTCAGGCTGAGGCTGTATTCCGGTTTGCTCGCCACTTCGTTTGTCATATCTTACAAGCCAGCCATATTGGGGTTGCGAATATACAATGTTCGGGTCAACCGGGTCAATCACGGTTTCGAAGCCATCGCCTCCTACCGTATAATACCAATCCTGATTCAATATACCGCATGAATTTGTCGTGCGCGAAGGACCGCCAAGCGTGTTGTTATCCTGTGTTCCGCCGTAAACATAATAGAAAGGTTCCGAATTATCAACTGTAACACGATAGAATTGAGTTATGGGTAAATTCTCGAAAAAGCGCCAGGTAGCGCCCCGGTCATAAGATTCATATACTCCGCCATCGCAGCCGATTAACAAATGAGTTGTATTGCATGGGTCTATCCAAAGGGCATGGTCATCTACGTGCCGCTCTTTGTTTCCAAGATTCCTGAAAGTCTTTCCCCCATCATCTGAGACTTTGCTATAAGTATCCATAGAATAGACTATTTCAGTATTCTTGGGGTCACAAATTATTTCATGATAATATTGAGGACCACCGGAAACGTATTCATTCCTCTTTTCCCATGAAGCGCCTCTATCCGTTGAACGGAAAAATCCGCCATTACTTTCGGATGCTTCTATTATCGCATATATAAAATTCGGATTTGCCGGTGATAATGCAAGACCAATTCTACCCACATATCCACTTGGCAATCCGCTTTTCAGTGTATCCCACGATTTGCCACCATCATAAGATTTGAAAATGCCGGATTCAGGACCACCGTTAATCAATGTCCATACATGACGGCGCCTTTGATATGATGCAGCATAAATTACTTCGGGATTGCGGGGGTCAAGTACAACATCTACTACACCTGTATTTTCGCTTACAAACAAAACATTGTTCCATGTCTTACCGCCATCGGTTGTTTTGAATAATCCACGCTCTTTATGGGGTCCCCAGAGCAGTCCCATAGCCGCAGCATATACAATATCAGTATTTTTCGGATTTATTGCAATACGTCCGATATGTTTGGATTCTGCTAATCCCATATTTTTCCATGACTTGCCTGCATCAAGAGATTTATAAATACCGTCACCATACGAAACGCTACGCTGGCTGTTGTTTTCTCCGGTACCTACCCAGACCACATTAGTATTTTCAGGGTCGATTGAAATGCATCCGATAGAAAAAGATTTCTGTGAATCGAATACAGGTGAGAATGATATACCGGAATTATTAGTCTTCCAAACTCCGCCACAGGCTACACCCACGTAGAATTGCGCTTTGTCGTTCGGGTTGACGGCAATATCCACAACACGTCCGGATGCGGTCGCTGGTCCGATTGAGCGAAGCTTCATTCCGGCATAAGTAGATTCGGTAATTAATTCTTTTTTCTCCGGCTCATTTTTCGGTTTGGCTAATGCTGCACTTACAAATAAGCAGAACATGAGGAAGGTTGTAATTTGTATTTTTTTCATTATTTACCTCTTTTTTTGTTTATAATTTGGTGATAGATTTCGATAACTTTTTGTGCATTTAATTTCCAGTCGTATTTATCCAATACTGTTTTACGTGCATTTGCAGCAATTGTTTCGGCAAAATCGGGATTTTTATAAATATAGTTAATGCTTTCGGCAAGGTCTTCGGGAGATTGCTCGCTGCAAAGCATTCCATTAGTTAAATGCTGTATAACCTCTCCTTGTTCGCCAATATCTGTTGCAACAACCGGCTTACCCATGCTGAGATATTCGTATAATTTTATTGGTGAATTAAAGAACTCCGAACCTTCACCTGTTCTTACGCATGGAGTAACTAAAACATCACAGGCTGCAAGATAATCCGGCATCTCGTTAAACGGAACCAATCCTGTAAGAATGCAACTTTTTTCAACATTATCATTCTTAATGATACTTTCAATTTTAGGACGCAATAATCCGTCTCCAATAAATAATATCTTAGCCTTGGGAATTAATTTTGAAATATATTTTACAGCCTGAGCAAGCACTTCGACGCCATGCCACTGAGCAAATGAACCGGAAAAACCAATTACAAAATTTGATTCAATATCTAATTTTTTTCTAATCTCACTTCCGTCTATTTCAGGTGAGAATACATCAGGATTGACGCTGCTTCGGTTGACGTATATTTTCTTTTCATCGACTCCGAGTTCCACCATCATTTTTTTTACGTTATCGCTAACTACGAAAATTGCATCAGCCGCTGCCCACTGAATTTCCTCCGCCCATTTCAGATGATGCTTCAGATATAGTTTTCCCCAATTTTTCTTAACCCAGTATTGAACGCTCTCGCATTGCAGAATGAAGGGCAGTCCAAGCTTTCTTTTCAGGATTGTACCGGAATAATTCAAATCGGCATGATGCTGATATAAAAAGTCAGGTTTCTCTTTTTCAATTATTTTTATTAAACTTTTTGATACTTTTCGATTATAGGGTAGATTCAATACTTCCGGAAGGTTCATCAGTAGTTTTGAGTATGGAATAAAATAATAGTTTACTACATCTGGAAGCCGCATCCTTCCGCTCGATGCAAATACGGGTGTATGTCCTAATTTTATGAAACCCGTCAGAAGACCCAGATGCATCGATGCCATCCCGCCTTCGGTCGAAGCGCCGTAAAAGTCAGACCTCCAGAACAAGCCTTTCAATGCTTCTTTACGTAATGACATCTGATAATCGGTAATTTGATGTAATAATAAACAATAACGAACATACTGTATATGATTTCGAAGAATGCTTTAGGGCATTGAAAGAAAAGAAATTCTGATAATAAATATTTTTCTTCATTACCGGATTCATCTATGATGGAGCCTTGCTTTGGATAAGAAAATAAGATATAAAGCTTCATAAGGAAATGGAATCTTTGAAGGATATTTTCGATTGTACCGAAGTAAATCGCATCCCAGCGCTTGCTTTTAATCAGGCGAATCATTTTGAGGGGTTTTGCTAATTCTTTCTCATCCAGCTTGATTACATCGAAATCTGCAGATTCAAGATTATGACTTGTAAGTAACCTGTCCTTGTTGCCCGAAAGCAGTAATAATAATTTCATTTATTTTAATAATCAATTCAAATAAGCAGAAATCAATAACAATTTCTAAAAAAACAACAAATATAAAGAGAAATAATGATAAGAAAAAAAAAAGAGGTAAAAGGAACCTAAAGATAAAAAAATCATTGATTCGAATGGTGTAATACATATGTTAAGAAGATTGTCATTCTGAGCGAAGCGAAGAATCTTCTTCAATACAGGATGAATGTAGTATCGAAGTAAAGTTATAATTATCTTCTTTCGTAATCATCAAAAATAATACATTCTTCCAAATTGGATTTAAGAGTCTTGGGAAGCTATTAAATATTAAATATATCAGAATTTGTAAGAAGATTCTTCGCTTTGCTCAGAATGACAGCCAAAGCAGATTTTCACACATTCTCATTAGCAGGATTGACATCTTTAAATTATCTATCCTCCATTAAAATAAAGTACAAAATAAAAATTCAAAATTATTTCTTAAAACTTCATTAATTTAGGAGTTTATATAAATTGCAAAATGGTAGCATTAGATAATATTAAACAGAAAACCCTTAAGAAATTCATCGAAGAAAATGAATTCAGTTCTTTCGATACGGAAATTGATTTCTCAAAAATTATTTACGAATTATTGAATACTTCGCTTATGATAGAAGCGAAAGTGCGTAGGGCTGGAATAAATAATATTTTAGGTACGACAGGCAGGATTAATATTCATGGCGATACGGTTAGAAAAATAGACGACTATGCCAATGATATTATCATCAAAAATCTTAGTAATACCGGGCTTATCTGCGCTATGATTTCGGAAGAATCCGAAGAATTAGTCACATTGTTGGATAAAACTTGCAGAGGGAAATACATTATCGCTTTTGACCCTTTGGACGGTTCAACAAATTTTGATGTGAACGGTACACTCGGCACAATATTCTCAATTTATAAACGATTAGACACACATTCAAACGCTACAATAACTATTGAAGATGCGCTACAACCCGGCATTTCCCAGATTGCTGCCGGATATATTATTTATTCCGGGAGTACAATTTTAGTATTTACAACGGGAAATGGCGTTCATTCATTCACTTATGACCCTCAAAGCGATGAATTCTTATTAACCAATGATAACATTCGCATCCCGGAACGAGGCTGGTATTACTCATGTAATGAAGCTAATTATTTCAAATGGGATGCCAGAGTACGAAAATTTATTGATGATTTAAAGAATCCTCCTACCGGTGAATCCTGCAAATTACGCTACTATGCCACATCGGCAGCCGATATTCACAGAACAATGCTATATGGCGGCATTTATTTATTCCCCGCTGAAAATGATAAACCAAATGGTAAGCTACGCCTGTTTTACGAAGCCAATCCGCTTGCTATGATTATCGAACAGGCAGGCGGCAGGGCATCCGACGGAAGAAACCGGATTCTCGAGATAACGCCTGAATCTATTCATCAAAGAACACCGCTATTTATAGGAAGCCCGGAGAATGTGAAGGATATTGAGAATATAAAATTCTGAATTCTGAATTCTGAATGATGAATTCTGAATTCTGAATTCTGAATTCTGAATTCTGAATGATGAATTCTGAATGATGAATTAGATTTTAATAAAAGAGGATTAATGTGAAAAAAGAAAACGTAATTGTAAATAAGTCTTATAAATTTGCTGTTAGAATTATAAAATTGTATAAGTATTTAGTTGATGACAAAAAAGAATATGTTATTTCTAAACAAATCCTTAGAAGTGGAACTTCAATCGGAGCCAACATTAATGAAGCTCAATCCGCTGAATCCAATTCTGACTTTATTCACAAATTTAGTATATCAGCCAAGGAAATAAGGGAAACAGCTTATTGGCTTAATTTATTAAAAGATACACTTTTTATTGATGAAAAATCTTTCAATTCAATAAAAAAAGATTGTGATGAAATTCTTAAAATAATTAATAGTATTTTACTAACAACAAGAGAAAATAAAATTGGAAAACAATAATTCATAATTCAGCATTCAGAATTCAGCATTCAACATTCAGAATTCAGCATTCAGAATTCAGCATTCAACATTCAGCATTCTTAATTCGTCATTCAGAATTCAGAATTCAGCATTCAACATTCAGCATTCAACATTCAGCATTCTTAATTCGTCATTCATAATTCGTCATTCAGAATTCAGCATTCAGCATTCAGCATTCATAATTCAGAATTCATAATTCGTAATTCGTAATTAGCTTTTCCAATTCCACCATTTCAAAAGCTCCGGGTCATGCACCGAATTGGAAGCAAAATAAACAGCACATTTATATACATACAGCAAGCACCTGTCTATTCTCACTCCTTCTAATTCGCAGGATTTCTCATACATCTTTTCGGGTGATTCATTTTTAATTTCGGCAACTGAGCGGTAGCCCAAATCCCATAAATCGACGGCAATTGATTTGCCTACTCCGGGAATAATTTGAAATTGCTTCAGGATTTCATTTTTATTTTCATCGGGTGATTTTATCACAGTTTTATTATTTGTCTGCTTCATTTCTTTGTGTTTCTGCATCATCATATTGCCTATCTATTTCAGCTTTTATTACATTTTTTAATTTCTGCCAATTAATTGTGAAAGTATCAGCTTTGAAATCATTGCTGATTTTAAATTCATAAGCAGCTTTTATTCTTGAATTATTAAACGGGTGAGTAGATAATATTTCCATCGAGCCGTTTGGACTGTGTAATTTACTTTCCAATCTGGAGAAGAACGTACCGAGAATATGCGGATTTATTTTTGCTTTTGACATTAATTCCAAAGAAAAAATATCTGCTTCTTTTTCCTGACGCCTATCGAATGCAGTTGAAGATGCCATCCTGAAAATTGAACCGATGGCTGCCTTATCTCCCGATAATAATACATTAAGTCCGATTTCCTTTGTAAGACGGGAAATAATATGCCGTTTCTCGATGTGTCCTATTTCATGTGCAAGAACTGAAGCCAATTCCTCGGGATTTTCAGTAAATTCAATCAATCCGGAAAATACAATAATATAACCTCCGGGTAGGGCTGCAGCATTGATTTGAGGATTGTTTGTAACAATAATTTTGTAATCGTATTCGGTTTGTCCTACTGCTTTCTGCAAACGGTTCTTTATTACCCAGATACAAGAATCAATAAACTCAGATTGCAGGGGTTTGAAATCGGGATTTTTACTTAAAACATCATCAACCATGAATTTGCCTAACTTTTCTTCCTGTTCGATTGATACCGGAATTGTATCCTGTCCGGTAAAAACAGGCAAATAACTGAATCCTAACCATGAGGCTATAATTAGAATCAAAATTAATAAAAGTTCGAGCCAGGTTCTTTTTTTCATTTTTTCAATTAGGTGGTTTATTGATAATATCCTCTGTAGCGCTTCTCATACGGTTTTTGAAAATTCTATCATAAGAAATCCTTCCGAAAAACGGAATATAGTACATTCTGCCGGATTTTGCTTTAATGGCTGCTGCTATATTAATCACGAAGTAAAAGATATTAATTAATATCGACATCAGGAAAAATCCATTTGCCGGTTTGTCCAATTCCCAAGCCTGGAAAAAGTAGATGCCGATGAGCCATATAACAGCAACGGCATTGATTATATTAATTAAAATCGAACTAATAAGAGCCTGGAATGCATGAAACCGGACAAAACGGCTTTTCTGTCGATTAGTGAAATAATAAACTATCGATGCAATTAAATTAAATATTGGCAAAGGGAGTCCGATTGCTATTGAAGCAAACATCATGAGATATGCACCCATTGCATCTTCGCGTTCCCTTTGAGTAATTTCTTCCGGTTGAGGAATTGGGTAGTAATCACCCGGGAATTCGGATTCTACTAATGCTTTCGATAAGTTATTATCATTATCTTTACTATCGGTAATAATTTTGTGCTGAATATTATCAAGAGGTATTACAGTCTCAGTATTTTCCTGACTTACCAAATCAGAAGTATATTCTTTTTCATTTACCATTTTACTCTTTTCCATTAAAAGGGGGATAAACATCCGTCATAAATTTCATATACAGGGTAACTCTTAAATTCCATCTAATATACGAAATTAGGGTCTCATGCCAGGATATGGGATAATTTCCGGTAAATAGCACAACCCAAAAAGCAATGAATGCAAGTATCATAACCCAAATACCATAGAAAAACAACAGGAAACCATGCGGTATTAAAACGTAAATAAATCCGAAGAATATTCGGAGCAGTAGTAATCCGCGGCTTGATGATTCAGGGTACTCGATATTAAATTCCGTTTTATCATCAGTAGCGCTAATGCCGAAAGCCGGATAGCCATCGCAAAGATTATAAAATCTTGCGCTAACACGCACTGACCATCGAACTAATCCTTCCTGAAATTCGAAAAAAGACTGAGGATATTTTCCGGTAAACAGAATAATCCACCAGGAAATAAAACTTAATATGGCGCTCCATATCTCCAAAAAAAATAATAAAAAGCCATGCGGGATAACAATATAAAAAAAGCCGAGAAAAGTTCGCAGCAGCAACTCTCCGCGAGAGTAATTTTCCTGATGAACAATTGAAAATTTCATTCCAACCTCCTAATTATTTTTAAAAAAAAATTATTAAATGAAATTTAGTTCTAATAACTGTCATTCCTTTTTCATTTTTAAGATTCGGTTAACCTGCTGAAGCATCAATTATCCTTGGATAACGTTAAAATCCACAAAACAAATTATTAAAATTTCTCAAAATGTCAAAGAAATTATTTTTAGTAAGAAATAATTTATCAAATGTTTGCATAATTTTGTTTTTTTATTGTTTCTTTATCTAACTAAGCGTTGTTTCATAGAATATTGGATTATATCATAATACATATTCCATTTTGAAATGACATTTTAATGTCAGACAAGAATGTCTAACTTTTCAAGAATTCAGTAGGACAGACATTCTTGTCTGTTAATTTATGACAATTTAATATGGAATTTATATAATTATTATCATAAACAGATATGATGAAAAATAACCGATTAATTTCGCTTTTTATAATTGCTATTATTTTATGGGGATGCAAGTATTTTTTCCGTGAGGATATCAAATTGGATTTTGCCTCTTTCTATTACTCGGCAAAGGCAGTCAACCAGAATGTTAATATTTACGACTTTCATAAATTGAATGAACTGAGTGCAAAAGACTCAGTTTATGTTTTTCCGTATATTTATACACCGGTTTTAGCAGTAATATTAAATCCTTTTTCATCACTTAGCCCCCAAATAGCCCAGGGGGCTTGGACTACAGCGAATATTATTATTTTTATCAGTATTTTATTAATTATTTTTTTTCAATTAAAAGAATTTCCCGCATTCAAAGGGATTTCTCACTATGTAATTGTTGCTGCCACAGCCGCTGCAGTTATAGCTCTCCCCTATAATTTCATTCTTTTTACAGGGCAAGTTGACTTTATTATCCTTCTCCTGTTTTTTCTTTCATTTCACTTTGCGAAAAATAAAAAAGATTTCTTAGCGGGTGGTTTGCTTGGATTGGCTGCTATGATTAAGATGTCACCTGCTATTCTGCTTATTTATTTTATAATTGAAAAACAATACAGAGTAGTGGCAGGGTTTGCCGCAACCGTTATTGTGATATTCCTTGTAACCATAACCGCAGGAGCATGGAATCAGTGGTTAAATTATATAACTTATCTGCGGGAGGTCTCTGATAGCGGATTTGTAGCAGGACTTGGTAGTATCAACGAGTTGGGGAACTGTTCGTTTTTAGGATTTTTTTCAAGAATGTTCGGATATGGACTATCAGCAAAAATTTTATCATCCTCTGCTTCTATTACATTCCTTGCCATTTCAATATTAGTAATAAAAAAATACAAAACAGAAAATCAATATTTAGTAATTTTACCGTTAATTGTTACGATGATTTTAAGCTCACCGATTACCTGGAGACAACATAGTATTTATTACTTACCATCAATTATCATATTGCTTCTAACAATCTATTCCCGGTTTTCAGGTATAAAAAAGTTTGGTATAATTGTTTTTGTAGTGATTATATCAAAACTATCATGGCTTTATTTTCCTGATTGGATTATACCGTTAAGGGAAATTCAAATCGAAATTCCAGGAATTCATAATGTATTATTTTTTTCTCATCTAATAATATTTCTTGTTGGAATATTAATCCTGAGAAGAAATAATATTAATGAAAAATCAACTTTCAGTTGATAACTTGCCGCTATTTTCTTCGATTGGTACAGGATAGTCACCTGTGAAGCAGGCTGTACAGTAATCAATTCCCGGGTCGTGCGGGACACTTTCACGTAACTTCCCGATTGAAAGGTAATGAAGCGAATCAACACCAATTGCTTTACCGATTTCATCTTCATCTTTGTAATGATTAGCAATCAATTCTTCGCTGCTCGGGAAATCCATACCATAGAAACAAGGGAATTTAATTGGCGGAGATGTTATCCGGCAATGCAATTCCTTAGGATTTGCCTGCCGGATTAATTTAATCAATGAATTGGATGTTGTACCACGAACAATTGAATCGTCGATGACAACGATATTGCGTCCATCGATTATACCTTTAACGGGATTGAATTTTGCCTTAACCTTGAACTGCCGGTTATCCTGACCCGGCGCAATAAATGTCCTGCCGATATAATGGCTGCGAATTAAACCAATCTCGAAAGCAGTAGAATTGTAATGTTTGTCGTTGATTCGTGCAAAACCTAATGTGGCTGTATTACCGCTATCAGGCACCGATATTGCGGTAATTTTTTCTTTGTTCCTGTTTATTACCGGACTTTCGTGAGCAAGATTCTTACCGAGTTTTCGCCGGACTTTATCGACGTTGTGATTGAAAATTTTGCTGTCGGGACGTGAAAAATATATATACTCAAAAATGCAATGCCGCGCAATTGGAGTTACTTCCGCAATTTTCATCGATTTCATTTCACCTGTTTCGATTGTATTCCTATCAATAACGACTATCTCGTTATGCTCGACAGACCGGACATATTCCGCACTGATTATATCGAATGCACAGGTCTCCGATGCAGCAACGTAAGCATATTTATCATCTACCTTCAGTCGTCCGATATTTAAAGGGCGGAAACCATGCGGGTCTCTTGCCAATAGCATGAAATCCTCTGTAAGCAATGCAATTGAATAGGCTCCTGTTGCCGTTTGGAGCGCTTCCCTTACCTGTTCGATTTGTTCTTCTTTGCGGCTTCGTGCTATCAGATGCAGAAAAATTTCAGTATCGGTAGTTGTCTGGAATATAGCACCTTCTTTTTGTAATTTATCACGCAAAGTTACAGTATTTGTAAGATTGCCGTTGTGGGAAATGGCAAGGATACCCCGATGGTAAATCATCGTGAAGGGTTGAATATTTGCTATCGATGACGAACCTGTTGTTGAATACCGGTTATGACCAAGAGCGCTGTCACCCTTCAAAGTTTCGGTCAAAACTTCCGGTTCGGCAAAAACGTCCAAAACAAGCCCTTCGCCTCGTGTATAAGCAAATCTTTTCTTCTTCTTTTTTTCATCAAAATAAATTGAAGTTATACCGGCAGCTTCTTGTCCACGATGCTGCAATGCATGGAGGGCATAATAAGTCATTATAGATGCCTGTGGATGTCCGAAAACGCCTACTACGGCGCAATTGGCTTTCGGTTTGTCAAGGTAGAAATCTTGCTTTTCCATTTATTTTTTTAATTGGTGTCAAAATTTTTCAATTGTTATTATTCAGCAATTAATTATTGAAATCATGATTTTAGAACAAGGATTAACGATTTATGATTTATGATTTCTTCCCTGTTTTTGAACATTCTTCTTTAAATAATCAAGATATAAGAGCAAGGATTAACGATTTATGATTTATGATTTCTTCCTTGTTTTTGATCATTCTTTTGTGCCGTTTCAACGCTTTTAACGAAAATAGAAATCAATTCATTACTTTCATTTAATGCAAACTTCATTTTATCCTCTGCTTTAAAATTATTTGTTCGATTAATAATTTTTAAACAGATATTGCTTTCTCTTAATTCTTTCAAAACAATTTTTATTTTATGAATAAAATCCCTTCGTGATTCTCCGCTCTGAGCTTCACCATAATTTAAAGCAGGTGATGTTCCGGAGCGTATTAGTTGTCCGGCTAAATGGTTTGCTGCTTTGGTAACTGGCATTGTTTCAACGATTTCAACAATCAATACAGCAAAATTTATTAACCGTTCTTCTAAATCTTGTTTATTCATATTTTTACTTTTTTATTCCAATATGCTTTATACTTTATACTTTCTTCTAAAATCTTATATCATTAATCCTTGTTCATTATTCCTAACAAATTTTCTTTACTTTTTTCCCCTTTGCTTTCTTCTAAAATCTTATATCGTTAATCCTTGTTCATTATTCCTAACAAATTTTCTTTTCTTTTTTCCTCTTTGCTTTCTTCTAAAATCTTAAATCGTTAATCCTTGTTCGTAATTCCTTATATCAAAAAATACAAAATTACCAATGCTTTTCCAATTAACCATCATTTAATTGGAACCGCAATTTCATAATACCCCTTTTTCTTAGGGATTGGAAGATTGCGTTGCAGAATCCAGGGATTTGCCAATTTAACCATTTTATAATCCGAGCCATGCTTTTCAGCCCAATCTGCTAAGTCCGGGATTGCATCGGTGCATTTTACCAATTTAAAATTACCGGGTTTGTACAAATCTTCGTCTTGCAAATTAAAACCATATTTAGCTGGGTGCTGCATTATATCTTTAATAATCACAATCCTGAAAATATAACGTGAGGTTTCCTCATTCAAATATAAATCATAGTAATCCTTTCGGTCCTGATGTTTCATATTGCTCTGCAGGTTTTCATGTCCCATGTTGTAGGATGCGGCAGCCAAAGTCCATGATTTATATTGCTTGTAAGAATTTTTCAAATATACCAGAGCCGCGTCTGTGCTTTTTTCCGGATGACGGCGTTCGTCTATATGTTCGTCAACTATAAGCCCATATTGTTTAGCCGTTCCAGGTAGGAATTGCCATAATCCAACCGCATCCTTTGTGGAACGCGACATATAAAGGGCGCTTTCGGCAACAGAGAGATATTTGATATCATCAGGCATACCGTTTTCTTTCAGCATTTTCTCGAAAAGTGGAAAATAGCGACCTGCACGTTTAATATATAGAATTAATTGCCCGGGCTGCTGAAGTAGCATATAAAATTCACGCTCGGCTCGTTCCCGGATTTCGGGGATAGAAAGTGGTACGGATTCCCCACAAAAATCCAATGATTCGGGTAGTTTGATATTTGATAAATAGGAGATGTTCACAATAGTCTTTTCCTGAACGGGTTGCTGGCTCGCTAATTTATTCGAATCGGAGCAGGCTAAAAGGAAAATAAATAATAACAGGTAGAATTTTAAATACATAATTTTCTAATCTATCTTAATTGGACTTATAATCATTTATTGAAAGTAATTTGCCGCAAAGTTTCTTCTCCTCCTCGCTGTTAGTAGCAATGATAACAATACATCCGCTTTCGGTTAATTCGGGAATAATACTGCTAACCTGAGCCATACCCGTTTGGTCGAGATTTGTCATTGGCTCATCGAAGAAGAGTACTTGTGGTTTGCATATAAGTGAAATGATATATTTTACACGCTGCTTCATTCCGGAAGAAAAACTCCCTATCGGGTCGAGTCTTCGTCCGTAGATTCCGAATCTTTTGAGAAGTTCAGTAGCTAATGCAGGAACATACTCCTGGGCGCGGATTTTGCAATACATTCCGATATGCTCTTCGGGAGTGAATTCCTCGTATAAATTTAAATATGGGGAAACAAATCCGATGTATCGATAAAATGATTCCGGATTAATTTTATCGGTTCCTACGAAAAAATCGATAGTTCCACTCGAAGCTCTTATATTCTGAGCTAATATCCTTAGCAGTGTTGTTTTACCTGAACCGTTATCCCCCGTCACTGCCAGACTATCACCTGAATTCAGTTCAATATTTATCCCTGAAAAAATCTTCCGGAAAACGGCGAAATTCTTGGATACATCAATTGCTTTAAGACAAATATCCTGATTAATTTTTTCCTGGATAATCCTTGTTGTCATTTTATTACGGCAAACTTTCCTAAAATCGTAGAACTAATATTTCTATCGTCATCATTAATATTAACTCTAATTGAATAAATATAAACACCGGTTGTCAAATCGGGGATATCGGATTTATAATCCAAAGCTACTACTCTACGTGTTGTAACATTAGGATGAGAGTTATCATAAAGTGGATGTGGAGTAATTTGTAATTGTTTTTCAAATATCTGATGCATCTCTGAATCGTAAATCGTCAGCCTTGCTTTATCATCGAAGGTGAGAGCGCAAGGTACGGGAAAAAATATATTGTCTGAGTAATAATCTGAATTAACTTGTGATAGATATAAAGGATTAGGAAATACAACTGTATCACATTCGGAATGCACACCTGACAAGAATAAATTCGTCCCTGTGGAACAAATCAAAGAATCGGGTTCCATGCTAAAATAAAAAGGGGTTTGACCAATTTTTTGGGAATACGTTTCAATAAATGTTGAATCAGAACAAGTGGCTATATATTTTACTGAATCACCGGTCTGAAAGCGGGCACCAATTAAATCGTGATTTGTAATCAGGATATCAAGTGTATCAGGTGTCGTAAAGGATTTCAATTCACCGAAGATAAATCGAACAGGTTTGATTTCAAACGCATTAAGAAAATCGATATCTTTTATTTTAGGCGCTTCAAACTTATATGCCGGGTAATGAGATGTATCGAACTGCAATGTAGGAAATTCAGCAGCATTTTTAAAAGATTTTCCCAAACCGGCTCTTTTACCGGTATAATACATCCAGGGCAGAAATTTGCAAAAAGCATCCGGCAAACTACTGCCGCAGTCATTCAAAGCCAAATCGAGCGCTCCGTATCCATCCTTTCCGGTACCAACTTTCTTCCACATATTTACAAGTGTCGAGTCACCGAAATCAGATTGAATGTACTGGAAAAATATTCCCCAGGGATAGCCTTTTCCTCCTCCGGTCGAAGCATCACCAAAAGAATTTTTTTCCAAATATCGGAATAATCCGGGAAGGTACATATAATAATCTTTTACATAAGGGAAAACGCGATATTCCATGTAAACACTGCTCATTTCTGCAATCGATGACTGAAAACCATCAGGTATTCCGCCGGCATTCTGCAATACATGATTAAACTCATGTGCTATCGTTGCTTTCAAAGCATTAAATCCATAAGAACCCTGATAAGACCTGATTTTTTTTCCATTGCAAATGTTGGAATCCAAAATGCTGTAATTATTATCAATTTGAATATAAGAAGGCAAACGAACCGGAATACCCGGATAATTTACTTCCGAATCACCAACTGTCCATCCATATACGGCACATGGTTCTAATCCCATTTCTAAAACATATATATCGGTTGCATCCGAACCTCCGGTACCACTATCGGACAAGGGGTGCGGAAATCCCAAAGTATCAATTTCAACTTTCCATGCATAATCAAAATAAAATGCAACTGAATCAATATAATCAGAAACCTTGTTCTGGTTTATATCTATTAAAGAAACAGCATTATAACCGGAAGTATCATAATGAATTATAAAGTTTTTGGATTTTGATAAAATTTGAGTTTGCATTATAGGTCTATTATCCATAGAATCATCCAATATTTTATCTTTCTTATTGAGATTTTTCCTGTTATTAACTTCAAACCGGCATTTATTTGGAGGGATAATTATTTCATCATGATTATTTATTTGAGCATTGATTTCGGGCAAGCTAAAAATAAAAAAGTAAATCATCAAGAATTGGTACTTTACAAATATGGATTTACCGCAACAACTAAATTTATTTTTGGAAGGATTCACAAATAAGGAAAACAGCGGTTTTTTCATAAAATAATACTTTCTTTTCTTCTGATTTTAACAAAGGATTTTTCCATTTATCTCAAATAATTATTTCAAAATAAATAAGGCATTCAAATATTTTCCTCCTTAATTAAAGGAATGGATTCGAATGCCTGAGTAAAGAGCAAATTCACAAAAAATTAACGGAACATTTCTTTTATCATTCCCCATGTTCGCCTGATGTTGTTTACGTTATGAGTAACGTATATCTGGTCGGTAGAAAAATTATTACCGTCCTTTTTGATAACCTCAAGCCTATATGAATAAACCGAAGGTGATTGGATTTTATCGTTTATCTGATTAGCCTTTAAAGCATCGTTATCGGTAAATTCATAATTTGAAGGAAATCCGTTAGCTTTAATAATATTAATATTTTTAAATACCTGCCCGGATGCCGAACGATGAATCCCGTAACTGATAATGCCGGATTCGTCCGATGAACTCCATTTAAGAGTTATAGCCTTACCATCGGAATTTGCCTTAAACAAAGTAATTATAGAATCGGCGCCATAAGCCAAAGATACTACAATTAATAAAAAGAAAAAATATCTTATTGTTTTCATATTACAAATTTATGTAATTATTACATAATTCCTTAAAAATTTTATTTCCTATTAATCTTCTTCGGCTTCCTTTTCAGGAAGTATGAAGGTCAACTTACCGTCGGATATTTCTTTCATCGCCATATAGGTTGGTTTGGCGAGTCTATCAAATTCCCGGCTTATAGCAATTTGGTCGAAATTAGTACCTTCGGTTTCATCATTAGTCGTTATAACATCTGCAAGCCGCTCGTTTATTTCCATTTTAATCTGGTCGTTAATCTGCCTTGCCCTAAATCCCATAGCAATTATTGATTGATAAATACTTCCTTTTTCCGATTCATCCATTCGTACCTGAACGGGATTGACAATAAACTTTTCCAATATAACTCCGTAATTTTATTTTGTTAACGCTTTTTTATTAATTTTATTGCAAAATAATTTTTTTTTTAATTATTTTAGTTTATATTTGTTTTTTATAATTGACTAACTAAATGTATAGTTAAACCTAAAAATGAAAAATATAAAGTTATTAATAAATATAAAAAACAAAATTACTAAAATATTTTATAATATAAAAACGTTTTACTTATTTTTCCGGGTGTTTTAAATTAGAAAGCGGTATCATGCAAAGATTATACTACTCAATCAGCGAAGTTTGCTCGATATTAAATGAAGAGCAATATACACTTAGATACTGGGAGAAGGAATTCGGGATACTTAATCCAAAGAAAAACAGGGGCGGTAATCGAATATACTCAGAAAAGGATTTGTTCGTAGCTAAAGTCATAAAACGTCTTTTAAGGGATGAGAAATTATCACTTAAGGGTGCAAAGGAGCAAATCCATTCAATTATCGAATCAATAACTGAAAATGGTACTCTTTTCCCATTGGAGAATATATCTGATTCTGATAATCGCCAAAGTATAAAAATTAAGAAAAGAATTTTAGACCAGACAAATTCCGGTATTAAGCTTTCAAGTCAGCAGGCAAAGGGATTATATCATCTTCTTGAAAAGATGTTGAATTCACTAAGTGTGGTATAATCAATTTTGTTTTTCTAATTGATTTCAAGCCAAGAATATTTTTGAACTTTTCTCCTAAAATCAAATCATCTGAAACACCTCAGAACAGGCTTGTTTGAATGATTTAAGGAAGGTTCTACGAAGCGAAGAATCCAGTTTTCTTTAAAATCAACAAGATAGATTCTTCGCTTCGCTCAGAATGACAGCCTAAATTGAATTTTTAGAACCCACCTTAATATTATAAAATTCCAAGTAACTAAATTTCTTTATGAAAATACCAGAAATTTAGTTAATTTTAAAATCATGTAAAATGCAAATTGCTATTTTGCGTAATTAATAAAAGGTCATTTATTATTAATGCAATTGTAAATAATTGAGGTTCTGTATGAAAATTAAACTGAGAAACTTTCTATTAATTCTGTTGTTTTCCACATTGTATGGAGATTATCTTTTTTGCCAGCAGCTAAAATATGAAATGAAAACCATTGGGCGGCATGACGACGAAGTTCTTGGCGTTTTTGTTAATGAAGATAATACTAAAGTGGCTACTTGCAGTCTCGACGAAACAATTAAAATCTGGAGTCTTCCCGAGGGCAAGGAGTTAATGACATTACCTGGACACATGGGGCAGGTTAATAATATTTCTTTTGCCGGTAATAATCGATGGCTTGCTTCGGGTTCTAGCGATGGAACTGTTATTATCTGGGATACCGAAACAGGTGAAAAACTTAAAACCCTGAAAGGGCATACCGACCAGGTAATCGGAGTTTATTTCAGTCAACAGGATGACGCGGCTTTCTTAGCCAGTACAAGTTTTGATAAAACGGTTAAACTTTGGGATACAAAAACAGGTTCCGAAATCAAAACACTCAGGGAGCATACCGATAGAACAAATAATGTTGCGTATAGTTACGATGGTAAATATCTTGCTTCCTGCAGCGATGACAGAACTGTTAAAGTATGGTCAACCGATTTGCATAAAAAAGAATCAATTATGACATTATATCACGATGCCCCGGTATTAACCGCATTATTCAGCTTCGATAGTAAATTACTTGCTTCGTCGGATGAATTGGGTTACATCAAAATTTGGGCTATGCCAGGCGGAAAAGAATTAAGAACCATAAAAGCTCATGATGAATTAATCCAGGATGTTTCCTTCGCAGAGAATAATATAGTAGTGGTCAGTGCAAGTACGGATAAAAAAGTTAAGCTCTGGAATATTGAAAACGGAAAAAATTTATTGACCTTCAATGCAGGCGTCGAAGTTTGGTCTTGCGATTTAGTAAGCGACTACGGCATTATTATTATCGGCTGCGCCGACGGCTCCGTCCGTTTTCTCGTCAGGAAATAATTGACTTTCTACAATAAAAGGAATCAAATAAAAATTTAAATAGGAAAAAAAATATGAAAAAAATAGTTAATAAATCCTTAATGTTCTGCATAGCTCTCTTTTTTGTTCAACTTGTTACAGTACTTCCCGTAAAATCCCAGTTAGTAGGAACAGTTATAGCCCTTACCGGAAGCGTATTTAATATCGTAACAAGAGACCCCGTTACCGTTTACTTATTGGTCCTTGATTCAACCATGAAAAAAGTCAATCAAACACGAAGCAATGCTGCTGAAAACGGTTTATATTATGTAACAGGATTAAAACCGGGGAATAAATACTATATAGATATCCGCCAAAAGAATTTTCTGCAGGAAAGAGTTGAAATCAATGTACCACTATCTGATAAATATCAGGAAGTTTCACGCGACTTTTTAGTTAAACCCCGCGAAAAGGATGCTAAAATTAAAATTACAGTTCCACCATTTGAATTGAATAAAGCTAAAATTCGATATGGTACCGAAGATATGCTTATGGACTATGTCAATATGATGACCTCAAATCCTACTTTGAAAATACAAATCCAGTGCTATCCGGACAATGAAGACAATAAAGCTCTGAATGAGAAGTTCACTCTCGAAAGAGCAAAGGCGCTTTCAGACTTCATGACCGGTAAAGGTATCCAGACAAGTAGATTAGCTATCACAGGCTCTGCTACTCTCGATCCTGACCCCAAAAATCAACCACCGAAAAAGAAGGCTGCAAAAGGAAAAAGGTATATTGGTACAACATACTTTGTAATTTCAGAAATATAATCTTATAGATTAATCATTTCAAAACAAAATTATAAAACTTTGTAAATCCGGTATTCATGCGAATCCCGGATTTTTCTTTTTTTAATAAAAAAATTATTTATTGAATTAAATAGCAAAAATTGTTAAATTTATAATTTTGAATTAATAAATTCGGTCGGTATGAATACCAAGTATATATCATCTGAGCATATTATCAGTACAATTTTAGTATTCATAGTTCTAATGATATTCCCGATTTTTTTTCAGCTTGATTTCCTCGACCCTATTCAAAATACATTCCAGGATTTGCAAATAACCGATATTGTTTTTTCAAGGTTCCGTTCACCCAAAAAGGAAACTGTGGATAATAATATAGTACTGGTCAATATTGGCATAACAAGAACAGAAATAGCCCAACAAATTGAAACCATTAACAAATATCAACCAAAAGTCGTTGGGATTGACGCTCTTTTCCTTAAACCTAAGGATAATGAGACTGATTCTATCCTCGAGGCAGCATTTGCACAAACAAAAAATTTGGTATTCGTTTCAAAGTTAGTTAATTATGATAATGATGCAAAAAATTATCAATCCTGCGTTACCTCCATCGATAGATTCAATCGTTACGGCTCGCATGGTTTTGCAAACTTAATTTTCGATGAAAAGGGAAATCAAACTGTTCGGGAGTTTAAACCGGTTCAGAAGGTTGAAGGGACTTCGATAAAGGAAATATCCGTTCAGATTGCAGAAAAATTCGACCAGGCAGCAACTATTAGTTTCTTAGCAAGAAAAAAAGAGAATGAAAAAATAAATTATCGCAGGAATATTGAAAAATATATTACTTTAGATATTGAAGACGTTCTAAATGAAAATTCAAAATTGGAAGTCATCAGAAATAAAATAGTTCTTCTCGGTTATCTTGGCGCTAATATTAAAACCAAATCTTCCGAAGATAACTTCTTTACTTCAATGAACCGCAAATATATCGGTAAAACAATGCCTGATATGTATGGCGTTGTAATTCATGCAAATAAAATTTCAATGATATTGGCTTATGATTATTTATCCACAACCCCGTATTGGTTTTCCATTCTTTTAGCCATAGCCATAGTTTACCTGAATATGGTATTATTTTCATATTTCCGAAGAATGAGCGACCGGCTCTATGAAAGCGTAAATTTTGTCGCTGTTTTCATTGAATTAGTCCTGTTCCTATTTGGGATTTTATCGGTATTTCATTTATGGGGATATGAAATAGAAATTGCAGGTGGTTTTTTCTCGATAATATTCTGCCCGATTGCATTTGAATTGTATCATGATACCTTGAATCCTATCGGCAAATCAATACTTGTTAAATTAAAAGCAAGAAACGACAACACTGAACAAAAGTCTAACAGTTCCGACAATTCAAATTATTCTCAATGATGAAATGATATTTGTTACAAGAATATGGAAAAGGTTGCTTAGGGCAGATAATTTTTTTGCCTCCATTGTCGTATTCCTGATTTTAGCCGTTATCCCATTTATTTTTAACAATGACCTGCTGCGTCCATTCAAAGAAACACTGACTGATTTCAGGATTACCGACGTTGCTTTTTCAAGGATAAAAGACCATTCTATGGAAAATGTCCGATTTGATTTAGTGGTAGTAAATGTCGATACCTGCTCCAAAACATCACTTGCGCAATTAATTATAATACTTAACCAATATAACCCTAAAGTTATTGCAATTGACGATGTAGTTTGGGAGAGCGATTCAACTGATTCCGGTGAAAGCTTTTTGAAGGATGTTATCGTACATTTCAAAAATATTGTGGTACAATCGCATCTTGAAGGATATTCGGGAAATAAGAATATTTTCGCTGAAAACACAATTATCGATAATTTCAAAACGGGAGATGTACCTTACGGTTACGATAATTTATTTATTTCCGAAGACCGTTCAATTTCCACACTAAGGCGGTTTATGCCAAAGGCTTTGGTTGAGAATCGTATCGAATTATCCTTTCCGGTTCGGGTAGTTCGTGAATTTAACGAAAAAATTGCCGATGATTTTCTTGTACGAAATAATTTTTATGAAACTATTTATTACAAAGGACAAAATGTATTTATCGTAGAAGATGGCAGCGCTGTTCTTGCCGGAGAAGCAAATCCGGAGATGTTCGCCAATAAAATCGTATTGCTTGGTTCTTTGAATCCGGCTTCGAGTCATGAAAGTTTTGATAATTTATATTTCACACCAATCGATTCGATATATTCCGGAAGAAGTAAGCCGGAAATGACTTCCACAACTATTTTTGCTAATATTATTGCAATGATTTTGGATGCGAAATATTTTACTACTATGCCGGATTGGGTTGGCATATTAATTGCTTTTATTTTTTGTTACATTAATATGGCTTATTTTTCGTTTATTACCGAACGAAGGAAAAGGTGGTACGAATTTGAAAGCCTTATAGTATTTTTGATTGAATCAGTATTTTTATTGGTTGTTGACGTGTATATATTTCTTGAATACCGGATAGAATTGAAATTAACGATGGCTTTGGTAGCATCAGGTGCATCAACTATGGTATTCGAAGGTTACATGTTTTCCCTGAAACCGGTTTTTATTAAAGGATTTTATAAATTTTTCCCAAAAAGGTGAAATAATGAAAAAGTTAAACATAATATTTCCTGTTGCAATTTTAGTCATCCTTATCGTAAGCCTGACAGCTAAAGATATAACAGAATTCCGCGTATTCGCTATTAAAGGTAATTTGCAGGTTCAGAAACCGGGCGCGTCCGGTTGGAATTCGCTTAAAGCCGGAATGGAATTAGCCTCAAACGATGTTGTTAAAGTTTCGCAAAACGGATATGTCTCCCTGTCCTACATCAAAGGAGGTATTGTTGAATTAGTAGAAGGAACCTATAAGGTTAAAGACCTTGTTAAGCAGGCAGGTTCAAAAAAATCAAATATCAGCGGACGTCTGACTAATTATATTGTCGGAGAATTGGGGGGCGCTACGAATTTAGCAGGTAAGAAAACAAAAAATTTATCCGATGTACCGGGAGCCGTCGAGCGAGGTTTACCAACAATGAATAAAGCGAATGAAATCGGAATTTCATTCCCAAGGAAAACCTCACTGATTTCTCCAAATGTTACTTTAACATGGCAACCGGTAGAAGGTGTTGAAAAGTATGAATTTTATTTATATGATAAGTTCGACCGTGAAATGCTGATGAAAACTACGCCCAAATCCGAACTTACACTTGATTTGATCAACGATATTAAGCTTAACCGCGATTCCAATTATTTCTGGGTTGTAAAGGCAAGCGATAAACCGCAATTCTCATCTGAAAAGGCGAGCATCCGCCTGCTTTCGGATAATAAAATTGCATCACTTAACGACACATTAAAAGTGCTTGAGGAGGAAATTTCCGGCTTGGAATCATCCTTAAAGAATGTGATTCTTGGCAAGTTTTATGAAAATCACGAACTCGCAGTCGATGCAAAGAAATATTATCAGGCAGCCGTTCAGCTTTCTCCGGATATTGAAGAATACAAGCAGGTCTTGAATAATTTTATAGCAAAGAACCACTAATCAATGGTCAATGGTCAATGGTCAATGGTTAATGAAAATTGTCTGAACTGTGATTCGTATGATTTGTATGATTAACATGATTTTATGAAATATATTATCATCTTAATCATAAAAATCAAACGAATCACAGTTCAGACAATTTAATAATAAATGACTACAACTCCGTAGGAGTGTCATATTTATAGCATCAAATATTCACAAATCAATCCAAACCCCAGCGGGGTGAAATATTTATCATCTGACCATTAACCATTAACCATTAACCATTAACCCATTAACCATTAACCATTAACCATTAACCATTAACCATTAACCATTAACCATTGACCATTAACCATTAACCATTAACCATTAACCATTAACCATTAATTTACATTCTCTCCGGCGCTTTCACTCCTAAAATAGAAAGCCCGTTATAGAGAGCAAATCTAACGACTCGAATAAGTCCTAATCTTGCCTGCATGAGTTCTTCCTCAGCTTGCAGAATCCTACATTCATGATAGAAAAAATGGAAATCGGTTGCTAACTGACGCAGGTTTTCAGCTAAAATTTGAGGTTCAAATTTCATTGCAGATGCTAAAACGGCATCGGGAAAAGTATTGAGCGATTTTATTAAATTGATTTCAGTATCGTGATTAAGCAAGGAATAATCAGGCTTGTCGCTTACATAAATTCCCTTTTCTTTTGCATTTTCGAAAACGGAGCAAATCCGGGCATGGGCATATTGTAGGTAGAATACAGGATTTTTATCGCTTTGCTCGCGTGCCAATCCCAGGTCGAATTCCATGTGAGTAGAAATCCCACGCATGATAAGGAAGAAGCGCACTACATCTTCGCCCACCTCATCCAATAAATCATCTAAAGTATAGTTTTTGCCGGTTCGCTTAGACATTTTAACCTGCTGCCCGTTTTCCGTTAAAGTTACGAATTGATGAATCAGTACCTTCACTTTATCCGGCTCGTAGCCCAGCGCACGCAGACCAGCCATTACGTCGGGAACGGTTGCTATGTGGTCTGCGCCGAATACATCCACCAATAAGTCATATCCACGATTGAATTTCTCGCGATGGTAAGCAATATCAGGTAATCTGTAAGTAGGCTCGCCACTCGATTTCACAATCACCCTATCGTCCTTCAAGCCCAATTGCGAAAATGCCAGCCAGAGAGCGCTCTCCTTCTCGTAAGCCAAGCCCAATTTACGGAAGTCGGCAATTACCTGCTCGATTTTTCCATCGGAATAAAGCGTATCCTCATTGAAGTATAAATCCTGATGTATATTCATTCGCTCTAATGTTTGCTTAATTTTTGCAAAGCACCATTCCTCGCCGAATTTGCGGCATTTTGTTAAGTCTTCCGGCGTTCCTGCAATCAAACTACTACCAACTTCACTTACCAAACCGGCAGCTATTTCCCGAACGTAATCGCCATGGTAACCATCCTCGGGGAATGGATAGTCCGGCTCATCCAATTGCTGCCTGTATCGGGTATATATGGATTTGGCAAGGATATTCATTTGGTTGCCGGCATTATTGAAGTAGTATTCACGAGTGACATCGTACCCTATGGCAGCATAAAGATTTGCAATAGTATCGCCGATACAGGCATTTCTGCCATGTCCCAGATGCAAAAGTCCGGTAGGATTAACGCTGACGTATTCCACATTAACTGATTTCCCCTTGCCGTAATTCGATTTGCCGAATGATTCACCGATTTGAGCAAATTCAGCAATTGCATTTTGAAAGAAAGCATTCGCAAAACGGATATTGATGAATCCTGCTCCGGCGCTTTCCACTGCTGCTATAAAATGAGAATCTATTTCCAGATTGGCAATGATTTTTTCAGCGATATTTCTTGGATTATCGCGCATAGTCTTAGCAAGTTTCATTGCTATATTAGTCGAAGCATCGCCATGTTCGGCAATCTTCGGCGCCTCAAAGACTATGGGTTCATCTGGAGTAATGCCTAATTTAGTTAAGGCATTTGTAAAAATCGGCTGTAAATATTCGTTAATCATTTGTTCCGTGCAATATTAAAACTACAAAATTACGGATAAGATGGGAAATTTTATTGTTTTATAGGTAAAAAGCAAAAGATTTGTATTGAGAATAAAGCAAGAATTGAGCTGGAGCCTTATTCCATCAACAATAATACTTACCAGATTAGTTCAATTTCATATTTTTTAAAATTTACATCACTCGAATTTACCGGCAAATTTTCAAGAATAGCTTGAGAAATAATCAATCTATCGAATGGGTCTTTGTGATGAAAGGGCAGGTCTGCTACTTTGATTATTTGTTCCGAAGTAATATCAAGAATATTAATATTCATTTCGTATATTTCTTGAACCAAAATTTTTAATTCAAAATCAAATTTTAGTTTTCCAATACTTTTCTTAATTGCAATTTCCCAAATTGAAACAGCACTAACTATAATTTGATTTTCAGTATTTTTTAATATATCAAGTATCTTTTTCGGTATTCTATATGAATCACCAAATATCCAAATTAAAATCTGAGTATCGATTAAATATTTCAAGGCATGTACTCACTAAATTCTTCCAGAGGCTCATTAAAATCTTCAGACATCCAAATTTGTCCTTCATATTTTCCAAATTTTCGCTCGCCTTTTTGGGGAATATCATTTTGTAAATCTTCGATAAGTTTTTTCTTCTCCTCCTGGGAAAGAAGATATGCTAATTTAAGAATTTGTTCATATCCGATTGATATTTGAGTTTGCATTTCATTATCCTATAATAATTACTTCAAATTTAACGAATATACAATCAAAATATTTTGAGTAGCCTTTTGAAATAAACAAATGGTGAGAATGTCTCAAAGTCAATATATGTGGCAGAATGTCATTCAGAACGAAGTGAAGAATCCAGTTCCAGTGCCGCTTCTGGATTCTTCACTTCGCTTACGAATGACATTCTACCTTACTTTTGAGGTAGCCTGAATTTTTTCATCATCCATCTAAATCATTTATTCAAAATCTATTTCATTTTCAATGATGCATAAATCGGTGATTCCGGTCTTGGTCCTATTGTTCGACGCATTGGGTCGGGAATTAAATCCAATGCTTCCATAATTATTTGACCGATTAATGCTTCGGAATTTGGAGGACCTATAAAGCAATCAGTAGTCATCTCCCTATCGCCTATCCTGATAAATAATCCCCCTGCAATTTTTCTTTCTTCTTTGCGTTCATCTGCATAGCTTACAACGGCTGTCCTGATTGTTCTAAGTCCAAGTTTTTCGACAACATCCTGGGGAAGCATTAACATCACAGCGCCGGTATCGACCAGGGCATTCATATTATATTTTCTCACTTCGGATTTCTTTAGTTTTTTATCTTCGGCTAACACTCTATCCAAATAATTTTCCAATTCAATTTTAACTATTATTTCACCCAATTTTTACCTCAAATAATAAAAAAGATAAATGTAAATGAAAAATGATTCGATTTTTATTTCAACGGAATCGCCGGAAGTCGCTTCAATTGCCGGTTTGTTGGGTCAACAATTATTCCTGTTGATTCCAAAACGGTTACTCCTAATAGAGGTTCACAGTTATCAGGACCTAAAATGATTCTACCTGCGGTAATATCCCCCATATACCGAATCAGAGCCGTTGTAAATGAATAAGTAACCTTATCGCCGTTAGCAAGCTCATAATCCATTTTCCCGAGAGGTTTAAAGCCAAGTTCGAGCAATTTTGCTCCGGGAACCATAGAATCGGTAGCTCCTGTATCAACAAGAAAAAGTTCCTCATATTCCCCAATGGCATCAGGCCAGGATAGATTTACCGTAACGTGAATAGCGCCCATGATTAAAACTCCATATTTTTATAACAATTATTTGACGATTGGTTAATGTGTATATTTTATAGCATTTTTAATATCAACATTTAATGAGAATTATCCAGAATTATCTTTATCTGTCAAGAAAAATTCTTGATAGGAGGGAATAGAAAAATGTGTAAGAATGATTATAAAATCTCAATGCCATGTGTAATAATTTCATAGGCAAGGGGATTATTTAGGTTAAAATCCTTCTCATCGAAAGGATGCGGCTCAATTCTTGTATCATATTTCGTGGTCAGCATAAATAATTTCACTTGAGTATTGAATTGGTCATCGAGTTTTTTGAATATGAGAGCCAAATCTATATCGCTATCTTTATTAAAATTCCCTTTCGCATAGGAGCCAAACATAAGGGCTTTAACAATATCATAGTTATTTTGTTTTAAATATGATACATATTGAAATGCTATATTATATGCTGAGTTTTTATCCATTGACGATATTCTATTATTTTATTAATCCAAACCTACTTCATTTTCAATGATGCATAAATCGGGGATTCCGGTCTTGGTCCAATTGTTCGATGATATGGGTCTGGAATTAAATCCAATTCTTCCATGATAATTTGCCCGATTAAAGCTTCCGAGTTCGGAGGTCCGATTATACAATTCGCAATAGTTTCCCTGTCGCCAATTCTGATGAATAAACCACCTGCTATTTTTCTTGTTTCCTTTCGTTCATCTGCATAGCTTACAACGGCAGTCCTTATAGTTCGTAGCCCAAGTTTTTCGACAACATCCTGAGGGAGCATCAGCATCACAGCGCCGGTATCCACCAAAGCTTTCATATTAAAACTTCTAACTTCGGATTTCTTGAGTTTTTTATCTTCTGCTAAAACTCTATCCAAATAATTTTCCAGTTCGATTTTTACTATTATTTCGCCCATGATATTTACCTTAAAATAAATAAAATACATGCAAATTTACAAATCCTAAATTTTTCAATGTTTTCAGTACCTTTCTTTTTGGTGCATCAACGGGAAACTTTGTTGTCATGCAAAAACCTCATCTTCGATAAAAGCTTCTATAATGGAAGAATCGTTTGTTAATACTTCTTCACCAAAAGTTTCAATATGAAATTTCAAAGCTGATTTCGCATCTTCCAAAGCCTCTTGGTATGTATTGCCCTGACCGGCAACAATACCCTGAATACCGAGCGGATAAGCTATAAACCCATTTGTATAGCGTTCCACAATAAATTTTATATTCATTTTCATCTTTACTGAATAATTGAAAATATATTCTGATAACGAAAGAAGTTCTTATTAATTGTCATTTATCTCGAACTTTAAATATTTGAAGGAGAAAAGCAAAATGATGATTGTAATGCCGTTGACGATAGCCTGAATCAGATAGCCTAATCTTAGAGATATAAACGGATTGTAAATAATTGTTAGAAGCAGTAGAATGAAGAACCAAATCTCGTTTTTCTGCTTATAAAATAATTACTACTGATTAAAATGTTTTGGATAGGCTTCTTTTATAGGTATATATTTAGAAAATCCCTGGGCATGCTCCTTATTGGTATAAGGATATTCTACAAACCCTCTTGGTTTTCTTATTCCAACGGCATTTTTTTCATTCTCTTCTTTGTGTTGCTCACAAAGAAAAGGACAGGTATTATCTTGTTCGTTAAATTTTATTTTTTCGATTGGATATTCATCATAAAGCAAAACTTCATAATCAGCAGAATTTTCACAACCTTCTACTGAACATTTAGTGTCATTATTTAATTGAGGTGGGTTCTAAAAATTCAATTTAGGCTGTCATTCTGAGCGACTGTCATTCTGAGCGAAGCGAAGAATCTATCTTGTTGATTTTAAAGAAAACTGGATTCTTCGCTTCGCTCAGAATGACAATTTTTAGAACCCCCCTATACATTTTTTATAGTTTCTAAACGTTTCGAATCATATTCTCTGAAATCCAAAAATTCGGTTGCTTCCTTTTTTGCTTCTATTAAATCCTGTCTGTCTTCCAAGGCTTCAATAAGCTCATTGAAGTATAAATCGTTTTTTAATTCATTCCATAAAGCTATGGGAATCAAAACATTTTCATTTTTTATCTTTAACATATTTATATCCTCTGATTTTTTTACTTTCAAAAATCACTTCCAACAAAATTAAGTATTTCTAATAAACGTATTGACAACATTTTCCAATTTTCCAAGAAAAACTTTTCCGCAAGTTAATTTTACCTCGTAGCAATAAAACTCCAAATCAAAGTTTGTATTGGAATTAGCTTCTTATGTGCCGGGTCAACTTCAACTGCAAAATTTTCCAAAGTTGTTGCTCCAAGTAATAAAGGAGAATTCTTTGCACATATAACAACAGGACAAGGTATAGATTCTTCAAACCCTTCTATTTCAAAATTCAAAGTTCCAAATAAACATTTACTCGTTTTTCCATCGGCAAAAAAAACATTTCTTGATGAAATCGGTTCAAAATGAATTTTTTTGGCGAGGTTTTCAGGAATAAACGAATACAAAGCGCCGGTATCAACCCAAAATTCACTCTCGAACCAAAAGGAACTTTCTTTAGAATTTGTTACTTTAACTTTCTTTTTAAACATTCCCATAAACAAATCTCCTTAATTTAATATCAAAATCTAATTAAATTAAATCCTATAAAACATAAAGTGGTTCTCACTCCTCACCATTCTTTGAGTATGGTTTCAGTTTAGAAATTATGAAAACAGCATTTTCAAATCCGGCTGTTATAGCTTTAATGTAGTTTTCACCTTCATAATAACCCTCAACATGCAATAGGCGATAAGCGCTGTTCAAATTATTCAATAGCTTTTTATCAATAGTTGCCAATGATTTCTGATAATACTCTATGGATTTTTTCCCTCTTCTTTTTGGAACGTTTTTAATATCAAATAAGAAATCCAAAGCAACTAATATTCCTGAATATGCAGTACCACAAGCATTCCTGACGTATTTTTTGTCAACATAGAATTTCCCGTCTTTTCCTGCTAATTTAAGTGTAGCGCTTGCATTCTCGATATATCGTAAAGCTTCATTATATGGATTTTCTACTTTCATTTCCCTTCCTTATTAAAATTAAATCTTAAATAAAACTACGAAATTTCCCAATAAATATTTTATAACTCTATTCCTTATTCCCTTTTCCCTTTCGATATTCGACATTCGACATTCGATATTCGATATTCGACTTTCGATATTCGATATTCGACTTTCGATATTCGATATTCGACTTTCGATATTCGATATTCGACATTCGATATTCGACATTCGACATTCATTATTAGATATTTAAAACTCATAATTCATAACTTATAACTCATAATTCATAATTCATAATTTAAAACTCATAATTCATAATTCATAACTCATAATTCATAATTTCTCCAACACTTCCTTTTTCCAACTTACATACTCATCCTTCAGGATTTTCTCGCGAGCTGTGCGCACAAGCCATAAATAGAAAGCAATATTCTGGAGCGATGCAAGTTGCAAACCTAATATCTCACCTGATATGGTTAAATGCCGCAAATATGCCAACGAAAAATTACGGCTGGCATAACAATCAAGATTTTCATCAATTGCCTCTTCAGCGAATTTATATTTAGCATTGCGAATATTGATTTTCCCGCGAGTTGTGAAAAGCTGTCCGTTGCGGGCATTGCGTGTCGGCAGCACACAATCGAACATATCGATACCCATTTCGATTGCTTCCAGAATATTCTCCGGCGTGCCGACTCCCATCAAATAACGCGGCTTGTCGGCAGGCATTAATTCCGCACAAACACCTGTTACATCGTACATCATTTCCGGTGGTTCGCCAACAGATAATCCGCCAATAGCATAACCGTCGAAGCCGATTCCAACCATTTCTTCGATATATCTGCGGCGCAAATCGAAGTACATCCCACCTTGAGCTATGCCAAATAATCGCTGCATCTTTTCATTGCCGGATTTTACAAATTCATTTTTCGAGCGCCGCGCCCATAGTAGAGATAGCTCCATCGATTGTTCGGCTTGCTGGTATGTAGCGGGGTATGGCGTACATTCATCAAGCACCATCATAATATCGCTACCGATGATTTTCTGCACCTGCACAACTTTTTCAGGCGAAAAGAAATGCTTCGAGCCATCGATATGCGATTTGAATTCAACGCCTTCCTCACTGATTTTGCGTAATTCCTGAAGCGAGAAAACCTGATATCCGCCGCTATCCGTCAGTAAGGCTCCAGTCCAGTTAGAGAAATTATGCAGTCCACCGAATTTCTCTAATACCTCTATTCCCGGTCTTAAGTACAGATGATAGGTATTTCCCAATATTATTTTTGCCTGCAATTCATGCAATTCCCTATGCTCGACGGCTTTAACGGCGCCTTGCGTTCCGACCGGCATAAATACGGGAGTTTCAATTCTCCCATGCTGTGTTTCAATTGTGCCGGCGCGGGCTTTCGAATCTTTCGATGTATGTTCTAATTTAAAATAATTTTCCATGTATTTTCAAATTGTGATTTTTCCTTTGTGTTCCTTTGTGCTTTCCCTTTGAGACCTTTGTGGTAAAAATACTTCATTCAATAAAGGGGAAAATTTTAACACAAAGGTAACAAAGTATGAAGACACAAAGGGCTCAAAGTTTTTGTTGAAATATAATTAAAAGTAAAATAGACTTCTTCAAAATAATATCTATAATATTACTTTTCCAATAGCGAAATTATGCACTAAATTTTCTATAAGCTCTTTATAGTTCATTCCATATTGATTGCTTTTCTTAAGAATAATTTCATAATCTTCTTTATCGAGACTAATAGAGATATTATTTGAAGGTTCCTTATTATCATTAAAAAATTTCCTCAGATTATTTCGTCTTTCCTCAATATTTCCTATGCTTCGCCATTCCCCACGCTCGATGGATTCAAGCATTTCGATTTCTTCATTTTGCAATTTATAATCTCTCCAATCCTGATTTTTATTTTCCATTTTTATTCTCCCAGATAAATTTTTGTAAAGTTCCGGCTCGGATAAATTGTTTTCAAAAATATCTCATTTTCATCTTCCACATAAGGAACCAAGTAAATATAATCATCAATTTCAATGACGAAAATTTTTTGATTATAGTATTTTTCACTATTCGGATGAATGATATCATCAATAATATCTCCATTTTTAATTTTCTCAGCAACTAATTCAAAACTGATATGCCTTTCTTGTTTAAGAATTAGATTTTTTTCTTCACTCCAATTTATTTGTTTTTTCATATTCTTAATTTGCCTTTCCTTTGTGTTCCTTTGTGCATCCCTTTGAGCCCTTTGTGGTAAAAATACTTCATTCAATTAAAGGGAAAATTTTAACACTAAGGGCACAAAGTCTTTACACAAAGGGCACAAAGTTATTATTCTAATTACCTAAAAGTCTAAAAGCCTAAAAGTCTAAAAGCCTAAAAGTCTAAAAGTCTAAAAGTCTAAAAGCCTAAAAGTCTAAATACCTAATTACCTATTCTTCTTATAATAATTAATCAATCCATTTGTAGAGCTATCATGCGTCGTAACAGTGGATTTCCCTTCCAATTCCGGCAGAATCTGCTTGGCAAGCTGCTTGCCCAACTCTACCCCCCACTGGTCAAAAGAATTTATATTCCAAATAGCGCCCTGCACGAAAACCTTATGTTCGTACATAGCAAGAATAGCTCCCAGCATAGCCGGGGTCAGCTTTTTATACAGGAATGAATTACTCGGACGGTTGCCTGGAAATACTTTATGTGGCAGAAGAGTATCTAATTCCTCGGCGCTCAATCCCTGCTCTTCAAGCTCCTCGCGGGCTTCCGATTCACTTTTTCCCATCATCAATGCTTCGGTTTGGGCAAAATAATTCGAAAGTAATATTTTATGATGCTCGCCAATATCATTATGGCTTTGAGTAGCGGCAAGGAAATCCACGGGAATTACCTGTGTTCCCTGATGCATAAGCTGAAAAAACGAGTGCTGTGCATTAGTTCCTGCATTTCCCCAAATTACAGGACTTGTCGAATGGCTTACCTGCTCCCCATCGGCGTTGACTCTCTTGCCGTTGGATTCCATATCAAGTTGTTGTAAATAATCAGGTAATTTAAATAAATATTGGTCATAAGGAATGACTGCATGTGAACACTTTCCAAGAAAGTTTGTATGCCAGATTCCCAATAAAGCCATAATTACGGGAATATTCTTTTCGAAAGGCTCGTTCCGGAAGTGAGTGTCCATCTCGCAAGCGCCGTGCAGCATTGCTTCGAAATTATCCATACCAATCTGCAATGCAACCGACATTCCAATTGCCGACCACAGTGAATAACGCCCGCCAACCCAATCCCAGAACACAAACATATTGCGAGGGTCAATGCCGAACTTTTTAACGGCTTTCTCATTTGTAGAAATGGCTATAAAATGCTTCGCAATATCTTTTTCATGTTTGGCAATTTTTTTCAGGAACCATTGCTTGGCAGTATTGGCATTGGTAATGGTTTCCTGAGTAGTGAAGGTTTTCGAGGATATTATAAACAGAGTAGTTTCGGGATTGATGATTTTTAGGGTTTCAGTAATATGTGTACCATCAATATTAGATATGAAATGTGTTTTAATCCCGAAGTTTGAATAAGGTTCTAATGCTGAGCAAACCATTGCGGGACCTAAGTCTGAGCCGCCAATGCCAATGTTTACTACATCGGTAATTTTCTTTCCGGAGCAACCTGTCCATTCACCTGAATGAACCGACTCGACGAAGTGACGCATGTGAGTCAGGACTGCCCTTATTTGCGGCATGACGTCCCTTCCATCCATCTTAACTGGTTTACCTTTAGTGTTTCTTAATGCGGTATGCAGAACTGCGCGTTTTTCGGTGAAATTAATTTTATCGCCGATGAACATCGATTCTATTTTCCGCATTAAATCACAGTCTTCGGCAAGGTTATGCAGCAATCGAATTGTATCTTTTGTTATTGGATTTTTTGAATAATCGAAGAGCATATCTCCCAAATGAATTGAAAATCTCTCGAAACGTTTCGAGTCATGCACGAAAAGTTCTGCTATAGTCGTTTTAGAGATGTCGGCGCTATGCTCTTTTAGTTTTTTCCAGGATAGAAGTTTGGTAATTTGTTTCATTGGATTACTCCCGTTATTATTTATTTCCCAGCTAATTGAATCAATCTTAACTTATTTAAAACATGCAATTTAAGAAAAAATATATTGCTTTTGAAATTATAAATTTATCAATTATTGGATGCACTTAAAAAAAATATTTGGATTTTTATTTTATTCTTTTTAAGTTTGTATAATTGAATTAATATATAGGAAAAGGAACAACGGAAATACTTTAATTTTTTCTTTTAATTTTTTCTTTTAATTTTTTCTTTTAATTTTTTCTTTTAATTTTTTCTTTTAATTTTTTCTTTTAATAGGGGATTAACATTCAAGATAAGCCTGCTCTTAATTTTGCAGGCTATAAATAATTATTAACAGACAAATAAAAGAGGATTCATTCATGATGAAAAGAAAATTTCCAATTCAAAACCCATGCAATTTCGCAAGAAAGTTGAGTACATATTACCGGTATGGGTTCGAGAGTTTAGGTAATAACACAGAGCCAATCGGCTAAGCCAACCGGCTCCGCATTCGTACAAATGAGTAGCGCTGTCAAGCATCGCTTCACCAAAACCTTTGCTTAGGCAGGCACTCATTCGGTTTTTAAAATTACAAATAAATAAGGAACTTTTTTATGAAAAAATTCTTAATAGTCATTGTATTTTTGATGGGAATTGTATTTAACAGTTCTTCATCAACTTGTCCACAATATTATACCCCAGCAAGTGTTTCTTTCGATTACTGGAACGGAAATGAATATTGTTCAATCACTGTTTATTATTGCAGGAAATTAAGTGATGATGGATATTCGACTTTAGTAGATAGAGTCGATGCTGAAATACCGTGTATGGCTAACAATATTTTCGATGAGAATCTATGGATACAAGTCAATCAAGCTGTCTTAAATGATTTGCCAATAGACCAATTTCCACCTTGCCCGTCTTTTGAATTCTTATATGAATATAAAAAGGCATTATGTTGGAGATTACATAATACTCCTGGAGCCAATTTCACTGCTGTTTTTGAGATTTGTAACTATGACGGACTTTGTGTTTGCGAATTCACAGCTTGTGTTGAGAGAGATGCAAATGGTAACAACCCTCATGTTAAACTTACACCTACTATTAATGGTTGCGAGCCAAATATTTCCCCCGAATGTCCCGTCTCAGTTCCCCAAGTACCACCCACCGGTTTTACCTGGGCGCAAGAATGGACTACAACCTGCTATACAGGAGCTTGTACGTATTAATGTTAATGATTAAAAATCAAATAATAACCGCAGTTAAAAAAGAACTGCGGTTATTATTAAATTAAAAAAGGATAGAAATGAAAAATATTATTAAATTATTACTTTTTTTACTCATTAAAAATTTGAGTCTTTCCGATGATTTACCTTTCAATTATGAAAGACTAAATACTAATTTCAATGGAATTGTTGCGAACAATAATCGAATTATTGCTTATGGGCAATGTGGTATAATACTTAGCTCAACAGACAGAGGCATTAACTGGTCTCAAAAAGCAATTGCCGGTAATGTATTCGATATTTTAAAGATAATCGAAATTGAAAACAGCTTTTATGGAATATTAAGTAAAAATTATTTGGTTATTTCGAAAGATGGAGATGAATGGACATCAATCAATCTTTCACCGGATTCAACTTTATTTGATATTACTTCTGACGGCAATTCACTATATATATTAACAGGACAAAGTATTCTGAATTATTCTTTCGATGGAGAAAGACTTATTTCTATGCCTATTGATACAATAAATCATTCAAAAGAAATCTTGTATAATGATTTTTATTTATATCTTACTGCCGATAGTGGCAAAATTACAAGATATAGCATAAAAGATAATTTTGCAAAAACCATAATTGATTTCAAATTAATGAATTTGTGCACTAATTGCGAACAGCCCGTCGATTTAAAGATAAACAACCGAACTCTTTTCGTAAGTTTAAATAGAAAATTATTATTTACTAATAAAGATTCCCTTAGTAATTGGAAAGTCAAATCCGAATTCGTATCCTTGTATTCCATTCATAATAACAATATTTACGACTTCTCGACAAACTATAATATTTTGAATAATACTTCTTATATTTCTTTTTTCAGGTTAAACCAGGAAGGCATACCATTAAGGCTCGATAAAGATACTGTTACCAGATACGTGCCATTTATTATTATTACTGATTACAGATTTTTCGGTAATGATACAATCATTGCAGTTGGTAGATATAAACAAATCATAATTTCGACTGATGGAGGTAGAAGCTGGAATATCATGTCATCTATTTATATTGACCAAAATGAAGGATATGTGAATTGGATTAATGATAAAATGGGATTTGTCTCTGGAGGAAAATTAGAAATTTGTAAAACAACGGACGGCGGGACAACATGGCTGCCACAGTATTATGACCCGATATTATATCAGACAAAATTTAGATTTTTTCACTTTTCTTTTTTTCCAAATGGTACTGGAATTGGTATTGCAGACCCATCAAATAATGATTCAACAAATATGTTAATTACTAAAGATTTCGGAGGAACCTATCAAAAGAAGACAATCAATGAATTTGCATATTACCGTTTTGAAGGTGGCAAAACTTCTGTAAAATTCGATGATGAATACATTTTTGTTCTTAATAGAAGATGGGGTGCCAATTATTTTACAACGGTATTTGTTCTGGATTCATTATTTAATTATAAATCTTATACGCAATTTGATTCTCTAACATTTAGAAATATTTTTCAAACCGGGAATATTAATGAATTGATATGTATTGGATATGAGCGTAAATATTATAATGGAAATACTTACGATAGTACGAGTTTTTATTTTATGAAATCAACCGACAGGGGTGCAAGCTGGACAAAAGTTTTTCGTGTTTCTTTAAATAATTTACCAAATTGGATTTATAATGGAAGCAACTATTTATTAGTTTCTGACGTGCTAAATGATAACGGAATTTGGTGGCATTATATTAAATATATTGACCTCATTAATCAAAAACAAATGACTCTAATGTCGGATTCTATAACAGATTTTAATCAATATTTTACCTTGAATGATGATATGTACTGTGGTGGCTGGGGGTATATGTTCGTCAATCAAAAATTAAATGATTCTCCATATAACTGGGGTAGGTATATCATGGATAAATATTATCTGAGAAGCGCCTGGAGTGATAATAAAGTTGCATATATATCTGGTTCCACAATAGGTGAAAACTATCCGATAATATTAAAAATAACTCCTAAGAAAATAAATTCTGTAGAAACGCAACCTGAAATTAAAACATATTTCTACGCATTTCCCCCATACCCCAATCCTGCAAAAACAGATGTCAGATGCAATATTTTCTGGGATACCCGCTATGATATTAACGAAGCTGTTATTGGAGCTTATGATATTTATGGCTGCAAGGTATCCGAAAAATCTCAATTTGATTTAAATGTCTCTGAAGTTTGGCATGGAATACTTAAATGGGATTGCAGTACCGTTCCTGAAGGTGTTTATTTCATAAGAATATTACACGGAGATGTTACAAAGACAATACCTGTTTTAGTCGGAGGGAAATAGAAAATTCGTTCAAAAAATTATTTTAAAACCGTTTTTAAGCAAGTTCGCTAAACCATATTATATTTGCATTGATGCGTTCTTTGAAATCCGGTGTAAATCAGTTCATACAGTTGAAAGTTTATAAAGTTCATAAAGTGAAAAGGGGAATTGTGGTCATTAAAAATTGCAAAAAAACAGTACCAAAATGATTCATTTTGACACATTTGAGTTTATAAAGTTCATAAAATGAAAAAGGGAATTGTGGTCGTTAAAAAATTGCAAAAAAACCGTACCAATACTACTCATTTGTACTCATTTAGAAAAGAAGTCATCCGATGACTGGCAGTCATCGGATGACTGTCAACTTATGGAAAGTAAAATCCAAAAAAAAATGAAATTCCGTAGTAAAAAATAGTAAAATCAGTTCATAAAGTTGAAAGTTTAAAAAGTTGAAAGGAAAGCGAGTCCTTCAAAAAAAAACGAAATTCCGTAGTAAAATATAGTAAAAAGTAGTAAAAGGGAAAACATCCAATGTTTGTCAAACATTGGATGTCTTTAGCTTTTTTCTACCGATATTCAATCCCTATCGGGATTGGTAGCCCCTGTAGATTGATTCTTCTACGGATATTAAATCCCTATCGGGAATGGTGGCTTTCATTTAATAATTTTTATATCGTGTAGGGATTAATTATCCGTAGAAGGAAGGCACACCTATTCAGGTTTTTATCACTTAGGGATTAAATTATGGCACAAATCCATATAAACATTTGAATATTCATATTTCTTTTGTAATTTTGATTGTTTATTTGTAAAGATTTATAATAAGACTACATAATAACAAATGAATAGTAAAGCCGAATTCGATGAGTTGATAAACTCAATAATTGAAAAATTTTCACCTAATAAAATTATTTTATTCGGTTCACGTGCAATGAATAATTTCACTGATGAAAGTGATTACGACTTATTAGTTCTTAAAAGTGGTATTGAGCATAAAAGAAAATTTGCCCAGGATTTATACAAATTATTGTTGCATAGAAATATTGCCGTAGATTTTATCGTTGAAACACCGGAAAATTATGAATCCCAGAAAGTCAATCCCTATGTTATCTTTAATGAAATAACAAAGTATGGGAAACTCATTTATGAAAGACAATGATTTTTTAGCTAATCAATGGATTACAAGGGCAATAAGTAATCTAGAAAAGGCAAAATGCGTACCTGCATCTGACAAAATATTATTTGAAGATTTGTGCTTCGATTGCCAGCAAGCAGTTGAAAAGGCATTAAAAGCTCTGTTGATTTATAACGAAATTGAATTTCCCAAGACTCACTCACTTAATCAATTGATTTTTTTATTGCACGGAAAGATAGATTATATTCCCGAATTTGTTAACGATTCGGTATATTTAACCGATTACTCCGTGTCAACGCGCTATCCGGGTGATTATGAACCTGTAACTAAAAAAGAGTTTCAGGAAGCTTTAGAAATTTCTCAAAAAGTAGTTGATTGGGTCAGCTCAAGCATAAATAAGGAATTGTTATTTTAATATCATTAATCAATAAATAATTATACATATCAAAAATACCGTCGAAACGTGTGAAAAACGATTTCTGACATTTTTTAACTTAATTGATTTCTTTTTAAAATCATTTTATAATCGTTTTTATGCGAGTTCAATAAACCAAATTATATTTGCAATGTTTTGTTCTTTGAATTCCTGATATCCCAAAAGATAATTTGAAAAATTCATCAATATGAGAATGTACCAATGGGACAATTTGAAAATAGAGTTGCTAAAAAAAACGAAAAATCGTACTAATTTGTACTAATTCGTACCAATTTGGGAAAATACTTTCAGGAAGTTTACCAACTTTCGGAATGTTGACTACTCGAGTAAAAATGAAATTCCGTAGTAAAAAATAGTAAAATCAGTTTATAAAGTTGAAAGGAAAGCGAGTCCTTCAAAAAAAAACGAAATTCAGTAGTAAAAAATAGTAAAAAATAGTAAAAAGGAAAACATCCAATGTTTGTCAAACATTGGATGTTTGAATCTATATAAGTTTAAAGGTACATATACAAAAAACCTTCCGAAGGTAGGGAAACCTTCGGAAGGTTTCTTTCTTGCACCAGTCAAGAGGAACTCTTGACTGGAGGATAACAAAACTATCTTATTTTTTGCGAACAATTCTGAAGCCTAAATTAAACTGCTGAGTAGTTGGGGATGTTCCCTCACGATGGAAAGATGTACTTTTAGAAGAACCATCCTGAAATGAGCCGCCACGCACAATGATATCGGGTATATCTACGCTTATATTTGCCCGTGGGTCATTCTTTGGACTCGTTTCGTAGTAAGTGTCCACGAATCCATCCCAACACCATTCCAGTACGTTTCCGTGCATATCATATAAACCCCAGGCATTAGGCTTTTTGAGTCCGGCTTCCTGTGGATTATTTTTATTATCCGTACTTGTCCAACCCATTTCGCCGGCATTGCCCGTTCCGCTGAAATCTCCTGTCGAGCCTGCCCTGCAAGCATATTCCCATTCAGCTTCGGTTGGAAGTCTCCAGCCGTTCGCATTGAAATTGCATACTACATTCACCGGTTCGCCGTTTTCATCTATATCGGTGCTGCCGTTCAAAGTGTAGCACGGAGTGCGGTTCTCCAAAACAGATAGCTTATTGCAATATCTCATCGACCTCAGCCAATTGACCTGCTCGACCGGATTATTATCGTTTTTGAATTTGCTTGGATTGGAAATTGAGCCGAAAACGAATTTCCACTGCTTTTGAGTAACCTCGGTGACAGCCATGTAATAGTCATAAGTAATAGTTACATCATGAGCAGGTTTCTCCCAATCTTCGCCGTTATCATTTCCCATCTTAAAAGTCCCTGATTTGATTAATACGACAGGTACATTTGTCACGCTGGCTGAAAACGGGAATTTATTGCTCGATTGCCCATTTACCCAAACAGCGACATCTTTATTTCCGTTAGGTATTCCATTCGGGACAGTAAGGGTAATCTTTGTATCGGACCAACTCGTAACTCCGTTTGTTATTTTGAAGGTATCGAGCATAACATAGCTTGAGCCTTGCGAACTTCCGAATCTCTTACCGGTAATCGTCATCAAATCGAATGGAAGAATGGTAGTTGGCGAAACGTTTTCGATTAAGGGAGCAGTAGCAGATGTAATAGTGAAATCAATTCCATTACTTTTTTTGTTATTGACCGTTACATATATTTTTCCTGTTGCAGCGCCGTCGGGTATTTTAACTTTTATTTTTGTATTGTTCCAAACACTATAATCAGCATCGCCGGGCTTTAAACTGCCAAATTCAACGAAACTGGTACCTTTGGCGTTACCAAAATTGGTTCCGTTAATTTCGATGACTTCTCCGGCTTTTCCCGATGTAGGTGCGACGTTATCGATTGCAGGTGGTGGAATACTAACCGATAAGAAATAAGGACTGGATTTCAATCCGTCAACAGTAATATAAAGATTCCCGGTAGCTGCATTAGATGGCAGGTTGAGTGTAATCTTTGTATCGCTCCAACTTTGGATATTACTTAATGTTGTTGCATCCAGCATAACCGTGCTGTTTCCCTGAACGCTGCCGAATCTCTTTCCGGTTATTGTGATTAATTCTCCGGGAAGGGCAGGTTGCGGAGTTATATTATCAATTTGAGGACTCTGAGGAGTAGTATAGGTAAAATCAACTCCATTACTTTTAGTTCCGTTTATATAAGCATAGACGTAGCCCGATACAGTGCCGGCTGGAATTTTAGTGGTTATTTTTTTATTGCTCCAGAAAGTGTAATCCTGATCTGCGGGTTTTTTGCCTCCAATTTCAATATAGCTGGAACCTTTCGTATCACCGAAATTAGTTCCGAAAATGGTAATAGCATCGCCTGATTTGCCACTAATTGGTGAAATGCTATCAATTGCGGGACTTGTTGAAGTGATTGTTAAATTAAAACCATTGGATTTGGCGCCTGCAACAGTTACATAAACATTACCCGAAGTAGCTGCTTCAGGTACTTTAAGCTTGATTTGTGTATCAGTCCAGGATGTAATATAAGAGCTGGGGGTTTTAAACGAATTGAACGATATGAAATTATTAACGCTGCTATTGCTAAAGTCAGTACCGGTAATGGTTATTACATCTCCGGTGAATACTGAAGCCGGTTCGATTTTGTCAATTTTTGGCGGACTTGCCGTTAGTATGAATTGTACAGTATTACTAAAAGTGTTCCCAACTTTTATCGAGATATTGCCTGAAGCGGCATTTGCCGGAACTTTGAACACAATGAGCGTGTTATTCCAGGAAACAATGTTGGTTTTATCAATCGGATTTCCTGCAAGTAAAACTGAGCTTGTGTCGGATGCAATGCCAAAGTACTTACCATAAATCGATATGTTATCACCCGGCATACCGGAATTAGGAATGAGTGAATCGATAAAGGGATTATCAGCTTTTGCAAGAATGCCGAAAAATTTTGCATTACTTTTGACTTTGTTTACCGTAACAGTTATATTACTATTCTTGGCATTAGCAGGAACGATTATCCTTATAGAAGTATTTGACCATTCTTCATAATCAGTTGCATCTATTGGGTCACCGTTGAAAGCGACAAAACTGGAATCCTTATTGAAGCCAAAGTTTTTCCCGATGATAGAAAGTTTATCACCGGTATACCCCTCGGTTTTTGAAAGAGAATCAATTAAAGGAGCTTTACTGTTATTTGTATCCGATGGGTTGGTACCATTATCTCCGCACCCCTGGAAAACCAAAGAGAGAATGATAAAAACGGTAGAAAAAAATAACAAGATAAAATTTAATTTGGTTCGGATTGAGTTGGTAAAATTACGGTTTTTGAATTGTAGGTTTTGGATTTGGTCTGAATCTTTTAGCATTTTATTATTCCCAAAATTATTTAGAAAAAATGATTGTTCGATTTTATCATTAACACATTTCAACGGGATAAGTTACATAAAAATTCCAATTAATGTCATTTATGAGATTGCAGAATAGTCGGTGAACAGCGCCGGAAGTAGATTACAACATTCTTTGCAATGAAATTCAAACATTAGGAAAAATAATTAAAAGTCTATAGAAAAACTAATTAAATGGAAGAAAAAAGTATTTTTTTGATTTAGGAACAGGTTATTTTTCCCTTAATCCTCTACCGGTTTTGACGATTTCCCCATCTCCACAATACTTGTTATATATAGAATCGAGAACACCATTGATAAAGAGCCAGCTTTTATCCGTCGAATAAACCTTAGAAATATCCAAAGCTTCATTAATACTTACTTTAGGAGGAATTTCGGGAAAATGAAGTAGCTCGGCGGAAGCGACAAGTATCAATAATTTGTCAATTAGAGTAATTCGTTCATAATCCCAGTTAGTGACTACCTCGGCAATATAATTTTCAATCTTATCCTTTATTTCTAAAGTTTTCTCAATCAGGCGTCGGGCAAATTCAGCTTCGTTATTTTCCCAGATAATAGGAATATCGGCTTCCAATTCAAAAACTTCTTCGGGTGTAAGAGTCCTGTTGGTATTAATATTTGACCCATCATTAAAACCATTGCTATCACCTTCACCTTCACCAAAGTTAAAATCACGATAGAATATATGTTGGAAAATAATTTCAATGGGGGTTTCGGATATTTCATGAGCAGTAAGAATTTGAATAACTTTTTCCCGGACAATGCTTCGGGTTCCTTTTATCTGTTTATTCTTGCTTAATGGAATTAAGTCATGGAATTCAGGATTCATATTGAGAAAGAACTTTCATATTATCAAAAAACCTAACAGTATTTTTCATAGATTACAAATTTAAGGATTTTGTCCGAATAAATTTATTTTTTTCTTGAAATGATATTGTTAGCTGCATTTTATTTATATTATTATCAAAATTAGTGCATTTTTTGAAAAACTTTTGGTGGATTTATGAATTGGTATTTGATTATTATTTTCCTTTATTTGATAGCCCTTACTGTTTATAATTTTCTTCAATCGAAAAAAGTTAAAACCCAGGATGACATGATGGTTGCCGGGCGAAGTCTTGGCGTAACGAAAATGGTTTTCACATTGGTATGCACATGGATTGGTTCCGGAACATTTATAGCCGGCGCTGAATTTGCATATAAGGCAGGATGGAGTGCACTTTGGATGCCCGCCGGAGCTTGGGTGGGTATTGCAATTATTTATTTTCTTGCGGGAAAAATCCGGACTTTCGGTCAATATACAATTGGGGATATCCTCGAGGTTCGCTACGGCAAATTCGCAAGGATATTCGGCGCTATTGCGCTTATAATAGCATTTACAACAATTGTTTCATATCAATTTCGTGCGGGTGGCTTTATTTTAAATGTAATCACCGATGGTTACTTATCAGTCGAACTTGGTCAATTTTATGCTGCACTTTTTGTTATTACATTTACAGCATTGGGAGGAATGATTGCAGTTGCCCACACTGACTTGCCAAATGGAATAATAATAATTTTAGCTTGCATTATTTCTGTTCCATTTGTTATAATAACAGCGGGAGGATGGAGTGCACCGGCTGCAGTACTTGACAGCTCGCATTTTGAAGTATTTTCTTCACAATTCGGGAAATATCCCGGTTTAAAAGGATTTTCATACTTCTTAGCGACAGGCTTGCTTTTATTGGGAATTCAAAGCATGTATCAAAAATTTTATAGCGCCAAAACACCAGGAGATGCCCGCAAGGCAGTGCTGCTATGGATCGTCGGTACTGTTGTTGTAGAAACGGTAGTTGTTGTGATTGCCATTTATGCTTCATCTTATTTCCATTCTAATCCGAATTTTGCACCGGCTTCCGTAGTCCTTCAGGCGGCAAAACAAATGGTTCCGGCTCCTGTTGGATTGCTTTTGCTTGCAGCAGCGGTTGTTGTTGTATTATCAACCGGAATGAATTACTTGCTTAGCCCTTCAACAAATATTATCAGAGATATTTATCAAAGTTTGTCAAAGTCGCATATAGAACAGAAAAAATTAATTGCCTTACAAAAGGTATTTATTGTAATACTTGGAGTAATAGCATTTTTAATGATTTTTATTCCAACATATTTTAAAATCCCTATATCCGTTCTCCAATACGCTTATTTTGCTTATACAATTTATGGAGTAGCAATTACACCGGCTTTAATAGCAGCTCTTTCGTGGAAAAGAGCGACCAAAGCAGGAGGTGTTTCGAGTATAGTTTTAGGAGCATTTTCAGTGATTATTTTGGATATTATCATTCCCTTGGTTTCTCCATCAATAATGATTGAGGGTGACCCTTGGGGGATACCCAGTATATATCCGGCAGCACTGATTTCTATTGGTTCGCTTATCATCATTAGCTACCTAACACCAAAACCGGGGGAGGAAGCATTGAAGAAATTATTTCCCGATAAAGAGCCAGACTTAAAGTAATATACTATGCGAATTTGTCATTTCTGCGAAGGCAGGAACGACAAATTCTATAATTTTTTGAACGACCTATAAAATAATTTTTAGAATATTTGAAATATTTACAATAAAAGACTTATTTGTTCGATTAATTTTATTATTAATAAATTTATAAGGAATAAAAATGAAAGTTCGAGAAATACTAAAATCAAAAGGTCCGGCAGTATTTACAATCGGACGTGAAAATTCCGTACAAGACGCCCTGAAAATACTTGTTGTAAATAATATCGGAGTTCTTATCGTAATTGATTCTGATGGGAAAATATGCGGAATTCTTAGCGAACGCGATATTATAAGGGACTGTTATAATTCACCCGATAATTTCAGGGATAAAAAAATTGACGATATAATGACCAAAAAGGTAATTATTATAGAAGCTGATGATGATATAAAATATGCCGAAGGTATAATGTCGCAAAATCATATAAGACATCTTCCGGTCGTGTCAGAAAAAAATCTTGTAGGACTTATATCAATTGGTGATGTGGTCAATGCATTGTTGAGCGATACCCAGGTTGATAATAAATATATGTTCGATTATATCAGCGGAAATATTTTTTAAATATTGAGTCCACTCTAAAAATTGAAATTAATATAATTAGGAGCCAGTTGAAAAAGTAAAGAAGAATGTCATTCAGAACGATGTGAAGAATCCAGTCCCAATGCTGCTTATGGATTCTTCACTTCGTTCTGAATGACATTCTTGTATAATACATTATTTTTCAGAGGTCTCAGAAAACTAAAGATAAATCAAATAGGGCAAATCAAAACAATATAATCAGTCGTACCTGGAAGATATTAATCCCTGATAGGATTGATAACTACATCTTTTCTAAGATATAAACTACCTTTGATTAAGGCATAAGAAAAAACTGTTAAACATCCAAAAAACGCTGAAATAATAAATCCAAGAATAACCATTAGTTTTTTACTTGGGGAAACCTGTCTTTTGGGTGGAACAGCTTCGTCTAACGGTTCTATAAGGGGAATATCTTTTTCTTCCTGAATTGCTTCCTGATGTTTTTGCGTTTCTAAATAGAGTGTAACCTGTTCAAGAATTTTTTTATCACGAATTAAATTTGCATATAGACGATATAGTTTTGGCACCTGAATAAGCGGCAATGAAACAGCATCAGAGCCAAAAAGACTTCCGGACTGAACTTTTGTGAGTTGATTCCTAAGTGTTTGGATTGACTGTTGAAATGCTTTTATAATGGGTGAATCCGATTCATATTCCTGCTTAGCCAAAGTCAGTTCAATTTCGGTTTTTATAACATTAGAAGCCAGGTAAGCACCTTGAGCAATTATTGATTTTGTTTGCTCATCGAGAGCCAGCACTTTATTATCCAATTGGAATGATTCAATTATTTCATCGAGTGAATCAAGATTTTTTCTATAATGTTCTAATTGAGTTTCAATATATAATCTTGAATTATGAGAATTCAAAATATTTTTTCCCCTTATAATTTTATCTAAGGAACGTATTGCACTGTTAGATAAATTTGCTACGAGGATCTTTGCAGTATCTTTATCTGATGAGTTTGGGAACCACTCTGTTTTTATACTTACCCTGACCGTTATAAGCCCACTTCGTTCAACTTCGACAATTATGGAATTGCGAATCAAATCAATAATATCCTCCTTTGGAATATCTTTGAATTGTGGTTTATTGTATAGTTTTAAACTTTCAGTTATCAATTTTGCAACTGAACGGCTCCGCAAAACTTCCGCCATAACCTGGGATTGAGTGCCACCAACAGAACCACCAAGTGTGATTCCTCCGGCAACTGATTGGAGGAAATTAGATAGACTTCCACCGCTTTCCTGTTTCTGGGGTAAAGTTGTTGAAGCAGCTTCGTATTCATAAGGTAAAATAAAAGTTGAAACTATTACAACTAATTCTATGATACAAACAAAAATTATTAAGAATTTTTTATTTAACTTGAAAAGTTCCAAAATCTGTTTAAGATTTACTACTTCTTTGTCTTTTTTGATTTTTAACATGCTTAAGAATTTTTTACTATTTAGTTAAGGAATATACAACTCCGACAATTGTAACAACCTGAGTAATTGCTACCATTATTGTTGTAAAGATTTCATAAAAATCTATTTCAGGTTGTGGGGGAACTAAGATATTATCACCGGGTTCAATAATATAATTCATTTTATTAGCGAGAAACTGTTCACCTTTAGCTTTTACAATCATTGTTGATGGTTCATCTGCCCGGTACCCATAGCCTCCGGCTAATGCTATATAATCATGATATGTAAAATTCGGTTTAAATATAACTAAACCCGGATTATTTACCCTTCCTTGAACATTTACGAAATTCTTCATTGATGGGATAAATAGTGAATCCATATCACTTAAAAATACATTTTCTTCTAAGGAAGGATTAATCATTATTTTTCTTATATTAACCGAAAGCAACCCTTTTCTTTCATTAACACGCGAATTAAAATATTGCTGTTCACTTTTCGAACGATCACTTGGGGTTAATCTCCAAAGACGAGCCATTTCCAAATCTTCAATGAAGTTTTCCTTTTGTCGAATAAATAATGCAGCTTCGGGATTAGCAATATCGGTAAATCCACCGGCACGGGCAATTAAATCACTTATTCTATCTTTTTTAGGTTGAATAGGATAATGCCCTGGGTAAAGAATTTCACCTTCTATGGCAACAACCTGAAGTGTATCCGAATTACTTTTTTTATGTATAAATACTTTATCACCTGTTATAAGCGGGAAATCGTTTTGTAGAGGTTCATCGAGTAATAATTTATTTTTCCAGGAGCCGAGATGCAAGATTTTATTTTCAATAACATTTGTTTCGTAAATACGTGAAAATTCAACTGAATCCAGATTAGCATTGATAGTAAAACCTTGGGAAAATTTAATGAGTGTAGATAAAGAGTCGCCATTTACAAATTCAAACATTTTGGGCGCTAACACTTCACCATAACTTTGGATGTAATCCTTTTCATCAATTGAAGGAATGAATATCTGGTCTCCTCCTAATACAGTTGGATTGGCGGTTTTATCTCCTGTCAGGAAAAATTTTAATAAATCGACATGAATATTTTTTGAATTGTCTCGAATTAATACTATATTTCTGGCTGATGCTTTAAAATTCATTCCGCCGGCACGTTCTATAATTTCAGATACTCTTTCAACAGCGCTTGCTGAAACAATGGCAGGCTTGGGAAGACTTCCCCTAACAATTACTTTAAATTTACGAAGGTCTTTTAATGTAATGAAAACATCATCTGTTCTATATACTTTTTTTACTTTTTCTTTAATTAAAACGTTTGCTTCTGATAAACTTATATTTTTCACATCAACTACTCCAACGCTTTGAATATGAAGCATACCCTCAGGTGAAACAGTTAAGTCTATTTGTCTTGAATTAGTGGAAATTAAAGATATTGTTATGACGTCACCGGGTCCCAGTATATATTCTTTTGGATTAATTTCTTTTTCTTGCAGTCCTGTAGCCTCTTTTAGTATAGTCTGTGTGTTCTTCATAGCCAGGGTATCAATTAATCCCTTCTTTGCACCCGTAATGTAATTATAATCAATTTGGGAATTTAAATTAAGGGAAAAAATAACGAGTAAAAGAAAAAGGATAGGTAATATAAGTTTTTTTACGGATTTCATTTTATACATAATATTATTCCAAAAATTAAGTAAATATATTATAATTTACAAAATTATTATTTTTTTATTCATAATAGCAATTTATATTCTTCTCTAAGAATTTTTAAATTAGACGAATTAGACGAATTAGACGAATTAGACGAAATTTTATTGGTAATTATTGTATCAATTTAAATATAAAGGGATATAATACCAAGTTGCGTTCAAACAGACAAGAATGTCTGTTCTACTGTTTTTGGTAAAACAGACATTCTTGTCTGTTTGAACGCAACTTGGTATAATAATTTAGAAAGGAATTTCAAGAGAAAAATCAGGAAAATAAATTTCGCTGCTATCCAATGATTGCACCCATCCATTGTAAAATCCAAGACCTTCAAAATGTTCTAATACTTTTTCGTATTCCTTGAAATTTAATTTTCTTCTTAAGTTCGAATGTGAGGAAGTGTGAATAGTTGGCATGTATTGCGACATTAATGAAATATGAAGGGATGTAGTTAATTTGTTGGCGATGCAATCCAAAACATTAATGCTGTTTTCAATATATCCTGGAAGAATTAAATGCCGTATAATCAGTCCTGATATTGCATATCCATTATCGTCGAGATATAAATTTGCTCCCTTTTGTCGATACATTTCTTTGATAGCAGATAGAGCGATTTCAGAGTATCCAGGAGCTTTCGACAGCTTTAATGCTAATGAATCATCAACATATTTAAAATCAGGCAAGTAAACATCGATATAATCTTCGATATATTTTAAAGTTTCAACTTTATCATATCCATTTGAGTTATAAACAATGATAGGTTCTCTTCCTGCATCCCATAATCCTTTTATAATAGATAACATATTTGGTATATTATGAGTTGGGGAAACGAACCCGACAGTATTACAACCGCAATCGAGATAGTTGCAAATTTTTTTTATAACATCTTCGATATTATGATAATTTTGTATTATATCATTTGAATCAAAGCTGATTTGATGATTCTGGCAATAAATACAGCGAAGATTACAGTTTGAAAAGAAAATATTAACTATACCCTGAAAACCGCTTAAAACAGGCTCTTCTCCATAATGAAGGCAAATTGCTGAAACAGATAATTTATCAGAGGTTCTGCAAACTCCTTTTTTATTTGATATTCTATCAGCATTGCAGGAATGAGGGCAAATATTGCAGGTTTTCATATCAAATAATTTTACTTCTTCCATATAAAAAATAATTTTATCGATAAAAAATTTTATAAATCAAAAAACTTATTATAAATTGCTAAGTTTTTCAAATATACGAAAGAGAAAATGATAAATATCCTGTTCAAACAAATAAGAGCGGTCAATCCTGCTGAAAATTTAGATAAAATTGTAAATTTATGGATTAAAGAAGGGAATATCATTCATTGTTCCGATAAGCCGGTTGATGTCGAAAATGACACTCAAATTATTGATGGCTCTGATTTAATAGCTGCACCAGGATTTTGTGATATGCATGTACATTTACGTGAACCGGGATACGAATACAAGGAAAATATTGTAAGTGGAACAGCAGCAGCAGTTAACGGTGGTTTCACTGCCGTTGTTTGTATGCCGAATACCGAACCGCCAATCGATAATGTTCCGGTCGTAGAATTTATTCGCAATCAAGCCGCTCATTTACCGGTAAGCGTATATATTGCCGGTGCTCTTACTCAAAAAAGAGAAGGCAAGCATATATCGTGTATGTATGAGTTATCCGATTCGGGTGTGCTTATGTTTACAGATGATGGTAATTGTGTAACTGATTCTGACGTTATGCGAAGGATATTCGAGTATTCCTCCGGTCGCGATCTCCTGATTTCACAACATTGCGAAGAACACAGCTTAACCAATAGTTTTGCAATGAACGAAGGCATTCATTCAGCCAAGTTAGGATTAAAAGGTTATCCTTCTGTTGCAGAAGAAATAATACTGAGCAGGGATATCATGCTTTCAGGTTATTTCAATAATAGACGTTACCATGCTTCACATATTAGTACCGGACACTCGGTGGATTTAATAAGAAATGCTAAAGCTCAAGGCTTGCGTGTGTCCTGTGAGGTAACTCCCCATCATTTTTGTTTAACCGAGGATTATTTGAGCGGTTATGATACAAACTATAAAATGAATCCTCCTCTTAGGACAAAGAAGGATGTTGATGCATTATTAACAGGATTATCTGACGGCACTATTGATTGCATTGCAACTGATCATGCTCCTCATGCTTTACATGAAAAAAATATTGAATTCGAAAAGGCTTCATGTGGAATCATTGGTTTGGAAACTTCATTTGGTTTATCTATGACCTTTCTTGTTCATAAAGGAATTTTGTCAATTCATCAATTAATTGAAAAGATGTCCTGCAATCCTCGAAAAATTCTTGGTTTACGTGATATTTCGATGAAGGAAGGTTCATGCGCAGAAATTACAATTTTCGCCCCTGACAAGGAATGGACTGTTGATAAAACTAAATTCAAATCCCGTTCGGATAATACACCATTCGATGGGTGGCACCTTAAAGGCAAACCGGAATATGTTATTAACGGTAACTATTTTATCAAATCCGAACTTTAATTTTTTTAGTTTTTATTCTATAAGATAAATTCGGTTATATCTTATTAAAGCAATGTTATAAAATATTCCTATATTTCATACGTTGACTAAAAAATATGGGATTAAAGATAATGGATGAATACATTAATAGCGACAAAATTAATTTAAGGTTATTGAACAATTAAATTCGTGATATTATGGAAACGAATATGTACTCCAAGACCGAAGATAGGTCTGTAGAAGCTGAAATAAAAGAACAAACTCAGCGGTTGTTCAAGGAAGTTTTATCCAAGGAGATGCTTAGTAAACTGACAACACGGGCAGAAAGGCTCGACTCGGGTTTTATGAAAGCATTGAAAATGGTTATTGATGAAGATGAGAAAGCGTCGCAGCAAGCACCTCAAAGACGAAGACCAAAGAAAACTATATAATCAGATAAATGATTTTGATATCCTTGTACCGATTCATCTTAAAGGTAGAGCAGTACAAGGATTTTTTTTATATTTGCTATATTTAAATGGAATGAAAATACAAATTACCCGACTCGATATCCAATTCGACGACCTACCACTTCCTGGCTATGCTACCGATGGCTCTGCAGGAATGGACATTTATGCTGCTATCATTGAACCGGTTTTGATTTCTCCTGGGGAAACCAAACTTATACCCACCTCACTGGCTATTGCTTTGGAACCGGGCTATGAATGTCAGGTGCGTTCGCGAAGCGGATTAGCTTCAAAGTACGGTATTTTTGCTTTAAATGCCCCAGGTACAATTGATAGCGATTACCGCGGCGAAATCAGAATCATACTTTCCAATTTTAGTAAAGAACCATTTACAATTTCGCGAGGGGATAGAATTGCCCAACTCGTTATTGCCCGTTATGAAAAAATTTCATGGGAGATGGTTGATACATTGACTGAAACCCAGCGTGGCGGCGGAGGTTTCGGTAGTACCGGTTTATAAAATTATGACTAACAAACAATCCATTGTATTCATGGGAACGCCTGAAATAGCTGTTCCATCGCTCGAATTGCTTAATCAGGAATTTGGAGTAACTGCCATTATTACTGTACCTGATAAACCGAAAGGCAGGGGATTACAACTTATTCCATCTGCAATTAAAATCAGGGCAATAGAACTTGGCTTGCCAGTGCTTCAACCTGAAAACCTAAAAGATGAATCTTTTATATCAGAGCTTTCTTCATATAATCCCGATATAATTGTTGTTGTGGCATTTCGAATTTTACCTGTTGCTGTTTACTCATTAGCGAAATTGGGAACTTTCAATATTCATGCAAGTCTCCTGCCAAAGTACCGGGGAGCTGCACCAATCAATTGGGCTATTATCAACGGTGAAAAAGAAACAGGTATGACTTCCTTCCTATTACAGGAAAAAGTTGATACCGGTGATATTTTATTACAGCGAAAAATCCAAATACCTGATTGGTACACAGCCGGTGACCTTCACGATGCTATGATGCCTATTGCAGCCGAACTTTGTATCGAAACCTGTAATCTTCTTTTGAAGGGAAATTATCAAACTATACTTCAGGATAATTCCCTTGCCACACCAGCTCCAAAACTATTTCGGGAGAATTGCAAAATCGATTGGAATAAAGATGCAGAAACCGTTAAGAACTTCATTCATGGTACATCGCCTTTCCCCGGCGCCTGGACACTGCTCAATGGCAGTTCCTTAAAAATATTGCAAGCCAAATTATCAAATAACAGGAAATTGCCCATTGGGACTTATCGTATCGAAGCTGATAGTTTCTATGCCGGTTGCCGTGATTATGCCATTGAGTTAATCGAGATACAACCCGCATCTAAAAAAGTTATGCAGGCTTCCGAATTTTCTCGCGGCTGGCGCGGCGCTACGACAGGCGAGTTTATATAGAAATCTTAGCTACCGACATCGGTATATTTGGATTTGCCGGATTGACTGTCAGTTTCTGCAGGCTTGGATGAATAACCAAATCCATATCTTCCATTGGAATAGCGCCAAGTAGCGGAGAATCACCTATTACAAGTGCACCCGTGAAACAACTCCTATTGCCAAACTGTACCCTGACAGGTCCGACATAACTGCATAATGATTTCTTTCCATCTGCTAATGTAACCTCTCTTTTTTCAAGCTCTTTCAATTCCAATTGTATTGATAAATGCTCTGGAATGCAGAGATGCAGCGCACCGCTAACGACAAGGCATTGAACCGAAAGAGGCATTAAATCTACCCTTACAGGATTTGAAATCATTATTTCTGAATATATTTTTCCCATTTTTTTCTATATTTTTATCTTATCAGTTTGTCGTAATCAGCCAAAGCTTCAGATACTAATTTTTCCAATTTCGAATTATCATAATTTGTCTCATTTTGCCAAGCTAATTCTTCAATAATATCATTATGCCATAACTCAGCAAACTCGTTCTGTAATTCAGCAGGCATTGTTTCAACGTGAACAAAAATATTTTTCATAACTTCTGTCATATTAACTCCTATATGAATACTTTTTTGGTAACGTAAAATATTTTCAATTATTGTTTTATCTTTATTTGTATAAATATCATAATTAAAAATCTTCTCTAACTTCAAAAATAATATAACATAATTAAAATAATTTTCATTCTTTAGCGTCACCTAACTTATGAGAATTGTGTATTTCTATATAGCCATTATTTTCATTTCATTCAGTTATTATGGATGCTCTCAGGATATGAACAACCAGAAAAAATTAACCACAGAAGAAGAACGCGTTATCGTACATAAAGGTACTGAACCTCCTTTCACAGGAAAATATTATAATTTCCAAGGTAAAGGTACCTACATTTGCAAACGCTGCTCAACCGCCTTGTATAGTTCCTCCGATAAATTCGATTCCGAATGTGGCTGGCCCTCATTCGATGATGAAATCCCCGGAGCTGTTAAACGTTTAACTGATGCAGACGGACGGCGAACCGAAATTCTTTGCACTCATTGCGACGCTCATCTGGGACATGTTTTCGAAGGCGAGAGACTGACTGACAAAAATGTCCGCCATTGTGTTAATTCAATCTCCCTTGAGTTTGTTCCAGCCGATACCACAAAAACTGAGAAGGCTATTTTTGCAGGTGGCTGCTTCTGGGGTGTGGAATACTATTTCAAAAATGAGCCGGGTGTCAAAAGCCTTGCTGTAGGTTATACCGGAGGTACTAAGGAAAATCCCACATACAAAGAAGTATGTACAGGGAGAACCGGACATGCCGAAGCTATCGAAATTGAATTCGACCCTGCAAAAACAAATTACGAGACCCTTGCCAAACTCTTCTTAGAGATTCACGACCCAACCCAACTCGACCGGCAAGGTCCCGATATGGGCAATCAGTACCGCTCTACTGTTTTTTATACTTCAGATGAGCAAAAAAAGATTGCTGCAAAACTAATCTCCATCCTAAAGGATATGGGGTATAAAGTTGTTACCGAATTGTTACCGGCGAAAACATTCTGGCGAGCCGAAGAGTATCATCAGGACTACTATACCAAGACCGGCGGCGCACCATATTGCCATACAAGAGTTAAAAGATTTTGAGCAATTCGAATTTTACTATTCGACAATTTAAAAATAAACCAATTTGAACATGATTCAATTTGATTAATCCTGATTACTGATAACTACAAATTTTCGTGTTTTTAAGAATTTTAACCTTCCGAAGGTTGGGAAACCTTCGGAAGGTTTTTCCAAGATGTGTCAAATTGAGTCATTTTAGTACCGTTTTTTGCATTTTTTTTCTGTCCTCAATTTTCTTTCAAATAAAAAAAAATTTCAATCGAGTATCATCGGAATTCAGGGAACTTACAAATGCAAAGATATCAAGCTAAAATGATTTGACTAAAAAATGGTTTTAAAAATAAATGGAAATAATTTTTATAGGAAATGCTATAGTATTTATTATATCTGAAATTTTGTTACCATAATTTAATCAATACGTGATAATTCAAAAATCTATTGATTTGTAATTCCTATCCCGTCAGGGATTGTATTATGGAATTACTTCTTCCCGTTTTTTATCGGTGTGATGATATTAATCGTTACCGTGCGGCAATAGAACCTGCCTTCCGGCAGTTTATTATCGTATAGCAGCTTCGTCTCACCTAAGCCGGCTACCTGGATATCCGGTATATCAAGCCTGCGTGCTACTACTTTTGCCCTGCGTTCGGATATTCTACGATTGATATCTTCATCGCCAATTTTATCGGTATATCCATATATCTCAATTTTTGCATCGGGCGTGATTTTGCTCTTGATAAAGTCAATAACATCCTTGTGCGCCTTCTGCAATTTTGATGAGCCGTAATCGAAAAGTATAAGGCTATAGTAATCAAATTCCTGGTCTGCTATGGCTTCTATACGCTTTCTTTCAACGGTCAAACGCTCGACTGGAATAGAATCAGTAGCGGTCTTAGCCGATTGCTCAAATACATCTTCTGCAAGCAAATCGAAATACAGATTACCGCCATATACCGGATTATCGCTTGCTTCATTCGACGGCTTCCAATCGATGGAATCGGGCGGCATGGAAGCACCGGTTCTATTGGACAGTAATACACTTCCCTGATAAAGATTCAGCTCCCATTTTTTAATTGCGCTACCTGACTTAACACGTGGTTTAAAGCGAATCGTTATTGGTGTTATTATCCGGATGGTATCATAAGTCAGAACCGGTTTGTTGAATTGAGCAAAATCACAGATAATTTCAACCCGGCGGTTCTCTTCATCGCCTTCCTTTTCTACATTTGCAGAGCTTTGCTTAGGCTTATTGCGTGCCATGAGGTGCATCCTTTTTTCGTCAATATTCCAAACATCCCGCAAATAGTTCCTTACAGTTTCAGCCCTTGCTTCCGAAAGCTGCTTGTTTCTTTTTTCGTCATCTATTCCGGCATTTGTCCCGATTATTTTAATCACAGCTTCGGGATTATCGGATAACCTCTTACCGAAAATATTCAAAACATGATAATAAGTGGTTATTGCATCTAAGTTCTGAAGAGATGATAATTTATAATTTTTTGCTTCTTCAGGTGTTATGCTGATATAGCGGCTCGGGATTTCGGATGAATTTTCGTCAAAGAAAATATAATTCAGGAGCGGGCGCATATTAATAGATACGAAATCCTCGATTTTTACATTATGCTGCACCTGCTCTTGTTTTGCAGAATCGAAAATAACAGCGCTCAATTCAACCGTAAGCGGGGGCTGCACCGGCGGCAGCGGCATTTCCGGCATGGGAGGTTCGATTGGTGGCTCGGGTTCCGGCGGTGCAGGCGGCGGTTCGATGTACATAACCGATATACCAAGTGAAAGCTTATGATTTTTCCAATCTAATCCGCTAATCATATTTGTAAATTGAAGTGAATATTTTAATTCAGGGAATAGATAGAGCCAGCCTCGCTTATTCAGGGGGAAAGGATACTTCACACCCAAATCGATTGAAGCTTGAATGGAATTGAATCCTGTCAAATCTCCTGAGCTTTCATTCCTACGGCGAGTACCGTCCGGAAAGGAGCCTCTGTCCTTTGGTTCGATTATATCCTCTTTCTGATAATAGGTTCCTGATAAAGGAAAATAGAGCGAAAAGCCGCCAGTAAAAATAAAATACCTGTATGGCATGAAACCAATTGCCGGTGATAAAACGAAGCGTGCAAAATCCAAATCAAGGTAATGTTCGAATTTTGCCGGGGTAGATTTTCCGTCGATAATGACATTAGAGGATTCAATATAACGAAAAGGTGCCGATTCAAAATCGAAACCGGTTCTCAGACTTAAGAAATATAGTTTTTCAATATAGTATTCACCAATTCCTCCAAATTCAAAACTTCTACCGTTAGCTTGGGTATATTCAGGGCAGCAGCTTGGAACATTAGGTAATTTCCTGAAAGATGAAAAATTGCCAATAAAAGAATAATCCAAAAATAAGCCAAAGCGGGGTTTTAATAAAGCTGAATCTTGCTTTTCACCTGAGAGTGTACTGTAAGAAACTGAAAGAAGAAATACAAGAAATTTTAACATATTAATTAAAAATTGGCTATAATGAGATATAGAGTTCCTATTTTCACTTTTTACATTCTTCTTCAATTCCGAATTATTCTTTCAAAAAAATTAACTACAACTAAAAAATAATCTAAATACAAACTTGCAATATTAAGAAACTTCGTATTATCACTAAAATATTTTTTTGTAATGTTTAAAAATAAGAGTCTAATCTTAAAAGGGTCACTCCCACTAAAATAGGAATCCAAACACCTCACTAATACTGGATTCCCACTTTCGTGGGAATGACAAATTAGGCTTTTTAGGATGGACTCTATATTATAAATCAAAATTGCAGCGTCAGTCTATCCTTAAGGAATTTACCTCCCGTTGCAGCCACAGGCATAGCATTCGTAATTGGTTGGATTATTTCCGCTATATAAGCAAATGCGTCAACCTGGTCATCATGTGTTCCTTTAGGAAAGGCAAGTAATTCATCCTCGAAAGAATCGAGCCAATGTGCGCCTTCACGGAAATATACAGAACCGGCTTCTAATCGTGCTGCTATCGGTAAACTGCGCGATACCTTGTCTTTAGTTGCTTTGAGCGGAATAACAGGCATTCCTTTGCGCTGAGCTGTCTGAACAAGAGTTAGTTGATATTGAGCGCTCTCGATACCGATGAGAATTGGATGCCATCTTTCGAAAACTGAGTGTAACAACTTTATGTGGTCAGCGCCGTCGAACCTTTCCCGAATTATATCAAGAACAAAAATATCACGGTTGTCATTGATTGCAAAAATTAATATTACGGTATAATCCGATGTTTCGCTTGCTTTAGTAGCCAGGTCCATGCTCGCATAAACCGGGCAATCAGCAATTCTAAAAATGGATTGCGATGAATGTGATTTACCATCCGATTTTATATAATAGAACTCATTATCTGCTGAAAAATATTTGAAATATTGACGCTTGAAAATACCGCCACCGGCAGGATTCGGCTTTTGCTGATATAGCGCTGAAAACCAATATGAACCTATATTCCTGCGTATGGAATTTAATTTCCTGATTGAGAATCTTTTTTCCCACAAAGCTTCTCCGGGTTTTCTTCCCAAAGGGTCATTAATATCAGCTATGGCTGGAAGGCAAATATACAGCCACTTTTCATTTTCATAATCCAAATCTGAAATACCATCCTCTAAATTCTCCATCTTCTTATTATCCTTCACGCAATCATCATTATATTCTGATGAAATTAATCCATTTCCTGGTATTGAGAAATTCGAAGTCGCCAATAATCTCCCGCAGAGGTCATTGTCATGCCACCGAGTCATTATTATGATAATAATTCCATTTGGTTCGAGACGTGTATAAAGCGTGGATTTAAACCATTCCCATATATTATCGCTAATAACAGGACTATGAGCCTGGGAATCATTTTTGACCGGGTCGTCTATTATAATCAGGTCAGCTCCCTTACCTGTGATAGTTCCTCCAGCCCCAGTACAGAACATTTCTCCGTCATGCTCAGCGATTCTGAATCCTGATGCTGCCTTGCATGAATCATCAATTCCGACATCAAAATACTCTTTACCAAAATTCCGGATTAATTCCCTTACCTTTCTCCCCCACACCGCAGCAAATCTTGAGTTATAAGATGTAAGTATAATTTTTTTATCGGGGAATTTACCCAAATACCATGCAGGAAAATATCCCGATATGAATTCCGATTTTCCATGACGTGGCGGCATATTGACTATGATTCTTTTATATTCGCCTTGGATTGATTTAAGTAGTATCCCATCAATTAGGGATAGATGCGGGTGCAATTTCCATTTGCCCTGGCTTACGTTTTGGGCAAACCAAGCAGGGGTGCATGATTTCAGAGATGATAAATTGAGATATAGATTATCATTTTCCATTTTTTCTCCCTCTGTTTCTTTCGATTAGTCTTCATAATAGTATAAAATATTATTTCTGTTACCTGAGTATAATTTTCAATTTTGCAATTTTCAATTTTCATTGAATTTTCAATATTTAATGTTTAATATTTTTGATGCAATTAATCAATTTTAAATTAGAAATTGATTGAAAATTGAAAAATTAATAATTGAAAATTTTAATAAACAACATAACAACCTCAAATAATAATACCAGAACAAATTCCAAAACCTTCTGAATTACATAATTAATTAAATTGCAATTCCTAAATAAAAAATAAATTTAAAAGGATTTGAAAACGGTTTTGAAATAAAATTTTGGAGATTATATGCTATATGGCAAAGAAATAAAAAAACAATGGCTATTCGATAACGACTTGGTATTTTTGAATAATGGTTCCTTCGGCGCTTCACCTATTCAGGTATTAGAAGCATATCGCAGATATAACGAAATGTTAGAGCGCCAGCCTGTAGAATTTTTCGTTGATTTTTATCCTGGGAAAATAAGGGAAACTGCAGCTAAACTGGCAGAACTGATAAATTGCGATGCTGAAGGTATTGTTTTCGTAGATAATGCAACGACAGGTGTCAATACAATAATGAATTATTTATCAACAACATTAAAGCAGGGTGATGAAATCTTATGTACAAATCATGATTATCCCGGAGTACGGAATACTTTGCGCTATTATTGTCAACGGTTTGGGTTTCAATTGAAGGAAGTGGAGATTCCTCTTCCAATTAGTAGTAGCTATGAGGTTACAAAACAAATTAAGGAACAACTGTCAACCCATACCAAAGCAATTATAATTGACCATATTACATCTTCAACAGCATTAATATTTCCGGTTGATGAGATTGTCCGAATATGCCGTGAAAGAGGTATTCTGACGGCAATAGACGGCGCTCATGCAACAGGCATGATTGATTTGAATATCTCACAAATAAATCCTGATTTTTACACTGGGAATTGTCATAAATGGTTATTTGCTCCGAAAAGCTGTGCTCTTCTTTGGGTTGCTCCTCAATACAGGCAGAATTTTCATCCCCTGGTTATATCACTGGATTATGAACAAGGATATACAAAGGAATTCGATTGGGTAGGCACAAAGAATCCATCCCCTTACTTAGCCATTAATGAAAGTATTGATTTTTTCTACTCTTTAGGTGGAATTGAATTGCAGAAGAGAAATCACTCATTAGTTTTGGAAGCAAGAACACTTATAGCTGAGAAGCATAATTTAGAAATACCATGTCCTGATGAAATGCTTGGCTCTATGGCGAGTCTGCCTTTGCCAAATAACCACGAAGTCTCCCGTGAGGAAATCATGCGGTTAAGGAATTATTTTCTAACGAATCACAAAATTGAAATGCCTTTTTTCCCATTTTCCGGCAAATTATGGTTCCGGATATCAGTCCAGGCTTATAATGATATGGATGATTACAGGCTGCTTACTTCTTCCTTACGATTCTGAAACCGATATTGAACTGATAAACCGTTGGACTAATTGACTCCCTATGAGAAGAAGAACATAATTCAGGGCTATTTTGATAAGAACCGCCTCTTACCGTTCTTTCCGGTGTTTCGAGTGTTGGATTTACCCGTGGGTCTTTAGTGGGACTTGTTTCATAAAACGTTGCCTCGAAGCCGTCCCAGCACCACTCCATTACATTTCCATGCATATCGTATAAATCCCATTTATTTGGTTTCCTCTTTGCCACTTCCTGCGGATTGTTAACTTTATCCTGGCTTGTCCAACCCATTTCTGAAATTTTTCCAGTTCCACTGAATTCCCCTGTTGTTGTCGCCCGGCAGGCATATTCCCATTCGGCTTCTGTTGGAAGACGCCAGCCATCGGCATTAAAATTACACACCACAACCTGGCTTTCATCATCTTCATTAATATCAGTACTACCGTTCACAGTATAACAAGGTGTACGGTTTTCAATTGCTGATAATGAATTGCAGAACCTTAATGCCCGAAACCAATTTAATTGCTCTACCGGATTATTATCATTCTTCAACTTGCTGGGATTTGAAGTAGAGCCAAAAACGATTTTCCATTGCTTTTGAGTTATCTCGGTTTTTCCTATATAATAATCATAAGAAATTGTAACATTGTGAGCCGGTTTATCCCATTCACCTCCATTGTCATAACCCATTTTAAAGGAACCTGAAAGTATTAAAGAAACAGGAATATTCAATATGCTTTTTACAATTGTAAATTTATTACTTGCCATATTATTAGCATATATCGTGATTTCGATATTTCCTGTACTTAATGCATCGGGAAAAATAAAAGTTATTTCATTATCAGACCATGTTCGGATATTATTATTACTCAATTTCAAAGTATCCAAATATATATAACCTACCCCCTGTGTACTTCCAAACCTTTTCCCTTTGATGGTTATCAAATCCCCGGAAAGTACTGTTGGAGGAGATACTTCCTCGATAATCGGATTTTGTTCGGAAGTTATATTAATATTTATTCCATTACTTTTAACACCATTTATATATAAAAATACTTTACCGGTAACCGCACCGTCAGGTACTTTTACCTTTATTATCGTATTATTCCAAATTGTATAATCAATATCATTTGCCCTTTTACCCCCAATTTCCACGTAATTCGATACCCTTGATTGTCCGAAATTAATTCCATATATCTCTATAAAATCACCGGGTTTACAGTAAGTTGGAACTATTTTTTCTATGACAGGCGGTGGTAGTGTGATTGTAACGGGGAATGGATTGGACTTGATACCACCGGCAAATACAATTATATTTCCACTTGTAGCCCCATCGGGAACCTTCATTTTTATTTCAGTCGTATTCCAGGAAATATAGTATAAATCGGGAGGTTTGTAACCATTAAAAGTAACATAATTTTCGGAAGTTTTTGTTCCCAAATTAATTCCCCTTATGACTATTTCATCACCCTGCTTTACCGATGAAGGAGTAATTTCCATAATTTGTGGTGGCGTAGCAACGATTAAATTAACTTTATTGCTGGTTAAATGATTGACCGTTACCTCCAAAGTGCCTGTTACCGAATTTGCAGGTATTTTAAATTGGATTAAAACATTATTCCAATTAACGATATCTGGTTTTTCCACCATAGAAGCATTAAAAATAATGTAACCGGAATCCGAAACATTTCCGAAAGCTTTGCCATGAATTGAGATTATTTCTCCGGGCAATCCATGGTTAGGAACTAATGAATCTATGACCGGATTTAGTTGAGCGCCTAATACGTTGAAATATTTACCATTGCTTTTTTTGCCGGAAACCGTAACAAAAATATTACCGCTGCTTGCATAAACAGGAATAGTTAATTTTATAGAGTTATCCTTCCAATCTTTATAATCACTTAGTTCGGCGTGAATCCCATTAATTTCCACAGAACCGGAATCCCTGTTCGCTCCGAATCTCTTGCCATATATAGTTAACATCTCACCGGCATTACCTTCAATAACAGATAACGAATCGATGACCGGAGCACCTGCTGGAACAGGATTATTACTTGAATTATCATTACAACCACTAAAAGGAATCATTAATATCAAAATTATACAGATTATGATAGCATTTAAATATTGACTCAATATCCTTTGATGATACTTTGGAACAATAGTATTTATGCCTATATTCGATTTAATAAGATTATCTTTCAGCATTTTTGAACCTTTTTAAATTTCTGGTTTATAATAAAAATCAATTTAATAAAAATTACAATTAGCAAGTTTTGAAAAAGAAATAATTTTTTGGAAGTTTTAAAAATGCCAGTCATTCGTGACTGTATCAAAAACCAAGAAGAAAATCATTCGTAAGCGAAGTGAAGAATCCACTCCCAATGCTGCTTTTGGATTCTTCACTTCGCTTACGAATGACTTTCTTCCCTTTTTTAATATTTTTCTCAAAGGTTCATTCGCAGGAATGATATTTTATAAATTTTAAATATAATCTATAACAGTAGTAATTTTGCTTTATAGATTATTCGTTGCTTTTCCTTTACTAATGCAATATAGCAGCCTTTCGGAAGCGAAGAAACATCGAGCTTGGCATCGGATAGATTAGAGAATGGTTTCGATAGCGCTACAGAGCCATCAAGGGAATACAGTAAAACATTAACATCCCGGATTACGGTGTTTTGTGATGTAATATTTATTACACCATTAATAATAGAAGTCGGGGAAATCGAAATGGATTCATCAATATTCCGTGATTCGTCAACATCGAGCCATACGTCCATTAAGCTGAGGTATCCGGGTTTCACTTTTGAATAATCCATCGTTCTTGGATATTCGCAACAACTTCCAACAAGCCTTTGATAAGCATAAATCGGAGCCTGAACCCACTCGTTATCATGACCGGTATCGGCAATTTGAGTCATTATTGCATACAGTTTGATTTTTGAAATATCATATTTTACAGTAGCAATTTTTGTATTAAAATCCCAATGAATATATTTTATACCGGGTAATTTCTTAACTGCTTCTTCAATCCTTATTTCACACATAGAACAATTGCCTGATGTTAAAAATTGTACTGAGAAGTCTTTTGCAACAATATCCATTGAAATAAGAAACAGGGCTGGTATTATCAATATTAAGAGTTTCTTTTTCATTTTAATCAATCAAATTTTTATGTTTAATTACGAAATATTAAGGTGAGTTCTAAAATGTCATTCCTGCGAATGCAGGAATCCCCTTAAACACTCTGGGAGGAGATTCCTGCATTAGCTGGAATGACATTCTGTAATTATCAGAATCTCACTTAACAAATATAATACTATAATAGTAATAAATCAAGAATATATTTGTATAAACTAAATTATTTTTTCTGATGACCAATAACTCAATTTTTCAATGCTCTTATTAGGTGCCGGACAACTCCAAAAATGCTGAAATTAGTCTGGGATGTTATTCGATAAGGTTCATAATCCTCGTTTTCAGATTCAAGATAGATATCTCCATTGAGTAATTTATACCGTTTTATAAATACATCTCCATCGACCAACGCAACTATAATATCACCATTATCCGGTTTGGCTGAAGTATCGACGGTAATTCTATCCCCATTGTTCAAATCCGCATTTTTCATTGATAATCCTGAAACTGTTCCGAAATACAGGTTTTCGGATTTGATTCCGAAGAATCCTGCTAAATCGGTAGTTCCCACACCATCCTGATTTGAAAATGGATGATTTGCTGCTGCGCCCAATGAATGAACCAATTCTTTAATTTCATGCTCGGACATTAGGTCGACCCGCTTTAAATCTATTATTGTAGCTCCATACATTTTATTCATAATACACTCGATAGTAATTAATGAATCCGTTTTGGCATAATCGTAAATAGCAATGTTGCGTCGCTCGGCTTCTTCAAATATACATTTATGTTTCCAATGGTTATGACCGAATCCTAAATTTTCCTGAATAATAAATCTTTTTGCAAGTATATATAATCCATGGTCGCTCAGACAGTTTGTGTATTCTTTGTACTCATCTTTCTTCATTATCGAATTAATAAATTATCAACTTATTAAATATTTTACTTGAATAGCCACGAGCTTAAGCTCGTGGAATAAGTGTAATAGTGTAATTGTGGGATTTATCCCAAAACTTTCTTTCTTTAACAATTATCATAATAAATTTTGGGGCTAAAGCATTCCATTAAAAGAAAATTTCTCATAATCCACTACTTAAAAGTAGTGGCTATTCAATTCTTCAACTATTAAATTCCTTTATTTTTTCCCTTTCTTACCTTCCAGCCTCTTCCCTATATCCCCTGCTGCAACGCTGATGAACCGCACCAAATCATCCGTTGGAAGAGTCGATGTATCGAATTTTCTTATATCGATAATATTTGCATCGGCAGATTTAGCCTGAACATGAAATGTTTTCAGTTTCCGACCTTCTTCATTATCGGCAAATTTCGAGCCTTCCCCGGTTAAAATATAAGTTGGATTAATCCCGCGCCTGTATAACCGAACTAATAAATGATTCGGAACATTGGATACTCCCCTTTCATAGTTCTGGATTTTATCCGTAGTCTCACCAAACATTTTTGCAAATTGAGCGGACGATACTTTTATTCCTTCAAAAAGCAGTCCCTCTCTTATCTCTAAGAGTCTTTTTCCTATATCAATTTTTAATTTTTCCATATTTTTTTCTTATTATGTATTTTTTACTTGACAAGAACGTATAAATTACTTATATTTGCCGTAAATATTGCGGCATTATTAAGCGATATTTATAAGTACAAATATAATGCCGTAAAAATTAAAAACCAAATAATATTTTTTAGGAGAAAAATCATGAAGAAAAAGCCAAGCAAAACCAAAACGGTAGAGCCAAAACAAAAGGATATTATCCCGAAGGATTGTATCGTAATTCAATGTCCTGAACCTCCAATTGGAGTAACAGACACCAAGGAAAATATTTCCCGAACGGAAGAAAAATATTTATCGCTGAAACTAATTTTCGGTCAATTGTTCGAAAGTATAGCTCCGATGCGGCTTTTGGATGATGATTCTGCCGGTGATTTAAAATACTTAATCGATGAATTCATCGAGAACGCCCTCTATGGCTATGAATCATTCGAAGAGTTTAACGAGGATTTTTTTGATTTGGAAGATGGCTATTAGGCTATTAGGCTATTAGGCTATTAGGCTATTAGGATATTAGGCTATTAGGCTATTAGGCTATTAGGCTATTAGGATATTAGGCTATTAGGATATTAGGCTACAGTCTAATAGCCTGAATATTTGAGAAGATAATGAAATTTATAAATTAAATCGAAAGGAAAAGAAAAATGATGAAAGATGTTTTTGAACAGGTCTGTTTTCATGACCTAACGCCGGATTTACAGCTTCTTGCAGAATCATTCGGTATTGAAATAGTTAGGAATTTATTAAGGAATTTTGGCGGTATTTCCTTTTATATTCCGAAAATGTCGCGATTAGACGGATTTATAATTAAATATATAAAAGAGAATTCGGGAAAATCATTGAAAATTATTGCAAGCGAACTCGGGGTTTCGGAACATTTCTTAAGAGTACTTTCTAAAAAGAAGCCGAATTAAAGAATGAGATTGAAGAATTTTTTTTTCAAAAATGAAAATCGGAATCACAAATTATTCTAATATTAATCTACCCATAATTATATTTTATAGGAGACTAAAAATAAATTATAGTAATATCAAGGTTTAGAGAAGATAGAATCCATGATAATCATTTAATGGAAAAAAAATTAAAAAAATAATTATTTTAAAATTTTGGATAATTAATCATTAATTCGTAACTTTGCTTCTTATATAATAAGCATTTATTAATTTTTTATGGATTTATTATGACAAAAGCTGATATTGTCGATGGAATCGCAAAAGCCACTGGCTTAACAAAAATCGAAACAAAAGCAGTTGTCGACGGGGTGTTCGCCAGCATAATTAATGCCGTTGCAAATGGAAAAAGAATCGAATTACGGGGATTCGGTGTTTTCAAATCCAAAAGCCGTAAACCACGGATGGCACGCAATCCAAAGACAGGCGACTTAGTACCTCTCGAACTCAGGTATGTTCCGATTTTCAAACCTTCTCCTGAATTCCTGACGAATGTTAATGAGACAATGAAAAGTCAAAGCTAACCGATTTTTCTTATTATGTTTTGCGTTTGCTCGATTCAATTGATAAGTTTCAAGTTAGAATTATATGATATACATTTATTAATTTATATTTAGTGGTGATTTAAATGCCTTGCGGAAAGAAAAGAAAAAGACATAAAATGGCAACTCATAAACGCAAGAAAAGATTGCGTAAGAACCGCCATAAAAAGAGAAATCGTTAGTATTTTTAAATAATATTAATTGAAGCCATTCTTTATACCATCAGGGATGAAGAATGGCTATTTATTTTTATTTAATCAAATTTCAAAATGGTTTTTGCCCTTCCGATAAATAATCCAATTCCATCACCCTTGACATTTCCTATTATATTTGAACCTGATGTTCCGAAAAGTTCGTTTGGCTCGCCGCCATTGTAACGGGTTTGATAATATTGGAAATATGGGGCATCATAACATTCAATAACATAATCCTCATAACTATTAGGCTTGAAATTCGTAGTATCCCCGTAATAGTATATTTTAAAATTCAATGTCAGACTTCCCTTGGAATTAGTATCCATCGAGCGTAAACAATCCGAATGACTATATTTATAAGATATTTTTTTTGAAGAATCATCCAAATATTGATAATGAAACCCAACATACACGGAATTGCCTTCAGGCTTAAAACCTACAAACATACTTAAGTACTGCTCGGTATGGTTGTGCCGTCTTTCTTTTATAAATTTATAATAAGAAGTATCAATTTTTACCGGATAAGGTACCACGGTTTCGGTTATAGCACTTTTATTTTTCCATTTTACAATCAAAGAATATTTCTTTCCTGATTCAATAGTTAAATCAGGTGATGTATAAAATTTATCTGTTCCAATAAGAAGAAGATAACTTACTCCATTGCATGTTATCACAGCTTCAGCATCATAAATTGTAGCTTTTTCAATATCATAATCCTCTAATGGAGGTAAAGTCTTAGTGATTGAAATCTTCGGAGATGTTTTACCAGGCTCCAATACAGCGCTAATTACTATTTGCTCATGATATGGAAGTTGGGGATCTTCAACAACCTGCTCGCAGCCTGTCATAAATATAAATGTAAAGGCTAACATTAGTGTGATTTTTAAAGGTTTTTTATTATTAATTCTCATTTTTTTCCTTTTCGTAAACATTTTTCAACTAGTATGCAACAATGTCTTTTCTGCATTTATAAAGGTTTAATAAATCCAAGAAGAATGTCATTCTGAACGAAGTGAAGAATCCAGAAGGAGCATTGGGACTGGATTCTTCACTTCGTTCAGAATGACATTCTTCTTGGATTATGAGACTGCTTTTTAAGTTATTATTCATAATATCTACTATCTCATTTAAAAAGTAAAATTCAATCCGAATGTCGGTATAATCGGAAAGAGTGTGAATTGCTTCACTACCTTTTTACTTGTATTATCATAAGGATTATATTCATTTTCTATAAACCACATAAACGGATTTTTCCTGTTATAAACATTATAGATATTGATTGAAAATTCGAAAGGTAAATCGAACATTTCAAACTTATACATTAAGTTCAAATCCAGCTTATGGAACGATGGGAGCCTTTCACCATTTCTTTCGGAATATTGATACCTCGAATTATAATTAATAAAATCAGGATTATCGGAAAAATCGGGAAGTGAATAAACCCCGGTAGGCATTGTGTAGGCTTGCCCGGTTGCATAAATCCAGCTTGCACCTAATTCCCAATTCTCACTCAATTCGTACGTGAATACAATGCTAACATCATGGCGACGGTCATAGCGTGGGTAAAAAGGTTTACCATTGTTTAATTCGGGAAATGTTCTTTTTGTCCAGGCAAGGGTATATGCTATCCAACCAGTAATAGCCCCAACTCTTTTATTTAGGAAAAATTCAATTCCATAAGCTTCACCCGTACCTGTAGTAAACTGCGATTCGAGAGGAATTCCCGTAGCAAACAGAACCCCATCCCTGAACTCATATAAATTTTTCATTTTCTTATAGTAGCCTTCAATAGAGAACAGATATTCCTTTCCGAAAGGCGTAGTCTCGAATCCGAGAACTCCCTGCCAGGAATTACTTGGTTTAACTTTAGCGGTTGATGGGAACCACAAATCCGTCGGTAAATTAATATCATTCCTGACAATCAGATGTAAATATTGATTAGCATTAGCAATAGACCCGATAATTTTCAATTTATCAGATATAGCATAGGAAGCGGAAATTCGGGGTTCCGGATTAAAATATCCTCCCTCCTGGAAGTAATAAAATCTCATTCCTAAATTAGTTGCTAATTCAGGAGTAATCGACCATTCATCCTGAATATAGAATGCAGATTCAAGTGTAGAAACTTCGGTTGAAGGAATGATTTCACTTAGTGCATCGTTTGTAGCTTTCGAAATAAAATGATGGAATGTGGCTTCCACTCCCGTCTTTATTATATGCTCCTTAATTGGGAAATATTGGGCTTCTCCCTTAAAGGTAATATCACGAATATTTGATACAGTGCCGAAATAAGCTCCTGAATCAGACTTTCCAAGGTTGGTATTACAATCATATTTCGTATAAATCAATGAAAAGTTCATAAAGAGTTCGGGAGACATGATATGCATCCAACGAAGATTACCTGTTGAGTTTCCCCAATTGATATTGAAATCCCCTTTCGAACCCGAAGGTGGCTCCAAAACATCTTTTCCGAAGTACCCGCTTAGAAAAATACGGTCTGATTCGGATAATTTATAATTAACTTTGGCATTCAAATCATAAAAATAATAGACCGGCATTTCCTCCCCACCTGCGGCAAGCATGGTGATTAGGTCAAGGTACATTCTGCGTCCTGAAATCATAAATGTTGAATTTTCATCTAAAGGTCCTTCTACTGTTAACCTCGTACTAATAAGGCTGATACCTCCAGAACCTTTGATTTTTTCCTTAGTTCCCTCTTTCATAGTCATATCAAGAACGCTGGATAACCTGCCTCCGTATTCAGCAGGGAATGCCCCCTTAATGAGTTTTATATCCCTGATGGCATCTGAGTTGAAGGTGCTTAAAAATCCCATAATATGAGATGGATTATATACAATCACACCATCTAATAAATTCAAATTTTGGTCTGGGGAACCGCCTCTGATATACAAACCACTCGATAATTCGCTTGCGGACTTTACTCCAGGCAGAAGCTGCAAAGCCCTGAAGATATCCCGCTCGCCACCCAAAGATGGAAGTTTTGTAATAAATTCAGGAGTTACTTCAATTGTGCTAATCGAACGCGTAGGACTTGGCTCACGTTCGGCTTCTACTGTCAATGCCTGCAACCGGACATCAATTTGTTTAAGCTGAATATCAATCCTCTGATTTGAGTCTGAACGAACAAATATTTTTCTTTTATATGTAGAATAGCCCACCCCGCGTGCTATCAAAAACCATTCTCCTACCGGAACATCGGGAATAGAATAAAAGCCGTATTTGTTGGAGTAAGCTCCTGCTACGGGTTTGCTGCCTTCTTTGTATTCTTTATAAATTGCTATTGTCAATCCGATAATATTTTCACCCGAAACAGAGTCCGTTACTGTGCCGGCTATTGTCGAACCTTCTTTTGCAGATAATTCCAAATTTGAAAGTATTAAACAGAGTAGTACTGTTGCTATTATAACAAATATTGATTTTTTCATGCCTGTAAAACGATTTTCAAAGTTTAATATTTTTTTTCATTTATTTTGTTAATTATATTTGTAATGGTTTGTCATATAATTGTCAAATTCGTGTTTATGAAAATACAAAAACCTGAAGAATGTCATTCAGAGCGAAGCGAAGAATCCAGAGGGGTATTGGGACTGGATTCTTCGCTTCGCTCTGAATGAACACTTTATTGGTTGCATTTGTTGCTTTGAAAAAATTCCATAATTTCATAACTTAATATTCACATGAAAAATAAAACCAAACAACAAGTCAAAAAGAATAATTCAAAAGCGAAAAAATATACTCCTTCAAAGGACAATCAATCCCGACAATATATTGTCGCACTTGCTGCAGCAGTCATAGTTTTTATTGTAATGAGTCCTGCATTATTCAATGGATTTGTATATGACGATGACGTCTATATTTCAAAAAATCCATATATTTACGAGTTGTCATTCAAATTCATTAAAGCCATATTTTCAAATTACTATTTCGGGAATTATAATCCCATTACGATTACTTCTTATAACTTTGATTACTCACTATTCGGCGCATCACCATTCGGATTTCATCTCGTTAATCTGCTCCTTCATTCAGCCGTCGTCTTTTTTCTTTTTTTTCTAATACGCAAATTGACAGGTGAATGTTTCATTGCATTTTTCGTAGCGTTGCTTTTTGGGATTCATCCGCTGCATGTTGAGTCGGCAGCATGGATAGCCGGCAGAAAAGATTTATTGCTGGGTTTATTCTTTGTTTTATCTTCGATTTACTATCTTAAATATAAAAATGACAGCAACCGAATTCAATTTTATATCATATCTTTTATTTTCTTTATTATTGCATGTCTCTCGAAGGCAGTGGCAGTAATGCTTCCCGTTGTATTTTTGCTCTATGATTTTTTGGAAAACAAGAAAATAAACTGGAAATCTATTTATGAGAAAATTCCTTTTTTTATCGTATCATTGATTCTGGGATTGGTTACCATAGATGCGCAGAAAGCGGAAGGCAGCCTGAAATCAATACCAGCTAATACTTTAGTTGATAAAATTCTGTTATTCTTCTATGGATTATTCTTCTATATCTATAAAATGTTCGTGCCGCTCGGTTTGTCGGCGAATTATTCTGCACCACCAAAAACCGGCGATTCAATACCGGCAATAGTTCTTATAACTCCTATTGTGATTATCGGGCTTGTCGCATTAGCTCTATATTTGCGAAAGAAGTCCAAAATTCTTTCTTTCGGGTGTTTGTTTTATTTTATTACCATTTTGCCTGTACTTCAAATTGTACCTGTTGGTAATGCCTTTACCGCCGACCGTTTCTTCTATATACCTTCAATCGGATTGTTCTTTGCCCTTGCTGCCGGTATTCATTATTTATACAGCCATCTCAAGAATAGCGAATATTTGAATAGAAGATTGATTTTGACAATTATAACTATCATTTTTCTTTTACTATCATTTTTATCCTGGCAGCGAACAAAAATATGGAAGGACGAGATGACTTTATTCACCGATGTAATCAAGACCAATCCTACTTTCTCATTAGCTTATAATAATATCGGAAACGTTTATAATTCGCAGAAAAACTATCCCGCTGCTATTGAATATTTGAAGAAAGCAATAGAACTGAATCCTACATATACAGACCCGGTCTATAATCTGGGTAATGTGTATCAATTGCTCGGCGATAACATTCACGCAATCGATATGTTCCAAAAAACTATTGTGATTAATCCGAAGCATTTCGAAGCACGTCATAATCTGGGAATTTCTTTTCAGGCTCTGAAGCAATACGATTCCGCCATGTTTTATTTCAAAGGAATAATCGCCGAGAAGCCAGACTACGTCTCAGCTTATAACAGCTTGGGAGTTTTGTATTATCAGTTGAAGGATTTGAATAAAGCGCTCGAAATGTTTACAGAAACGGTCATGATGAATCCGCGTCATGCTGATGCTTTCAAAAATATAGGTGTCATATATTTGGAAACGGGGAACCGTGAGAAGGCTATCGAAAACTTCCGTTCATCTGCTCGTTTGGGGGATGAAGTATCGCAAAAGTGGCTTCGCAGAAATGGTTTGGAATGGAGGTGAACATGTTTTATTCTGGAATGATATTTTATGTACCATTATTGTTACTTAATTATATTTTCCTTTATAGAAGAGAAAGATATTATTTGATTATGAAGGAATTTGAAAATGAGAGTAGAAAAAAAAGGATTATCGGTGGATGTCTTTTAGTTTTATATATCATATTACTATTTACCATATTAAATATAATAGTAAAGTATGGATTAATAAACTTGAAACAATTACTATAATGAACTTGGAATAAAAACTAATTAATTATGAATCAAGAAATTAATAAGGTTAAGGGTTGGTGGTGGCTGTGTTCTACTGATGTTAATAGTTATTAAATAAGGTTTTTATACTTTGCGTCTTTGCACCTTTGCGACTTTGCGTGAGAAAAATTTCTCACGTAAAGCCGCAAAGGAAAACGCAAAGGCGAAGAGAAATTGGTTGATACTAATTAATGTTGAAAGCTATCAGATGTCCTACATCTGCCAGATGTAGGACATCTTTCCTTTTTTACTTCAAATACAATGCAAGAATAGAAACATCAGTCGCGGAAACGCCTGCAATACGGCTTGCCTGCCCTAATGATGCCGGACGGATTTTGGCAAGCTTTTCACGGGATTCGCTTGAGATGGAATTTAGTCTGAAATAATCAAAATTCAGTGGTATGGGCTTCTTTTCATTTTCCAAAAAGTATTCGATTTCCTTTGTCTGTCGCGCTATATAGCCTTCATACTTAATCTCAGAGGCAAGCTGCTCTAACATTTTTTTATCCAATAGAATTTTTTGTGCAGTTTCATTTTCTAATGCATTTACGGAAAATTTCAGGAGTTCTGCAATGTTTGTCCCACTGCGCTTTGCCAAAGAATATACGGTCGAGGATTCAATTATTTCAGGCTCATCAATTTCCGTAAGATATTTATTAATTTCTTCGGGTTTCAATTTGAGCTTCTTGATTTCATCTAAACCGTTATTCAATAACTCTTTTCTTGCCAACATCCGCTCATAATTTTCCTGAGGAATCAATCCCAAATCAAAACCGTATTTCATCAATCGAAAATCAGCATTATCCTGCCGCAGCAGCAGCCTGTATTCAGCAAGAGATGTGAAAATTCTATAAGGCTCCTCAGTATTTTTATTAATCAGGTCGTCAATTAATACTCCGATATAAGCTTCAGAGCGCTTTAATGTGAATGTACCCTTTCCCTTGCAAGCTAAAGCAGCATTAATACCTGCAATCAAACCCTGTGCAGCAGCCTCCTCATAGCCTGATGTTCCATTGATTTGTCCGGCAAAATAAAGCCCATTAATCAACTTGGTTTCCATAGTGAATTTCAATTGATATGGAAAGAAAAAATCATATTCAACAGCGTAACCCGGTCGCAATAATTTGACATTCTCCAAACCCGGAATTGTTTTCAATCCTTCCAACTGCACATCCTCCGGTAAGCTGGTCGAATAACCATTGACGTAGACTGAATCTACTCCCATGCCCTCCGGTTCGAGTAGTATTTTATGAGAATTCCTTTCGGCAAAGCGATTAATTTTATCTTCAATCGAAGGGCAATACCGAGGACCCACGCCGAAAATAGCTCCGGTAAACATTGGTGAGCGGTCGAATCCTTTGCGTAATTCATCATGTGTTTTGATATTTGTTTCAGTTGAATAGCAAATGAGTTTATTCTCAACACTTTGAGTCCTGAAAGAAAACGGTTCGGGAATAGCATCGCCAAGGCTTTCCCCAACTTTTGTGTAATCTATTGAACGGGCATGAACTCGAGGCGGAGTGCCGGTTTTCAGCCGTCCTCGCACAAAGCCTGCATCTTCAAGTAAGTCTGAAATTTTATCTGCCTGAGGTTCATCGAAACGTCCGCCAAGGCTTGTATTAGTTCCGGTAAACATCTTACCGTTTAAAAATGTTCCTGCACAAAGTATTATACATTTAGCGCCGATTTCTTCATGAGCCTGAGTTCTAATACCACTGACAGCCCCATCAGATAATAGTATCTCAATAGCTTTACCTTCATAAATATCTAAATTACTCGTTCCCATTAAGAGTTCAAGCGCTTTTTGAGGGTACAAGTCTTTATCTATCTGGGCTCGTGGCGACCACACGGCTGGTCCTTTTGAGCGATTTAGCATTTTGAATTGCAGACCCGCACGGTCTGCAAGAAGTCCCATAGCGCCTCCAAGAGCATCTATTTCCTTTACAAGATGCCCCTTAGCAGTCCCACCGATAGAAGGATTACAAGACGGACGGCAAACAGTATTTTTATCCATTGTCAGCAACAGTACTTTGCAGTCTAATTTAGCTCCAACCAAAGCAGCTTCCAATCCGGCATGACCTCCGCCAATGACGATTATATCATATTTCCCTGATTTTTTCAATATTACCAATATTTGGTTTAAAAACGTTTTATTGACGCTTTATCAGTATTATAATTTTTATTTTTTAAAATTCTTATTTGTTTTCAAAAAAAATTATTTAAATAGTAAAATGAACATTTAGAAGAAAAAAATTAATTATATAATGAGATAAAATTATCTTTTAGATTGAAAAATTTTCATTAACTTTGTAAAAATACTATGATTATTAAACTGAAATGTTAATTAAAAGGTATCTTTATAACATTTTGATATTACGAATTTAAGATATATAGATGGGTAGAAAAAAATTAGAAAAAGCAGTGGGTGATGATAAGTTAACCCAGTATTCAACATCAGCCGTTGGTGATAGTAGAATTGAGTTTTATTCAACAACACCGGTTGGTGATGGGCGATTAGCCCATTATTCAACAATAGCTCTACGCGATTTTATGGGTGTGGAGGAAAGTGAAATATGCCTTATTCTCTCAGATAATAATATGCGGGAAATTGGGATGGCTTTTTACGAAGCCAGTCTTCCACTATGCAGTGAATCATTTTATTTTGAGATGAAACCACGAACGGTAGGCGGAGAAGAGCCTCCCGAGCAAGTTGCACGCATAATGCGTGATGTTGATGTAGTTATTGCTCCAACGAGTAAATCCCTTACGCACACTGATGCCCGTAGGATTGCATCTGATTTGAATGTCCGTATTGGTACTATGCCTGGCATCACCATCGATACTATGGCTCGATGTTTCTCCATTGCTCCTGAAGATATTATCGAATTAACCAATAAGGTTAAAAATCTGATTTTCGATGCTTCCGAAATTCACATTGAAACAGAAGCCGGCACAGAAATATCACTTCCCATAAAAGGACGCAAGATTATACCAAGCACCGGCGTTTTAACCAAACTCGGTGAAAGTGGGAATTTACCTTCAGGTGAAGTTTACGTAGCGCCAATCGAAGGAAAATCAAACGGTACAATCGTTTTTGATGCCTCTTTCGCACAAATCGGAATGTTAACAAGCCCAATTACCATCGATATTCGCAATGGTTACGCAGAGAAAATATCCGGTAAAACCGAAGCAAGAACACTATCGAGGCTGCTGAACAATGCCGGCGACGATGCAAGGCAAATCGCCGAATTCGGAATTGGAACCAATCCAAAAGCTATTGTATGCGGAAATATTCTTGAAGATGAAAAAGCTATTGGCACTATTCACATAGCTTTTGGTAACAATATTTATATGGGAGGCACTATTAATGTCCCGATTCATCTCGATGGAATCATTCTTAGCCCTACCGTATATGCAGATGAAGTTATGATAATGGATAAAGGAAGATTGCTTATACCATAATTTACAATTTAATTTCAAATGAAGCGATTTATTAAAATTAAATCGCTTTTTTTTATACGAGTACTTCGGAATTGAGAACAAAAAGTTTTTTTCATTTTCAAAAATTCTTTTCGGGAATAGGAATTATTTCAATTATAAAAGTGACCAGCCGGGTTACAGGCTCATTTCAAGAGATTATCCATTCTTTTTTTGCGACTTCCAATTTTAATATTATTCCTTATAAACCTGAAATATTTTTCCTGCTAACTTTGTTTTCATCTATTCTGTTATCCTGCTCCGAAAATAAGGGTGAAGATAAATTAACACCCGAAGAATATTTATCAAGTACAACAATTTCAAAGCCTGCTGAAGAGAAAATAGAAATTCCTCCCGATATTTTTCCAAAAATAAATTATACAAGAACAGTAATAAAAAACAGAAAGCACCTGGCAAATCTTCTGGCAAAATTTGGTGAAAACCGGGCTTTGAAGACATTGAACCGTAAGGAATACCGTTTCTTTCGGGTTGGGGACACAATCGTTGTGCCTGATACCATTCTAAATGATATCAGAGCATACTCAGCCTTTCCGGAATTTTATCCAAGAGCAGCGAAAATTAAAAAAATAATTATCGTTTCGAATAAATTCCAATGCTATGCTTGTTATGAATTTGGGAAATTAGTTCGTTTTGCAGCAGTAAATTCCGGCAAAGAAAGAACTCCAAGCTATCCCGGCAGATATGCTTTGGTTTGGCGTGAAAGGATGCATCTCTCATCATTAGACAGCAGTTGGAAAATGCCATTTACATGGAATTTCCACAGCGAAGCCGGCAATGCATTCCACCAATTCGAAATGCCCGGCAGACCTGTTTCTCATTCCTGCGTGAGGCAATTCCTCGAAGATTCCGAGTGGCTTTATTACTGGGGCGAAGGGATTAAAAAGGATTCGCTGAAAAGGAGAATAACTTTATCAGGCACTCCTGTACTTATCATTGATATTTTTAATTTTACCAGAAAACGCGGCGGACCCTGGCTTGAGATTAAATCAAACAAAGATAGTATATTTAATTTACCTGCCGACCCAATGAATTATGAAGAAGCCCTGATTCCATGGTGTCAGATACCCAAGGATTCCCGCGGCTCTTTGCGAGATAGAAAACGTTTTCTTTTTGCAGAGGATACTTTGCGCGCACGAGGAATTATACGACCGGGTGTAAAGCTGATTGAGACTCAGGATTTCAATAAAAAGCGACGGGAAAAAGCCAGAAGAGAAGCAAAGAAAAAGGAATTGGAAAAAAAGCAGGATGTACAGTAAAACAGTCATTTGAAATAAATTGAATTAATAAACTTGTCATTCCTAAGAATAGGACAGTGAATAAATTCAAATTGACTGTCATTCGCAAGCGAAGTGAAGAATCTTCTTAAATATAAGATGAATGTAATTTTTAGGTAAAGAAATAATGATTATCTTTCGAGAATCGCACAATAACTCTATTCTTCAAAATAGGATTAAAGAAATTTAAGAAACTTTAATAAATTAATTTATCAGACTTTGCAAGAAGATTCTTCGCTTCGCTCAGAATGACAATCAAAACAGAGCTTTCATACAAATTAGAATATTGGAATGACAATGTTGAGACAATATTGTACATAAGGAGAAATATAATTAAGGCAGAACATTGAAATCCTGGAAGGCTGAACTATTCTTATTTTTGATGACTTTTATCTGGGGAGCTACATTTTTATTCACGAAAATCGGATTAAATGATTGCTCGCCCAGTGTTTATATGCTCCTTAGATTCAGTATAGCACTGCTTTTGACAATTATTATATTCTTCAATTCATTAAAAAATATCGATAAAAAAACCTTCATTCATGGCACTATACTTGGCATCTGCTTTGGTACAGGATTCGTTTTGCAAACTTTCGGATTGAAATTTACATCCATATCAAAATCATCCTTTATTACGGGTATTACGGTTGTACTGACTCCTTTTGCTTATAAATTAATCACGAGAAAATATGTGAAGCTTTGGCAGAAACTTGGTGTTATTGTGTGTTTCATTGGTCTTTGGCTGTTTACGAAGCCAAGATTAGATGTAGTAAACCTTGGTGATGCACTGACGTTACTATCAACGGTTTGCTGGGCATTGTATATCACATTCATGGATGTTTTCACAAAAAATTCCACACGTCGGGAGGAAACGGCTCAATTGCTTTTTATGCAAATTTTAGCTACTTTCCCATTTCCATTAATCACTTTATTTTTGTTCGATAGTTCTCACGGTTTTGCAATTAACTGGACACCCAGTCTCATACTTTCGCTTTCTTTCAATGCTATTTTAGCAACATTTCTTGTTACCTTCATTCAAACAAGCGTGCAGAGATATACTTCCCCGGTAAAGGCAGCATTGATTTACAGTCTCGAGCCGGTAATTGCTACATATTTGGCTGTTATGATTGCCGGTGAAATTCTGAGTGGAGCAGAATATATAGGCGCTTTAATAATGATGGGGGGCGTATTGCTATCGGAATTCGGCAAATTTATTATTCCTTCAAAATCCGATTAATATTTTTGAATATTAGAGTCATTGTTTTTTGAAGAATATTCTTTATATTGGAAATAGTTAAATTAAGGAGAATTTTATCATAATTATTCCTATTAATAAATTGTGAAAGTTTTTAATAAAATTTATTAATACTAAAGAAAATTAAAATATGAATATAGGTAAACCTACAACAACAAATCCGCTTGATTACGAAATACTCATCCGGAAAAAAGGCGAAGACCAATATGCAGCCTATTGCCCCCAGCTCTATACAATGTTGAAAGGCAAGGAGCATGAAGAAGTTCACGATGCTATGCATAAATATATTACTCATTATATTGAGCAGTTATTAAAATCAGTTGGCGAATTGGAAAGCGGTCATTTGGCTGCCAGACATACTATTAATGAATTTATCGACCACCTGAAATAACACTTCCAATGCATGATTTAATAATTACGCTCAATAAACTATTGTCGTATTGGTGGGTGAGAATCATTTTTTTCTTCGGATTGAATTACTTCATTTATTTATTTTTCCAAATATTCGATTTATTCAATCATAGTCCATTTCTGTTTCTTGCAATAACACTCATTTTAGCAAATATTATTATTGAGATGTTCCGGGCAGGAAGTAAATGGTATGCCTTCGGTTTTCATTTTAGTAAGCGGTTCTTTTCGGATTTCCTGATTGCATTAACAATTGTATGCTCTTCCTTTGGTATCATTATTGGCATTTCCTTTGTCCTGGGATGCAATCTCAGTTTTACTTACAATTACCATAATTTAAGCCAGTCATTAGAACACTATATGGATTTGTTTTTATTGGCGGCATCAGAAGAATTATTATTCAGGGGTATAATCTTCCAGGCTCTCATCGACCGCTTCAATCCTTATATCATGGTATTTATTTTCTCGTTCTTATTTTCTGTTGCTCACTCCAATAATCCCAATTTTAGTATGTTTGCAGTATTCAATATTTTTTTAGCAAATTTATTGATGTCGGTGATGTACATACAAACCCGGAGTCTCTGGTTGCCTATATTCTATCACTATTTATGGAATCTTTCGCAGGTATTACTTGGAATACCGGTCAGCGGCTATGCACAACCCGACAATCTATATACAATCAATACAAAATCGACACATTCGGCATATAGCTTAATAATAGGTGGAAAGTTTGGAATAGAGGAAGGTTTGCTCACAACAATGATATTAATCATAAGCATTTACTTCATTTTCAGGAAGGCAAAACCAAATCCTTACATTACTTCAGTAATTTTCAGACGCAGATTTTCAGAATCAATCCTCAATGAATCAAAAATATAATCTTCATTAATTCGACTTAATATATGAAAAATATTGGATTGTGTTGAACATCTTAAATTCGAAAATGAAAGTGGATATTATAGAACCCGAAATTTCGCAAAACAGGAACCAGACAATTGCCGGCGTACCGCCATACGTTAAAATTTATAATACTTCAATAAAAATTATTTTAATTTTAGTCGTATCTTTTTTTATTAAACCTGTTGAATCCCCGGCACAATGGGTAATCATGAAAAATGATGCCGACAGCCTTGTCCGGCTTGGTTCCGATTATATTTATAATATGCAGTACGATAGCGCTTCATCATGCTTTAAAAAGGTGATGCAAATTTATCCTAAGCACCCTGCAGGATATTTTTTAGATGCAATGGTAGAATGGTGGAGAATCTGGATTTCCCACGACAAAGGAAAATACGACCAATTATTTCTGAGTAAGATAGAAAAGGTTCTGCAAGTATGTAAAATGATACTCGATTCGAACTCAACCGACCTGAATGCCCTGTTCTTTAAAGGGGGTTCATTAGGTTACAGAGGAAGGTATTATACCATACGTTCAAACTGGTTATCCGCAGCCTCAGATGCACGCGAAGGAATGAAGATTCTCCTGGATTGCAATGAAAAGGCTCCCGGTAATCATGATATAATGCTGGGAACCGGAATTTATAATTATTTTGCACAGAAATTCCAGGAAAGCTATCCGATACTGGCTCCCATCATGGCTTTCCTTCCAAAGGGCGATAAGGAAATAGGGCTTTTGCAATTACAGGCTTCTGCACGGTATGCAAGATACACCGCAACTGAAGCTAAGGTAGTATTGCAGCAGATATACGAACAATTCGAAAAGGATAATGCAAAATGCACAGAAATTTCACAGGAATTATTTAAGAAATATCCAAAAAATCCATATTTTCATAGAATGTTAGGTCGCTGCTATGTTTTAGGTGGAATTCAGGATGTTGCCGAACGGCTATGGCGCGATATTTTAAACCGGCATATCGCTAAACAACCCGGATATGACCCATTCATGGCTCGCGAGGCAATGTACTATATTGCAATTTATTTAATGCAGCGTAGTGATTACAACATGGCGCTGAAATATTTTTACAAATGCGACGAAGCCAGCCGCGTTCTTGACCAGGACCCTTCCGGTTTCATGGTTAAGCTTAATTTAAACGTGGCATATATTTACGATATGCAAGGCAGGCGTGACTTAGCTGTTTTGCAATACAATAAAATATTAAAATTCCGCCAAATAGACAATTCACATGAGCTTGCACGTCATTATCTTAGCCGCCCTTATGGGAAGTAATGAATTATGAATTACGAATTGACCATTGACCATTAACCATTGACCATTGACCATTAACCATTGACCATTGACCATTGACCATTAACCATTGACCATTAACCATTGACCATTGACCATTGACCATTGACCATTAACCATTAACCATTGACCATTGACCATTGACCATTAACCATTGACCATTGACAATTAACAATTGACCATTGGTTAAAACTTCAATTCCATCATTAAATAGAGCATTGACTGCTCATTTTCAAATAAATCCGTATTATCTAAAATTTCATCAGGTAAACCCCTTTTCAGTGTAGATGAAAAACGAAGGTGAACCGAACATAGTTCGGATATAGTTGATTTTAAAGAAAAGCTGTATCTCATCCCTTCTCCAAAGAGATTTACTGTTGTTGTATAACCGGGTAATGCAAGTTCGCAAAGCCAAATTCCCGAATCGTAGCTTGGTGCAGAAAAATACGATATCCTGCCACTTAGTTCAAGCCATTGAAATGTCCGATATCCACATTCTGCAAAGCACATAGCGCCAATCTCACTTTTCTTGAAATTCCCGAAATCTGCATTCATGCCTTCAATCCGGAAGCGTAGAAATAAATCTGAATTTAAATTCTGCTTAAACTCTAATCTTGCAGATGTCTTTGAAGCCTGATATAAGATAGGGGAATCTTTCGTAGTGATTTTATCTGTCTTGTATTCTTGCCGAATCCGCATGGTTACCAATAGATTTGTTTCAGGTATATATAAACACTCCATGAATATTTCCGAACCATGCAATTTAGCAGGAATGCTGAATGTTCGTTCCGGTGTTGAGTAAAAATCCGAATAGATAGATAAATTGAAAAGGGTTGTTGGCTTCCATCTCAAAGCGGCATATATACCCGTTTCATTGGCAGCGACGGAACTTTCGCCGAAATTGTAACCGAATGGTGAGCGGAAATTTCCCTCAAAGGTTCGGAAAGCTATTGCCGCATCATACTTAATTCCCTCATAACGGATGCCAAATTTGGCGCCTGTATTTCCCTTTGCATCCCTACTGAATTCCCCACCTAAAGATAGATTTCCGAAATCATAATATGAATATAATGTCGTTAATAATCCTTCCTTACCAGGGAATGCCATTGATGAAGAACTTTTTACAGGTAATGTATAATTTAAATATAATGCAGCGGCTCCTATTTTGAAGTTTGAAATTGCTAATTCTGCGTTACACCCTGCTGAGGAAAAGCCTGCCGTATTTTTTCGTTGCATTTCGGATTCGGTTCTGTAGTATCCACTGGAATATATCGAAGATATTGTAGAAGTACTTGTATCAATTGCAGCGCCAATCTTCTGTTTGGATATCCAACCTATCAATTTCAGGTTCATGGAATTATTAAATCCGGTCGTAAAATGTGTTGCTATTCCACGGAAAAAGTTTAAGTCAAGCGATGATTTATAGCCGCTAAGACCGCAGCCTTGCTGTATAGCAGGAGAAATAACTTCTGAACTTTTCCTTGCTCCGAACGACTTCCAAAGAATGTTGCCCATACCCGCTTGCACTGAAAAATCACCAATTATAAATTTCATATTATCATTCTTGTACTCTAAAAATCCGGAATAAAAATCCGCAAGCGGGACTTCACCTGTTTTTTTATCAGTTAATATGGAAGCAGAAAAATTATTAATTTGGAAATTAAATCTTTGATAGAATGCAAGTGGAGACCCTTTGAATTTTTCTGCCTGAGAATCATATAAACTGCCGTATTTAGTCTTTGTCCTGGCACGCCATGTGAACCTTTTTGTTCTTTGGAATTCTGAAGGATTTTGAAGAACCGTGACTAACTCGAATATTTTTCTTTGTTCAATACCTAAATTTATTGAATCCTCAAGAGCTTTTAAATTTATGTTTGGATATAAGGAAATCAAATCGATAATTCTTTCTGCATTATCCTGGGAGATTCCGGGTATTCTTGCAATTTCTTCTGCCGATGCTGTTCTTAATTCAAGTGGAGAAGAAATTAATTCCTCAATTAAATCATGTCCCGGGGAATTATTCGTTACTTGTGAAATTTCATCAAGATAGCTTTCATACAGTGTTTCGATATTTTGCGAAAGAGAAGAACTGTATGAAAAAAACAATAACAGACCAATTATTACAAGTATAATTTTATCTTGTGGAATTGTAGAGATGCTGATTTTATTAATCTTTAGAATTGCCATAATTCAAAACAGTCACAAAATAGCTCCTTAATAGACTGTTGAAAAACTAATTAAATGGAGAAAAGTCATTCTGAACGAAGTGAAGAATCCAGTCCCAATGGGTCTTCTGGATTCTTCACTTCGTTCAGAATGACATTCATCTTACTTTTTCAACAGTCTCTTAAGTAAAAGCAAATTCTTTTGAAGCCATTTTTACGAATTTATTATAATAATTTGCCTTCAATAAGATAATAAAATTACAATTTCTTGTCAATAAAAAAAAAATTAAATTATTATTTCGGATAAAAATATCTTTTTTTAATAAAATATTTTTTTTATTTTTGTCTATTGTTGATTATGTAACTGATTTATTTGAAAATTTATAAAATAAGGAGTGTCACATGAAGAATTTTACTCGAATCGTTCTATTACTTTGTATTTGTTTATTGTATATTGCCTGCCAGCCCAAAGAAAGTGCAGAAAATGCAGGTGGTGAACCCCAGGTAACGCCGGCAGCAGGTCAATCAGCCGTTAAGGATGACGTATCGGCTAAAGATGTCGTTAAAATAGCCGTTGGCTCAAAAGACCACACTACCCTTGTTGCAGCACTAAAGGCAGCCGAATTGGTAGATGTGCTTTCCAATGCGGGTCCGTTTACCGTATTTGCTCCAACAAATGCAGCTTTCGATAAACTACCCAAAGGAACCGTTGAAACCCTCCTGAAACCGGAGAATAAAGGAAAATTAAGCACTATCCTTCAACACCATGTAACTGTTGCAGTTTATAAACCCGAAATGTTAAAGAACGGTAAGGTTCTCGGTATGGTTGATGGCTCCAAAGCTAAAATATCCATTAAAGACGGTTCAATATATATTGATGATGCTAAGATACTTGCTTCGGTAGTTGCTTCCAACGGTATTATCCATGTAATCGATGCATGTGTGCTGCCACCGGAGAAAAAATAACCTTATCAATGGTTAATGGTTAATGGTTAATGGTTAATGGTTAATGGTTAATGGTTAATGGTTAATGGTTAATGGTTAATGGTT
>JAERMQ010000125.1 GCA_016844745.1 Ignavibacteria bacterium | reverse complement strand
GAGATGGAAATAGCTAAAATAGTAACGGGTGGTTATATTGTTTGGAATTATAAAAAACATTATAAAAAAATATATGATTATTTAGGAAATGTTATTGCTGAAATTCCAAATGAAGTAAAGAAAGCGTATGTTTCACCTGATGGGAAAGCAGTGTTATATCAATATGATATTGGAAAAAACAGATAGAAAATTCAGAACACCTGACCTCTATGAAATTGCGATGATACCGAATTTAATATTTATAGAAACCTATGAAGTTAATTTATAAATCAATTTTAAATCTGTTCCCGGGAATATTGTATGCGTCTCGTTAAGACATTCACATAAATATGATAACACTTCATCGGTACTTCGATTAGCTAAATGATGTAATTGAACTGTTAAGCTTTTGTTTTCTTTATCTGGGATAAGATCAATTTCTGTGGTATATACAGCCTGAAGCAAACGCCGGGCTTCATCGCTATGAGACATCTTATCTCTAATGATATTTGCCATGGAGGTTTCCGCACGATATGCAATCATTTTAATCGTATCGATAAAATATTTGCTTTGTGTACTTAACCTGTCAAACCGCTCTTTTTGCGGTAATTCCTTGAATGTTATATGCCTGGAAATAGTTTTTCGTTTTGCTTTTAACTCATCTATATCTTTCTTCAATAGTAAGATTTCTTCTTGTATTTTAGATTTTTGTTTTTGATATTTTTCAACTTTATCCGGTTCAATATCTTCTGTCAGCGATATAGCTCCAAATTCTTTTAGCTTCCTGTTTAATTTAGAAATATTACTTCTTGTCTCTGTATCAATCTTGCGAAATTCCGGATTTACAATTTGTGTAGTATCAGGAATGCTTTCAAGTTGATAAGTCATAAGTCTGTCTAAATTATACTGATTTATCATATACTTAAAAAACAATTCCTGACTCCACCGGGCGAACATTGCAGCAGCTACAGGTTTAAAATCCGTAATATAATCAGTTGCCAGAACGGATGTTTGATGTCCATTATCTGTTAGTTTTCGTATTTCACGAACCCATAAGCCGTTATTTAGCATTGTTCCTCTTTCAGCTAATTTCATGTCAGTAATTTCTCCTCCTGCGAGTTTTATCTGACAATCTATAAATTCACAAGTTTCCCAATCTTCACCGGAATGCTTATTGTAAGTCATGCATGCAATTCGCTTCTTTTTCATTTCTTTCATAAAATCGGGACTGTATGCTTCACGATCGAAAACTAGTATGAATCGGTGCAAATATTTATTTAAATTTAGTTGTTCTTCCGTTGGCTGGTTGGGAACTTCAGATTCAAGGCGAGGGACTATATCATTTTTTAGCACTTGAAGTAATCCCGGATCAACTGCTTTATTCACAAGAAAAAAAGGTTGACTATCCATAGCATTGACCCAATAATCAACTGTTGCTGTTAAACAAAGGCGTTCTCTTGAAACATAGTGTTTTGGTAATTGGGTGAGTGTTCCATAATAAACTTTTACATGTCCATCTACATAATAATATCCTTCATATTTTGTTCCGCTTGTTTCGGCCATCCATTCTTTGCAAAGTTCGGCACTCCAGGTCTTTCCTCCGTCATTACTTACAAGTGTATCGATTTTCTGACGCATTGTTTTTACTTCAGGGATTCTATCTATACCCAATAATTTACCCCATTCACCGGGCGCACAATATCTCAAGCTTTCCATTACTTTTATGCGAGCAAGTGCCAGAAATCCCAAAATTAAAAAGATACTTTCTGGGTTGTAATATCCTGGGGGTAATGAAAAATGTTCATCGGTGTGTCTTAATAATCCGTTTGCTATTAACGCCGGTAAAGCAAAAATTACTCCGCCGTATGGAACGTCAGCACATGACTGAAATTCTATTTCTACTCCATTTAATTTTCCAAGGCTTGCCGCAACTCTTGCTAAAATATTTGTTGCGCCAACACCCATAAGTGATTTGTTGTCTTCCACATTACGTTCACTTTTTGTGCTTAATTCAAAATTTGTTTTTTTTTAATCCGGTGAAGTTTTCCGGCATGCACGGCTTTGTTTAATGTATTTGTTTTGACACCGGTTATTTTGTTTATTTCTCCTAATTCTTTTCCTTCGTCAAGCAGTATTTGCACCCTCTCCAGAACTTCCGGTGTTAATATTACAGCTCCTCGGCGAGCCGGCGTTTTGTAAAAACCCTTAACGCCTTTTTCTTTATATAATTTTACATATCGTTTTACAGTAGTTGAAGGTACACCAAATGCTTTTACTATATCCGCTTGTTTGACAAGACCGGTAACGATAAATTGACTTGTTATCATACGAAATGTCTGTACATCTTTTTCATCATGTACAAATACCGGCAAATGACCATTGAAATATGTAATCTGACCTTCCTTCTTTACAAACCCTATTTCATTTGTTATTTCTGTTGTTCCTTCTGGAAATATTGGCAGCTGTATTTGAGGCATTTTATTTTTACTCCATATTTTTGATAACGATAATTTTACTTAATATTATTTCATATTTCAATAAAAAGCACCATCTCAAAATCCTAACAGTATTCTATCAAAATACGATATTAGTCATTAGTTTTGTTGGTGAGTGTATTGATTTTATGCGGAGAATCACTGAAAAATTAGGGTTGAAATTTTTTGATTTTTATTTATAGAGGTCAGGTGTTCTGAATTTTTGTTTTTATTTGTCATTTTACTTTTTATTTGTTTTAATTTAATTTAATTTCAATTCGATTGATTTTATTTTATCAATATCAAGCAATCTTGCAGAATGGTAAACCGTTAATATTTCTACTAATTCGTCTTTTATTCTATAAATTATCCTATAATTACCAAAAAAGATTGATATGCCCATCTTATT
>JAERMQ010000098.1 GCA_016844745.1 Ignavibacteria bacterium | reverse complement strand
CTGACCCCCGATTCCTGACCCCGATCCCCGACCCCCGATCCCCGACCCCCGATCCCCGACCCCTGACCCCCGATTCCTACTTTCCTATCACTAAAACAATCTTTGAAACCTTGACGCTGCCGGAATCTGCATCAGTTGCCTCAATAACAGCAATATAAGGACCTATGGGAAGAATAAAACCATCGTCGTTTCTGCCATCCCAAACGAAATAAGCCGGAGAAGAAGTGAACTTCCTATTTGCCAAATGCCGCATTAGAACACCACCTGCATCATAAATGACAACATTAAAATTAGCTTTTGAGAAAGTAGATTCACATGTAATTATACAATTTTTTCCAATATTTCCAAAAGGAGAAAAAGGATTCGGCTCAGCCGACAACTTTAATGCAGTATCAATAATTACAATAGCGCTATTCTCAAAAAGCGGAGTTGCGCCCCTCCCGTTTTTGCAAGCCGCCCAGCTTGAAATTTCATTGGAGTTCAAGTGTGGATTGATTCTCTCTAAACTTATATTTTTTTGTTTTAACAGGGACCGCCATGAACTCGTATATTCCAACTCGTCCTGAATTGCTCCATTTGTTTCAATTAGTGAAATTCTATCACCGTTATAATTCAAATTTAATTTTTCAGGACATATCGTTACATCTGGATTTCCGGTTAATTCAGGGAAATATTGAAATATAACGGAATCCGAAGCAATCACAACATAGGAAAGGGGGGCAATCCAAATATCAGGATTGTTAATTTGAGATTTTACCGATGAGTTATCCTCGATAAAAAAGTGAAATAGTGATATGGAATCACTTGAGGTATTGAACAGTTCTACAAAGTCACACATCATGGAATCAGTATCGAACATGAATTCATTGATAATGATTGTGCTCTTATTATATGATAGGTAGAATGGAACTCTCAAAGTATCATTTTTTGAATTTTGGTCCTTTTCGGAATGTACGACTGCTGAGATGTTTGAGTAGCCGCGCTTTGAGGTTATTGACATTACTTTTGTAAAATCAATTTTTTTTGATTTTTCTTCCTCGGGATTTAATGAATCAATGAGTTCATTTTCAATTAACTCTTCATTATTCAAATAACCATCATTATTTCGGTCAAAGTAAATATTAAAATCAAATTTGAAAACTGAATTTCTTCCGGTATTTGAAACCAAAATAGAATCATTTGCAAGTAATTTTAGCTGCAAATCGTAATCCTTGATTGCGACAGAATTTTGATAACCTGCCGTAGCGCTATCAGGCGAAATGGAAGGCAATAAATTCCCCGGTTTATTTGCAGGCTGAGCCCAATCCCTGCGTTCGAAAGATATGCCTCTTATTCCCCATTTCAAATCGTAGAATAACGAATCAATTTTGGAGGAGTCGGATTTGCGCAGTATTATTTTGTCAGTAGTATTATTCAAAGCGGGTAACTTACATTCGAGTATAAGGGCTTCGGCAGGTATTTTCCGGGCTTTGCGAAGGGCTGTAGTATCCACCGAAATAATTAAATATCCATTACCTGGGATTTCAAGATATGGAATTTTCCTGCAACCGGAGGCGTCGCAGAGCATACATTCGGTCAGGCTTGCTTTATTGGTTAGCGTATTGAAAAGTTCGAGCCATTCGGGTTCGTCACCTTCGGGATATGGGTTGAATTCGTTGATTATGATTTTAGCATTAAGAATATTGCAGATAGTCAATAACAGTATAAGAATTATTATGATGAAGAATTTAAGCATAGAATTATTTTTATTTGTGAATTATCTTTTTTAGTTAAAAGTTATGAATTATAAGTTATAATAGTACCTTGCCTTTTTCAACTTATAACTCATAACTCATAACTTATAACTATTCGGAAGAAGTCTGATAATATATCGAGAGCGCTTCCAAATCGGAGCTTTCGATTAATATTTGCAGCGATTCACTGAGTTCATTTGCATCTTCATGGGAAAACCTTGCCGGCAGGGGTGAATCAATATCCAGGACTCCGTAAAGGATTCCATCTTTAATTATGGGTAAAACGATTTCGGATTTGGAATCGGCATCGCATGCAATATGACCGGGGAAATTTTCAACATCCGGTACAATTAAGATTTCTTTTTTTTGGGCAGCAGTACCGCATACCCCTTTCCCGAGAGTTAGCCGGACACAAGCGGGCTTACCCTGAAACGGACCTACGAGCATTTCATCGCCATCGAGTATATAAAAGCCTATCCAATTAATATCCTTCATTGTTTGAAAAATATATGCAGCAAAATTCGATGCATTGGAGATAAAATTATTTTGTCCTTTCAGGATTTCTTTCATTGAATCATTGCCAGGGATAAACATAGTCATGATGCTTTATTTATTCATAATATCAGTAATTATTTATTTAGGCTTTTAGGCTGTAGGCGGCTTAGGTTATGAGTTATGAGTTATCTTTTTTAGTTATAAGTTATAAATTATGAGTTATTATAGTAACCTTCCTTTTACAACTTTAACTTATAACTTATAACATATAATTCATATTTATTCCTAAACTCCAAAATTTACAATATTTTTTATTATTTTAAAAAAAATCTTGATAAAAATATTTTATTTAATTATATTAATGTTTAAGGTTAACGCTAAATTAAAAAAGTATTATTATTTATGAGTGCAAATTAATAAAATTTTTTTAAAAAGAAAATAATTTCAAGAATGGGACAAGTAGTAGCAATTGATGATATTGAAGATGGGATGATATTATCGGAACCGGTAATAAATAGTTTTGGTCAGACCTTGATTCCAAGCGGGGCAACATTAGCTGTTCGTCATATTAACATGTTAAAAACGTGGAATATTCAGGGTGTATCCATAAAAGGGGACGAAACGGAAGAAAATTTCGAGCTATCGGAAGAATTAAAAACAATTTGTATTGAAAAGCTCTCTGAAATTGTGAAATGGATGCCGAGAAACGAAAATGAGGAGGATTTATATAATATGGGTATTCAATCTGTTTTGAGAACAATTGAGAAAAGGTCATAAATAATTATAAATTATGAGTTATGAGTTATAAATTATCATGACATCGTGCCTTTTACAACTTTTAACTTATAACTCATAATTCATAGGTTATAACTAAAAAAGAGATGAATGAGAAAATTGATATAGCAAGAGTTATTGAGAAAATCGATGAATTACCGACTTTGCCGACAATTTATTCATCGCTTTTGGATGCTATGTCGAATCCAAGGTCAACAGTAACGGATATAGCAAAAATTATTGAAAAGGATATCTCCTCAGCAACCAAAGTACTCAAAGCTGTCAATTCTTCCGTATATGGATTATCGGTCAAAGTAACATCAATATCACAGGCAATATTTCATTTGGGATTCAACGAGGTAAAAAACCTGGTAATCACTCTTTCACTCATCAATATGTTTGATAAGGTGAAGGGTTCGAATGTTTTTAATCTTGTCGATTTTTGGAAGCACTCGATTGCAGTTGGTATAATCTCGCGTCAATTGGGATTAATTCTTGGGATTCGCCAGTTAGAGGACTTCTTTCTATCCGGAGTAATTCACGATGTAGGCAAACTATTTTTTCTTAAAAATTTTTACGAACAATACCTAAAAACAGTTGATTTCGTTAATGATAGCGATATTTCTTTGCGCGATGCAGAAGCAAAGATTTTTGGCGCCAATCATGGAATAGTTGGGGAAATGCTTGCTATCAAATGGAAGTTTCCCGATACAATAAAAAATGCGATTAAGAGCCATAACAATGGAATGGTTGGAGATACAATAGATGTACTTGCCGGATGCGTTCACCTGGGAAATATTATGGCTCATATTATGAATCTTGGCTTCAGCGGCGACCCCGAAGTACAGCAACCAAATATCGAAATATGGAAGACATTGAAGTTTTCACCAGGAACTTTTACAAAAATGATGCCTAAGATTTTAACGGATTACAACCAATCCACAGCTATTTTGTTAGTTAAATAGGGAAATAATTATAAATTATAAATTATGAGTTATAAATTATAATAGCACCAAATCTTTTTCAACTTAAAACTTATAACTCATAACTCATAATTCATAACTCATAATTCATAATTCATAACTAAAAAGATGGGAAATGACCAGAATAATTTGTATTCAAAGTTTATCGAGGCAATCGAACAGTTTTCAAAACACAGAAGTTTCGAACCATCAGTTCATTATATCGGTAAAGCCGGATTGGAAGTATTCCTGAACCTTCCTTCAATTAAATTAGCCTCCCTGTTTATGCTTGACGAAGATACTTTTGAGTTCGAGCATGCTCAAAGCCTGCCGGAGGATTATTCAGGCAATATACAGGAGATATTCCGGGGATATGTAAATGCCGGTAATATAGGAATGGCTTTGCAAGCTAAGGATAGAATATTGGTTGAGGATACCGGTGACGGTATAAGCATAATCATTCCGCTTATTAAAGCCAATGGAATTTTAGGTGTAGTAATCCTCAAATTTTTTGTTAGCGCTGAATTACCCGATGAAATTTTTTTAAATCTTTTTGATATTCATTCATCACTTTTAGCGTATGCTACTGACAACATTATGCTGAAAAATTATCATTTTATTAGCCAGGAAATTCTTGACCAAAAAGTAGCATTTCGTACATTAAATTTAGTTCAAAGCAAAAAGAAACTTGCCGATAAATTCGAAAACCTACAGTCGAATCTGTCAATGTCCATTTCTCATGAATTTCGTACACCACTCAACCAAATTTTAGGCGCTACCGACTTTCTTACTAAATATTTTAAAGATATTGATTATGAAGAAGCAAAAGAGTTGTTGAGCGATATTCGATTATCGGCAGAACGTCTTCGTAGAATGACCGAGAATTACATCTTTTATGCCAATTTGACAATAATGAGTTCAAGCGTTCTCGACATTCTTAATATGCAGAATAAAATAACTTATTCAGCCGGATTATTATTCAACGATATAATGCTGAATATGGCAAATGAACTTGGCCGTTCTGCCGATTTGAAAACCGATATCGAAGACGTTTCGGTTCATATTGCTTCCGATTATTTTGTCAAACTTATTAAAGAAGTATTCGATAACTCAGTAAAATATTCGGAAAACGGTACTCCTGTTATTGTTTCCGGTAAGATTGATGATAATCTGTACCATCTTTCTTTTACTGATTTCGGTCGGGGATTAACTGCAGAACAAAAAGACTCCTTCGACGCATATATGCAGTTCGAACGCCAAAGTTATGAGCAGCAGGGGATCGGATTAGGACTATCCATCGTTATGAAACTTGTAAATCTTCATAATGGGGAGTTCTTTGTCGATAGCGAAGTAGGAAAATTTACTACAATTCATATCAAACTGCCATTTTCAAGGGAGAATCCAATTTAGGGGTTTGGGGGATAGGGTTTGGAGTTTGGGGTATAGGGTTTATAGAGTATTGAAGTTTAGATTTTTCTAAACCCACGACCCTAAACCCTAAAGCCTAAATATCCCATATTCAATATTAAAAGAATTTTTCGTAAATTGAATCTTATGAAATTAATGAGAATAATAGGAACAAGAATTTTTTGGTATTCACTTATATTTTCGAGCATAATTATTTTTCCTTCTTCAAAATTAAGCAGCTTTACAAATTTTATTTCTACTGCAAAGCAAATTGATTCCTTAAAGCGAATAATAGCAATTTCTGATGAAAAAACCAGAATCGACTATTATATTGAGTTAGCTGATATGTATATTGAAATTGATTTAAGACAGAGTAAGGGATATGCTGATACAGCATTATATATATCAAAGAAATTGAATTTGGAAGAAAAAGAATGCTTTTCACTGCTTCGTATAGCAGAATCATTGCAATCTATGGGTTTTAAAGAAGATGGTTTTCAAAGCTTGAATTCAGCATTGGAAATATTTGAAAAATCCGGGAATATTCCTGGAATTCATAAAACATATCTTTATTTTGGAACTTTCTACCATCATATCGGGCAATTATCAAAAGAATATTTCTATTTATACAAAGCGCTGCATTATTTTGAGGACGTAGACGATAAGGGGAATTTAGCAAGGGTGTATTCTAATTTTGCAAGGATATATTTCTTTTGGAAAGAATATACTAAAGCGTTTGAATTTGCCGAAAAAGCCCTGGAATTACATAAAAAATTGAAGAATTACCAGGAAGTAACTAATAATCTTGTGATTATCGGTGGAATTTGTAGATTGATGAATAAACCTGAACTAATGTTAAATTTCATAAACCAAGGTTTTGCATTAAAAGTACCTTCTGATAATAATCTAAATTTAATAAGTATGTACGCTTTAAAAGGCGATTACTTTCTTATGAACCAAATTAATCAGCCCGACAGCGCATTAATATGTTATTTTAGAGCCATTAATGCTTTTCCCGATACAACTAATCACTATTTTAAAGGAGATGTTTATACTCGAATAGCTTTCGTGTATAATATTCAAAATAAATATGTTGAACAGTTGAAGTATAATTTATTGGCTTTGAATGTTCGTATCATAAACGGCTCACAAGACAATTATATCAGTTCGTTATTAAATTTAAGTTCTTCTTATCAAAATCTACGTGATGATGACAAAGCGTTATATTATTTTCAATTAGGTATGAGTGAGGCTGTCAAAGCTAGTAATTTTCTTTTTTCCTCTATAGCATATAAATTTTTGGCTGATTTTTATGAAAAAAAGAAGAATTTTTCAGAATCATTAATCAATTTTAAAAAATATTTGTTGTATAAGGACTCTTTGGAAAATGATAATAAAAAAAATGAATTGGCTTTCATTCAAACAGATATGGAATATCATTTCAAGGAGATTGAATTAAAATCACAAAATCAAAAACTGATTATATCAATTGTTTCTACTTTTGCTTTGATATTAACCATTTTTGTCATTCTATTATTTAGAAGCAATTCAATAAAAATTAGAGTTAACAAAGAACTTGCCAGGTTAAATAATATTCTTGAGGTAACAAAAGAACATTATCGTCTTATGGTTGAGAACCAATCAGACATGATTGTAAAGGCAGATAATCAGAGTAAGTTATTATTTGCCAGTCCTTCTTTTTATAATACTTTTAGTGTTTCGGAAAATGAAATCCCCGGTTTGGATTTATTGCCGTTAATATGCCCGGATAAAGAAGTAGCCAATGCATTTCTCAATACTATTTTTACTTCTCCTTTTACTTCTTATTTAGAAAGTACTACTTTGACTATTAACGGCAAGCGGTGGTATGCATGGAACTTTAATGCCCTGATTCTCGATAAAGGAAAGTCAGCTTTGATTATTGGTGCCGGCAGGGATATTACCGAGAGTAAAACCAACGAGGAACAACTTAAAGAATTAAACGATACCCTTGAAAATAAAATCAATGACCGAAATGTTAGGTTAATGGAGTGTGAGCAAAGATATAAGGATTTATTGGACTGCCTTCCATGTATGGTTCTTATTTCTGTTGAAGATAAAATTGTTTATGGAAATAAAATGTTTACAAAAATTTTCGATTATTCTTTTGAAGAAACTCTAACTTTGAGTGTTAATAATATTATAAATGAAAAGTATAAAAAAAGATTTTCAAATAACCTTAGCTCGAACCTGAAGGGTGAAGAAACATCCGGCTTTATTTTTTCTACTAAAAATAATAGAGGTATTTCAATGAACCTGATTTGTAATACCGTTATGATTGAATTTAGCCAGAAGCCTGCTATACTTATACTTATTAATAATCTTGATGTGATTTAGGTATTTAGGTATTTAGGTGTTTAGGAGTCCATGGATTTTAGTATTAATAATATCAAAATCCCATACCCCAAACCCAAAACCCTACAACTAATTAATAATTTTAAAAAAAGGAAAAGTATATGAAAATTTTAATTCTTCTCTTCATTTTTTTGATGACAACAAATATTTTTGCACAAAAGGAGATTTTGGGTAATTGGTTATCATCGAAAAAAACTGCTAAAATTCAAGTTTACGAGAACAAAGGAAAATATTACGGGAAAATTATTTGGCTAAAAGAACCAAATACTTCTGATAATAAACCTAAAAAAGATATTGAAAACCCCGATGAAAAGCTTAGAAACCGTCCTCTGCTCGGATTAAATATTTTATGGAATTTTACTTTCGACGGCGAAAATGAATGGAGCGACGGTGAGATTTACGACCCGAAAAATGGTAAAACCTATTCCTGCAATATGAAACTAAAGGGGAACAAGTTAGAGATTCGCGGTTATATAGGCATCTCACTTTTCGGCAGAACGGAATATGGGAAAGAACGGATTAGTTGGGGTCGGGGATCGGGGGACTGGGGTCGGGGGTCGGGGGTCGGGGATTTGAAAGTTGAAACCCAAAACCCTATACCCTATACCTAAAACCCGAAACCCAAAACACAAAACCCAAAACCCTATACCCTATACCCTATGCCCAAAACCCAATACCCAATACCCAAAACCCAATACCCGAAACCCAATACCCTGTGGAACAAATTGAACAATACTACATTTGTATAATTATTATTTGGTTAATATAAATTAATTTTATTTGTGATTTACTTTGCTTATTTTATAAAATTATTATCGGTATATAATATTGAGTTGTTATATTTATTTAAAATGTTTACAATAATTAGTTAAAGGAGCCTTATGTTTATCTCTTCAATGAATTCCAGTTTTAGCTTTTCATTTTTGATTAAAAAAATCCAAAAATTATCGTTAATCCCTCTAATTGCTGCAATCAGCTTATTACCGCAGGCATACACTCATGCGCAGAATGACCCTGTTTTATCGGCAGACGCATTAGGAAAGACGAATCTTTGCTCCGGCGAATATTTGGATATTACTTATTCCGCAAGCGGAGATTACGGGCAGGGTAATGTATTTAAAGCAGAGTTATCGGATATTTACGGAAACTTTGCTAATCCTACTGCTATTGGTAGTTTCACCGGAGTTGCTTCCGGCACAATATCAGCACAAATTCCCATCTTAATTTCATCGGGGACTAATTACAAATTAAGAGTTGTATCGAGTTCACCAATATTGTTCGCTGAACTGCCAGGTTCAATTTCAATTAATTACCTAAACCCGGAATGGCAGGCAACAAGCGGACCCGGCGCCGGCGGAAATCAATATGTAATTTATTATAGTACCGGAAGCAATAATCTTTTCTTAGGAACTCAAACCGGGGGTATTTACCGCTCCGCCGATGATGGCGATACATGGACTCAACTTACCGGTCCGAACTATGTTCTTTGCTTTGCAGAAAACAATGATTACCTTTTTGCCGGAACAAGTGGCATGGGGCTTCGTCGTTCCTCCAATCACGGTGATACCTGGGAAGATGTCAGCACTGGTTTAGGCACTGGACCTGTACAGGCTGTATGCACAAACGGCACTACAATTTATGCAGGATTGGGCAACGATGGCGGCGTTTATCAATCCACATCAAACGGAAGCACCTGGACTCAGGTATGGGCTAATAATACCATACAAACGCTGGTTAATCCTAATTTTAATAATTATATACTTATTGGTACCAACAATGGCGCATATATATCTCCGAATGATTGGAATAATGTTAGTATGGTAGTTGCCAAACCACAGGGTTTTTCGGTTTATGGTTTTGTTGTAAATGTCAAAACCATTGGTAGTTATTCTTATCCACCGGAAGTATATATTGCAACCACTGCCGGAGTAAAGTATATGGATGATTTAAATTTCTTCCATTGCAGTAATGCCGGTTTATCTGATTTGACTGTTTATTCGTTAAATTTCAAAGGAAATACAATTTATGCAGGTACATTGAATAATGGTGTATATTATAATTCATTAACTAATTTCTCAAACTGGATGCCACTCAATACTAAACTTACTTTTTATTCAATTTCAGGTTTGGCTATCAATCCAAGCAGCGGATTCTTATTCGAATCCAGTTATAGTGACCAGTCGGTTTACCGGGTTGCTACCCAACCAAATTCAACAAGATTAATATCACCCAATGATCATTCAATATTGCCAACAACCACTCCCACACTTGATTGCGATGATGTGCCGGGAGCAGAATTTTATCAATTCGATATTTATAGTTATTACGGCTCATTAGTTTATAGTGGTTCAAATACCATATCAGAATTAACCGTGCCTGCAGGATTTCTGAACGAAAATGAAACATATCATTGGAATGCTTCCATCGTATCAAATTGCATGACTTCCTTAAAAACCCAGGACTGGTTTTTCAGCCCTGTTAGTAATACAATGACTTATTCAATATCAATTGATGGCAGTATCCCAAACAATGTCTGCGGAGGCAACTCTTTTAATGTGCCGTTTACATCGTTGGGATATTTTGACCAGACTACCTTCACAGCCCAGCTTTCGGATGGCAACGGTAATTTCTCTAATCCGGTTTTGCTTGGCATTTACTCTACTTCCGGTTTAAATGTTTCAGGTACCATTTCCGTGAAATTATCATATAATTTACTTCCGGGTAATCATTACAGGATTCGTGTTGTATCTGATTATCCAGCTTGTACGGGCAGCGATAATGGCTCGGATATTTCGATTAATATGCAAATTCCTGCTTTTGAACAAATTATTGGTCCAAACTCTGCAAGTTTTATCAATACAATGTTCAATAGTCAGGCTGGTTTTTTAGTAGGAACTTATAATTCTGGTATTTATAGTTTTGATATGAACTCGAATAATTGGACTGAGCAAAATACCGGTTTAACTTCGATGAATGTTTTATCATTTGCAGAACATAATTATGTTTTTGCAGGAACAGCTACGGGTGGAATTTTCAGAACTGATTATTATAGCGCTTCATGGACTCAAATTAACACGGGGTTTGGAAGTGGTCCTGTGAATGCAATTGATTTTTCATATAACTATAATCGCTTATTTGCAGGACTTGGCAATTCCGGTGGAATTTATTCTTCAATAGATGATGGCGCTAATTGGATGTCCTATTCAAATGGGTTAGATAATTATAATGTTTATTCAATATTTTCTTTAAGCTATTCAGGTTGCTTTGCCGGAACAGCATCCGGGGTTTATAAGTACACTTATGATGATACAACCCAGATTTATTTGTGGGTACCAAAGAACAATGGTATTCCAACGAATATGAGTATCTATGGGTTCACATCAATTTATGATAATTTTTCAGGACAAACAAAATTCTTCTGTATAGGTGAAAATTCAATGGTATTCTCTTCTACGGACTTTGGAGAATCCTGGGTTATTAAAAATTCCGGTATGCCTGCGAATATGGTTCTAAAAACAATCAAATCCAATCAAAGAACTATTTTCGTAGGTACCGTTGGCAACGGAATCTGGCAAACAGACGATTTTGGAGACTCCTGGCAACTTTTATCCAATACCCTGTCAATAATCAGTATTAATAGTATTTTATTATCCAATTATCCAAGTACAATTTATGCTTCCGAGCTTGATAATAACATTCTTTGGAAATCAATGATTGCTCCAAAAGCGCCAAGATTATACCAACCGGCAAATAACAGCTTGGTTTATACACTTACTCCTTATTTGTCTTGCGATTATTCCCAGGGAGGAGAAAATTTCCTGTTTGAAATAATAAAAAATTCTACAAATGAAATTATTTTTTCAGGGACACAGTATGGTCCATATCTAATGGTTAATGATGGACTGCTCGATTGGAACCAATCATATTCATGGAGAGCTCGAACCTTTGCTAATTGCATGGCTTCCGATTGGTCTGTAAGCCGAACTTTTTCTACAGCCCAAATAACATTAACAATAACAAACGTTGAACCAACTTCACTCTGCCCCGGTTCTCCTATTTCACTTTCATATACAATAACCGGCTACGATAGTCCCTTTGATTCAACCCAGAATCAAATATATCTTAGTGGTCCCGGTTTCGAATCTAACCCCCTTTACCTGGGAAGTGGATATTCTCCATCTCCGGGAGTTCTTCAGGTTGTTATTCCTGCAAATCCGAATATCCAGTCTGGTAGAAATTATGAAATAGGTTTATATATACAATTACCATCAACATGGATTAGTGATACATACCAGTGGATTAGTTTTCTTGAGGCACCTAATCCACAAATAACAGGGCAAGACAATCTGTGCAGTAGTGTCATAGGCGAATACTGCTCGGGCACGTCAACAAACCTTATAAATTCCTGGCTGGTGACTGGTGGCACAATTATCGAAACATTTAATAATGATAACTGTATCCGTGTGCTTTGGAATAATCTACCTCCGCCAAGCGACTCATTCCCGAATCCAACAGGATATATCGGATTAACACAAACAAATACTACGACAGGCTGCATTGGTTCAACCGGCTATAATGGTTTTCAGGTTACCTTCCATACCAACCCGTTACCGGCTATCAGAGGTAGAAATCAGGTACCTCCCGGCTCGATGCAATTTTACGAAGGCTTGATACCTCACATTCCGGAGTCAAATCCGAATCCTGCATATCAGGCTACGAATTATTGGACAATTATTGGAGGTACTCCTTCTTCGGCAACCGGAACAGATGTAGCCATACGTTGGGGAAACGTTTGTGCCGGCTCAATAACATTAACTCAAGTCACAGATGCAGGATGTACATCATCAACATTTTTAAATGTCGAAATTCTATATCCGGAAATTTATGTTTATTTACCAAATAAAAGCGTTTGCAGGGGAACCTCCATAAATCTTGAATCGGCAGTTGATGGAGGTACTGGATATTTTACATATCTATGGTCGCCTTCTACAGGACTTGATAATGCTAATATCGCAAATCCTACGGTAATAAATCCAACTCAATCCAGATATTACACTCTTACGGTAACAGACAATTGTGGGCAGGTAAAATCCGTCTCAATGCAGCTTACAGTAAATAATCTTCCCACAGCCACATTGCGCGCTTCGTATGTTAGTACACGCCGTAGCATTGGAGTAATATTGAATAACCAGATAGCCAGCTTTAATCCGCCAACCGGTTGTTTGTTTACCTGGACAAATCAAAGCGGAAGCGTTGTTGATGGCTCTGTTACGATTAAACCACAATCATCGACGAGATATTACCTTACCGTTAGAAGCCCACAGGGATGTTTATCGGGTACATATCAGCTAATTGTATATATCTCGGGACCAAAAGATGGAGATTTTGATTTTGGCGAGCCGGTAGTTGATAACGCCGGTGGAGACATGATGTTTGTTTATCCGAATCCCGCAAACGCTGAACTCAATGTACGAGCGGCATTCTACGAAAAGAAGGATATCGAAATATCCATCCTGAATATAGCAGGTCAGGAAGTAATGAAATATAACAGAAATGGCATTGACCTTCTGGAAGAAAGATTTAATGTTGAAGGCTTATCGTCAGGAATGTATTTATTTACAATTAAATCCGGCGAAATGACATTAATGAAAAAATTTATTAAATATTAGGGGTTTAGGCTTTTAGGCTGTTAGGATTGAAGATATGAATTATGAGTTATAAGTTATAATGGTTTCATGCTATTTTCAACTTATAATTCATAATTCATTTTATATTATTGTCTGAATTAGGATTTTTAGGATAAAAGGATGATAGGATTAAATCATTATACTTCCCCCTATTTTTCTATTAACTCATAACTTTGCATTCAGAATTCAGCATTCAGAATTCAGCATTCAGCATTCAGCATTCAGCATTCAGCATTCAGCATTCAGCATTCAGCATTCAGCATTCAGCATTCAGCATTCAGCATTCAGCAT
>JAERMQ010000097.1 GCA_016844745.1 Ignavibacteria bacterium | reverse complement strand
TTTTAGGAAACGTCCGACATCGGGCGTATTCCTTATGCTTCCGATAGGGGTATAGCAGTACCACAACTAAGGGCGTATGTGAATATCGCCCTTTTTTACATTGTATGAAATAATTTTTAATTTATAAAAAGGAAAATAAAATGAAAACACTAATTGCACATGTCGCTTTAATGCTTGTTTTACTCTGTAATGCACGCGCAGAACTACCCGACACCGCGTGGACGGTTAATACCTACCCGTATCCAGTTAATTATGTTAATTTTACAAGTGATTCTAAATATGTAATTTCATCAGGTGGGTATCATTCAACCATTTATGAAGCTAGTACCGGAAAATCATTAAGGGTATTTGACGGAACAATTTACACTGATTCTTTGAATCTACCAATTGAAAACCGTTTTTTACCATCAATATCGGGCAATTCTATTTCTGTTATTGAATTAGAAACAGGTAAGCAAAAATTTCTTGATTGCAATAGTTATCTTCAATCAGGAATAGCAAAATCTTGGGCATTTGGGAATAATAATCAATTTTTATTTGGTTCTTTTGTCCGACAAGATACTTTTTTAGTTTTGATATGGGATGTAAATACTTGGCAAATAATTGATAACTATAATGGTATTTATGGAGCAATGAAAGTGGCAGCATCAAATGATGGTCAATTCCTTGCAATTGGTATGTATAGTACAAACCCTGATAAAGATTATCAAACATATTTATATAAAATTAAAGAAAAAAAGTTGATTGCTCAATTTACAGGAATCAAATCACAAATTAATTGTCTTCAATTTTCAATGGATAATAAAATGTTAGCAATTGGTGCAATGGATGGAACAGTTAAATTATGGAATTTACAAGAATTAACATTGATTAATACAATTAAACTTGATGATTTGGTTCAATCAATTTCATTTAGTAATGATATAAAATATATGATTTTAGGTAGTGGCTCTGTTTTTGATTTGTTTAGATTAAAAATTTATAATATTCAAAAAAATACAATAGGGTATTCATATAATTTAGATTATATAACAAAAAAAATAGGCATTAATGATAGAAGTGATATACCCTGGGCCCTTTCAATTAATAGTAAAAATGAAAATATCGTTGCAGGAGGTGCAGTTGGAATTTATTATTTAAATGCAAAATGGGAACCTACATCAATTCAAGATGATAATCTAAATTTTTTCCAAATAAAAACCTACCCAAATCCAATTAGTGCTTCTATAACAATTGAATATGTAATTCCATATCCTAATGTTACTTTATTAGAAATATTTGATATAAATGGAAATAAAATCAAAGAAATAATTCACAATTTTGAAAACGAAGGCAAGCATATTGTAAATTGGGACATTAGTCAAATAAGTTCTGGTATTTATATTTGTCGTTTAACATCAGGAAATAAAGCTGCTTCTATTAATATTTCTATAATCAAATAACTGGAGGAAGTTATGAAGCAACTAATTTTTATTTTTACAATGATATTTCTATACATCCCGTTACTTAAATCGCAGGATATTGAACCTTCGGCCATGACATTTACTTATAAAGTATTCGATGATAATGGCACTTCTCAAACAATAACTGATTTATTAAAATCTGATAATTTTCCACAAAGAAATTTCATAAGAACCTGGCAATGGGGTTCGGGAAATAGTACAGAAAAAATTACTGATGAAACATTAATGAATTCAGCCCAAAATCATAATATAACTACTTGGGGCACAAGTAATTGTTTTACTGATAATCCTAACTATATTTATTCTAATCCAAAGAATGCAATTATGGGTTTAACCAGAGATGAGTATATAATGCCTTTAATGGCAAATTCATTGCAATACAGCCCAAGATTGAAGTTGGATCATTCAGGACAATTCAAAGTAAATCCAAATGATTCCATGAATAATATATTTGGTTTTAAGAAAGTAATAGGAGATACTTCGTCTGATAATCAAAGAATAGTCCTACATAAAAATCAAGGATACGATAATTCTTATATTTTAGAAGATCCTTGGATAATGGGAGAATTATATAAAAATGACGATAGTCAAGCTGATCAATTAAATGATAAAGTAGATGAATGGAATGGACAACACTGGTTAATTACAATAAATCTCAGAAGATATAATAATGACGGAGAAAAAAATGATTATCCAGTTCTATCTATTGAAATACCTTACACAACCTTAAGTTCAAATAGTAATACACTATCGAGAATAGCAGGTTATATCAAATTCGATAAATTACCTGAATCAAATGTTTCATCAACTTTCAATAGAATCCACCTTAATTATAGTGGTGATAGGGGTTGGGCTATGAATCTTAGGGATGTTGTTCCAATTACTACAACATTTACTATAACAAATAATATGCTTCCAAACTCATCCGATTCATTTACAGATATCTCAATTTCAGCAAGTTTTACATGTAATCCTACTATCTCACCATTTAATCAATTTTTAAAATATTCTGGTTCCTCTAATGACATTGATTCCTTAATGATAAAAGTATATTATCATGGAGGAACTGATGTTGCAATTAAATATATCAGAATTGAGAATCCAGAAGCAAGTAAATTATTTCGTGGAATTTATGACTATCAGGAGGGGATAAAATACAGCAGTTCAACTTATTCTCTACATAGTATTATTCAAACACAATATCTTGATTTTTTAGATTCAAAACAAAATTATAAATTATTTCGATTTTATGGAATGACAAGTGATGATGGTAATGTAATTCGTAATTGGGGTACTTTAAGATATTTGAATAAATTAATGCCGGGAATGTGGACCACATCATTAGGTGTTGGTATTGGATATTGGACAGGCTTTCCAAACAATTGTAATGTTATTATGGATCATTATAGTTATTTTGTGAATTCAAAAAGTAATTGGTACGGTTGTTTAGCCGGGACACGCTCTGATTTTCCAGTACCCTATATAAGAGGCAATTTTAAATTGGATGATATAAATAATATACCATTAAGTAAAGATATTGATACATACGGCTTAGGATTTTATTCTTGGTCTGGTTATAGAGGATTGATTGATTATTGGGGAATTAATAATTGTTGTTCATTTGAGGATACTTTAAATTCACATTACGAGACTTATCTTCGATTCAAGTATGATCCAATAATATCTTGCACAAATACATCATGTACTAACACAAGGCCAACATTATCTGGTATTTCCTCAACTTTTTATTCTTTAGATGATTATTGGGATTTTCTAAACGTTAAATATTTCTGGTCATATCAAAATTTATGGGAAGGGAGGACAAACTATCCTTTTTATTATAAAAAAACAAATTGGTTATATAGTGATGTACCATGGTGGAGCCAAGTGTTCGTAGGCAGTAATTGGCATAATTATTCAAAACATCCTGAAGCAACTCCAACATATTACGATGGAATAGCAATAGGTAGTGATAATTTTAGACCCCAAACCGGCGAGGAAATGCGAGCCATGCTTTGGGTTGCATTAACAAGAGGCGCTAAAGGTCTTTGTTATGATAGAATAAATGTAGTTAATTATACTCGAGGATATTCAAGTACGGTATCGGAACATATGGAAGGAGGGATTGGATATCATGAAAATTATTATAATTCTTCAACATTAACAGGACTTAAATTTATTTATTCAGAATATATTGGTGGTGATTTTATTAAAACTAATAACGACCCCCTAGAATTTGATAAATTTATAGCATTTGACAGTGCAACAAGTTTTTTAGGTGTAGATTCAAATAGAATTTACCGTGGTATGCGTTCGCCAAGAGTAGAGATATACAAAACACACGCTTGGATTAATCAAGTAGATTCAATTTTAATGAGATTACGTCTTGCATGTATATATTCAAAAGGATATAAAACCTGGTTTAATCAAGACCCTAAATATAATGATGTAATAATTCAAAAATTTATAGCAAAACCAACAAATTATAACTCTTATAATAATGATATTGATAAAATGCGTTTTGTTATTGATACAGCGCAAATAAAACTTCGTTCAGTAGGGAAAACAAAACTTGTATATGGTGTATCCCAGCCGTATTATCAGGCTTATGACAGCGCTTTTTTTGATATTACTATTCTTCGTGATAAAGACGACAGCACAATGGATGGTAGCAAGCCAATATATGTTGGGGTGTTCAATCGTAGGAGTGACCCGCTAATTCGAACCACTGATTCACTCCCTTGGGGAATAGACAGTACCATGAAATTCTTCTCTACTGCGGAGTTCGACGATAGTTGTGGTGTGTCTCCTGACCCTACGAAATGGTCTGTGAAAAAAGACGACTGGAAAAAATTTTGGTGGAAACGGCAGGGAGCTCGTGAAATTTCAATTCCATTCAATGTAACTCCTTATGACACAACCCAATATACATTATTGCGAATTTCAGAGTTAGGCGCTGATAATGCATATTTAAATAATCCCGATTCCTGCCCTTGGCGCAAGCCGGAATTTTATCATAAAGTAGATACGGTAATTAGATGTACTGGAAGCAATCTTGTAGTGCGGCTTCTACCGGGCGAAGGCAAGATTTTAAAAGTTGAACAAATCAAGGGTGAATCTAATATACAAGGTTATTTAGCTCATTCAAATCAATGTAAAATCGTTGCGTATCCGGCATATCAGGATTCTATTTATAAGTTTGGTAGTGATTCAATGAGGTATCATGCAACATATTATAGATACGATTCTGTGAAAAATTGTTACGCTGTTTATTATAAACGTAGTTATCCAATGGATAAATTCAATCCAACAAATATTATTAACTGGGAACCTCAGGAACATTTAATTTCTGACCAGGCAATAGTTTTTGATACTCCCCAAAATACCTATAATTGCAAATATCCTTCTATTGTTGTCCGGTTTGATTACGGGCAAACACCACCACAGCCCAGGTTTATATAGTTTATACATGTGAAGATACTTTAGCAACAGCTCGAGATACAAATCGACTTTTACTTATTGAAAGACAATTTAATGCCAATACACCAACGGTATCACTTTCAACTACACCTCAAAGATTAGCATTTATCAATACATTGAATAAAAATCAATATAATTGGGGGAATCCTGTAATAAACGCTTCAACAAGTGGAAATTATTATGCATGGTCGGATTTATTGGATGGTATTAAAGTTGGTTATAAAACACCAAGTTCAAGTGTTTTCACGTCAGATCCAATATCTTTAAAATGGAATAGCGGTCAACCCACGGATTTAATAAAAGCCCAGCATCCGTCTTTAAATACATATTCTCGCATAAGGCTTGGCGAGGATGATTGTGCTATCGTATGGCAGCAACGCGATTCAATAGATGACAACCCTTTGGGCGATAAATATCAAATATATTATACAAGATTAAAATTACAAGATGGTATCATTACAAAATATCTACCAAGGTTTGAAAATAATTCTCTGTATATTGTTGATAATATTGCCTGGATTAGCGACAGATTTATGACGAATCCTCCCGATTGGGTTTACACCAATAATTCATTTCCTAATCTCTATCGTGCCGTTGAAGATGTTCTACAAACTACTTCTCCAGATACTACATTATTAAAGCAGCGTCATTTTGATAGAATCAGTTGGCAAACTGAACTCGTATTTGATAATTATGAACAATTACTAAGTTATCAATTTATCAGCAATCGTTCATTATTTTTGAAAGACGAAGTTGATTCGGGGTATGCAAAAAATATATTTTATATAAAATCCGGTGCTGATAATTATCTTACCGACCCCAACCTTTCCCAAGGTTGTGTAACTAATCCAACAATGAGATATGAATATTATAATAACGGTGAAAATACAACGAATTTAACATTTAAGGAATATATTTATAACCAAAAGAATATTTGGCATGTGAGTACAGGGCATATAGAATATCCTGCAGATACATTAGTTGGTATTGATGGATGGGGAAAAGCACAAATATTAACCGCTAATGGCTGGCAACCTCATTTAGCAGAAATGCCGTTTATTAGAAATGTTCAAGACTGGTATAAAAATCGAAGAATATATGAGTCACCTCCAGCAAGTCCTGCTCCTAAAATTATTTCTTCAAGCCAATATTTTTATAAGAATTTTAACAAGCGTGAAACAGCTTATTATTTCTTCGGTTTTAGAAATAGCAATGAGAGAAAAAACCTATCATCATCATTCTGGTTCGCAGATAATAATGATAAAATCACTATTCCAAAAATAAATATTCTAAAACAAGTTGGAAACTTCTTAAAACCTCAAGACACAATTTATTCAGACTGGTTTACTGTTTCTTTATTAAAGGATATGAACTTTCTGGGATACGGCAGTCCGAGACACAATATAAAGATGTATATAGAGCGTCAAAACGACAGGCGCAAATATAATGTTCTTTATACTCCAATAAACAACAAAAAAGTAACCCACCATAATTATAAAGTTATAAACGGCGGCTCTCAAAAATACCGCTTGGTATGGATTAAAACTGACCCAGAAGCGGAATTTACAGAGGAAATTATTGTCGGTGGATTACCGGACGTGACCGACCTTATGGATGACTTTGATAATAACCGCTTTGGTAAGTCGAGTATTGGCGCTCAACAGGGAATTATTGATTTAGGTATTGATGATGACTCTTATAAAGGTAAAATTACAGTATCAATCTTCCCAAACCCAGCCGACGAGCAAGTCTATGTTACTGCAATGCTGCCATATCAATCAAAAGGCAGAATAAAGTTCAACAACTTCATTCGCAACCGGAAAACTTCCAGCAGGAGCTTATTTCATTCGTGCAGAAGAACGAAGCAAAGACGGCTGGCAGAGCGTTCTTCCGTCGGCTACGCAGAGTTTTATAATTGAGAGGTAAAAAATAACACACCCCTTAATCTACATTCTTTTGCAGATTAAGGGGTATTTTTATCTTCCGCCTGCCAATGAAATCCGAACATCGAAGCCAACTTGAACTGTGCTGAATCCGGGCTGGGCAGCGCCTTCGGTAAAGGTTCCTTCGTAGCGAACAAAGAACGATGCCGTTACGCGGTTATCAATAGAATAGCGGGCGCGCGGTTCAATCATTATTTGTTTGTTTCCGTCCAGGATACGACCTTGATTGGCTTTTCCGTTTTTTTCTTCGTAGCTTTCAGGTGTTAAGATATCGAATGTAGCTCTTTTATTTGATTTATACGAAGCCATAAATGAGACTTCCAAATCATTTTTCATATTAATTCCAAACAACGGGAAAGAAAATCCTCGCATAGTATAGCTGGATTGAATCGAGAGTTCCTCGGTTGCCTGCTGTGTGATTGTTGCCTGATTGGCTGCCGCTACCTGATATGAAGTAATTGTGTTGTATTTAATAGTCGAACTCAATATTCCTTTAACCAACTTTTCATCGAATCCCATTGTAATACCGATTAAAGGCTGGAATCCGAATTGCGCCTGCTGTGATAATACAGTTTTGCCAATATCGGTTATCTGGGCATTTTCGGTATAGGTAGATTGATAATTATGCTCTAATGTCACCCGCTTTGCGTATCCACCCCATAAAGACCATTTTTCTATTCCTTCCCAACGAATAGACCAGTTGACAGCGGGGAGATATTTCCCTAATTTCCCCTTGAAAAAGCTGAATATTTCCAACCCGTCATGGAATGATTCGGCAAGAGCATTCTGGATAGCCTTGGCTTTTTGCATTGTATCGAGTTTTGAATTTTGTATTTGTGCTTTTCTTTCATTGAAAATACGAACTACATTTTCAATATCATTTCCGAAAATATTATATCCGAAAAACGTTGGCATGGAAAAATAGGTTTTCGTCAGCGATTCCATAGCAATAATATTTGTGAATTGCGGCACACCTGCGGAATCAGTCAGTACGGTTTGATTTTTATTAAAACCAACGCCGGATTTCCAGTTCATATCCAAAGTAGCGCCTTCCCACAAAGGTCTTGATGTGCGAATTTCAAACTGTGAGTTTTGGTTGTAATTTTCCTGAAGCGCTGCATTCGCGGGTCTTAATCCTGCATAAGTCCTGAAACCGAAATAAGGGAATCTTTCGGTTTTAAATGTTGTAAAACCGCCATGAGGATTAGTAATCAAACCCAATTGGTAAGCAAAGCTCGGACCGTTTTCCAATAAACTTTCCCTGCCGGTTATTCCGCGCGCCCAGAAATTATCGAATCCCAGATTACCCAAAACACCGGGATTCACAGTATTATTGGTTTGATTGAAAACGAAATCAATCTTTTCGAAATCGAGAAAAATAGTTTTGAACACCTTGGCTATACCCCATAAAATCCCGGTAGTTGTATCCGGTGCAACTCTCTGTGGAGTAAGCCTTTGGTCGGGAGTGCCAAACCATTTATCGGCAGCGGATTTCAGTTTGAAACCTGTATTAAATCGTATCGATGTCTGATTGCTGGCACTTTTGGCTATATCACGAATGGCAGGGTCAGGCTGCATAGGATTATTCCATGTATAATTCGTTGAGTAAGAGCCGGACATATCGATTAAATTATTCACGCCTCCGAAATCGGGTAATTTTGGTTTTACGTTTATTACTATATTCTGGGTATGAAGATTATTTTCACCGAGATTAATGAATTTATTATCCTTAAAGAACATAGCAGATGCAATCTGGCTGCCTGTTCGCTGCCTTCCGTCCGGGTCGAATTCCAATGGAAGAAGTGTGCTGTTAGTATTGACAGTATAATCAATCGAAGGGCTTAACAAACCGTTTTCAGAGACTTTCCAGGTAAATTGAGCTGATTTTTGGGCTGAAAATTCCCGGATTACCGGACTTGGTACATCCAAAAACCGGGATTGTTCTGTTATCCTGCGGCGGGACATATTGAGCGATGCTGAAAATGATGCCGGTAGGAAATTAACTTTCCATTGACTATATGATTTTATAACGGGTACAGAGTCGGCAAATTTCAAAGGTTGAAATTCTAATATCTTTGTAATATTGGTTGAATACTGGGCATTCAGTCGCCAAATCCATGAAAACCGTTCGGCAACAAGCGGCGAACGCTCAAATTCCTGTGAATAGGAATATCCGAAAGCCATTTTATTTATTGTTTCCGTAATCAAAAAGAAACTCGTTGGGAAAGCCAGTTTTACGCCGGTTAATGCCCAGCTATCCTGGATAACAAGTCTTTGCGAACGTTTTCGAATCGAATCGGATATACTGTTAGCCCGGCTGGAAGATTGATTATTATCGATTGCCCTGTTATAAGCATCGGTAGCAGCCTGTTCCAGATTAATATCATTATTTGCAACGAATTCAGGATTTTGCAACAATTCCGAGTGAGTATATGTTATCGGAATTTTCATTTGCGTAAAGCTGTTAGGAGCAAACTTATCTATATTCCCCTGCATTGTAACAGTCCAGTTTGTCGATGTTATTCTATCCCCGAACCTTTCCTCCAACCTATGAAAATTAGGCTGGGTATTGGAAAAGGATGCGTTGATGGATGCAAGGTCGGCAAATTTAACATCCATATTTGAAACTCCAGCCCATTGAGCCCTTTTCTCCGGACTAATAAGGCGCAGTTCATCAATCCACAAGGTTGTAGATAGCTCGTTTGGGAAACGGTCTGATGGATTAGCGATACCAGCACCGAAGAACTGCACTTTAGTTAAAATAGGATTCCCTTTAATCGCATAACTCGTTAATGGGTCGCTTTTAAGTTTCTTCTCGTAACGTTCGAATAGTTTGGACGTATCCCGTTCCTGTTTGATTGCGGTCAGTTCGTTAAGATTAATATCAACGCTTTTCCATCCGCATTTAGTCCTGTCATGCACAAGCGGGGTACGATATTCGTAATAATTTGCCGAATCAATCCCGAATCGAACATAAGCGTAAGCCTTTATTGTCGAATTATTAGCTTCGGGCATTGTTGCATCTGCATGAATGAAAAATTTCATTCTTTTATAATAGAACAAGTCAACAGGTCTGAAAATCCTGACAGCCATACGTTCTTCGCCATAACGAAGATTTTTCACGTTTACCGAAAGGGATTGTTCGTTTAGGAAGTATTTTTCGCCGGTTCCGGTATTTTGACCACCTATTTGAACGGGAGGTTCAACTCCCGGGGGCATACAGTAATAATTCGGAGGACCGGAATTATCTTCCCTGTTAACGAATCCAAGCTGAAGGACGCTATCATCGGGCGCTACGTTAGGCTGGAAATTACTTACTCTTTGCCATTGTGAACCGACTAACTTCCAATCGGCAATCTGAAGTTTGATACTTCCCCCTTTGAACCACACACGAATATATTGGATATTGGAAAAGAGAGGATTACCAACCTTATATGAAGGTTTGCGAATCGGTATTCGATAAGTCCACCAACCGTTATTACCACCAACTATTTGTGGATTGGTATTCGGATTTCTGTCAAGATTGATTTCGTAACCAAAAAAGCTATTATCCAAGGCAATAGATTGTCCATTGTTGGTATTTAATATTTCCGCATCAGGGAATTGACCTGTTTCGGAAACGGATGCATTACCTTCGAAATTATTATAATTTTCGAAATCAATATCTGCTCTTGATGCATCATCTTTTGAAAAGTCAAATTTGTAATCATCCCTTGCAGGGTCGTTCTCCAAATTAAGCGGATATTTAAAACCTCTTGGATTGATTTCATCCTTTTCAATTGCATTATTAGCTGCATCAATACCCACATCCTCACCAACGTCGATTATTCCGTTAGGCATTGGATTTCCTGATGTTATTCCGTCTTCGGTATCGAGAATTTTATTTGGTATAATATCTTCGCTGATTTGACCCAATTCGAGAAACATTTTAGCATCTCCATCGGTATGCATAGTTATTTCAATGTACTCGATATTTTCAGTATCGAAATTTGTATTGAATGACGAGAAAAGTCGTTGCATACCGCCCCAAATTCTCCACCGGTTGTCCTCCTGCCAACTAAGATATTTTGCTCTATCTGCAATAAAAGCAGGATTAAGCGTATCGACAAAATTTATATTTTTATTATATATACCACGCCGGTTTGGGTTGAAAGAAATTTCAAGGGGACTGAATTTCTGACGACCAACCTGATAGGATTTATTGGGCCATACCGTCTGAATATCAATAATAGGTATGAAATGCTGAAACCAGAACATTTTTCCGCGATAATTCGAGCGTTCTTCGTCGGTCAAGGATATTGTACTATCCTGAGGCTGGGAGGCGTGTATCCATTGTGTTGGATTTAAACCAAGCGATATATATCTTTGTGCGCCTTCGAAGTCATCGATATAAACCACAGGTTCGTTATTATCCTCCGGTACTGAAGAATAACGGGTATTAGGTTCCGGCAGCATCATAGCCCATTCCCCACGCAAACCCATTGATGATTGGGTTTTTGTATCATAGAAAGGTATCCAGTTTAATGCCCTGGTTAACCACGGAGCATCGAGCTGGAACTTGCCATCAAACCCGAACATTGAATTGGAAACAGGCTCTTCACCAAGCCTAACCCTGTCGATTATTGCAGATTGATTATAGTGCATCAGGGTAAAACCCAGCATGGAGTTCATTGTCCTTGTTTTCAATAATTCCAGATCTCCCCTGATACCTGTTAATGTTCTCGTTGATATATTGAAAATATCATGCTGCTCATATTCAACCCGCAGGTTAGCATTAGGTAGGTTGGCTCGCTGATTGCGTATAGTAAGATTGCCGGCGTAATAATCCACCATATAATCTTCATTTTCACGCAGCGGAACACCGTCCAAAGATACGCGAACACTGCCCGGGGCAAGATTGTATGCGCCAAGGGCTATTTTACCGGTAGATTTGCCTGAAACTTCGCCGGATATAACGAATCTGTCTTTATTAGTATTACGCCGGGCAATATCATAAGTTGTATCATAAATTTCATTATAAACGTATTGCTCTGCTATATCAGGATTACCTTTTAAAGTAAAATAATCCCGCAGTTTTCCACGGAATGGCTCCGGATGCGGAAATATTATCTCACCGGTTCTTAAGTTGAAAAAAGGCGGACGTAAATCGAATTGCCCGTCAGGTTGCGGTTGTCCTAAGCTATTAACCTGGTCAACACCGAGAATGGTTACGATTTTATCGGCTGCTCCCTGCAGGACATCTGAGGAATCATTACCTTTATTTATATACCAGACATTTACTTTTGTATCGGTAGTATTTATATTAGTAGCGTTAATTGAATAAATATTTTTCATCTGTCTCGACCAAAGCGATTTAAAGCCGGGTTGCAGATTTGGGCGGTAAATCAGTTTCAATACAAGGGTATCGGGTGTGTTGCTCAATACGCCGCTAATAAAAGTACCATAATACAGGTCGTCTTTTTTATCAAGAGTCGGACCTTCTACGCGGTAAGCAACAGCATAAGTACGGTCCTGCCGTGGATTCAAAATGGTTATGGTTCCAAGATTATAATCAATTTCATAACGGTTTGAATCCATTAAACCGAATCTGCCGGTTTCGATAATTCCCGCCTGAATCTGGGTTTGTTTGTATGAGTAGGGATACTTTTCTCCTGTGTAAGCACGAATTGGCGGTAGATCGGCATAAGCAACAGCCTGCGAGGTCCTGGGCAGTTCCCGTGTTTCGGTCTGGGATTCCCATACTTCGATTTGATTTATTCTTTTGGCTGACTGATTAGTGGGTGTTATCGGTGTTGAATACTTGAAATATTCCTTATATATTGAAATATACGATGTATCGAGGTAGAAGTGGTTTTTCGCATAGTCGTAAGCACGAATAGAGAAAGGCTGTTTGCTTACTCCGCCACGTACATCGACGAATTTTCTTTCGCCGCGTCTTTGCGAAAAAAGAGTCTTCAGGAATAAGGGTCCGAATTGGAAATCAGCCCTGACTCCGAATAATGCCTGACCTCCGGATATTAATGAAGATTGCAATGGCAGGGTAACATTACCGAGTTCTATCAACTTTATTATCTCATCATCTTCGCCTTCGTAGCCGATTTTAAATTTATTATTATAATCGAAAGTGCTTTTAGTATTCCAGTCGGTTCCTAATTTTAATTTATCCCCTATCGAGCCACTCAGGTTTAATCTTATGTCCTGGCTGAAAATCGGTGAAGATTGCGTTTGCCCGAAAGCCGATACCGTACCGAGATTTTGAGAGTCCCAGCGCCAGCCTAATCGAAGGTTAACTTCGCCATTTACGTTTATATTAATTTGAGGCTTACCGAATAATCCCATGAGTGGATTCGGTGGAACCGGTATCATTAGCCCGGTAGATTGAGAAAGCAGCCGGGCAAGGTCGCCTCCGCTTAGGGCTCTTTTCAAATCATAGCTTGTCAGCATTGAATCCCAGAGTCTTGTACCAATTGCTTTCTTGCGCAAAGCAAGGTATTCATCGAGCGTTAATGGAGTGGGGTAGCTAATATCAAGGCTGTCAACTTCTTCCTTTTGAGTAAATTTATATACATCGGAACTATCCATTTCATAAGAGTATTTCAGACCGGGCGGTTCGGATTTGCTTCGCCTCCCGAATTGCTCTGTACCATCCTGATATCTCGAGAAATTCCTTCGCAAAAAAAGCGGAGGCTTTGGTTCATTTTTCTGCTGATTTTTTAATAGAGTTTCTTTTATTAAATTTTGTTCGGAAAGTAATAACAATACCGGAAGCCGGAAAAATACCAATGAGTTTAGAACCGAATTGAATTCACGGGATGATTTTTGCTCTGCGGCAAATAAATTCGTCAGGCAATTAGATACGCCGATGGTTAATATGATAACTATTATTTTCTTCACACTTTTCGAATTACGTTAACAAAAAATTCTTTTCCGACATTGCCAAAACAAGGCAAAATCCAACCTTTGCAACAAAGCAAACCATTCATTAAGTTCATTATCCTCGCTAATCAAATACACTTCACTTTGCTTTTTTCTTAGCTTAATCGAAGCATACATGCTTAGTTAAAACCGTAACAGTGTGAAAAATAAGTTTTCCTATATTATTTTGAAAAAAAAACAAATTACAATGTTTTTACTATTTAAGCAAGACTTTTTTAATTAAACCCACTTTCATTGTGATTGTGACTCTTGAAATTAAAAAAAATTGTAAAAATAATTTTTTGTACTTAAAATTAATTGTCGTAATTTTGTAATCTTTTGAAATTGGTCCCATCGACTAATGGTTAGGTCACCAGCCTTTCACGCTGGTAATAGGGGTTCAAATCCCCTTGGGATCACTTAAAATTTCTCTTAACCTTAATTATTTAAGTGATTTATCAAGAAATTGATATTTTCTTAGTACAATAATAGTACACTTTTTCAGATTAACAGCCTTATTTGCAATGCTGCCCAGTTTGTACTGCTGCCGATTTGACACGAATTGTTTAATCAGCGGCTTTTTATGTCGCTCTTCTTTAATTGCTTTTTTGACAGCCCCGCCGATTAATCTCTGTATTATTCCCATAATTATAATTTAATGTTAATGATTATTTCTTTTTACGACAACCGATATAATGCCGTTTAGTCGGTTTCTCTTTTGTTAAATCAAACGTCCCGAAGTTAGTTCCACAATCACTTGTATATATATGATATTCGTTTCTCCCCTCTTTAGCTGTGAATGTCGAACTCCATGCCGTAACAAACATCCTTAGCGTATCGACATAAGAACCATTGAACCAAATTATAAACTCGCCTTTATCGTAACCATCAATATATACTTCATAAGTATATTTAGTGGTATCTATCGGCTGCTCTTGTATAGGATTAGAATTTTCCTTACATCCTATAATAAGGAATACGTAAAAGATTAAATATTTTTTCATATTAGTCTCCATAAAAGTTAAACAATTTCTAATTATTAATTATTCGTATTATTCTCGAACTCCGCTACTGCTGCGAATTTTCTATTTAATTACTACCAACTTCTTTGATATTACCTTCATTGGTGAGGTAAGTACGATGTAATATATTCCGGCAGCATAATCCTTCAAATCTATGATGAAATCTTGCTTCCCGTTCTTTTTGTTAATCCATTCTATTGACTTTACTTTTATTCCTTCAATGCTATTGATAGTTAAAATATGAGTGCCTTCCTCA